>NZ_AYXY01000025.1:0-1125 GCF_000511935.2 Zhouia amylolytica AD3 | reverse complement strand
AAAATTCCCAATCAGGAAAAAAACAGAGTCTATTTAAAATCCATAGATTCCGCAATAAATGCGGAATGACAAAAAAACACGGAATGATAAAAGGAAGAAAACAATTTCCCCCTTTAGGGGGGAGGGTAAGAAATTGTTTTACGTCCCTTCCTGCGTTACCTCCTCGTAATGACAATCAAATAAAAACCAAAACCTTATCGACTAACCTTACCTTTTTATTTAAATTAAAACCACCACTATAGTTAGAAACAATGGTAAAATCTATGGCTCTTCGTATGAACTCTTTTCGAAGTTCACCTAAATAATTTCCGCGAGCGGACACCCAGGCAGTGCTTCCAACTTCGCGGTTAAACAATGCAACGATCTCGTTATCGTTTTTGGACTTAAAAAAATTAGTAGTACTCATCGTGTAAAGAATTTAAAATGAAACAATACTTTACATCAAGCTAGAAGGCTATTTAAAAAGTGAAGGATTACAACATTTTTCCTTTTAAAGGCCCATCATGGTAGCACAGTGGTGTTGTCACTCTGTTGCTGTCTACTTAAAGACTCTTGATGTTGATATAAAAGTACAAAAAATAATAACAACGGTTATAATACTGTGGTTCACTCCAACTGATATCTAAACCTGGAAACAATGGATTCCGCAACAAGTGCGGAATGACAAAGAGGTTCCTAAGACAATTTCCCCCTTTAGGGGTGCAGGGGTAAGAAATTGTATTACCACATTTCGAGCCTTGCGCTGGCAGGGCGTGGCAATCTCTTTATAAGGATTCACCTACCTCCAAAAAATCGCCGCACGACACTGTTTTCCGTTCGTGATGACGGTTTGTTTGCAGTGGTTTTGAATTAAGTTAAAAGATGTTGATGGGAGTCTATCCCCGTCGGCAGTATATATGGATTTAATCCGTTAAAAATGGTCGAAGCCTTGGAGACCATTTAGGATTGAATTCATGGTTTTGCGATAGCAAAAATACCTCTCGACGGGCATCCTTTCTTTTGATTCGTTTTCTTTGGATGAGCAATTGCGTAGCACATCATGAACTCCTTATAAAACAATAAGCAAATTGGTGAATAAAGAAAATGAATAAAGAATAAACATGCCATTGACATTCAGTTCGACAA
>NZ_AYXY01000024.1:0-1109 GCF_000511935.2 Zhouia amylolytica AD3 | reverse complement strand
AAAAGCTTTTCGTATAACTTCGTATAATGTATGCTATACGAAGTTATTACGAACTTGTATTACCACATTTCGAGCCTTGCGCTGACAGGGCGTGGCAATCTCTTTATAAGGATTCACCTACCGCCAAAAATCTCCATCTATAAAGCTAGACGAACCAAAGGTCTGTTAATCCATACATAGAAAACCGCCCTAGGCTGTGGCAGGCTGGGCCCCGCTATTTGCAGAACACGTGAAATTATCTGCTGTTTGAGGCAAAGTGCCGAGTTCAGATAATTTAGTGTTCAAAAAACTAGCGGGTAGCCGAACAGCTAAGGCTAGCGTTTTTTGATTCTTTTTTTATTCATGTAATAATTACTGTTTTATATGGTATTCATGAATGCAAAGCATTTGGCAATGCAAAAAAGAATAAAGAGGAAACATGCTTTTGTCATTTAGTTGGATACTTCCTTATCAAAATAAAAGGATTAACCCTAGTTCTAATGATTCCGCAACACGTGCAGAATGACAAAGAATTATAGAATGACAGTAAGGAAAAAACAATTTCTCCCTTTAGGGGTGCAGGGGTAAGGAATTGTGTTACGTCATTGCAATAACCATTCGTTTATAATATTATATTCCTTGTTCATTTTGTATTCGAGAGGTTTTCTATTGTTTTTAAAGGTTCTCATGATGTGCTTCGCAGTTCTTGATGCAAAACGAACCAAAAAATCAAGAAGGTTTATAGGAAATTTTTGCTATCGCAAAACCGCTGTTGTCTCTAGCGTTACATGCTTTGTTAGCTATCGCTAACGCACTTCCACTTGAGCCAAAGCTATTTCATGAAAACCTTCATATATATCCGATTAGAAATTTTGATATAAGAGTACCCCCGTCGGCAGTATATATGAATTGAATCCGTTAAAAATGGTCGAAGCCTTGGAGACCATTTAGGATAAAATTCATGGTTTTGCGCTAGCAAAAATACCTCTCGACGGGCACCCTTTCTTTTGATTCGTTTTCTTTAGGTGAATAATTGCGTAGCACATCATGAACTCCCTATTAAAACAATAAGCAAATTGGTGAATAAAGAAAATGAATAAAGAATGAACATGTTATTGACATTCAGTTCG
>NZ_AYXY01000023.1:0-661964 GCF_000511935.2 Zhouia amylolytica AD3 | reverse complement strand
AAAAACGAACCAAAAAATTCAAGACTGTAATAGGAAATTGCTATCGCACCACTCGCTCTCAAAACTACATGCTTGAAACAAGTTTCGCACTTTCGTTTTTCCACTTCTTATTTCTTGATTACAGTCGATATTAACCCTAAGTGAGATTTTTAATAAACACAGAATTAGAAAATAACTTCCTTCCATATCAACAATTTTAATATGATATCGTAAAATTCAAAAACCGGCCTACGAAGGTTTTCCGTTAAATTGGCAGTGAGACAAGCGTAAAATTTTAGGCTGTTTGAGCGTAGCGAGTTCCTAAAATTTAGTGTTCGAACAAACAATTTAGGGGGCAGAGCGTAAAAAATTAGTTCGGTGAACTAATTTAGCGATAGAGCCAGCCGGCGCCTAGTAATCAGCCTAGACTTTTTTGGTCCTTTTTTTATTCATGCAATAATTACTGTTTTATAAGGTATTCATGAATGCAAAGCATTTGGCGATGAACTGCGCAGCACATCATGAGGTCCTATTAAATACAATAAATAAATACCCCGAGTAAAAAAAGGACAAGACATTGTATAGTAATGAATACTTTCATGACCGAAGTTTTAGAATTAATTAAAAATCAAACACTGTCAGGAAAAAAGATAGCCAATAGATTCCGTAACAAGTACGAAACGACAAAAGGAATTACAGAAAGTAACTAAACAATTACCCCTCCCTGGCTGGTGCGAGCATCATACTTGTGTCATTCACCTCAATACGTACCCCTACGTAAAATATGTAGGAGCATACGTATTTTATTTGGTTGTATACAGAATTAACTTGCAATCCGTATTTGGAACCCCAAAAAGAATTACTTCGAGACCCCTGATAAGTATTAGGAATATTAAATGAACGAAACCAAATAAATACTTATATGTTTAACATCAAAATCATTAACAATTTTCGGTATTCCGGTACCTTGCGAAAAACTGACGAAAGTGGTGAGTGGGTTATTAATCATAACCATACCGCAGAAAAGAACGATTTAAAATCTGCTTTGCTTCAAATCTATACTATCGGTCAGGTTGCCTTCCTCGATTTAGGTGAAAAGAAAATAGAAAATTACCCTTACCCAACGGAAAAGTACGGACTCTTAATTCGCTGTCATAGCACTGAAGTATACTATCGTTATGAAGAAAAAGGAGATATCATTCTTACAATAGATGAGTTGGGCTGTTATAGTATAGAAGTACAAAACGGTACAGCAGTTGAAATTAAATTACCCGAATTATCAATTAAAAACTAAAATTATGGATGGCTATATAGGAGAAATTAAATTTTTTGCAGGTGATTTTCCTCCAAGAGGATGGGCTTTTTGCCATGGACAGCTTATGGCGGTAAGTCAATATAGTGGATTGTTTGCAGTAATAGGTAATAGGTATGGAGGTAATGGCGGTTCCTCCTTCAAGTTACCTGATCTAAGAGGCAGGATGCCGATTGGTGTAGGTAGTGGTCCGGGGCTATCTGTCTACAAGGAAGGAGACCACGGAGGAATGGAATCAGTCCCTTTAACAGTCGATCAAATGCCAAAGCATTCTCATAAAGCTTCTACCAATGCATCGGATGGTGGGGGAATTGGCGGAACAACTCAGGAGGTAACTAAAAACTACTGGGCAAAAGGAGGTACCTATGCGACCTCAAAAAGTACCACTATGGCAGAAGATGCGGTTTCTATTGAAAACGCCGGAGAAGGACAGGCACATGAAAACCGCCCCCCTTATACAGCCCTGAACTTTATAATATGCCTAATTGGAGCTTTTCCAGATCGATCGTAAAGCAAATAATATAGGAAACAACGACCTGAAAACTATGTCAATTATAGGTTTCAGGTTGCTTTGTTGTTTAAGCATAAACAGTATAAAAACGGTAGCCAGAATGAAACATGATACGACTTTAAGGAATAAAAGACAATGGATCCTTTTGTTGTGTATAATACTTACAGGAGGGATATACGCACAAACCCTTAATTTTGATATGGACGATGCTGTTGTTTATAACAGTGGGGAATATATCAGTCAATCAGTAACCTCCGGGGCCGACACGTATACCATCGAAGTAAGGCATGCCACCTATACAGACAGAGCCCTATTAACCGATTTAGGAGGGGGAAATCAAGTTTTTTATTTTCAGGCGGGAGGAGACACCAATCCATGGGTAATTACTTTTACCAAAAACGGGACCCCAACCGAGTTTACCTTAAACAGCATGCGCTATTATGCGTATAATGATGATGAAATAAGCCTGGTAAACCAGGATAACAATATTATTGCAGCTGCTACCGCCTATGGCTCAGGAACTGATGGCACTGTAACTATTACTAACACTGCTAATACAACAAACATCAGTAGTTTTAAGATTCTTCCCGAAACCACTGTTACCCTAAATAACTACGGCTTCGATAATATCAATGTTAGCTTTCCGGCAACCAACACAGCACCAGTAATTGGAGGAACAACTGCTAGTCAGAGTGTAAATGACAACAGTACAATCTCACCTTTTTCTACTATTACAACAACAGATGCTGATGGATATAACTTATCTGCAACCATTACTTTAGATGATAATGCAAAAGGGCTATTGACAGGTACCGGGCTTTCTGGTTCTGGACCATATACTATTGCAAGCACTACTCCTGCCGACTTACAAACAAAGTTAAGAGCGTTATCTTATAACCCTACAGACAACAGAACATCAACCTCAGAAACTACAACTTTTACAGTAGTTATAAATGACGGAGCAGATACTGATACCGATAATACAACAACGGTCATTTCAAATGCTGTTGCTCCTGTTGTAATGGATGTTAACGTACCCTCCAACGCTACTTATACTGCCGGTCAAAATTTAGATTTTACCATTAACTTTAACGAAAGTATTAATGTAGCTACCACAGGAGGAATTCCTCAAATAGCTATTACTATTGGATCAACTATACGCCATGCAACTTATATTGCTGGTAGTGGGACAAGCTCTATAATCTTTAGATATACAATACAATCAGGAGATATAGATACAGATGGTGTAGCAATAGGAGCATTAACTGCAAGTGGAGGTACTTTAAGAGATTCTGGGGGGAAGGATGCCAACCTTACCTTAAATAATATTGGTATTACAACCGCAGTTTTGGTTGATGCTATACCACCGCCTTGTTCAGCGGCCACGCGCTTATATGTAGATAGCAACGCCACCACAGGCAGTAACGATGGTACCTCTTGGACAAATGCCTTTACCAATTTACAAGATGCGCTAAACTGTATCGATGAAGGAGAAGAAATTTGGGTTGCCTCGGGCACGTATCATCCTAACTCAGCACCTGGGACAACACTTACTAACCCTACGGAGTTTTATTTCTGGATGAATAAAAATATCAAACTCAAAGGGAGTTATAACCCATCTACTAATACCCAAGATTTTACAAATCCATCCATACTATCGGGCGACTTAGGTACTACAAATACGGTACATGTATTAGTTACCACTAACCTTAACAATACAGCTCTTGTTGAAGGTTTTACTATTACAAAAGGGGCTGCGATATATCATACAGGAACGATAACTATTGGCGGGCAAGTAATATATTATAATAGAGGAGGAGGGATATACAATGCTTCTTCATCTCCAATTTTTAAGAATATTACCATTAGTGAAAACAAAGCTCAATATGGTGGCGGTGGAATGTATAATGATTCCTCTTCACCAGCTATTGTAAATTTGTTGTCTATTAACAATACAGTACGAGGGAGATACGGAGGATATAGTGATAGCAATGCCTACGGAGGCGGTATGCTTAATTTGGCTTCTTCACCAACTATTACAAATGCTACTTTTGCTTATAATACGGTCAGGGGAGGAGATGGAGAAATGGTTGTACCCGGAGTAGGAAATGACGGTGGTAGTGGTCATGGTGGGGGTATATATAACGAAGCTAATTCTTTGGCAACTATCACCAATACAGTGTTTATGTATAATAGTGCTGCTGGTGGTGGTTCTCAATTTGGTTCAGCCGGAGCTGGCTATGGAGCTGGGATATTCAATGAAAGTTCTCCTTCAAGCTTAGTTAATGTTACTTTTAATAACAACTCAGCTACCACCAACGGTGGCGGAATGCATAGTAATGCCTCTAATACAACGCTATATAATACTGTTTTTTACGGAAATGGCACCGATATATCCTCTTCAGGGGGGAGTACATTTATGGGAGCTGATAATTTTTCTGAAAATTATACTGGTACTGGCTTTACTCAACTTACAGCTAATCCTTTTTTAGCTTCTGCTTTGCCTAAAGGAAAAGATGGTATATGGGCTACCCCGGATGATGGCTTACGTTTGATAGCCACAAGTCCTGCCATAGATGCCGGAAATAACGCCAACCTCCCTACTGACAGTTTTGATTTGGATGGCGATGGCAATACCACCGAAAGTATTCCCTATGATATTGCAGGAGAAGATCGTGTGCAAAACACAACAGTAAACATCGGCGCTTATGAAGGTGTAGTCAGTTGTCCATATCCAACGGCTACCACACTTTATGTCAATGCTTCGGTAAGTGGCGGTACAAATGACGGTAGCTCGTGGGCCAATGCCTATAATAATTTGCAAGATGCTATTTGGCAAACATATATATGCTCCAATATCACCGAAATATGGGTCGCTAAAGGTACCTATAAACCCTTAAATGAAACTACAGCCATTGAAATTCCTGAAGGTGTTAGTCTTTACGGCGGTTTTGCAGGCACAGAAACTGCTCTAAGCGATAGAGATTGGACAGCAAACCAAACCATTTTAAGTGGTGACTTAAACAGTAACAGTAATACAGATGACCAAGATGCTCACGGAATACTAACCGTAAAAAGTGAAAACATTGTTATTGATGGGTTTATTTTTGAACACGGTTTTGCCGATGACGGAAGCTCGTTAGAAGGGCGTACAGGTGCTGCGTTATTAACCCATACAAGTGCAAAGGATATTGCTATAAAAAATTGTGTCTTCAGAAATAATGAAGCTGGGGGTACAGGTTTTAATGGTGTTGGAGGTGCAGTAATTACCTACGGTACTAACGTAAGCTTTACCAATTGTTTATTTTACGCTAACAAAGCGAAATATGGTGGAGCAGTTTCTATAGAAGGTGGTAGCTTAAAGCTTATAAACTGTAGCTTTACACAAAACGAAGCAACCGATAACGGTGGTGCTCTTAATACCAATGGCAAAGACGTAACTATTGTTAATAGTTTATTTACCGAGAATACTTGTGGTGGCACTAGTTGCAATGCTGAAATAAATGGAGCTATAACTAACATAACTTATAGCTATGTAAAAGGTAAAAACCCGTCAGGCACAGGTAATATTGATGGTACTACAATAACCGATCCGTTATTTGTTGATACTGCGAATAACGACTTTAGCTTGTTACCTGCCAGTTTTGCTGTAAACACCGGAGATAATGCTGCCTATACCAATGCCGGCGGCAATTTGGATAATGATCTTGATTTGGCAGGTAATCCAAGATTACATGAAGGGCGTATTGATATGGGGGCTTATGAAATAGAATCAGTGGTTTTACAACCCGATGCTAACAACATTCTTTATGTAGACAAAAATGTAAGTGGAGGGAGTGGTGATGGCTCCAGCTGGGCCAATGCCGTAGTCGAGCTTCGGGATGCAATTGAGTGGGTAAACTTTAACTGGGACGGTTTAGCAGGGGTTTTACAAATATGGATAGCCGAAGGCACGTATTTCCCTACCGAAACAACAGCCCGCGATAAAAGCTTTAACCTGGTCGGAAACCTACATGTTATAGGTGGGTTTGCACCGTTAAAAGGAGCAACAGATCTGGCAACCAGAAATTTTAAAGACTACCCAACGGTACTAAGTGGCGATATAGGGGTTGCGGGGGTAGCTACAGACAATTCGTATTCGGTAATCACCACCCGGGGCAATGTTCCCGATTTAACCGTGGACGGATGTACTATAGAAAAAGGATATTCCGATCAATCCGGAGGTGGCGATAACTCGGGAAGACAAGAAGGAGGCGGCTGGTACCATTATGGCGACGGCAGTGGAATACAGGCCGAAATCATCCTTAGAAATGCAGTGGTACAAAACAATACAACTGTTCACTACTCTGGAGGAGGTATTTATTCCTGGGTAGGCAATAGTGCTTCAGTACGCTGGGATATTAAGAATAGTATTTTTAGAAACAATCATGCACCAGGTAATGCTAATGGCAGGGGTGGAGCATTTATAAGCCTATCATTATCTGCTGCAAGTACGACTACCAATATTACAAATTCCTTGTTTTATGATAATTCTATAGGAAGTAATACTACATCTACCCGCCAAGGAGGAGCCATAGAATTCTATAATAACGGTGGGAGTTCTGTAAATACCCTAACCAACACTACTTTTTATAACAATAATGCTGCGTATGGTATTGGAAACTCTGTAAATGTTGATTCCGCTCAATTATCGATTTACAACAGTATTTTCTGGGATGGTGGTGATGAAATTTATAATGAAAACGGTACTTTAGAAATATTCAATTCGCTGGTTCAGGGGGTTGATAATACTGCTAATAATGGTCTGGATGGCACAGACACATCTATAAGTCCGCAGTTTACCGATGCTGCCAATGACGATTATGGCTTGTTACCTGCCAGTCTTGCCGTAAACACCGGAGATAATACTGCCTATACCAATGCCGGCGGCGATTTAAACAACGATACAGATATAGCTGGCAACCCAAGATTAATAGGAGATATTATTGATATGGGAGCTTATGAATCTGAGGGGATACTGGTAGATTTTACAATATTAGGAGGATATTGTATTGGAGATGTATTAACCTTTACAGATAATTCATCTTCAGCTAATGGAGCTATTGTAGGTTGGGAATGGGATTTTGGAGACGGCAATACTTCAACAGAGCAAAATCCTACACATGTATATACCGATACAATTAATGCTGAAATAAAACTAAAGGTTATTGATATTACAGGAGAGGAAAATACAATAACAAAAACGTTCAGTGTACAATCACCAAAAGCTAAATTTAATGCTAACCCTACAATAGGGCAAGCAATACCACACACTGTGTTTTTTACAGATAATTCTACACTACCAGATACATGGGAATGGGATTTTGGAGATGGAAGTACTTCAACAGCACAAAATCCAATACACTCATATACAGCTGCTGGAGACTACACAGTAAACCTTACAGTAAAAGATACTATGAATGGATGTGTTGACAAAGCAACAGATTTAATAAAAATAGTAATTCCAAAAGCGCAATTTAGTGCAGATACTAGGTCAGGTTGTGGACCTCTTACGGTAAGCTTTACAGATGAATCAACAATAGACGGAAATGATACAGTTGGAGAGTGGCTATGGGATTTTGGAGATGGAAATACTTCAACAGCACAAAACCCAATACATACCTATGCAGCTACAGGAATTTATGATGTAAGCTTAACTATAACAACAGCCATTACTGAGTTTAAAAGTAATGAAACCAAAACAAGGTATGTACAAGCTTTAGGGCCTAATCCTGATTTTTCTTCAGATGTAACAATTGGCTGTGCGCCATTAACGGTAAACTTTTCTGATGAAACTGTTTTTTATGGTCCTCCGTCAGATTGGTTATGGGACTTTGGTGATGGAACCACGAGTAATTTAGGCAGTCCTACGCATACCTATACGCAAAATGGAGAGTTTGATGTAAGCTTAACAGTTACCGATAGTGATGGATGTAGTAAAACAATTATAAAAAAAGCATATATAAGTACTGTAGAAACAGTACTACCAACAGTAATAACTAAAAATTTGACTGTTCCATTAGATGCTTCTGGTAACGTTACTATTACTACAACAGATATAGATAATGGTTCTACGGATAATTGTGGAATAGCCTCGATGAGTTTAGACAAAACTTCTTTCGATTGCTCAGATGTTGGAGTTAATACGGTAACATTAACTGTTACAGATACCAGTGGAAATAGTAATACAGGTACAGCTATGGTAACTATAGAAGATGTTATCCCGCCTGTTCCTGATTTGATAAACCTACCTGTCGTTGAAAAGGAATGTGCTGTAACTTCTGCTGATATCCCGATCCCAACGGCTACGGATAACTGTGGCGGTGTGATTACAGTTACTCACGACGCTGCCCTGCCGATCACTACTCAGGGAACAACGGTGATTACGTGGACGTATAAAGATGCGAACGGCAATACGAGCACCCAGACACAAAGCATTATTATAGAAGATACCACCGCTCCTGTTGCTGACCTGGTGATACTGCCGGATTTCACTGCGGAGTGTGAAGTGACGAGCCTGATCCCACCAAGCGCTACAGATAATTGTGGCGGTATGGTAACAGTTAGCCACGATGCAACCTTGCCGATTTCTACCCAAGGTACGACTTTAGTTACGTGGACGTATAAAGATGCGAACGGCAATACGAGCATCCAGACACAAAACATTATTATAGAAGATACCACCGCTCCTGTTGCTGACCTGGCGACACTGCCGGATATTACTGCGGAGTGCGAAGTGACGAGCCTGATCCCACCAAGCGCTACAGATAATTGTGGCGGTATGGTAACAGTTAGCCACGATGCAACCTTGCCGATTTCTACCCAAGGTACGACTTTAGTTACGTGGACGTATGAAGATGCGAACGGCAATACGAGCACCCAGACACAAAGCATTATTATAGAAGATACCACCGCTCCTGTTGCTGACCTGGTGATATTGCCGGATATTACTGCGGAGTGCGAAGTGACGAGCCTGACCCCGCCAAGCGCTACAGATAATTGTGGCGGTATGGTAACAGTTAGCCACGATGCAACCTTGCCGATTTCTACCCAGGGGACCACAGTAGTTACGTGGACGTATGAAGATGCGAACGGCAATACGAGCACCCAGACACAAAACATTATTATAGAAGACACTACCGCCCCTGTTGCTGACCTGTCAACACTACCGGATATTATAGCGGAGTGCGAAGTGATGAGCCTAATCCCGCCAAGCGCTACAGATAATTGTAGTGGGATGGCAATGGTTACGCATGATGTCACTTTGCCAATAACAAAGCAAGGTACCACACTAGTAACCTGGACTTACCAAGATGCAAGCGGTAATAAAAGTATGCAAACACAAAATGTGATTATAGAAGATACCACAGCTCCTGTTGCTGATCAGGCAATTTTGCCGGATATCACAGCCCAATGTGAGGTAAGTTGGCTATCCCTACCAACGGCCACCGATAACTGTTCAGGCCCAATTACAGTTACCCATGATGCGAACTTACCGATCAGTAAACATGGAGTTACTGTGGTTACATGGACCTATAAAGATGAAAGTGGTAATACGACTTCACAGACACAAAATGTAATTATTGCCGATACTGAGGCTCCGGAACTCATTTCTCAAATCGACCTTCAACCTACCGTATATTGCTATGAAGTTCCGGAGGTTCCTCAATTGGAATTCTCAGATAATTGTGGCGATTCGGTAAATATAACTTACAGTGAAACGGAAGCTATATTAGGTGAGGGGTATCAAATTGTCCGCAACTGGATAGCCTCAGATTCAGAAGGTAATGAGCAGATAATAGAACAAACCATAAAGGTGCTTCCTACTGAAATAACCACGCAGGATGCGACAGTTTGTATTACTGAAACGACAATCAATCTGTATAGTTTGATAGAAGGGGAATCAGGCAATGGAATTTGGGAATCTGATAATACCGGAATCACCTTAAAAGGTGCTGAAATTAGTCCTTCAGAAATTCCTGTCGGCACCTACAGTTTTACGTATACTGAACAATCAGGAATGTGTAGCAATCAAATAAGTGTTAAAGTCGAAATCGTCAATGACTGTATTGATGATAGCGCTAACAATCCAAGAATTAAGATCTCAGATGTACTTACACCAAACGGAGATGGTATGAACGATTACTTCACCATTACAGGTCCCGATATCCATGGTGAACGAATATCATTAATGGTGTTTAACCGATGGGGACATATCGTATTTGAATCGGATAATTACCAAAACAACTGGAGCGGGAGTACCAGAACAAGTCATGTGGGTACTAAGGGTAAAGTAGCTTCCGGAACCTATTTCTATGTCATTAAAGTAGCAAATAGCAACATCAACCCGATCAAAGGAAATATTTATATCGGTACAAAATAGAAGAGTAATGAAGCAGTATATCACATTTTTATTAATGATTTTTGGGTTTGTCAATATGGTGGCACAACAAACACCGCAATTCACACAATACCTGTATAATCCAACCAGTATCAACCCTGCCTTTGCAGGAAGCACTAATAGCTTGTCAGCAATAGTAATGCATCGATCCCAGTGGACAGGATTTGACGGGGCTCCATCTACAAATACAGTATCCATTCACTCACCTTTGAGAAACGAGAAAGTAGGTTTGGGTTTTTCTTTTATAAACGATGGATTGGGAAATGAAACTTTTAATTACTTGTACGGTGATTTTTCATATACCATTCAGTTCAATGAAAAAATAAAGATGGCCTTTGGTCTGAAAGCCGGATTTACCCAATATGCGTTAAGTGATCAGCTTTTGAATAAACCCGATGTTCAAAATGATCCATACTTCAATGCTTATAACGATCAATGGAACCCAAATATCGGGGTGGGAATGTATATGTTTGGTGAACGATGGTATGGCGCAGTATCAGTACCTCAAATGCTTAGCAATAAATATATAGATGCCGCTTCTGATGGTGTTGAGTATAAAGCAGCAGAAAAATCCAGCCTGTATATTACTGGTGGGTATGTTTTTACCTTAAGTAACGAAGTGGTATTTAAACCAACTACTATGTTAAGGGCCACAGATGGTGTGCCAATGTCATTAGATTTCGGAACCAACTTTATGTTCTATAATAAGATTTGGTTAGGAGTAAATTACCGTTTAGACAGCTTCGATACGCTCGGAGCGCTGGGAAGTTTCAAAATCGGAAATAATTTGCAATTGGGTTATGCTTATGAGTTTCCAGCATCGGGAATAAGACCTTACACAGGTGGAACACATGAATTCTTTTTACGATACGATTTCAAGACAATAATAAATAAAGGCCCGACTTATTTTTAGGGTAAAAGGTTAATAATATTCGGGGGATATTAATGATCATTATTACTCTAAATGAAAAGGGCTTTTTATCAAAAAGTCTCAGCTAGCTGAGACTTTTTTTTAAACAACAGTAGATCATTGTAATAGTTCATTTTAACATTACACAACGGGAAAGAATAGTATTATTTTATAATCTTCCCCTTATATTTGCTCTGTGTTTAAAGTACTACAAATTTTATCGTGTATTCTCTTATTCCTGTTTATAGACAGTAGAACCTCTTTTGCCCAGGCTACTGACGGGCATACTGAAGGTCCTGAGGAGTTATTAAAAAAATTAGTGACCTTAAAGAGTGATACAACTAGAATAACATTTCTAACCAACTTGTTAGACACCTATAAGCTCGAAAGTAAAAGTGTGGCCGATACCATTTATACCTATCAAAAAAAGGCTTTAACATATAAGCAGTGGGAGGAAGCCATAAAAATGGTTAATGCTTTGGGGAACTATTATATATACAAAGAAATTAACCATAAAAAGGCCTATGAATTACTTAAAAGTTATCAGGAATTTATAGATCATAATAATGATAATAAGCAAATCGCCAATTATTATATAACCTATGCAGAGGCGGCCACCTATATGCAACTTTTTAAAACTTCTTTGATCATATTAAATAACGGAATCGATTTTTTAGAGTCCCAAAAAGATTCTTCCCTTTATGAATATGGATATGCTTATCTAAAAGCTGGAGAAAATAGCGATAAGATTAATGATATTACCAATAGCGTAGCTTATTACGAAAGAGCAAAGGAAATATTTACGAACCAGAAAAATGAATTAATGTATTTATGGGCTCAAAATGGCTTGGCTCAACTGTACAGTAAAAATGGACTTTATGATCGGGCACGGGAAGCACGGCTGGAAGTTTTTGAAAAGGGGAGTGCATTAAAAGAATTTCAGTTAGTAGCTATTGCCCGTTTAGGTGCTTGTAATGAAGCAAATGAACAAGGAAATGCAGAAGAAGAACTTTATCAGATTCGAACAGCACTCAACGAACGCAACAACAAATCAGATGTACAAGGTATTGTAGATATACTAACCTTGTCTTATGCCGTTTCAGCTTTTGCCAGAAATGGAATTTTAGACACCTCTGATATTTATAAAAAAGAGCTAAATGCAAAGATAGACCCTTTTCTCAATAATCCATTTCTCAGCACCTATTATTATTCAGCTCTAAGTCAAAATGCCCTTACACATAATCAATTAAATAAGGCAGAAGAATATGCAATTAAAGCCTTGAATGGAGTTAAATCCTCTGAAGATGTGCAAAGTATTTTGCGTTTAGAACGCCTATTAGGTCTAATTTATGAGAAAAAGGAAGACCTGAAAAAAGCAGTTCTACACCATAAAAACTATTCCAGAGTTAAAGATTCAATTAACAATGTAATCTCCAGACGGAAATATGCTTATGTGCAGACGCAGTTTGAAACGGAGCGAAAAGATCTCGAAATCACACGTCAAAAACAGGATATAGAACTGCTAAATGCAGAAAATAAAGAAAAGACGTTTTGGTTCCTTTTTGGTGGATTGATTCTGATTGGCACCTCCGGGTTTTTGTGGGTGTACCGCTCCCATAGCTTTGCCAAAAAGAAGCATGCCTTAACCAAACATTATTCTCAGGAGTTGTTATTAAGTCAGGAGAAAGAAAGAGAATATATTTCAAGGGAGTTACATGACAGTGTAGGGCAACATCTCACCTTGTTGACAAAGAAAGTAAGAGATCTTAACCAACAGGAGTTATTGGAATTATCACAACAGACACTTGAGGAAGTTAGAGCTGTATCCAGAGGTTTGCACCCACCGGCTTTAGACAACCTGGGAATAACCAAAGCAGTAAGTCACCTTATCTATAGTTTTGATGAGAAGTATAATATTATTTTTACTCCTGAAATCGAGCTCATAGATGAGTGTTTTAATAAAGAACAAAATATTAATTTATACCGCTTCGTTCAGGAGGCTATGACCAATATTGTAAAACATGCTCAGGCTACAGAAGTTATCATAGAAATTAAGAAAAAAGAAGGAAGAACTATCGAGGTTTATATTGAAGATAATGGTGTTGGCTTTGACTTCCATGATAAAAAGAAACTAAACAGCCTTGGCTTGAAAACAATGAAAGAACGTATCCTTATAATGCAGGGAGCGTTTTATTTAGATACCACCATAAATAAAGGCACAACTATAAAAGCTAAAATACCTTATTAAAATGAAAAAAATGCCCCGAATACTTGTTGCTGATGATCATCCATTATTGCTAAAAGGATTGGTTGAGGAACTGGTATCGAACAAACATCATATAGTTGCTGAAGCAAATAATGGTATGGAAGCACTGGAACGTATTCTCAGTAAGGAACCGGATATAGCGATTCTCGATGTTGAAATGCCCCTCCTTACCGGTATTGAGGTAGTAAAAAAAGCAAGAGAGGAAGGAAGCCTTACAAAGTTTATTATACTCACCTCTTATAAAGAAGAAGGCCTGATATATGAGGCACAACAATTAGGGATTGATGGATATTTACTCAAAGAAGAACCCTTTTCGGAAATAGAAAAATGTATTGGTGAAATTTGTAAAGGAGCCACCTACTTTAGCAATACATTTAACCGGGTATTGGAAGCTGAAATAAATCCCCAACTTCAAAAACTAAAACTCCTTTCTCCTTCCGAAAGAACAATCCTCAGACTGGTGGCCCAATCCAAAACCTCTAAAGAGATCGCAGAACAATTGGTGATATCTATCCGAACGGTTCAAAAACACCGTACTAACATTATTCAAAAGTTGGGACTGGAAAACTACGAAGACCAATTAATCTCCTGGACTCAAAAATACAAAGAACTGATTTTAGCTTTGTAAAATATAAGACATTTCTTTCAGTATTATCGCGAGGATTGCGTTAGAAGACTTTATCAAAATGTTGTCAATATTATATTCAATTTCCACCAATTGTCATTGCAAACCATGTAATCGTTAGGTATGACGATCTCAACAAGGATAACAGATTAAATATTAGATCAATTGATTCCGTAACAAGTACGGAATGACAAAGAAGTGCAGAATGAAAATCAGGGCATAAAACAATTTCCCCCTTTAGGGGTGTAAGGGAAAGAAATTGTTTTCGGCAACCTCATCGCGAGGAGGATTATGATCCAACGCGGTAGTTTTATTAATGGTAGTTGCCAGCCTTCAAAAAATCGCCACACTTCACTTTATTCCGATCGCGATGATGGTTTGTTAAGATTAATCAGATATTTAAACCGCCCTAGGCTGTGGCAGGCTGGGCCCCGCTATTTGCAGAACACGTGAAATTATCTGCTGTTTGAGGCAAAGTGCCGAGTTCAGATAATTTAGTGTTCAAAAAACTAGCGGGTAGCCGAACAGCTAAGGCTAGCGTTTTTTGGTTCTTTTTTTGGCAATGCAAAAAAGAATAAAGACGAAACATGCTTTGGTCATTTAGTTGGATACTTCCTTATCAAAATAAAAGGATTAACCCTAGTTCTAATGATTCCGTAACAAGTACGGAATGACAAAAGGAAGAAAACAATTTCCCCCTTTAGGGGTGCAGGGGGGTAAGAAATTGCATTACGTCATTGCGAGCCTTGCGCTAGCAAGGCGTGGCAATCTCACCAATAAGAGTTACTATCCTTCAAAAGATCGCCGCACTACACTTCGTTCCGATCGCGATGACGGGTTGGTTTCGACTTTCCCCTTTCCCCTTCAATAGATTCAGCAATAAATACGGAATGACAATCAACCCCCTCCCAAAAAAATTATATTTTCAACCGAAAACCACGCTTCTCCATCCACCCCACAAAGAGGATAATGACAAAGGAAAACAATAAAGACTTAATAATACCAGCGATGCCAGTAGTCATCATAGAAGGCCAATCAAATCCAATTAAGATAATAATCGGATAAATAAAATAAGGCATCAAATAACAAGTAAGTGTGCTGGTTCCGGCAGGTTTGAAAGGATCTGCCCATTTATATATATTGAGTTTGTCTACCAAAATGTAAAAGAAAACATAGAGTACATAGCCTATTCCAATGCACAATGTACTCCAGGTGGGCGTAGCCTTTATTTTTGAAATAGGAAACAACTCTCTCAGCATAAATCCATAAATAATGAATAGGATTCCTGCACCTAATACGATCTTTAAAAAATGAGACTCCTTTTCTTTTTTTCTAAAATGAAGGAATACACAAGTACACAAAACACCAGCCATCACCAAAGCATAATTAGAGGCACTTATAATAAAGGTAATAGAAGGGATATGTTCATAATATCCATTCTCCTGAATATTCATGAACAGGAATAACAGAAATACTAAAAAAAGGTAGGGCCAGATCTTTTGAAATAAGAGGTATATAATGCTGTTTAAAAAATAAGCCCATCCAATAAGCCCTAGAATTCCCCACCAACTGGTACGCATCCAAACTATATCTTCGGCACTCCCTCCTTTATAGATGGCAGCCAGAAAAATCAATAGTAATACCCCGATAGCTTGAATAATATTTTGAGCTTGGCGATTTAAACTTGGAAGACCTTTAAAATCTAACCATATTAAACAGATGGCTAAAGCCATTAAAATCTCCCAAAAATGTTTGTTTATCGGCATAGCATCATCGTAGATCATTTCAAAATTTACCATATAAAACCCCATGGTCAATAAAGCGACAGTTCGAAGAATGATATGTTTTAATATTGACCAGTGAGAAGTTCCTTTTTTTAAACGCGTACGTACAGCTAGCGGAATAGATAAACCAACAATAAAAAGGAATAATGGAAAAATAATATCAGAAAACCCCATACGATCTTCATTTACAGCTGCATGTTCTAGCCACTCCGGAACCCCTGTAAGGGACCAAAGATCATTCACGAAAATCATAAAAAACATGGTCAGTGCGCGAAAGATGTCAATAGAACGAATTCTTTTATTTTTCAAGATAAGTTGGTTTATTGGTTATAGGTAAGTTAAATATATAGGATTTATTCGATATTATAGTAAAAACTTGGATATGAAGCAACACCAAACAAAAATTTACTTCCTTAAATGGGCTTAGTAAGTAATCGAAATCTGTCTTTCTGATGAGGTGGTTAAGTCAGATAATTGTATTGCTTCAAAAAATACGTTAAATTAGTAGTTAAATAAAAACCCAAATCCAATGAAAAAAACGAACATTAAACGCGTTCTTTTTAAGAACAACAAAACACTTCTTGTCGGCTTTGCAGCCATGACATTGATCTTTACGTCCTGTAGCAGTGATGATAGTGAAGACCAAACCAGTATGGAAATTACCGAAGAAACAGCTGCAAATGCAATCTTAACAGCCGTTTCACCGGAGTCTGGAGGAGCCTTGGCCTTTACGATGGAAGGAGTAGCCATTCTCGAAGGGGAATCTACTGCTAACAAAACCACCCCGCTCGCTAAAGTAGGAGCTTACGAATGCGGACAAGAATACAATACTTCTTATAGTGTAAGTGAAGAATCTGAAGATTTTTCGGTGGCTATGGACTACGCTTGGACATGGATGGTGTCTTGTGATGAAATGAGTATGCCACTTAGTGCCTGGTTAAGCTTAGCAGGTACAGGTGTAATAACCGGACCAAATATGGCTGCCAATACAACGCATGAAGCCACGATGAGTATTTCAGGACTTGAAGAGAGCTCAGATATGTATACCATTAGTTCAGAACACCTTATAGAAGGGGTTTATGAGGTAGTAGCAGAAGGAAATGAGTACAGATTTACAACTTCGATTAATTTCATTACTGAAGAATTAATGGTTTTAAAAGCAGACCGTACCGTATCTTCTGGATCCTTGACTGTTTCTTTTGTTGGAAAAGCATCTAACGGTACCTCGTATAATTTCTCAGGAACTATCGAATTCCATGGCAACCAGACAGGTACACTTACCATGGAAAGTGGAAATACTTATCAATTAAGCTGGTAAAAAGCAGAAAATAAATTTTATTGAAGACTGTCTGAATTTTTTTAAGACAGTCTTTTTTTATGACTCCTCTTTAAAGACTCTGAATTAAATTTATAAGATACTTTACATAAACATAATATCTACTTAGGATACAGGTACATTTAAAAAAATAATTTAGCCTCGCTGTTGAACACAACATTAAAGACCTGGAAAAGAGTGGCTAAAATATTGAAATATAATGTTAATGTGAGAGAAAGATCTACTTTCGACGCATTGTATACCAAATATTGGGAACCTCTTTTTCTATTCGCGTATAAAATCTCCGGATCCAAAGAGTTATCTCAGGATGTCGTTCAGGAAGTATTCTTTAACTTCTGGCAAAATAACCGTCAGGCAGCCGTACAAAATATTGAAGCATATCTTTTTCAGAGCGTAAAATACCAGATTTTCAATCACTTTAAAGACAAGCGATTCAATACCTTAGAACTGAATGAGAGTTTTGAAACATATCTGGTAGAACAATTGGAAGAAGATGATACCGTTAATTCGGCCACCCTTTTAGATCTCCTTGAAACCCTCCCGGAAAAACGCAAGGAAATTGTTTACCTCAATAAGTTTCAGGGGTTGTCAATTTCAGAAATTGCCTTAGAGTTGGATTTGTCGCATCAAACCGTTAAGAATCAATTGCATAGAGCAATTAAGCATCTCAAAGCCTCTCTTAAAGAAGCCTATGGTTTCTTTTTTTAGACCAAAAACTATTTTTTACACTTCCGTAACATTTCCTTAATATTTTTCGATGGTACTTTTTTGTGTTTTGGACACTTTAGGGTGTAAACACTTTTGAATGAAAAAGAATAGTAAGCATCCTCTAGAGGATCTGATCACAAAATATAAGGAAGGTAATATTTCTGAAAAGGAAGAACTAATCCTTATGAGGTTTTTAGATACCTATCGCAAACAACAATCGTGGGATGTTGAATTGGGAGAGAAGGAGACTGTTAAAGACGCAATTAAAGTTCAACTGGATCAAAGAATATACAAACAAAAAAGAAGCAGAAGTAACATAGCTTATGCAGTCGCTGCCTCCTTGGTCCTTTTAATTGGGTCAATGTATTTTGCCAAAATTTATAACACATCAAACACTCTCAATTGGGTAATAGCACAAACCTCTGATCAGATTGATTCGTTGTTATTATCTGACGGGAGTACCATATTCCTAAACCAAAATACCCGCTTTGAGTATCCTGAACAATTTACAGGGAACGTAAGAGGTGTGAAACTGATAAAAGGAAGCGCCTTTTTTAAAGTCGCAAAAGATAGTATCAAGCCCTTCATAATCACTTCCGGTGAGTTACGCACCAAGGTTCTTGGTACCTCTTTTAATATTATCAACAGAGATAGCCTTTTTAATGTTACCGTAAACACCGGAAAAGTAAATGTGAGCAATAAAATGGAAAGTTTCGACCTGCTACCTAATGAACAAGTGCAACTCGATCAAGCCAACAAAAGGTTGTTAAAACGAAATGTCAATGCTCAGGTTTATTCAGGATGGATGCATAAAGATGTAGACTATCCAAGTATATCATTAAATGATTTATCTACGGTAGTTGAGCTTAGATATGGAATACCATTTCAGTTTGAAGAAGTGCGATTAAAAGATCATAAAGTAAAAGTTTCCTTTTTGAAAGACGATACCCTGAATCAAGTTATTGAAAAATTAAATTTTATAACCAATGTGAAACTCAAAAAAGAGAAAAATGTAATCAAAGTAACAGCAAATTAACCAAAACAAAAAAGTTCAGGCCTGTGGCACCAGACCCGAACCAATTAGCATTAAATGAATCGTAAAAAGTACATCTAACACTATGAAATTTAAAAAACAAAAGAACCTTATTTTACAGTTCTTTGTACTAATAGTATTTAACTCCACTGTTTTTGCAGCAACAAACGACAGTAAAGGAGTAGAATCAAAAGTAAGCATTAATGTCAATAATGCTACCCTTGGAAAAATATTTTCACTTCTTGAAGATAAAACAAAACTACACTTCAATTATGGTGAAGAAATTTTACAAGACACCAGAACTTTTTCTATCGTTTATAATAGTGAAGAGCTAAAAGCGATTATGGATGACATTGCCTCTAAAGCGGCCTTGTCATATAACATTTCAGGTAGCTCTGTATTAATAAAAAAGAGTTTAAAACAAGCTGCCCTTCAACAGAAAAGGACCATAACAGGTACCGTTACCGACGAGAACGGACAACCTATGCCCGGAGCAAGTGTGATGGAAAAAGGGACAACTAATGGGGTGGCTACAGACTTTGATGGTAATTTTAGTATCAATGTGACTGGTCAGAAGGCAATTCTTGTGGTTTCTTACGTTGGTTATACGACCAAAGAAGTGCCTGCACCATCTTCAGGAACCATTAACGTTCAATTGGGCTTAGATGCCCAGGGACTTGATGAAGTAGTGGTAACGGCACTCGGTATTACCAGGTCAGAAAAGAAAATCGGGTATTCAACTCAGGATATCGAATTAGCGACCATAGAAGAAGTTACCGCACCAAACGTTGGTAATTTATTTACGGGTCAGGTAGCAGGTTTACAAGTAACCAATCCAACGGGTATCTTCCAATCTCCGGATTTTTCATTACGTGGTAAAAATCCATTGATCGTGATTGATGGAATTCCGGTAGAAACTGATTTCTTTGATATTTCTTCAAATGATATTGCCAATGTAAACGTCCTTAAGGGAACAACAGCATCGGCCTTGTACGGATCTAGAGGTAGAAATGGCGCCATTCTTATTACTACTAAAAATGCAAATAAAGAAGGTCTTGAAGTTGCAGTTTCACAAAGTACTTTAGTGACCGCAGGATTTACCGTTTTCCCAGAAACACAAACCGAATATGGTAATGGTTCTAATGGAAAATATGAGTTCTGGGATGGTAAAGATGGTGGTATCTCTGATGGAGATATGATTTGGGGACCGAAATTTGAACCAGGGGTGATGATTCCACAATGGAATAGCCCGATAAGAGATAATGTTACTGGAGAGGTAATCCCTTGGTGGGGTGATGTATCAGGGACTCAATACGATGATAAATCAAGGTATTCAAGAGAGCCGATTCCATGGAAATACCATAACAACCTAAAGGATTTCATGGAATTAGGGTATGTTTCTACGACCGATTTTGCCATTGCTCACAAGGGTGAAAAAGGATCGTTTAGAATTTCCGGAAACTACTCTAAACAAAAGGGTAGAGTACCAAACACCAGTTTGCAAAGTGGAGGTCTTACTTTTAAAGGAACTACAAAACTTACTGATCGCCTTACATTAGATAGTAAGTTAGCTTATAACAAAGTATATTCACCGAATTACCCACGTTATGGTTACGGACCAAAAAACCACATGTACACCATCCTGATCTGGATGGGAGATGATGTAAATGGTAGAGACCAACGCGAACATTTTTATATCCCGGGACAAGAAGGTTACAGACAGGCGAACTGGAATTACGCATGGTACAACAACCCTTATTTTGCTGCCTATGAATTGAATCAGGAATACGATGCAAACCTGATAAACAGCCAGTTGAAATTGAACTATAAGGTAACCGATGAGATCAATCTTCAAGCAAGAGGATCTGCAGTTATAAAGGATGTTTTTGAAGATCGTGAAAGTCCGAAGTCATACCTGAATTACGGTGATCCAAGAGCCGGTGATTATAAAACATGGAATTACGAAAGAACCACCATCGATATGGATGTGCTTGCAACCTACAACAAAGAGTTCAGCGATAACTTTGCATTGAACTTTAATATGGGAGCCTCGACATTCTATAGAAAGTATCAACAAGAATATAATGCTACCGATGGTTTGATTGTTCCTTTTGTTTATAGCTTAAACAATACCAAAGGAAATGTAAAAGCTAATACCTACCTGGAAGAGAAAAAGATAAACAGTGCCTATGCAACCATGGAGTTAAGTGTTTTTGACGCCTTGTTCCTTAATTTTGCAGCGCGTAATGACTGGTCTTCTACCTTACCGGAGGCAAACAGCTCTTATTTCTATCCTTCTTTTTCAGCAAGTACGATTGTTTCTAATTATGTAACAATGCCAAAAGGAATCGATTACTTAAAACTATTTGGTTCATGGGCTGAAGTATCAAGTGATTTGAATCCATATGAGATTTCTCCTTTCTACCAAAATAGCGGAACCTTTGGGTCTACCACTAAATTAACTTATCCTGGAGGTATTGTTAATCCTAACATCGAACCTGAGAAGTCGACTTCATTTGAATTAGGTACAAGCGCCTCATTCCTCGAAGGACGTTTGAAGCTTGATTTTACATACTATAATGTAATTGATACTAATCAGATTATAGATCTACCAACCTCTATTGCTTCTGGTTTCCAAAACAGAAAAGTAAATGGAAATGAGTACACCACAAATGGGTTCGAAGTAGTTTTAAAAGCTACTCCTGTTCGCAATGATAATTTTAGATGGGATGTGCTTACCAACTGGAGTAAAAGAGAAAGAAAAATTACTGATATCTATGGCGGACAAGAACGTTACGGTGATCTATTCTTAAACGATCGTGCCGATAGTTATTACGCAACAGTATGGCAAAAATCTCCTGACGGGCAAGTAATCCTGAATGATAACGGACTTCCGATCAGAGATAATTACAAACAAAATCTTGGACATAAAGACCCGGATTGGCTTTTAGGTTTTCAAAACAGCTTTAAATATAAGAACATGACCCTTGATGTAGGTATCGACGGATCATGGGGAGGTCTGATGAGGTCTTTAACAGTTGAGAAAATGTGGTGGGGCGGTAAACACCCGAATTCAACCTTATATCGCGATGCAGAGTATGCAGCCGGAGAGCCTGTTTATATACCGGAAGGTGTAAATGTAGTGAGTGGTGAACTCGATAGAGATGTAAATGGAAATATCATCTCTGATACACGTGTATTCCAGCCAAACACTACGGCTGTAAGCTGGCAAACCTGGAGCCAAAATTATCCTTATAGAGCTCAGGTAACAGAAGACGAAAGCGAAATTTTTGCCAATGTTTTTGACAGAACCTTCTTTAAGTTAAGATCGGTAACCTTTAAATACGATTTTACAGACCTGCTTAATTTAAAAGGTATTAAACATATCGATATGAGCCTTAACGGGTACAACCTTCTTATCTGGAAAAAAGCAGAAATTATAGATCCGGATTATGGTAATGATGATAATCTTCAAGATCCATCATCAAGATATGTAGGTATGGGAATCAACATGAAATTCTAAAAGGAAAATCCTAAAGAAATGAAACAGATCAAAGTATTTTTTATGTTTATCGGGATCGCTACAATTTTTGGATGTAGCGACCTTTCAGACATCAATGAAAATCCAAATAACGTAAGTCAAACGCATCCACAGTTACTTCTTACAGAAATAGCCTTCAGAGCTTTTCAGGTAGAAGGAACAGGAGCGATGTATGCATCTCGTATGCTTGTACAGACCGATGGTGAGAATAATTACCAGTATTATAACTGGAACCGTGGTAGCTTTGGTGATTATAACCGTTTGCGCGATATAACCAAAATGATGGAAGAAGCTGAGCGAATCGAAAGCAATGCTTATAAGGCATTGGCTAAGTTCTTCAGATCTTACTACTTCTATGACTTAACACTCACCTTTGGTGATATACCATATAGTGATGCATTAAAAGGAGAGGATGAAGAGATTTATACACCTTCTTACGATACTCAAAAAGAAGTGTTTGTAGGAATCTTGAATGAGTTGGAAGAAGCGAATAATTTACTGAAGGATAACAACGAAATTATAGCTGGAGATATTATCTATAATGGAAATGCAGCGCAGTGGAGAAAACTGATTAATTCTTTCAGGTTAAAAGTGTTACTGACCCTGTCGGGTAAAACATCGGATGCCGAATTGAATGTTGGGAATACCTTTGCCAGCATCTTCAACAATCAACCGATAATTGAATCTAATGACGATAATGGTCAATTGGTGTTCATCGATCAGGACGGAAGTCGGTATACCGAGTTTAACTCCAGTGGGTATGGATCTGGAATGTATATGGACTCTACTTTTGTGAGAAGGCTACAGGATCGTAAAGACCCAAGATTGTTTATTTTCTGTACGACGACAAAAAATGCAAAAGAAGCCGGATTGGCTGAAGATGATTTCAATGCCTATGAAGGAGGAAATCCTTTAGCTCCTTATGCTGAGGTAAATGATAAAGCAGCTCAGGGAGATGTGTCTAAGGTGAACCTGCGATACAGTACTGATCCTACAACTGAACCTCATAATCTTTTGAGCTATTCGGAAACAGAATTTATACTAGCAGAAGCAGCGCTTAGAGGATGGATTGCTTCAGATGCAAAGATGCATTATGAAAATGGAGTTAAGGCATCTTTTGAGTTCTATAATGATTATGCAAAAGGATACGGTTCGTACGTCGATACGCAAAGTGCAGAGAGTTACCTTTCTGAGCCTTTGGTAAACTTTGACAATGCAACCACATTTGAAGAGCAATTAGAATTAGTAATGACGCAGAAGTATTTTACTTCATTCCTTCAATCGGGCTGGAGAATGTATTTCGATCAGTTGAGAACAGGATATCCTGAATTTGCTCAGGCTGCTGGAGCAACACCTCCTACCAGATGGATTTACCCTCAGGGGGAATATTTACAAAACACCCAGAATGTTTCGGAGGCTATTACCCGTCAATTTGGAGAAGGGAATGATAAGATTCGCGAAACACCTTGGTGGTTACAATAGAGTTGTTTATTCAACTTGCTTTAAATTCTGTTAAAGAGTGCCGTTGAAATTGTATCTTCAACGGCCTCTTTTAAAAGCAATTATTACAATGAGAAAATTTTTAAGCATTACCTTAATTCTAAGTGCCTGCTTGTTGGTGAGTGCACAAAAAATTGAGATTAAACCCTATTTACAGGATGCGAACCCTACATCAATAACCATAATGTGGCAAACAGATAGAGGGGATGAAAGCATTGTAGAGTGGGGAACAACCCCTAAACTAAAAAATAAAACCAAAGGAGAATCCTTTGATATTAACTTTACGGATGCCAGAGTGCATAGCGTAACCTTAACAGGGTTAAAGAAGTTTACCGAGTACTATTACCGGGTTAAAACGGGGAAAGCAAAATCAGATATCTATCAATTCAAAACCCCTCCTTTCGCTGAAGACAAAGAATCATTTAGCCTGGTTGCTATGAGTGATATGCAGTACGATCATAACAACCCTGATAAGTTTGGTGAAATTGTAAATGATGGAATATTGGCTTACTTGAATGAAGAATTTGATGGGAGTGTGCCTGAAAATCTTGCCATGGTACTCATACCGGGAGATTTGGTGGAGAACGGCACTAAATATGACCAATGGCAAAATCATTTCTTTAACCCGGCAGAGAAACTTTTTTCAGAAGTTCCTGTATATCCTGCAGTAGGAAATCACGAAGGAAATTCAATCTTTTATTTCAAATACTTCAGTCTTCCCAAAAATGGGAGCCCTGAATATGCAGAACATTGGTGGTATAAGGATTATGGAAATACCCGAATCCTCGGACTCGACTCAAATAAAGGATACCGCGATATCAGACAACAATTAGAATGGCTCGACAAAGTGTTGAAAGAAACCGCTTCTAATGAAGATATTGATTTTGTCTTTGCACAGATGCACCATCCACATAAATCTGAATTATGGATTCCCGGAGAGGAAGATTTTTCCGGGAAAGTGGTAGAACGTTTAGAAAAATTCACAGAAGATTCAGGGAAACCCAGTATACACTTCTTTGGACATACACATGGATATTCACGTGGACAATCAAAAGATCACAAACACCTTTGGATCAATGTAGCATCAGCAGGGGGTGCTATCGATAACTGGGGTGAATTTGAAGGTCGTGATTACGATGAGTTTACAGTTACCCAAGACGAGTACGGGTTTGTAATGGTAGAAGTGGATCCTAATAACGGCGATCCGAAGTTTACCGTGAAACGCATTAGTCAGGGAAATAGAGTGAATCCAAGAGACAATGAACTTACCGATAGTATTACCGTTTGGAAATACAGTAAGGAACCATTGGCACCAAACCCTTTAGCTCCGCTAAAAGATAAGGTCAATCCAGGGAAGGTGGTCCTGAAGGCCTCCGCCTTCAAGAGTGATCGGAGGGATGCCTTTCATGCAGCTTCCAACTGGCAAATTAGTACAAGTCCGGACTTTAATAAGCCCATTGTTGATAATTGGAAACAGTTTGAGAATTGGTACTACAAAGAAAACAGACAAGCCGACGACGATCTTACGGATGAAAAGATTTACAGGCTATTGCGCGATAATACACAATATTATTGGAGAGTGCGATATAGAGATCAAAACTTAAATTGGAGTCCTTGGTCTGAAACAGCCACGTTCACTACCACAGAACGCGTTGATTAATTTAGTTGGTTTTTTGTGAAAATGCCTTATTTTATGCGATGATAGGTGTTTTTAATTAAAAAAAGTCAGGTTACTACCTGACTTTTTTGTTTTATAGTTTTAAGCTTATTCTTTTTAAGGTGTTAACACTGCTCTGCCTTTAATTTTTCCGTTTAATAACTTATCATAAACCTCGTGGGCCTGTTCTAGTTTGTATTTTTCAATGTCAATTTTGATCTTTCCATGTCGTGCCAGTTCAATAACCTCCATAAGTTCTACCCGAGTGCCCCAATATGGTGTTGATATTCGAGTTCCAAGAGGAACAGCCATCGCATGAAAATCTAAATGTCCACCACCCAGGCCTACAATCGTTAAATCACCGTTGAGCCCTACTACTTGTTGTCCAATGTTAATTGTTGGTTGAATCCCTACAAAATCTAAAACAACCGCAGCTTTCTTTATACCCGTTATTTTTTGAATTTGGGAAACAACATCATCATCGGTAGTATTGATTACGAAATCCGCACCGTGATCTTTAGCTAGTTGTAATTTGTCAGCGGTAACATCTCCGGCAATTATGGTAGCCGCAGAGGTCGCTTTTAATATTTGTAATGCAACATGACCCAATCCGCCAATACCCAACACTACGACAAAAGCGTCTGAAGTAAGCTTATCTTTTGACCTCCTGATGGCAGCATATGGGGTTAGTGCAGCATCTGTTAATGGAGCTGCCACTACCGGATCAAGATCTTTAATATGAACCAGTAATCGAGATGATGGAACCAACATAAAATCAGCCATACCTCCATTTAATCCTAGCCCACCTCCATATGGATTTTCACTTTGGTGATCGCAATAATTTTCTGCAGACTGCTGACACGGTTTGCAATGACCACAGCCCCAGGGACCATAAACTAATACAGCATCTCCTTTTTTAAACCCTTTAACCCCGTTACCCGTGGCTTCAATCCAACCGGCATTTTCATGTCCTAAAGTAAATGGTTGGGGGTCTTCGCCCATGATACCGTCGTGAATAACGTGAAGATCAGAATGACAAACACCGGCTCCTCCTATTTTGATAAGAACTTCATCGCCCTGAGGTGTTGGTTTGTCCATCGTTTCAATTCTAACATCATTGGTTCCGTAAAATCTAACAGCTTTCATACTTGATGGTTTTTTAGGTGAATATTTAATTGAGATAGCGATTTAAAGATACGAAAAGAGCTATAGCTTAGGTGTTAACAAATCGTTTAATCTTTTGAGTTTAAGTTCGGTGTATGAGTCATTAATATCGTGCTTGAGGACTTTAGAAATAAAACAATCTCAATTGGTTAGTTTTTACGAGATCCTCAGAAAATTTGACGCCGGGGAATTCAAATCCATTATAATTATAAATTTATGGTTACATTTAGATGCATTTGTTAATTCTTTTAATGAATAACTTTAAAAAAATAATCAAAAGAGAAGTATCCTTTTTAAGCTCTGCAAAAAACCGATTCTTACTAATCGGTTTTGTTGCTATCTATGCCATATTATTTATAACACTATATGAGCCTTTTAATATTAATCAATGGGGAGGTAATTATTATTGGCAATTTATAATGGTGGGAACTGCAATACTTTTTGTGACCCAATTTGCTTTAAGGTCCTTGTTTCGAATCAAAAACTTTACATATTTAAGTCTGTTTTTATGGTATCTCCTGGAGGTGATCATTATGGCGTATTTCTTTTATCTTTTGTTCGGTGATGAGTTATCTGCATATTCAGAACAGTTCAAGGAGTATCTTTTAACTTTTAGATATACTGCCTTGATCCTGATCGTTCCATATACTGTTTTTGTTTGGTATATGGAGCACAAATACAGGTATAGTAAATTAAAGGCAGAGAAGGCTGAGATTATTGAAGCCGGCACCAAAGATAAAGACAAGCTTCTTACCATAAAGGGTGAAAATGGAAAAGTAGCATTGGCCATTAAATATGGTCAGTTGGTTTATGTGAAGTCTGCAGGGAATTATCTCGAACTTTTCTATATGAAAGGAGAAACACTGGTGAAAGAACTTATAAGAGGAAGCATAAAAGAATTCGAAGTTAATATCCAGGATTATAAACCCTTGTTACGGATACATAGATCTTATATTGTTAACTTCAATTACCTCCATTCATTCAAAAGAACCAAAAAAGGTTATATCTTAATTATGCAACACGTTCCGGATGTTGAATTATCCGTATCCTCTTCTTATAAGGATATATTCGAAGAACGATTAAAAAAAGTATCCTCCCCTTTGGTCACAACATAGGGTTTTTTCGTCACAAAACACTTGTTTACAAGGCTCCTGTAAAGATTCACTTCTTAAATTTCCAATAACTGTTTAGCTGTAAAACTTCTTTAAACAGATAGAATTAGTTTTTAGTTATAGCAAAAAATGGATATTAAAAAGATCGTTTTAAGAGGTGTCATTTTTATGACTTTTGTGTGCACTTTATGGGGGCTGGTAAGTTTGGGTATTAAAGATTCAGCCTATTATAAAGTGCCACAGCTAAACTGTGATTGCCCTCCGGGTTTTAAACTTAATGAAAACAATGAATGTATAGCCCAGAATTTATACATGGCCTATACCACAGAAAATGATCATGGAGTTGGCGGATTAAAAACAGCACTCCCTAAAGTAAGAGACGGTTTTTCTCCCCAACAAATTGATTTGGGACGATACTTGTTTTTTGATCCCGCACTGTCTAAGGATGGTACCATTTCATGTGCCACTTGTCATGATCCTGAGAAGGGGTTTAGCGATGGACTTGCCGCCAGTGTAGGAATGAATGGATATCAGCTAACTCGTTCTGCACCCTCTCTTTGGAACGTAGCCTATTTGAAACTGTTTTTTTGGGACGGACGTGCCAAATCACTTGAAGAACAAATGAAAGGGCCGCTCTTTTCAAAAGAAGAAATGAATAATACCCCGGACAACCTCTTGAACACCTTAAACAATATTGACAATTACAAGGTCCTTTTTGAAGAAGCTTTTCCAAATCGGAATAATAATACGATAACATTAGAGGAAATTTATACTGCAATCACCGCCTTTGAAAGCTCTCTGATTTCACTCAATAGCAGATACGACCAATATGCACATGGTTATCATAAGGCTTTGAATGAAAAAGAAATAGAAGGCCTAAATGTATTTAGATCCTTTGTAGCCAGATGTGCAGAATGCCATACCCCTCCGCTCTTTACCAACCAACAAATTGCCGTTTTAGGAGTGCCGGAACCAGATGGGAAACCCTTAGACCCTGGAGCCGAAATACCCTATAACGATAAAACCATGCGCGGAGGGTTTAAAGTGCCCAGCCTGAGAAATATTGAGAAAACAGCCCCTTATATGCATGCCGGAAATTTCAATACTTTAAGGGAAACAGTACAGTTTTATACCGATGGACGAGGACATGCAGTACCGGAAAATGAAGAACTTCGAATTCATTGGCACATATGGGAACCAGAATTATCAGATGATGAGCTGGACAGGCTGGTAGATTTTCTGAAAACCCTTACCGATGAAACCTTTATGCCGGAAGTGCCAACAGAACTTCCTTCCGGATTATCCAATACAAACCATAACTCTTAAGACCACAAAAAATGAAGAAAAGATCAGTTTTATTAAAAACTATTGGAGCATTTGCGTTTTTGCTCATAGGATTGTTTTTGGGAAGAATGATTTTTAAACCAAAAAAAGTTGAGACCGTACCCATTCCTTCCACAATGCAGTATTGGAATACAGGAGCTTCAACAGATACTTCCGCAGTAGGACAAGCTGCCAATTTTACAGGGAATATTATCAAAGTAGAAGATGGAGGCTCAATACGAGAAGCTGTTCTTAAAGCACAACCCGGCGACCTTATCAGAGTTTATCCGGGTACTTATTCAGAAACTGTGTATATCGACAAGGATAATATAGGTATTCAGGGAGTTATAGTCGATGGAAAGTGGCCTGTTATGGATGGTAAAAAGGAATTGAATGATGCCATCTTGTATTCAGGCAATGGAATAACCATCGAGAACCTGAAGATCATTAAATACAAAGGAAATGGTATCATGGGGCAGGCTGGAAATAATTTCGTGATACGAAACAACTGGATTATTGATACTGGCGTTTATGGTATTTTTCCGCAGTACGGTAAAAATGGAATAGTAGAATACAATATCCTCACCGAAATTGAAGATGCGGCCATTTATGTGGGAATGTGTGATAATGTAGATGTAAAGTATAACGAAGTGTTTGGCAATGTGGCAGGTATCGAAATAGAAAATTCTAGGCACTGCCTCGTAGAGAGTAATTATGCGCACAACAATACCGGAGGTATCCTGGCTTTCCTGACTCCCGGATTGCCAATAAAAACAATTTTCGATGTAATAATTCGTAACAATTTTGTTATTGGGAATAATCATGAGAATTTTGGAGCCCCGGGTTCTATAGTTTCTGGGATTCCGAAGGGTACCGGAGTGCTTATAATGGCAGCTGATGATGTAATTGTCGAAAACAATATTATTGCAAATAATGATAACGCCGGAATTACCATAGTCGACCTGGCTACCGGTGCACCTACTGCTAACGATCCAAATTCAGAGCCTAATCCTGATCGCGTGGTCATTCTCGATAATTTTATGATTGAAAATGGTAATAATCCGGTTGGTGAAATTAAAGCTTTAATGATGTCTCAGCTTAAAACCAAAGGACCGGATATTCTCGCTATGGGAGGAGGTACCGGAAGTTCTATCAGAGATAAAAACAGATACCGCACTTTTGGTCTGGGCAATTATGGGACAGCAGAAATTACGGATACCAAAGATATAACCACCTTTACTTTTAAAGAACCGGTAGCACCAAGGTCAGTTTCTAAAGAGGAATTAGGAGAACTCACCTATTATGGCGTTTGTGCAGGCTGCCACGCTTTCGATACACGCCTCATCGGGGTGCCGACTAATATCATACAGGCCGTTTATGAAGGAAACCCTCAGGGAATTGTAGACTACATTAATAAACCCTGGAATTTACGAGACGATTATCCGGACATGCCTTCGCAGGCATACCTGCCGGAGGATGCTAAAATGGCCGTGGCAGAATACATCTTGTCTCTCAAAAAGTAAGATCCATTCCACATAGACAAATATCACTACTAACTAACCAAACTATAACTGTATGAACAAACTTTTATTACAAGGTGCCATCCTTTTGTTTTCGGTCATGACTTTTGCCCAGCATACCGTCTCTGGATTGGTGCTTGAAAAAGATACCAATACACCTCTGGTAGGGGTTGCCGTTCAGGTAAAGGGAACGAATAATGGAACCGCAACTGCTTTCGATGGACAATTCAAACTCGAAGGAATTCAGAAGAATGACGTTTTAGTGTTTTCTTATTTAGGCTATGAAACCAAAGAAGTGGCTGTTGAAGGAAAAGAAAATTTAAATGTAAGCCTGACACTGCAAGCTGAAGAGATGGATGAGGTGGTGGTTACGGCTTTAAACATACAAAGAGATAAAGAATCACTTGGTTATTCGGTTTCTCAAATTAAATCGTCAGAAGTTAATGTTGCACGTGAAAACAATGTAATGAACTCCTTGTCAGGAAAAGTTTCAGGCCTGCAAATTACCCAATCAAATACCGGAGTTAATGGCTCGAGTCGAGTTTTACTTCGGGGAGTTACAACGATTTCAGGATCTAACAGACCGCTTGTGGTAGTCGATGGTATTCCAATAAATAATGGTTCCGGAGGAGCCTCTTCATGGGGCGGAGTTGATCGAGGCGATGATTTATCTGATATTAATCCTGATGACGTGGCATCGATCAGCGTTCTGAAGGGAGCAGGTGCAGCAGCGGCTTATGGTTCGTTAGGTATGAATGGGGTGATTCTTATCACTACAAAATCAGGAACAAAGCGTAAAGGGATTGGAATTTCCCTTAATTCTTCCTTTGCCTTTACTGAGGCCTATTTAACCCCCGATCTTCAAAATGAATACGGTACCGGAGCCTTTGGTAGTTTTGCACCCATAGCTGCCGATGGAAGACCGGTACTTGATTATCCATATTCGTGGAGTTGGGGACCGAGAATGGAAGGACAGGAATATACCAATTGGTTAGGTAGGCCTGATACATTCTTACCACAAGGAAATCCTTATGAAGCCTTTTATTCAGACGGTTATTCAGTGTCGAACACCATTTCTTTTGAAGGAAAATCTGAAAAAGGCTCCTTCCGATTATCCATAACCGATGAAGACGGACAAGGAATAATCAGTAATAATACGCTTTCAAAGCAAACCTTTAATATCAGGGGAGCCACCAAATTATCTGAAAGATTAAATATTGAAGGGAAGATGACCTATTTAACATCAGAGACCTTAAATAGTCCGCAATTGGCAGAAGGTGCTGGGAATACCGCCTTACAATTATCCCTTATGCCAAGAGATATACGTTTAAGCGATGTTGCAGACAATACAGTAGACGCAAATGGAAATGAAATAAAGTGGAACCTCGATAATACTTTTAATAACCCTTATTGGGCTTTAGAGAATACAGGGAATATAGATAAGCGCGATAGGTTTCAAGGATTTTTATCTGCGAAATGGGATGTAAATGATGATTTTAATATTACCGCTAAAACCGGAATGGATTATATTGTATTTGATTTTACCAGTTTTGGAGCCAGAGGATCTCAAGCGGTTCAAAATGGCCTTGGAAATTATGCCCACAACACAGGTAAAGAGCGAATTTGGAATTCAGATATACTCGCCACCTATAATACCAACATAGGAGAATTTAAAATTACGGCCAATCTCGGAGCGAGTTATAGAGATGAAAACAATAGCTATGTTAATATTTGGGGAAATGACAGTAAGGTGTCAAATTTCTACCAGATCAATAACTATAAAAATACTTTTAATGATGAATCGGTATACCGGAAAGGAGTAACTTCTTATTACGGATTGGCACAGCTGAGCTATGGAGGGTTTTTATACTTCGATGCAACCCTGCGAAACGACAATTCATCAACACTTCCAAAGGATAACGATTCGTATTGGTATCATTCCGAAAACATGAGTTTACTTTTTACCAAACTTCTGGGAATGGACTCGAAAGTTTTTAACTACGGAAAAATCAGAGGTTCCTATGCACGAGTTGGTAACGATACCAGTCCATACCGAACCCAAGCCGTTTACGACATAGACCAAACCGTTACCTTGCCTTATACTGTAGCCTCCATACCTGGAAGCCTGCCTTCTTTTGACCTTAAACCGGAAACCTCAAATTCCTGGGAGGTAGGAACAGAACTTGGATTTTTTAAGAACCGAATCTTTATCGACTTTACGTACTACCAGACTAAAACCAAAGACCAGATTATGGCAGTACCGGTTTCAGGGGCAACAGCCTATAATTCAAAAGTGGTAAATGCAGGGAGTATCTCTAATAAAGGAATCGAATTGCAGTTTAATACAATCCCCGTAGAAACCAAGGATTTTAAATGGGATCTGGGTTTCAACTTCACGAAAAGCGACTCAAAGGTTGAATCACTGAACGAGGGGCTGGAAAGTATTACCCTAAACACGCTCTGGTCCGTGTCTGTTGAAGCACGACCTGGTGAGGAGTTTGGGACTATTTACGGCTATGATTTTAAAAGAGATAACTTCGGAAGAAAGCTCATCACAGATCAGGGACTCGCCCAAAGAGGAGATCGTATCAATATGGGAAGTATAAATCCTGATTGGTATGGTGGTTTTAATACCAAGTTCACTTATAAAAATATTTCTTTAGGTGCGTTGGTAAGTATACAACAAGGAGGTGAATTTTACTCTTATGGAAGGGCCTACAGAACATTTTTTGGTACCGATGTAAGGAGTTTACCCGGGAGAGAAACCGGCTTTATTGAAGAAGGGATTAATGAGAATACGGGCTTTCAAAATGAAACGCCTGCCGATGCGATGCTGAGACAATACAATAATATTTTTGTGAGTGAAATCGCTACAGAGCAAATTCTTGATGCCAGTAATGTGAAACTTAGGGAACTAACACTTAGTTATAATTTTTCTGAAAAGATGCTTCAAGGCACCTTCATTCAAAGGGCCAGTTTATCCGCAGTCGGAAGAAATTTACTCTTTTTCTATAACGCCGCCGATGATATAGATCCGGAAGCGACATACAGTAGCGGTCCGGCTTCAACTGCATTTGAACACTCTTCATTGCCATCGACAAGAACATACGGACTCAACTTAAAAATTGACTTTTAAAGCTGAAGATTATGACAACTAACCACAGATTTATTTTTAGAATTTTAGTAGCTCTTATAATCGCATTTACCGGGGTTTCTTGTGATGATCACCTCGATGATCTGAGAGAAAATCCCAATGCGGTAACATCTATAGATGATGCGGCTTTATTTACGAAAGCAGTTCGTAGTTTGTTTCAGGGCACAACAGACCAGTCTGCTTATCGCTTTTCAGGTCATTATGGGCATTACTTAGTAGCGGGTAGTACAGCCCGTATTCCGGATCAGTATGGCGATGGATTCGACGGTCAGTATAATGATATGTTTACAGGGATGTATGGAGGAGTGATTCGCCATATAGAGGAAGTGCTTCAAATTACCTCGAATACTGAAACGAAGAATGAACTTCGCTATGCTATGGCTGATGTTATTGCCGTACTAGGCTATGCAAAAATTACAGATGCCTTTGGTGAGATACCTTATACAGAAGGAGGTAAAGGAAAATCCGCAGACATATTACAACCGAAATACGATACACAAGAGTTTATTTATAAAGACCTTATTGATCGCTTGTCGAAAAGTATTCAAGTGATTAAAACCGCAGATCCTGCTATGGGATACCCCGATAGTGACCCTATATTTAATAACAATCTAAATCTCTGGATGCGTTTTGCCAATAGCGTACGTCTTCGCTTGGCTATGCGCTTGCGCTTTGCTGATACCGAATTTTCCAGTCAAGTGGTAAGTCAGTGTGCCAATGAGCCTTTAATGGAATCTAATGATCATAATGCCTTTATGATTGAAACCGAAGGAAATGGTAATAACTGGTTTACCTATCGCACCGGATTCCCATCCATAAAAATGTCTGCCAAACTCATTGAGCAATTGCAACAAACCAACGATCCCAGGTTATCAGTTTTTGTAGAGCCTGATGGAAATGGAGCCTATACAGGGATGACTAACGGGTTAAACGATGCTGCTTTTGGAAGCTCGAATTTTGCTGCAAAATCAGATATGGGAATCGCACTGTCGTCTAAAGACAGCGAATTATACCTGATTACGGCAGCAGAGGTTTGGTTACTTAGAGCCGAAGCAGCACTCGCATACGATAATGATGTCGCCCGGGCCGATGAATTTTATCGAAGCGGGTTGGAAACTGCATTAAGACAATGGGAGCTTGACGAAGCATCAATAAATGATTTCATGGCAACACCCCATGGGTCACTCATGGGTGTTAATGATGAAGAACAGATAGGAGTACAAACCTGGCTGGCATTGATACCTAATTATTTTGAAGGGTGGTCTCATATAAGAAGAACGGGCTATCCGGAAATTCCGCAAAGAACGGCTCCAGATTTAGCAAAAGGTGTAACTAACGGAATTTTACCAAAACGCTTTTTATATTCTTCCTTTGAATTAAGTGCTAATTACAATAATGTGATGGAAGCTATATCAAGGCAAGGAGATAATAAGATCGATACAGCAGTGTGGTGGGATATAAAAGATTAATTCTTGAATGCTTCGTGAGATTTTTAACGTCAAAAAAGACTTCAATATGAAAACATTTAAAATATACGGGATACTAATACTGGGAGTATTGTTATCCAATTGTAGTAGTGATGATATCGAAAGTCCTTTAGCCGATTTTCAATTTCTAATCGAGGGAACGCAAGTTACTTTTAACGGAACGGTGGCTAATGCAAATACAATTTCCTGGGATTTTGGAGATGGAGAAACCAGTTCGGAAGAAGACCCTGTACACGCCTATTACGAAGCGGGAACCTATACAGTAGTAATGACAGTTGCTGGTGATCACGGTACCTTCTCAGAATCCAAAACAGTAACGATTTTGCCATCCCTGGAGATATTACTCACAGGTGGACAGGCGCGCCCGGAAGGAAAATCATGGAGACTCAAAAAAGCCTATACCTCCGGGAAAGAAGGAGCCGGATTGGTAGCGAATGATTTAGGTCTTTTACTTCCCTCACAAGACAATCTCTTAGACCTTATAGGTTTGGGAGCTTCCTATGAAGATACCTTTACTTTTGTACACGACGGTGGTTATAAGGTAGATAATAAAGACGGACAAAGTTTGATGGGATTGGTGCTCGCCAGTATCGAATATCAAGAAAGTATAACGGCGATTTCATATGATATAAATAACGTACCTCTGGCTCATGTGCTATATACTCCAAAACAGGATGCAACCTGGCAGTTGGTAGATGGAAATTTTACAGTTGATGCCGCCACTGGCCCCGTTCAGTTTACCAATAAGAAACAATTGGTACTGGATGAGTATCTTGGTTTTAAAGACAAAAAAGTGTTGGTTATTCTCAAAGAACTTACCGAAAACACCATGAATGTGGCTATCGGAATTCATACAGAACCTACCGTTTACGATAAGCCGACGTTATTATTTCATTTGTCTTTTGAGGCAGTGAATTAAAATGTTTTAAATTAGGGGGTACGATGGAAACCATTTTTAAAAAACGTGAAATGGACGAGGATTTATTAAAACAACAAGATGCCTTTTTTAATGCTCAGAAAACTAAAGATGTTTCTTATAGAAAAGAAATGCTTGTGGCGCTTCGAAATGAAATAGAGATAAATGAAGAAGCTATTTGTGATGCTATTTATGACGATTTCAAGAAACCGCAGTTTGAAAGCATGGCTACAGAAACCCAGTTGGTTTTAGCAGAACTTAATTTGATGATTAAGAGGATACGTCAGTGGGCTAGTCCCACCAGGGTATCGACAAACCTGCTCAATTTTCCGTCTTCAGACCGCATTTATAAAGAACCTTTTGGTAAAGTATTGATCATAGCTCCATGGAATTATCCATTTCAACTAGCTATTGCTCCACTTATTGGGGCTGTTGCGGCAGGAAATACAGCTGTTATAAAGCCTTCCGAACTAACACCTAATACTTCGGCTATTATTGCTAAAATAATCAAGGCAGTGTTTCCCGTAGAATATGTGTCGGTCGTAGAAGGGGGTGTTGAGGTGTCTCAAAAACTATTATCCTTTAAATGGGATTATATATTTTTCACCGGGAGTACGGCGGTGGGTAAGATCGTATATAAAAGTGCCGCTGAACACCTAACCCCTGTAACCCTTGAGTTGGGAGGGAAAAACCCATGTATAGTAGATGAAACGGCCAAAATAAACCTGGCAGCCAAGCGTATTGTTTGGGGAAAGTTTATTAATGCAGGGCAAACCTGTATAGCGCCCGACTACATTTTAGTACACCATAAGGTCAAAGACCAGTTACTAGAAGCGCTAAAAAGAAATATTGAAAAGAGCTATGGTAAAAATGTTGAAGCATCTCCGGATTTTGCCAGGATTGTAAACCATAAGCACTATAAACGTTTGATATCTTTATTAGAAGATGAAAATGTTGTATTTGGTGGGTTAACCAATGAATCTGATAATTATTTGGCTCCTACTTTGGTAAATGAACCAGATTTGGAAGCAGCCATTATGAAGGAGGAGATTTTTGGTCCCATTCTGCCAATCCTTTCCTATAAAAATGAAGATGATTTAACGAAAATAATGGGGAAATACAGTAAACCGTTGGCTACTTATATATTCTCAACCAAAAGGAAATTTCAGAAAAAGATAGTGCATTTGAATAGCTTTGGTGGAGGAGCTATAAACGATACCATCATACATATTGCAAATAAAGACTTGCCTTTTGGAGGGGTAGGAGATAGTGGAATAGGAGCCTATCATGGTAAATTGTCTTTTGACCTTTTTTCGCATCATAAATCGGTATTGAAAAAAGCGAACTGGATAGATGTTCCCTTGAGATATCCACCGTATAAGCTTCCTCTAAAGCTGGCTAAAAAAATCAAGTGGATGTTTTAGGGAAATTAAAAGAAGTAATATTAACTATAATAAGTGTTATAAGTTGTCAGTAAGAGCGCCCACCTGAACGGTAAGGGCGCTCGCCCTGACAGAATCAACCAAATATTTCTTTATAGTTTTTCGAAAATATCAGCGTAACTATAAATTAAATTTTATACCCTGTGCTAAAGGTAGTTCCGTACCATAGTTAACAGTACAGGTTTGCCTTCTCATATAGCCTTTCCACGCATCAGAGCCACTTTCTCTGCCTCCTCCGGTTTCTTTTTCCCCACCAAAGGCTCCGCCAATTTCCGCCCCTGAAGTCCCAATATTAACATTGGCAATACCACAATCTGAACCTGTTGCAGATAAGAAGGTTTCCGCCTCTCTCATATTTAAAGTAAAAATGGCAGAAGACAATCCTTGCGGAACATCATTTTGTAAGGAAATGGCGTCCTCCAGCGTTTGATACTTCATCAAATAGAGAATGGGGGCGAAAGTCTCATGCTTTACAATTTCCATAGCACTGTGAGCTTCAATAATGGTAGGCTCCACATAACAGCCAGATTGGTACATGGCTCCTTCTAAGACTTGACCTCCGACACAGATGTACCCACCCTGTTCCTGCGCAGTTTTTATAGTGTTTTGATAATTTGTAACGGCGTCAGTATCGATAAGCGGACCAACATGATTGTTTTCGTCAAGTGGATTTCCAATACGGATTTGTCGATATGCATCAACTAGTTTTTCTTTCAAAGTTTCGTACTGACTTTCATGAACAAGAAGACGTCTTGTACTGGTACATCGCTGACCCGCAGTTCCAACGGCTCCGAATACAATGGCTGGAATGGCTTGCGTAAGATCAGCATGCTCCGTAACAATCATTGCATTATTTCCTCCCAATTCTAAAATTGTTTTTCCTAATCGCTTGGCTACGGTTTCCGCAACACTCTTTCCCATTCTTGTGGAGCCAGTGGCAGATACCAAACTGATATTGGTGTCTGAAGCCATTAAATTCCCTATCGAGCTATCACCTATAATAATATTACTCACCCCTTCAGGTAAGTCATTCCGTTCTAATACTCTTTTAAAAATCTCCTGGCATGCTATCGCAGAAAAAGGTGTTTTTTCAGAGGGCTTCCAAACACAAACATTCCCACATACCCAGGCTAAGGCAGTATTCCAGCTCCAAACCGCCACCGGGAAATTAAAAGCAGAAATTATTCCCACAATACCTAGAGGATGCCATTGTTCAAACATTCTGTGGTTTGGACGTTCGGAATGAATCTGCAGACCATAGAGCTGTCGCGAAAGACCCACGGCAAAGTCACAGATGTCAATCATTTCCTGAACTTCTCCGTAACCCTCTTGTAAGCTTTTACCCATTTCGTAGCTTACAAGTTTTCCGAGATTTTCCTTCTCCTTTCTTAATTCCTCTCCATATTGTCTCACAATTTCACCTCTTTGAGGGGCTGTTAAAGTTCTCCAGATCGGAAAGGCCTCTTTTGCTTTAACAATTACAGCATTGTAATCAGACGCTTCAGCTAACCTGACCTCACCAATGGTTTTCCCGTCGGCAGGAGAAGAAATTACAATTTTTTCTCCCTGGCCAACCTGCTCATTTAAACCGGTGCTTATACTGTAAAAAGGTTCTTGTATGTTTAAGTTATTTAAAAGGGTATGAATAGTCATTATTTAAATTTTAGTTTGCTCGTTATACGTGCTTTCAAATATTTTATCAGCATTTGCTGATTCAAAGCCATCTCTTCGATGTTCTCTTTTTAATTGATTTTTATTTAAGTGTTCATATTCCGGTAAAGGAAGTCGCTCAGCAAATTCAACATAGCTGCCGGAAATTTTCATTTTCTGATCATTGGCGAAAGTAGCTTCAATGACTTCAGCGACCGAACTACTTTGTTTTAGTAGGCCATCCTTGCTTATTTTAATCTTCCCACCTGCTGTGTTTAAGCTAATGCCAATATGTTCTAAAAAGGCATTGAACTTCGCTATAGTGTTGTATTGCTCAGGAAATTCATGCACACTCAATGTGTAATGGTTGAGATAATACCTGTTATAGATTACCCATGCGGCATATTCACTCTCTCTCGCTAATTGTTTGTAATCCTCAATGGTTGGTAGTTTCCACAAAGGCTTATAAAAAAAGTCACCAACCGCTTTCGGATCGTTTAAATCGATATCGTCTACCGGATCTTTTACAATAGCATCTGTGTAAGAATGAATAATGTCCTGAGAAGCATTTGAAAGCTCATTAACCCTTAATTCACTTATAAAAATTCGTGGATAATGGGGCATAGGAGGTGCATACCAATAAGCGTTAAGCTTCTTCTCTTCGAATGAATAGTAATCTTGTTTCACATATCCATAATGAAGAAAGATTTTCTCAAATGATGAGATACCCAGGTTCGGAACTCCAAGGGTTCGAAATGCAATATGATCATTAACAATGTCATCTTCAGAGGTAATGATGCCTTCTTCAATCATTGCACGGTTTATTTTAGCCACATCCGGAACTCTCTTTAAATACGGATCGAAAAGGGCTTTGAAAACTTGATCTAGTTGGTTTTGTAACATTTTTATAGTCTTTATGTTGTTTTTATAACAACGCGAATTTAAACAAAACACCCGAAACTAACCGGGTGTTTGTCAACTTAGCTAACTATTAAAATTCTGCTTCTAATTAATTTCAGGATTGGCCTGAACCTCTGTTAAAGGAACAGGGAAATAAGAGTGCTTATTAGCACTAAAACCAGTTCTTCCTGCAGCTTGCATGGCTTCATCAAGCATTCCCCAACGTCTGAGGTCAAAGAAACGTGTAGATTCAAGAGTAAGTTCCATGGTGCGCTCATGCTTAATTTGCTCGCGTACCTCTTCTTGGGTACTGGCAGTAGTCGATGGCATATTACCATGTACATCCCTTATGGTATTGATGATGTTAATAGCTTCAGTGGTATTTCCTGTTTCGTTTAATGCTTCAGCGTACATTAATAATACATCAGCATAACGCATTAATACCACATTCACACCAACATAACTGTTGTTCCACACGTAGTTTGGCAACCATTTTCTGAAGTAAGCACTGTTATCCTTAGCATCGGCAGAACCATAGGTTCCTTCTACCAGAACATCCCAGGTGTACCCCTGCATTTCATTGGTGTTTGTATCATTGAAATACGGATCTTTAAAATAAACCGTACCGTATAGACGATTGTCATACAATCCGTTATTTGCTATTTGACCTTCTGTTTTCATGTCATCGACGAGATCGATAGTGGCTTCAATACCGCCCCATCCGCCAACACACCAGTCACCGATAAAAGCATGTAAGCGTGTAGCGTTCCAGGAAGTAGCATCACCACTTTTGAACTGTAATTCAAAAATGGATTCTACATTGTTCTCATTTTCCCCGTTGAATAGACTTAAGAAATCCGGTTCTAACTGATAGTTTCCGGCATCAACAATTTGTTTAAAAGCATTTGCAGCATTAGAAAAATCATCACCTGCCGCAGAAGTTGGATCTCCTGCTTTATGTAGATAGGCTTTACCCAGATAAGCTAAAGCAGCCCCTTTAGTGGCACGGCCTAAATCTTCTGATGCAACCGTTTCAGGAAGCATGCCGGCAGCATTGCTGAAGTCATTTAAAATTGATTCCCAGGCCTCAGGTCGCGTTGATAATGGTTTGTCGATATTTTCAGTAGTAACAATTTCGTTTCTCAATATAATTTGTTCATAAAGAGATAAAAGTTTAAAGTGATAATAACCTCTTAAAAATGTCGCTTCTCCAATAATGCGCTTTTTATCAGAATCAGAGATTTGTTCCGAAGTCATTTCTCCGACCTTAGTGATTACCTGATTGGCAAAACCTAAACCTTTATAGTTAGTTCGCCATAATACATTAATAAAAGTATGAGCATTGTCGTAAGTGAAATTAAACATCGACATCCAATGCGAATAATTTGATGCATCAGGTCCTGGAAGGGCATAATCTGATCGGAAATACTCAACGACAGGTCGTCCTTCCTGCCATCCATCCCAAAAATTACTTCTGGATTCTAGCTCAGAATAGGCGGCTACCAATCCGGATTCCGCATCGTTTACATCTCTCCAAAAAGAATTGGAGGTTAATTGATCGGGAGAAGTCTCTTCTAAAAACTCTTGGTCATCACAGGCTACCATACTTAGTAGCACAAATGCTAATAAATAGAATTTATATATTGATTTCATTTGATTCAAATTTTAAAATTGTAATTGTACACCTAAAATGAATGACTTACTTCTTGGGTATAAACTTCTGTCAATACCTCTGGATAAGATGTCACCTCCAACTTCCGGGTCTAAACCATCATAATCACTAAGTGTAAATAGGTTTTGACCGGTAACATAAAGTCTGAACTTATCTATCATAAGGGTGTCTAAGATCTCTGATGGAATTGAGTATCCCAACTGAATTGTTTTAATTCTCAAATAGTCACCATCATGTAAAAATCTTGTAGAGGCTCGGTTGTTTCCATTTGGATCTCCTAAAACAGCTCTAGGGATGCTGGTGTTGGTGTTAGAAGGAGTCCACGCATGAAGTGTTTCGCTTCTAAAGTTACGTCCACTATCCATACCTAACATTTCAAAACTGTTACCGTTGTATATTTTATTCCCTCCGACACCTTGGAAGAACACATTAAAATCAAAGTTTTTAAAGTTGGCTGTCAGGTTTAAACTATACTCGAACTTAGGAATGGCGGTTCCTTGATAAACCGCATCACCATCATCAATAACACCATCACCGTTCGCATCTTTAAAGCGAATATCGCCAGGTTGTGCATCTGGTTGAATTGGAGAACCATTTAAGTTATGAGCATCTATTTCTGCCTGATTTTGGAAGATTCCGTCTGCAACCGGTAAAAAGAAGGCGCCTGGTTCATAACCTACCTTTGTCTGATTCACAAAGTGGTCAGAGCCAAATTTTAAACCTACACCATATAATACCTGATCTTCACTGCTCAATTGAGTTACCTCACTGTTGATGGTTGTAAAAGTGGCAAAAGCACTATATTTAAACTCATGATCTTTGTTGGAATATCCCAATTCAAACTCCAGACCGCTGTTTTCGAATTCCCCAACATTAACAACAGGATCATTGATTCCTGAAGAAGGTGAAACAACCTTGGTTATCAACAGATCTTCGGTAGTACTTTTATAATAGTTGATTGCACCTTGCAACTTTCTTCCTAAACTCGCAAAGTCAACACCGATGTTTGAAGAAGTGTTTGTTTCCCACTGCAAGTCATCGTTCTGAAGTTCTCTGGCAATACTTCCTAAATATGAAGTTTGTGGATCACCGAAAACATATCCACCATCATTCTGACTTTTACCCTGACTGATAAGTGCTACATAGTCATAATATCCCAGAGCAGAGTCATTACCCGCTTGTCCCCAGCTGTAACGAAGCTTTAAAAAATCGAATATATTTTGATTTTCCATAAAGCTTTCTTCTGTTAATTTCCATCCCAAGGCAAATGAAGGAAAGTTACCATATTGATTGTTCTTTCCAAACTTTGAACTTCCATCCCTACGGATACTCGCCTGGAGCAGATAACGATCTTTAAAAGAGTAATTAACACGTCCGAACTGAGATACTAAGCTGTATTCGGCATTCGTTCCGGAAGCAGTATAAGTTCCATCAGAAAAAGCATCCAGGGTGTTAAAGCTTGGATCGAGAATAATTGCCGGAACCTTTACTTCGTTACCGTCTTCATCTTCTTCTATTTTATATCCCTCTGCTTGCGCATAAGTAGTTCTGAAAGGTTCTCTGATTCTTTGATAACCTGCTAAAAGTCCAATTGCATGCTCTCCAACCTGAAAATCATAATTCAAAGTGTATTCTTGATTAATCCTTCTTGATTCTGTATTGAGTTCGGAGATAAAAGCATATTCCCTGCCTTCTTCCTGAACATCTCGGGCTCTGAATGGTTGATTAAAATTATAACCATATGAATTTAGATTGGAAACAGATAAATTAGCTTTGGCATTTAACCCTTTTAAGATTTCGTAATTTAAAGACAACGTACCTAAAAAATATTTAGACTTTGTATAGCTGTTTAGATAATGATCCTCGGCGATCGGATTTCTGTGATCTGGGATATCCCCGTCTCTATAGCCATATCCTGATTGTTTGCTATCGTCAAATATTGGAATTAGTGGAGATATCTGATAAGTCTCCCGTAATGAGAACTTATAGTTTTCCCTATATGTTTCACTGTAGTTTAAATTAGTGTTGACTTTAAATTTGCCTTTAGTAATCCCCATATTGGCTACAAGTCCCTTCTTAGTAAACTCCGAACCTATTAAAACCCCTATTTCATCAGCATAGTTACCTCCAATACTATAATTTATGTTCTCCGAAGCACCACTAACCCGGGCATTCACCATTTGTAATTCACCGGTTCTGTGAGTAGCTTCAATCCAGTCGGTGTTAACCGATGGAGGATTGCTTACATACTGAGGAAGTGTCAATCCTGCATTCTCATACATTTGGCGATGCACATTTACATAGCCATCCGCATCTAACAAGTTCATTTCTTCTGCAGGTGTGTTAATACTCAAAGATGAATTGATTTCAATCCTCGGTTTTCCAGATTTCCCTTTTTTTGTGGTAATAATGATTACACCATTTGCAGCTTTGGTACCATAAATAGCTCCGGAAGCAGCATCTTTTAAAACTTCCATCGAAGCAATATTATTAGGATCGATATAATAAGGATCTGCTTGTACACCGTCTACAATATAAAGAGGTTGGTTGTTACCAAAACTTCCGATTCCCCTGATCGTTACATCTGCAGTAGAACCCGGACTTCCTGAAGAGGTAACGGTTACACCGGAAACTCTTCCTTGTAATGCGTCGGTCGGACTCGTGGTAACAACCTGGGTCAGGTCTTCGCTTTTTACCGTACTAATGGCTCCGGTGACATCACTTTTTTTCTGTGTCCCATAACCAACAACCACAATCTCATCCAGACTTTGAGCATCTTCTTCCAGTGACACATCAACGGTAGTTGATGAATTAACCGCAACTTCTTTCGTCCTGAATCCTAAAAATCGATATACCAATATGGTATTATTATCAGGAACTTCGATGGTGTATTTGCCGTCGAAATCAGTTTGTGTGCCGACGGATTCATTTCCCTTAATAGAAATGGTGGCTCCGGGTAAGGGAGCGCCCGTATTGTCAGATACCGTGCCGGTAATTATAAGTTGAGGAATGACTGTTGGAACTTCTGGTTTTTTATCCAGTAAAATAGTTCCGTCGGAAGTGAAGGAATATTTGAAATTACCGTAGGATAAACTTTTTTTAAGAAGTGTTTCCGCTTTAATCGTTCCCCTCTTAACCTCCACCTTGGGAGCATCTTTAAATAGATCAGATCTGTAAATAAAAGTATGATCAGTCTGATCTTTGATAAGATCAAAAACTTCTTCAACCGTCAGTTTTGAATCGTTTTTGATAGTGATCTTTGAATTCTGAGAAAAACCTGCTTTTGATCCAAAAGCAAAAGTTGTTAAACAACATAAGAAAATAAATGTTCTCATCATGTTCATTAAAATGTTTTCCCCATAGCGCATAAGGAATTCATTAAATTTAGATTTCATAAATTTACGCGTTAGTTAGTTAAATATTTATTTAATTAATTAATCTGGCGGGGATGGAGATTTAAATTGTCCAGGTCTAAACTCCATTCCCTTTTCTTTGGTTACTTCATAATGATTTTGTTTTCTATTTTTTCAAATTTTGCTTCATTCGTATTTTCTATGGTTAAAAGAATATTTTCCAAATCTTGATGTTTGTTAAAAACTCCGTTAAATCGAATTTCACCAGCTTCTGCATTTTCAATTTCAATGTCGACATCATACCATCGGGATAATTGAAGCATGATTTCATGAAGTGTTTTATTTTTAAAGCTAAATAACCCTTCTTTCCACAAAATTGCATCGTTTACATCCACGGCCGTAATTTTAATAGTGTTGGTAACTGTATTAAAATTAGATTGATTTCCGGGGGTTAATTTTCTTGTCGATCCATTATTCTCAATACTAACCGACCCCTCAACCAGGGTAGTGGCAATATAGGAGTCACTTTTATAGGCTTTGACATTAAATTCCGTTCCCAGCACTTTTACGTTTTGCTCTTGAGATTTAACCATAAAATCTGCACCCTGATGTTGAGTGCTCGGAGATACATCAAAATAGGCTTCCCCATAAATTAATTCAACCATTCTGGTATTACCTTTGGTAAATGTTACTGGGTACTTAATCTTAGATTCTGAGTTCAACCAAACTTGAGTGCCGTCTGAAAGTGTTATAAAGAACTGCCCGCCTCTGGGAATTGTTAATGTATTGTATTTTATTTCAGATGTTTTGTTGTCTGAAGTATCATATGTTAACTCTTTGCCATTACTGGTAAGGTGCTTATTGGTATATGATTTACCCGCCTCTAAAGGTATTTCACTTCCGTCCTCAAGGGTTAAAACAGCCTTGTCAGTTCCGATTTCAATTTTCTTTTCAGTGGCCACTACCGGAACTGATAGTTCTGAATCATCTTGTTTGCTTATGAAAGGAAGTGAAATTAAAACGGTAATAGCTGCAGCTATAGCAGCAACCCTAAGTGGCGTAAACAATGCTTTTTTTCGACGAAGTTTTGGTGCAAGGTTCTTATAGGCTACGTCTACATCGATCCCATCTAGTGATTTCCCATAGTTTTTAATCACATTTTTATAATACTGCCTGTGTATTTCAGATTCTGCGTACCACTCATCAAAGAGAATTTGCTCCTTTTCGGTGAGTTCGTTATTTATTTTTTTTAGAATGAGCTTAAACTCCATCAATGCCTTTTTTAAAAACTATTTACTCATATGACAATAGAATGGCAATAAAGGGTGACAAAAAATAAAGAAAATTTAAAAATAATGTGAAAACATTGATTCTTGCGCTTATTGAAAGTGCTGTAAGAAAAGAAATAAAAGCGGACTCAAAGATGCCGATATCTTGATCTTCGCTCGCTTTAGTTGCGTTTTTACCGTATTAACAGATACGCCCATTTCCTCTGCAATTTCACTGTATTTGTAATTGCTGATAAAACGTAAACGAACAATTTCCTGCATTTTTACCGGTAGTTCGGTTATGATCTTTTGAAGTTGATTCTGAATGATTTGTTTATCCGATTGCGAAAAGGATTCCAAATCGTGATTACTGATTAAAACCGTATTGAGATCAAGCAGGTGTAATGAATCTTGAATTTTTATTGACTTTAGATAGTTAAGACATTTGTTGCGAACCATTACGTATAAATAAGACTTTAAAGAATCTCTTATTTGCAATGATTCGGCTTGCTCCCATAAATAGATGAACACCTCCTGAACAATATCTTCGCTGGCGTTTTTGTCAAAAAGATATCCATTGGCATAAACAACTAACTCAGCATAAAGATCACTGAAGAGTTTTTTAAAAACCTTCTGATTCTTATTCTTTATCTCGGCTAAAATGAATCGTTGGTTCAAGGAAATAGCTAATATGGTTGATTACTATTAATTTCTCAAAACTTAGGCTGGGTTATTCGCAAATATATTTTTTTTTATGTAATTATCTACTCAAAGTTGAAAATTCGTTTTTTTTTGTACTTTAGCTGCGTCCAACACGACAACAAGTTTCTTTGTTGTTACTTCACAATGATTTTTCTTTAAAAAAAGAAGAGTGATCTTCTTTAAAATTCTATTTACAACAATAGAAATATAGTTTTATGATGAAGAAAAATAAAGTAATTGCGCTTACGTGCTGTTTACTGACTTTTATTGCATGTAAACAAAAGGATGAGATGAATGTAAAGCCTGAGTTTACCTATCTTTATGAAGCCAGTAATACGTTAAACTACAAGGGAGTGCCGGAACATAAAGTCGATAGAAACATGTTAATGTTTTCAGATCAGGGAGCATGGTTTTCATATGGACTTCGGAACAACTCGGATGATTATGGAGGGTTTACAGGACCGTTTTTGCTGACCCAGGAAAATGGGGTGTGGATTGGCCCATCCCTATCCAGAATTGATTTGTTAAATGAAAAAAACATATCACTTGTAGATTGGAATCAAGATCTGATAGACCAAAGTAGTTACCACAGCCATTTAGAACAAACGTACGAAAATGAAAACTTAAGAGTGCAGCAAGAACTGGTGTTTGTTTCTGCTCATACAGCCCTTCAAAGAACACGGGTTACAAATCTCTCTAACCAGGAGATTGATCTTGGTTTCAGGTTGAATTCAAATTTATTTGAAGATTTGGGGATTCATTTGGAGAGAGAGGCGGAATATGTGAAGATTACCTCCGACAGAACAGATGCTATAGGATATGTTGGCATTGTATCAGACAATAGTAAAATAAGGGTTGAAGATTCCCTTTCTTTTGAAGTTTATCAAAAACCTATGTTATTAAAATCCAGAGAAACCAAAGAGGTGTTAGTGTCACAGACGTTTATATTCCCTGGTTACAGCTGGAGTAAAGAACAATCTACAATAAAAGAAGTTAATTTTGATGAGCTTCTTCTGAAAAGAATGTTAGAGAAAGAAAATCAATTGGAAAAATTGATTAGCAGACAACAAAAAGCCTTCAAAAATCAACAGTATGAGATCCTCCTTGCTAAGACGTTGCTGACCTTGCAAAATAATTGGCGTGTTCCTGCCGGAGAATTGAAACATGCAGGTTTATTTCCCAGCTACCATTATAAATGGTTTCATGGATTTTGGTCGTGGGACTCATGGAAACATGCTGTCGGAATAGCCATGTACGATCCTCAATTGGCAAAAGATCAGGTGAGAGCGATGTTTGATTTCCAATCGGATGATGGGTTTATTGTAGACTGTGTTTACAGAGATACCACGATCGAAGCTCACAATTACCGAGACACCAAACCTCCTTTGGCCGCTTGGTCTGTAGCTAGCATAGTTCGACGCACCAACGATACAAGTTTTGCAAAAGAGATGTACCCTAAGTTAAAAAAGTATCATTATTGGTGGTATCAAAAAAGAGATCACGATCAGGATGGGCTTTGTGAATATGGGTCAACCGATGGAACATTAATAGCAGCAAAATGGGAAAGCGGGATGGACAATGCCATCCGGTTTGACGATTCAAAAATTCTGAAAAATGATGATGGAGCGTACTCCCTCGATCAGGAAAGTGTTGACTTAAATGCTTACCTCTACGCAGATAAAAAATTTCTGGCCTATCTTGCTAATGTTACCAATAATGAAGCTGATTTAAAAACCTTTTTGTCAGAAGCTAAAGCACTCAAAGTTAAAATTCAATATCAGTTTTACAGCCGTGAAGATGGCTGGTTTTATGATACATCATTAGATGGTGAAAGTTTTATCAAGGGAGAAGGAAGTGAAGGTTGGATTCCGCTATGGGCAGGTGTTGCTAAACAAGAACAAGCCGATAAAGTGAGAGATCGGATGATGGATCGATCGAAGTTTTACACCAAAGTCCCTTTTCAAACAATGTCTAAAGATCATTCAAAGTTTGATCCGATGAACGGTTATTGGAGAGGGCCCAATTGGATAGATCAGGCATACTTCGGAATTGAAGGGTTAAGAATGTATGGGTATGAGGAAGAAGCCAATAAAGCCACAGAGCAAGTTCTAAAAGGAGCCGAAGGACTGCTGGGAAAAGGAGCTTCGATCAGAGAGAATTATCATCCAATTACCGGGAAAGGGCTGAATGCGCAGAATTTCAGCTGGAGTGCAGCCCATATTATAATGATGTTAACCGAAGAGTAGTGATTATAAATAATAGATTCATGATCAATATGGATTATAACAAAATAGAAATAACCGCCACGGAAGCTGAAACTATTTTAAAGGAACGTTTTCAAATTAATGGTAAGGCAAAACGGTTACCGGGAGAAATTGACTTCAATTTTAAAATCGATGATCAAAATGGAAAATCCTTCATTTTAAAGGTATCAAGACCTGAAGAAAATATAGACTATTTAAATTTTCAACAACAATTATTAGAACACCTTGCACATGCTAAAAAATCTTTGATTGCTCCAAAAGTAATTAAAGATATAGAAGGTGAAGGGATCTCCGAAATAACAGATCATCATGGAAATAAAAGAAAAGTTAGATTGTTAACCTGGATTTCAGGAAGAGTTTGGAGCTCTGTAAATCCAAAATCAAATGAACTTTTATATAGCCTCGGTGAAGAATGTGGAAAATTGACTCAGGAACTTTGTGATTTTGATCATTCATATGCGAATCGAAAATTTGAATGGGATGTAGCACAATCATTATGGACAGAAAACTACCTTCTCTATTTTGGGGAAAAAGAGAGGGAAGTTCTGGAGTACTATCAAAAAAGGTTTAAAGACCTCCAGGGTGTCTACTCCCAATTGAGAAAAACTATAGTTCATAACGATGCCAATGATAATAATGTGATCGTTTCAGAAGATTTACAAAACCCAAAGGTGATTTCATGTATCGATTATGGAGATGCTGTTTATACGCAGTCAATTAACGATCTTGCCATTGCATCGGCTTATGCCATAATGAATTGTAATAATCCTCTGCAAGCGGTTTTACCAATTATTTCCGGATATCACAAATCATTTAAGTTAAAACCAGAGGAGTTAAAAGTACTATATGTGGCTATCGGGATGCGACTTGTAATATCGGTTACCAAATCAGCCATCAATAAAATTAAAGAACCTGAAAATGAATATTTGTTGATCAGTGAAAAACCAGCTTGGGATTTACTTTATAAATGGTATGATGTAAGTGAAGATTTTGCACATTACAGTTTTAGAGAGGCATGTGGTTATGCACCCCATCCAATGGCGTCCAAATTTATGGATTGGACAGAGAATCAACAGTTAACAATTGAAGCTTTGTTTCCTACAGAGGTATCTAGGATCATTTACCCTATAGACCTTAGTGTTTCCAGTACCTTTCTCGGTCACGAAAAAGATTATGAGGATCAGGATTACTTTGAATTTAAGCTGAATCAAATTCAAAAACGAAATCCGGGAACATTAATTGCCGGTGGGTACCTGGAACCCCGACCATTTTATACAAGTAATATGTATGAAAGAGAAGGAAACCTTGGAATAGAGCATAGAACCATCCACCTGGGAATTGATTTTTGGTTACCTGCCAATACTCCGGTACATGCATTTATGGAGGGAGAGGTGTATTCAGTAACTGAAGATAAAGGAGAAAAAGGTTATGGCGGATTGGTTATTCTAAAACATCGTGCCGATGATTTCGAATTCTTTACGATTTATGGTCATTTATCGATAGAAAGTATCCGGCATCTTAAAGAAGGGAGCATAGTAAATTGTGGTGATCTTATTGGAAAATTAGGAGCATATAATGAGAACGGAGGATGGGTTCCCCATCTGCATTTTCAGGTAACGTTATCAATGCTGGACTATAAAAATGACTTTCCAGGGGTAACATTTCATAGTGAACTTCCTGTCTGGAGAAGCCTATGCCCTGATCCAAATGCCTTATTCAAAAGTAACGGATTAAATCCTCAAATGGAAATTCCGGATCATCAGATTATCGCCTACCGAAAGCAACATCTCGGTAAAAGTTTGAGTTTACAGTATAACATACCAATAAAAATGGTACGCGGTAAGGGTCAGTATTTAATAGATCAATTTGGTAAAAAATACCTCGACACGGTAAATAATGTAGCTCATGTAGGTCACGAGCATGCTCAAGTGGTTCAGGCAGGGCAAGATCAAATGGGACTCATCAATACCAACTCCAGATACCTTCATGAAAATATAAATGAGCTTGCCAGGGAAATTATCGAAACCCTACCTCCCGAATTAAGTGTATTGCATTTTGTCAATTCAGGGAGTGAAGCAAATGAATTGGCACTTAGAATGATGAAAGCAGCAACTGGAGCTAAAGATGTTATTGCTTCAGAAGTAGGATATCACGGAAACTCCAACGCATGTATAGATATCAGCTCCTATAAGTTTGATGGTAAAGGAGGACAGGGAGCGCCTGAACACACTCATATTTTTCCATTACCGGATAAGTTCAGAGGAAAGTTTACCGGGATAAACACCGGACCATTATATGCTCTGGAAGTAAAGAAACTTATTGATAAAGTACATAAAAAGGGCAGAAATGTCGGAGCTTTAATTGTAGAACCTATTATCAGTTGCGGTGGACAAATTGAACTCCCTGAAGGATTTTTAAATCAGGCCTATGCTTATGTTAGAGAAGCAGGAGGGGTTTGTATTTCAGATGAAGTTCAGGTAGGCTGTGGTCGTATGGGAAAATCCTTTTGGGGGTTTCAGCTATATAATGTTATTCCGGACATTGTAACTATTGGAAAACCTTTGGGTAATGGACACCCCTTGGCAGCGGTAGCCTGTACTCAGGAAATCGCTGAAAAGTTCGCAAATGGTATGGAATACTTTAATACGTTTGGTGGTAACCCCGTGTCTTGTGCTATAGGAGCCGCAGTTTTAAAGGTGGTGAAAGAGGAAAAATTACAACAGAATGCACTTCAGGTTGGAGAATATCTTAAACAAGAACTTCGTCAACTTGCTCATGAGTTTCCAATTATTGGAGATGTTCGCGGTCAGGGTTTATTTCTGGGAATAGAATTCGTAGATAAAAAGCTAAAACCATTAAAAGCTCAAGCCGATTATGTTATAAACCGTATGAAAGACTATGGAATTCTAATGAGTACCGACGGCCCGGATAATAATGTTCTTAAAATAAAGCCTCCAATGGTTTTTACGGAAACCAACGCTTCTGAGTTGATTTTTCACCTCAGGAAAGTCCTTAAAGAAGATTTTATGAATGCTTATTAATGATCAGGAGTTGTGTAAAGAGATGATGGTTCGACTTTGTAGTCAGGAGATCTAAAAATATTTGGCTTTATCAGTTCCGTGACAAAGGCGATCCATCTCATATTCGATGGTTAAAAGATATGTATACAAATCCTAAAAAGTGTTTAATTTCAAAAGATTACAATGAACAAAATATATATTGTTGCACTATTAGCTTTTGCCATGACTGCTTGTCATAAGGAAAAGTTAGAAGAAGTGCCTGAACAAACCAACCATTACAATCACAAGGTGTTTGAAGAGAATAAGTTACCCCCAAGAGCAACTTTTTTTGGTTTTGAAAATGCCGAGATACATCAAATAGAACATTCTAAGCGGTATTTAAATTTAAATGGAGAGTGGAAATTTCACTATGTAAAGAACCCTCTGCATCGTCCCCTTACTTTTCAAAACGTTCAATACGATGATAGCGATTGGGGAAAGGTTAAGGTGCCCGCAAATTGGGAAACAGAAGGATATGGAAATCCAATTTATCTTGACGAACGCTATCCTTTCACTACCAATTGGCCGGACGCTCCAACCGATTATAATCCTGTTGGAACCTATAGAAATATGGTTGTTTTAGATCAGAAGATGCTGGATGAGGAAGTTATTTTACATTTTGCTGCGGCAAAATCAGCAATGTACGTGTATGTGAATGGAAAATATGTTGGATATTCTCAAGGAAGTAAGACACCTGCAGAATTTAATATTTCATCATTTGTTCAAAAAGGAGAAAACCTAATTGCGCTTCAAATGTTTCGCTGGAGTGATGCGAGTTATCTCGAAAGTCAAGATATGCTTAGAATGAGCGGTATAGAACGAGATGTTTACATATACACCCGACCGAAGGTTTTTATAGCGGACTATGAGTCATACACCAATCTGGATAACACCTATGCCAATGGAGTTTTTAAGGGAACAATTAGTATTAATAATACCCTTGAGCAAGAAGTTAAAAGAAAAGTGAGTGTCCTGATAATGGAGAAGGATTCAATCATATTTTCTGCTTCTGAATTTCTAACAATAGCTCCTAAAGATACTTTAGAATTCCAGGTAGAACAACTGATTCCTGAGATTAAGACATGGTCAGCTGAAACTCCAAATCTGTATGAATTTAAGATCGCATTGGAAGATGAAGCGAATTCGGAAAATAATCAATATGTTAATAGGTATACCGGGTTTAAGCGGGTAGAAATCCAAGATAGTCAGCTTTTAATTAATGGTAAGCCAATTTATTTTAAAGGGGTAGACCGACATGAAACAGATCCCATTACGGGGCATGTAGTTTCGAAGGAAAGTATGGAGCAGGATATTAAACTAATGAAACAGCATAACATTAATGCGGTGCGAAGTTCCCATTATCCCAACGATCCTTATTGGTTATCGCTATGCGACAAGTATGGGCTTTATGTTATTGATGAGGCAAACATTGAAAGTCATCCTTTGGCTATAGATGAGAAAATCCAGATTGGTAACGAAATGAGTTGGCTTCCGGCACATATGATGCGTACCCAACGTATGTATTTTAGAGATAGAAACCATGTAAGTATTTATTCATGGTCTTTGGGGAATGAAGCTGGCGAAGGAGAGGTGTTTAGAACCACGTATAAGTGGCTGAAAGAAAATGATGATAACAGGATCGTGCAATATGAGCCGGCAGGAAAGGAAGATTATACAGACATCTATTGCCCGATGTATCCAAGATTTAATTATTTAATAGAACATGGTAAATCTACTTCAGATAAACCTTCGGTGATGATAGAGTACGCCCACGCCATGGGTAATTCTGTGGGTAACTTGCAGGAATATTGGGAAATCATTGAAAAATATCCAAACCTTCAGGGAGGATATATTTGGGATTGGGTAGATCAAAGCCTGGAATATACCAATGATGAAGGGGAAAAGTATTTTGCTTACGGTCATGATTTTCACCCCGACTTACCAACCGATGGTAATTTTTTAAATAATGGATTGGTCGATCCTTTCCGGAATCCACACCCTCATTTAACCGAGGTTAAAAAGGTATATGAACCGGTACACTTTAATTATAATGGAAACGGAGTAATTGAAATTAAGAATAAAAACTTCTTCACCGATTTATCAGATAAATTAATAGTCTGGTCCATTCTGTTAGATGGTCAACCGATACATAAAGACTCAGTAGGAGTTGTTCGGATTTTACCACAACAAAAAGAGAAGCTGATACTTAATAACTTTCCAACAGTCTTGGAGCGTGGAAAAGAGTATATTCTGGAAGTTAACTTGCTTCAAAAAGAAGAGACAGAATTGGTTCCTGGAGGATTTGAAGTAGCATGGGATCAGTTCTTGCTTCAAAAGGGAGGTGTTCAAACAGTTGAAAAGAATCCGGAAGAGACGATTTCAATTATTGAAATCAATGGTGAGTTTGTGATGGAAAATGTGACTACCTCGTTTAAAATTGATGCAAATACCGGCGAAATTAAAAATTGGTCATATAATAAGTCATTGATTACTGCAGATCCAATTCACCTGAATTTTTGGCGTCCACCTACAGATAACGATCTTGGTAATGGTTTACAGACCAGAGCAAAAGCCTGGCAAAATGCAAGCTATAGTTATACAGCTAAGCTACTAGAGAAACCAAGAGTTGCAGAGGAAGGTGTGAAGTTTAAGGTAGAGTATATTTTGCCAAACGATGAAGCAGGAGTAACAGTATCATATCATTTAAAAAACTCAGGTGCTCTTAAGGTTAATTATAGCTTTACTCCAAATAAAAAAGACCTCCCGGAGTTGCCTAGAATAGGGATGTATCTACTGCTTCCCGATACATTTAATGAGGTCCATTGGTATGGTAATGGGCCAGTAGAAAGTTACGAAGATCGAAAAACAGGAGTGAAAACAGGCCTGTATAAATCCGACATAAAAGAAGGGTTTCATAGATATATGCGACCGCAGGAAACAGGGAATAAAACAGATGTTCGCTGGATGGAACTTATAGCCTCAGAAGTTAAACTAAAAGTAACTTCTCGAGAATGGTTAAATGCCAGTATATGGCCCTTCCAAATGAAAGAACTTGATTTTATTGAAGGTAAGGATGGAGCTGCTTCAGCATCCGGGCTGGTTCCTGTAACCAGCAAACATGGAGCAGATATTAAAATTGGTAAAAAGTATCAATGGAATATAGATTACAGACAGATGGGTGTCGGAGGTGATAATTCATGGGGGGCCAAAGTACATGATGAATACCTTATTGAACCAAACATGTATAAGTATTCTTTTACCATAATCCCTAATTAGAATAAAAATATTTAAAAGCGGAAATAAAGTCGGGATATATTATCTCGACTTTATTGTATTTGTGTTTTCCTGATGATAAGAGACTTCTCGGGTATGCTGTTTTAGGTAGATAAGAGAGTTATAACTAAGGTCGTTTGACAGTACAATACTTGAAACAGGTTTGTCGAAAGAGTTAGACTGGTTTACCTTTAAATCTTGATACACATGAATTGGGTCGTTCTGAAATAGGGTAGAAATCTTCAGCAGAATGGCCAAAGAAATTAATCCGGATAAGAAAAGTACAGGCTTCATAAAACATTAATTATATGGGGTGAAATCCTTTTTATTAATGCAATAATAGTTAGTACATGAGTCGGAAATGTTCCACCCAATAGAATGGCACCACTTTATCAGGAGGAATTGAAAAAGTATTAATTTGTTATAGTAGTGTTATCCTGCCTGTAGGCTGAAGGAGTCAATCCGGTGTGGTTTTTAAAAACCCGATTAAAAGAAGTTTTGCTTTTGAATCCGGCTTCGTAACCAATAGCCAATATCTTGTATTCATTGTAATTCGGATTCTTCATTAACTTTTGAGCCTCATTAACCCTGTAAAGATTTATAAATTGATAAAAATTTTGATCAAAACACAAATTTAAAACCTCAGAAAGATGGTGTGTGCTCATAGAAAGTTTAGCAGCCATTTCTGCCTGATTTATATCAAAATCAAGAAATGGCTTTTCTTTTTCCATAAAATCCAAAATTAGGTTCATATAACCATCCCGATCCTCCTTCGTTAAAGATGAGTTTTTGTATTGTGCACGCGTTTTTTGACGTTGATGCTTTTCAACTGCCAATTCTTTCATTTTAGTTTTTAGCATCTTGTTTTCATTCGAAAGTAATTTGTTACTCTCTTTATAGTGCTCTTTATCTTTTTCCAGATCCTTCTTTTTTTTTATATAAATAAAAAGCATACCACCTAACAAAAGAAAAATTACACCACTACCAATAAGTACCTGGGTTTTTTTGCCATCTATAATTTCTAAGGTTTCGAGCTGAGATTCGACCATTTGCTTTTCATGCTCCGCATCGTGTTTAACATCCAGTTTGGCAGCACTCGACTTTTCCTCTAATAAGGTTTCATTCATTTCTGAATATAGCTCTTGTGCCTCGAATGATTGTTTGTAATCTCCCAATAACTCATAGGCTCGGGCAAGATGCAGGTAACAGGCTTTTTCAAGCTCCAGATCCTTTTGTGAATTTGCTATCTCTTTTGCCCTATTTAAATAAGGAATAGCCTTAGATCCCTGTTCTTTTTTAACATAGGCCATCCCCAGATTTAGGAGGCTGGTAGGCCTTTCAGGTAACGAATGCTTTTCAAGATATTCCAAGGCCTCCATTTCGGTCTCAATTACCTGGTCATATTTGCTTTGTTTGTAATAGGTGTTTGCAATATTATCCAGGGCGGTAAGAATAACACCATAATGTGATATTTTTTCCCCTAACAATTTCATCTTGAATAAATATTCAAGCGACTTTTCCTGATCCCCCAGATTCGAATGACAGATACTAAGTACATTATATGCTCCAACAATATTCAGGTCAGAGGTGTTATTAGTTTCTGATAACTCAAGCACTTCCTCTGCAGCTTTTATAGCCTTATCGTGAGCATCGATTTTATTGTAAACGTTGGCCATATTAACCAGGATGGAAACCCTGGTGTTTTTATTTTCAGGTAGCGTTTTGCAGATACTTAGCGCCTCGTGATATAATGAAAGAGACTGCTTATAAGTGTCTGTTATATTGTAATAGATGCCCAAATTAATAAGTGCCTTTATTTGCAGTTTAGGAAGATTGAAATCCTTGGCTACCATTAAGGCGGAATCATTATATTTTTTAAAATTTTCATAATCTCCTTTATTATAGGATTCGCCGGAAGCATTGAGATATGCCTCGCAATTTCTGGTAGGGAAATTCAGATCTTTGGCCCCCTTTTGACTGTCTAAGATTTTTTCCTGAGCTTGAAGAGAATCTAAAAAATTGAAACCTGAAAAAATCAAGATATAAGCTATAATGCGTAAATAGCGATTTTTATTAATAGAACCTTTATAGAAAAGCATAGTAGGGTATGTTTGGGTTGATTAGTGGGTGATACAAAGTTAAGTATTAAACTTATTTTATAAAGTTAAATTCTTTAGGATCGAAATTCCATAGTGCAGGCAGTAAAAAATATACCATTAATGTTAATAAGATTATAGAGAGCAGGTTCATCCAAATGCCTGTCCTGGTCATATCAGATATTTTTAAATAACCGGAACCAAAAACAACTGCATTAGGGGGTGTTGCTACAGGGAGCATGAAGGCGCATGAAGCCGCAACCGTAGTTGAAACCATAAGCATATAAGGGTTAATGTCTAGACTGTACGCGACTGGAGAGAGAATGGGCAACAGCATAGCCGTTGTTGCTAAATTTGAAGTGATTTCGGTTAAAAAGTTAACGCAGGTGATTATAATGAGAACCAGTACAATAAGTGAAAGCCCTTGTAGTAAGGTCATCTGATTACCGATCCAGATGGCAAGGCCTGTAACCTGAAAGCCTGAGGCCAAGGCCATTCCACCGCCAAATAATAATATAATTCCCCAGGGTAGTTTTACTGCCTCTTTCCAGCTAATGATGGCTTCATTTTTCTTTTGGGATGGAATGATAAACAAGATGAATCCTGCAGCCATGGCAATGATCGTATCATCAATATTAGGAATCAGTGGTTCTAACAGATATGAACGTGAGATCCAACAGACGGCAGTGAGAGAAAAGATAGCAAGAACGGTTTTTTCTTCCCTTTTCATAGGGCCTAATGCTTTAAGTAATGTATCAATCTCTTCTTTGCCTCCCGGAAATTCTTTTTGATTAAATTTAAAAGCTACTCTGGTAAGGTAAATCCAGGCAATAATTAAAAGTATAATAGCAATCGGGAAGCCAAACCTGGCCCAATTCCAAAAACTAATCTCAATATTGTAGGATTCCTGTACAAAACCAGCCAGGACCAGGTTGGGAGGGGTTCCAATTAAAGTGGCAATCCCTCCAATTGAGGCGCTATAAGCAATACTGAGCATTAAGGCTTTCCCGAAAATGAGATTCTCATCGGTTTCAGTAAGCGGATTGTCTTTCAATTGAGAAACAATAGACATGGCAATCGGTAGCATCATTACCGAAGTAGCTGTGTTCGAAATCCACATCGATAAAAAAGCCGTGGCCACCATAAACCCAAGAATAATTTTGGAAACATTGGTGCCAATTAACTTAATGATATGTAAAGCAATTCGTTTATGTAGCTTCCATTTCTCTATGGCGATGGCTAATATAAAACCACCCATGTATAAGAAAATGTATTTGTGACCAAAAGCAGCAGTGGTTGATTGAATATCCATAGCACCACTAAGGGGAAATAACAGAATGGGAAGTAAGGCAGTAACAGCAATTGGGATTACCTCGGTTATCCACCAGGTAGCCATCCAAAAGGTGATACCTAATAATTGATAGGCCCCTGAAGACATATCCGCCGGAGCCTCAAAAAACTGAAAGCAAATAAAGATAAGCGGACCTAATATCAGCGCTATTTTTCTTTTCATTAACTTTCTAAAATTTCAAGTTGTTTTATGATTTCATCCTTAGAAACCGGATATGGTTTCTCAAACTTTATAGTATGGTAAACATCATCAAATACCTTGAGATAATTGCCACGCTCGGCTTTAATCATTTGTTTTGTTTTAGTGCCATCCTCATTAATTAACGTCAATTGTCCTGCGGTAAAATCTTCTTCATATCCATATTCGGGGGCGGTAAGCTCTATCCCTTCCAAAAGTTGTTCTTCCTGTACATTGACACGGGGTTTTACAAAAGATCCTTTGGTGCCGTGAATAATAAACCCGGGCTGGGGATCGGCAACAAGCATACTTGTGCTAACAAAGACCTGCTTGCCATCTGCGTAAGACAAATGAAAATGGGCATAATCATCTACCATAGTATTTGGTCTGAAATATCCGAGTGTTTTGGTATAACGATGAGGAGTACCGAATAGGGCCAATGCAGCATCTATAATATGTGGACCTAGGTCGTATTGGATGCCGCCCCCTAATCCTGGCTTTTCTTTTGCTTTTGGACTTATGGTATTACGATAACGGTCAAAATGTAAATGTACTTCGACTACTTGTCCCAATACTCCAGATTCCAAAATATTTTTTACAGATAAAAAATCCCCGTCATAACGTCTGTTCTGATACGGGAGCACATATAATTTTCTCTTTTGAGCTTCATTAAATAGTTGCTGTGCTTCAATGGAGGTGCATGTGAAAGCCTTCTCAACTAAGACATGTTTGTTATGTTTAAGGGCTTGAAGAGCAAAATCAAAATGTGTGGAATTAGGCGTGTTTACAATAATCAGCTCAATTTTTTCATCCCTAATCATGTCCTCAACCTTGTCGTAGCTTTTAACTCCAGGATAATCTAAATGAGCTTTTTTAACCGATCGCTCAACCACAGCTGTTAATTCAAAATTGAGGTGGGTGTCAATAAAAGGAGCATGAAAAATTTTTCCGGAGGTACCATAAGATAGAAGACCTGTTTTAATGGTTTGAGACATAGTTAGTATACAATAGATGAATTAAGCGTTTCGAAAATACAAAATTAATTGGGCAGAATGAAAGCTGATGATGCTATTTGAATAAAATGTGTATATTTAAAAAAAGAAATAAAAAGAAAGAAAAAATGTTTCGTATAAATTCGTTTAAATCCTTTCGTAGAAAGAAATTAATTGGAATAGGAGCTCTGATAACGATGTTGCATGTTCAGTTTCTAGGAGCACAGAGTAATGTTATCGTTGATTTTGAAACTCTTAAAAGTAATAAGCATCAAAGTCTTAACGGAGTAAGTGGTAAAGGTTTGCTTGTAAAAGCAGACGACGTGCCATTTCAACTTCCTCAAAGTGATCAGTTTGATTTTGATTTCAAGAATGATTTTTCCGTTATGTTTTGGGTGAAAACAGAAGTGTCTTCTTCAGAGCGAGCCGTATTGCTCAGTCAAAAGCCATTTGTTACGTCAGATTTAGAGTCGCAAAAAATTCCGGGGTGGGTCTTTTATATGTCTGATGGAACCTGGGCTTGGAATGTAGGATCAGGTTCAAGAAGAATTACCTATGAAAGGGATAATGGAAGTATAATGCCTCTTAATGATGGTGCATGGCATTTGTTAGGAATGACCTATGATGCATCAAAAGGGGAGATAAGATTATATTATGATGGAATTAATCGCGCTATCTATAATTTAAGCGACCAAAAAGGATTAAAGTTTGAAAATGATTACATGCTAAGTATAGGTCAATCGATTGATAGAGCTGAATCAAAAAAAGACAGGCTGGACCATATTGATCAGGGAGCTGAAAAATTACAAAAACTAGTTGATGTATTTCTTGAAGTCAGTGTGAAAAATGGAGGTAGTAGCTTAAGTTCTGATGATTTGATTGACCTGGTGGTAGATCCTGAAATGTTATTACAGCAAAAAGGTGTTAACGGGGCTGGCGAAGAAGACCTTGAAAGAATCGAAGGTAAAAGAAAGGAATTGAAAAAGAATCCATATACGGTATACCAGGTTAAGGATTTCATGCAAGTAGCTCCCCTGAAAACATTGTATTATTTAAAAGGGAAAAGCATCAAAATAGATAAAAAGGAAGCTTTGCGTTTTGTGAATAAAGAATTATTCTCGTCACCAAATTTTGCTATTGATCAAATTAGCTTGTCCCAAATGGTTTTTACCCCGAAGGAGGTCGTTGAAGAGTACACTAAATTTAAAGGACTTAAGAAACTGAATAAATCGAATAAAATAGAGACAATTACAGCGGCGGTCTGGAATATACATCATGGGGGGATTCATAACACCCTCGAAGAGGATGGTTGGGATTCGAGAAAAAGAATTGTGGAAATGTTAAAAGCGAAGAATGCCGACGTTATTATGATGCAGGAAACCTATTCTTCAGGAGATTTTATAGCAGCGGAATTAGGATATTATTTTGCGACCACCGTAGATTGGGATTATTTAAATCAGGGTACGAATATTTCCGTCCTAAGCAGATATCCAATCGATGAGATAAGTGTTCCTGAGAAAGCATCTTTTATGAACCTTTGTGCAAAAATAGCCTTAACAGATTCACAGGATATTTATGTAATGTCCAATTGGTATGGTATGAGTTCTTTTCCAATAGTATTCGATTTTCATAAAAATCGTTTTGAAACGGCTGATGAAATACCAGTGTTGTTCGGTGGTGATTTTAATGCCATACCAAATACCGATGGAGGAGAAAGTATAGCTGCTGAAACTCTTTTGAAATATGGATTTACTGATGCTTACAGGAGTTTATATCCAAATGTTCAGACGCATCCGGGGTATACCTTTCAGGATGGGAGGAGAATAGACCAGTTGTATTATCTGGGGAAAAAGTTGAAAAATACAAATACGCAGATCATTTCAAGTTGGCCCGAAGGCTTTCCGTCAGATCACTATATGATACTGTCTGATTTTACCATAAAATAATCGATTAAGAAAAGCCCCGAATTCGGGGCTTTTTTTATATAGTCGGGTAAATAACCTTTTAAAATATCAAGGCTGAATTCCATAAACATACGCGCTTGTAACACTGCTTCAACCATTTCTTATCATAGATCAATGTGTAGCAGAATGTGATGGGGTATATTTGCTATGTATTGAAATTCAAACAATTATAAAAACAAATAATATGACTAGCACAAACAAAAACACTTGGGTTATTGACCCAACACATTCTGAAGTATTATTTAAGGTAAAACATATGATGATTTCTACAGTTACAGGACAATTCGATGAATTCGAAGGTAGTGTAAAAGCATCCAATGGCTCATTTGAAGATGGAGAATTTGCGTTTACCGCTAAAGTTGCATCCATAAATACTAGAAATGGAGATCGCGATACTCATTTAAAATCTGAAGATTTTTTTGATGCTGAAAATCATCCAACCATAAATTTTGTCTCCAAATCATTTGATGGAGAAACACTTACCGGAGATCTTACAATTAGAGGAACGACAAAAGAAGTGAATTTAGATGTCGATTTTAACGGTGTAGCAGTAGACCCTTACGGTCAAACTAAAGCAGGTTTTGAAATTGAAGGACAAATTAACCGTAAAGATTTTAACCTAAGCTGGAGTGCTGTAACGGAAGCCGGAAATATCGTAGTAAGCGATAAGGTAAAGCTTATAGTAGCTGTGCAGTTTACTAAGCAAGCCTGATAATAAATATAAAAAAGCCCCGAATTCGGGGCTTTTTTACTGACTAACTAACCTAAAATTTAAATGAGAAAAAGTATTGCATAGTTTACCTATGCTACAAGAAGTGGATTGTTTACTTCCTGTTCTTTTTTAATATCGATTAATAAACGGTCTATTTTTTCTTTACTAATACCTGGGGTGCATATAACATGAGAAATTGTTTCCTCGGAAGCTAACTGATGTTTAACGCGTAAGGCCTCAGATAACTTAGGCATGACAACCGTTAATGCATTAGGGTTTCTCCATGCTTTTATACCTATTTTTTGAAGCTCTTTTTCTGTGTAAGCAGCAAGATCAAGAGCCATTTCAACTCGTTTTCTTAGCCCCTCTAACCCGTGTTTTTGAATAAAAGACCATATGAACAAAGGTGTTAATCCATTTCTTGATCCGGTAATAGTGGTGTCCATAGTACCTACATATGAAATAGAATTAGCAATTCTATCCCTGTGCTTTCGTTTTACCAGTACAATACCACATGGAATCGGCCCCCCGATAAATTTATGTCCTGATACAGATATACTGTCAACCCCCTCAGCAAAATCAAACTTAGGCTTTGGTTGTAAAAAAGGAGCAACCGTTCCTAAAAAGGCCGCATCACAGTGGATATAGTAATCTTTTATAGCATATTTTTTAATAATACGCTTAATTTCATCTACCTTATCGATAGCCTCGGTCATTGTAGTGCCTATATTCAAAAAGAAAATAGCAGGTTTGTCACGACGTAACATGATGGTTTGTTCAAGATCCTCATAATCCATCTCGCCATTATCCTGACTCCTGATAACAATATTTGGTATGTTTAGTAAATGAAGATTCTTTTTAACACTGTAATGTGTGCTCTCACTATAATAGACCATTGCATTTGGAAAGCTCTCTCTGGCAACATATAAACCATACAAATTTCCTTCTGTACCACCATTAGTAACATAACCCCATGCTTCCTTGGTGCTTGTAGATAACATGTTGGCGAAGAAATTAACACACTCCATTTCAATGTCTTTGGTGTCAATGGCTAAAGTGGATAAATTTTCCGGGTCACCTACATTGTTAACACAAATATCTAAGAAAGGAGCAAATTCACTATAAGAAAAATCCCGTGCTAACGGATACCCAAGTACGTTATCGGAACGTTCCTGGAGTCTCTGGTAAATCTTTTGAATATTTTCGCTTTTCATATGTTGTTGTTTTCTGATACAAAAGTACTTATATAAAAATTTATTTTAAAATATATGCTTTAATAAGGAAAATAAACCTATATTTGATGTGTATACAGAATATTATTCTGTTGCATGTGATCCTAAAAGCCATCCTTAGAAAAAAACACTATGATTTCATTAGACGCTATAGATATACAGCTCCTTGAAGCCTTACAAAAAGACGCTAAACAGTCCGTGAAACAACTGGCCGAACAAGTAAACTTATCGGTAACTCCCGTTCATGAGCGAATTAAAAAAATGGAAAATAGTGGCCTTATAAAAGAATATGTAGCTGTCATTGACCCCGATCTTTTAGGGAAAAATTTGGTCGCTTATTGCCAGGTGACACTGGTGCGACATAAAGAAGAACAGTTCCAGGAATTTGAAGCCTATATGAATACCCTCGATGAAGTGATGGAGGTTTCCTATGTAGCAGGAAATTACGATTTTTTAATCAAGGTGCTTTTAAGGGATATGGATGAGTTTCAATACTTCATCCTTCATAAATTATCTAAACTGGAGGTTATATCAAATATACAGAGCTCATTCGTAATTAAAAGTTTTAAAAATAATTCAGCCATTAAAATTCGAAAATAAGTAGGGAATTATTAGTAATAATTAGTTCCTGTTCTTTAAATGTTGCATGATATTTTCTAATTGATGTGAGTGCCGTTGGGTATGAATACTTATGAAATAGAGCCACTCATACCTTGTTAGATATCCAAAGGTTGGTAATTCCATTTCCAGGCATAACAGTTTTAAATCCTTGGATTTTATCGAGTTCAAATGTTTTTCTTTGATGTCTTCCAGTTGCTTGGTAATAATGTCAATCTTGTACTCCTTTAATGATGGTACTATAAAATCAGGCGCTTCCATTTTTAGCGTATAGTCCAAGAATAGATTCTTTAGATCCAATACCTTTTCGTCCTCTTTGCGATTGGTTGCTGCAACATTCTTATCTGGAAGTTGATCAGTGCTTTTTATGATATGCTGCGCTACCTGGCCGGCTGTCCAACTTCCTTTAAAAGGAATTTTATTCAGGGAGGCATTATCAAAGCTTTGTACCGTTTCAATAAAATTGTCAAACTGTGTCTGTAAATTGCTTTTTAGGTTTAAAATAGTCATGATTCTTCTTTTAAGTAAAAGTGTAAAGAAATGAGTAGAAATAAGGAGGGGTTAAATGCCTGTTTTAGGGTTGTTCTCGCCAGTAATTAATACTATATTTATAGTCTTAATACTATGAAATGAAAAGAGTTAGCATCTTTACCCCGGAAACTGCCGTTCCTTCAGCGGTATCAGGACCTCGATATGTTTTTACCACGGCCAATCAATTTTTGAGGGCCTCTGGCAAGCCACCGCTTTTTGATGTGAAATTGGTCGGTTGTAAGAAAGAAGTAAAATTACAGGAAGGAGTCTTTACCGTATCTGTAGATCAAACGATAGACCAGGTTACTTCAACAGATCTTGTAATAATCCCAGCTCTTTTTGGCGATATGAAGAAGGCGGTTGCACTCAATAAAGATGCTATTCCATGGATTGTTGAGCAGCACACCAATGGGGCTGAGATTGCTTCTCTCTGTGTTGGCGCATTTCTATTAGCTGCCTCAGGACTCCTGGATGGTAAAAAATGTTCTACCCATTGGGCGTATTATAACGAGTTTCAAGATGCCTTTCCTCAGGTGGAGGTGGCCGAAGGACGTGTGATAACAGAAGATGCAGGGATTTACTCAAGTGGTGGCGCAAATTCTTTGTGGAATTTATTGTTGTACCTCTTGGAAAAATATACGGATAGAGATACAGCAATATTAGCTTCTAAGTATTTTGCAATTGATATCGATAGAAGTAGTCAGTCGGCATTTACAATTTTTAAAGGACAAAAAGAGCATAATGACAACGATGTCTTGAGAATTCAAGAGTATTTGGAAAAAAATTACAAGGATAAAATTACTATAGATGAATTGGCCGACCTGGGGGCGATGAGCAGACGAAGTTTTGAACGGCGGTTTAAGAAGGCTACAAAAAACACAGCGATAGAATACCTTCAAAGGGTTAAAATAGAAGCCGCTAAACGTGATTTTGAAAGCACTAGAAAGAATGTAAACGATGTAATGTACGATGTAGGGTATACAGATAACAAGGCCTTCAGAACGGTGTTTAAAAGGTTTACCGGGTTAACTCCAATTGCCTACAGAAATAAATATAGTAAAATGTAAAAAGCTAACTCATGTTTAAAAAAATAAACAAAAATCAGTATTTTAAATCTCAGATTTAAAAGCCCTTTATCAAAAAAACCATATGCAGAATAAACTCTTAAATATTGATGTCCAAAAAGTTGTACTTGTTATTATAGGGTTTTTATTTGTTACTTCAGTAAGGTCTCAGGCCGGGGTGACCACATTTGAAAATGCCTTGAATAAACTTCCGGGTATTCATTTTGAAAAAGTTACAGAAAAGGATCCTTCTGTTCAGGTTTATGAGCTTAAAATAAGGCAACCCCTGGATCATAATGATACCCTTAGAGGTTTTTTTGAGCAAAAGGTAATAGTACGTCATCGTGGTTTCGATAATCCTACCCTAATGAGTACACAGGGATATGGCCTTTACAGGGAGTCTAATGAGTTGGAAAAAATTTACGATGCGAATCATATAAATGTAGAGCATCGTTTTTATGGAGCCTCTGTGCCTTCCGATAAGCCTTGGCAGTATCTAACAGTTGAACAAGCCGTAGCAGATTTACATGCCATCAGGCAGTTGTTTAAGAAAGTTTACAATAATACATGGATTAGCACAGGAATTAGTAAAGGGGGACAATTAACACTTTTCTACAGGTATTTTTATCCTGAAGATGTCGATGTCTCGATACCTTATGTTACCCCTATCAATAATGGTCTGAAGGATGAACGAATATATAAATTCCTAGACACCGTCGGAACCAAAGGGTGCAGGGATAAAATAAAAGATTTTCAACTTTTTTTGTTGAAAAATAAGGCACCTATCCTTGAACGGTTAAGGTGGTATTCGATGGGAGCTCAGTTAACATACGATTATTTGGGATCGCTGGATTTGGCATACGAATATGCAGTGTTAGAATATTCCTTTTCCTTTTGGCAATCGGGGTTTACTTGCAATACTATTCCGGTTTATGATAATCTGGAGAGGGTAACCGAGCATTTTTTGGCAGTTTCAAACATCGGGTTCTATAGCGATAAAACAATGGAAAAATTTGCCCCACATTATTATCAGTCAGCTACACAGTTGGGGTATTATGGTTACGATGTTAAGCCTTTTAAAGAGTATCTGGACTATTTTGAAGATGACCCCTCTGCAGTTTTTGTGCCTAAAAAGTTAAAAAATATAGTCTTCTCAAACGAACTTAATAAGAAACTGCTAAAGTGGTTGTCTAAAGAAGGGAGTAATATTATTTATATCTATGGAGGTTCTGATACCTGGAGTGCTAATATGGTAATTCCTTCCGGAAAGGTAAATGCAAAATCGTTTGTTATTCCTAACGAAGATCATTATGGGGCAAGGGTTAAAAATATGAGTCCTGAAATGAAGTTGAAGTTTGTAGCCTTAATGGAAGAATGGACAGGCCTTAAAGCAGACCTGTCAAAACTTTAATCGATTAACTTATTTCATGTAAACGCTTAACGTATTTCCCTATCACATCAAATTCCAGGTTCACCGTACTGCCTTTTTGATAGTTTTTAAAGTTGGTGTGTTCGTAGGTATAAGGAATGATTGCAACGCTAAAACTGTTTTTTCCCGAATCAACAACTGTTAAACTGGTGCCGTCAATAGTGATAGAGCCTTTTTCGATCGTCACATTATTGGTTTTAGGGTCATATTCAAAAGTAAAACGCCAACTACCATTTTCATTAACTATATCTACACAAGTGCCCGTTTGGTCAACATGTCCCTGGACAATATGGCCGTCGAGTCGATCCCCAAGTTTCATTGCGCGTTCCAAATTAACCGAATGCCCGACCCCCAGGGTGCCTAAGTTGCTTTTGTCAAGTGTTTCTTTTATCGCTGTTACCGTATACTCATCATGGTCTATGGCAACTACCGTCAGGCAAACACCGTTGTGTGAAACGCTTTGATCTATCTTCAATTCAGGAGTCATTTTACTGCTCACAGTAATGTGTAAGTTGTCGTTTTCTTTACGTAAGTTTTTAATTACTCCCAATTCTTCTACAATTCCAGTAAACATATTAGAACGAATTAATTAATTTTGTTTTCTATAGCTCGTGCTTTTTCTAAGGCAAAGGTACTATAATGTGTCGCTAAAAAGAAAAGAAAGCGCAGCGTGCTGTATAAAATGAATTTATGATGAAGAAAGAATCTTTAATAAAAGTAGGGATCTCTGTCGGAGATCTTAACGGAATAGGAGTTGAAATAATACTAAAAACCTTTGAAGATGCAAGAATGCTTGAGTTTTGCACCCCAATTATTTTTGGGTCGACTAAAAGCTTGTCATTCCAGCGTAAATACTTTAAGATCCAGGCTAATTATAATGGGGTTGATAATGTAGATCAGGCGGTAGAAGGAAAGCTCAATGTAGTGAATGTCTGGAAAGATTCTCCAAATGTTGAATATGGTAAGGAGACCAAAGAAGGAGGGAAATACGCTTTTCTTTCTTTGAAAGCTGCAACCGCTGCACTTAAAGCCGATAAAATAGATGTATTGGTTACGGCTCCTATCAATAAACATAATATCCAGTCAAAGGATTTTAAATTTCCAGGGCATACCGATTATCTTGCTAAAGAACTGGAAGGTGACTCTTTGATGTTTATGGTTTCGGATGAATTAAAAGTGGGTCTGCTAACAGATCATGTGCCGGTAACAGAGGTGAGTAAGCATATAACCCCTGAACTGATTAAAAAGAAAGTATTTAAAATTAATGAATCTTTGATACAGGATTTTAAAATCAGAAAACCTAAAATTGCTGTTTTGGGAATCAATCCACATGCTGGAGATCATGGGGTTATCGGGAAGGAAGATGATGCGGTGTTAAGGCCAACTATAAAAGAAATCCACGAAAGCGGAATATTGGTATACGGACCCTATGCTGCAGATAGCTTTTTCGCTACTGGGGCTCATAAAAAGTTTGATGCCGTACTTGCTTCGTATCACGATCAAGGCTTAATTCCATTTAAAACCCTGGCTTTCGGTCATGGAGTTAATTACACTGCAGGACTTAGTAAAGTGAGAACATCTCCCGATCATGGAACAGGTTACGATATTGCCGGAAAAGGTGAGGCAGACCCAGCCTCGTTCAAAGAAGCATTGTTTACTGCGATACATATTTTTAAGAATCGGTTGGAATATAAAGAGATAACTTCAAACCCTCTAAAAAAGCTATCTTCTAAATTATAAACAAAAAAATGTTGATAACATTATTGTCGTAAATAAAAATTTATATCTTTGCACTCCCGAAAATTGTCGGAGGTAAACTGATGTCTAAAATGAAGAAGTTCAAGGAGTTTGATATTCCATTTGTTGGATTAAAGGAGGCTAAGCATCAGTTCGATTATAAAATTGAAAATGCGTTCTTTGAAGCTTTTAATTATGATGAGTTCAATAATGCCGATATAAAGGTAGATATTGTACTTGACAAAAAAAGCAATATGCTGGAGCTGGACTTTAAAGCAAAAGGTACAGTGAATGTAAATTGTGATTTGTCAAATGAGCCATTTGATCTTCCCGTAAAAGGGAAATTACATTTGGTTGTGAAGCATGGAGAAGAATACAATGATGAAGATGAAGAGTTGTTGATTATTCCTCATGGGGAACATCAAATAAATGTGGCTCAATATATATATGAGATGATTGTGTTAGCTGTCCCTGCTAAAAGGGTGCATCCGGGTATTGAGGATGGAACATTATCATCGGATATAATTGAAAAGCTGGAAGAATTAAAGCCTAAAGAAGAAAAAAGTAACAATAATAACGAAACGGATCCTCGTTGGGATACTTTAAAAAAGCTATTAACGGATAAATAAGATTGAAAAATGGCACATCCTAAAAGAAGACAGTCAAGCACTAGAAGAGATAAGAGAAGAACGCACTATAAAGCGACAGCTCCTCAGATTGCTGTAGATAAAACAACTGGTGAATCTCACCTATACCACAGAGCTCACTGGCATGAAGGTAAGCTTTACTACAGAGGAAAAGTGTTAATCGACAATACAACTGAAGAAGTTGCATAAGGCAATTTCATAGAGAACTACGAACTCTCACTCTAAAGGTGAGAGTTTTTTTTGTTGAAAAACTTTTCTAAAAGTTAAAATCAACCTATTTTGCAATAAAAATTGAGCAAAAATTAGTATTTTAAACCAATTTTTGCACATTTTTGCACGTTTAGTAATATAAAACTGTGTTATGAGTAAAATAACAGCAGCCATTACAGCTGTAGGAGCATATTTGCCGGAGCACGTGTTAACTAACAAGATGTTAGAAGAGATGGTTGACACAAATGACGAATGGATAACCACCAGAACCGGTATTAAAGAAAGGCGCATACTTAAGGAAGAAGGTAAAGGAACCTCTTTTCTAGCCATTAAAGCCGCTGAGGACCTTATTCAGAAAAAAGGCTTAAACCCCGAAGAAATTGATTTAGTTTTAGTAGCTACAGCTACACCAGATCTTCCAGTAGCTTCAACTGCTGCATATGTAGCCTCTAATATAGGTGCTACTAATGCTTTTGCATACGATTTGCAAGCCGCTTGTTCAAGTTTCCTTTATGGAATGTCTACGGCAGCTAGCTATATTGAAGCAGGAAGATATAAAAAAGTGCTATTAATAGGAGCCGATAAAATGTCTTCTATTATTGACTATACAGACCGCGCAACATGTATCATCTTTGGTGATGGTGCGGGAGCTGTTTTATTCGAACCAAACGAAGAAGGTCTCGGATTACAGGATGAATATTTAAGAAGTGACGGCCAGGGTCGCGACTTCTTGAGAATTGAGGCAGGAGGATCAATCCTACCCGCATCGGAAGAAACCGTTAAGAATAAGCAACACTACGTTTTTCAGGACGGAAAGACAGTGTTTAAATTTGCTGTTTCTAATATGGCTGATGTGTCTGCTAAAATAATGGAACGAAACAACCTTACGAAAGAGGATGTTCAATGGTTGGTGCCACATCAGGCGAATATGCGTATTATTAATGCTACAGCCAACCGAATGGGAGTCGATGAGTCAAAGGTGATGATAAATATCGATAAGTATGGAAATACTACTTCCGCAACCCTTCCGTTATTACTCAATGATTATGAGAATCAATTGAAAAAAGGAGATAACCTGGTTTTTGCTGCCTTTGGTGGTGGATTTACCTGGGGATCGATTTATTTAAAATGGGCATATTAATTCTAATAACAACTAGAAACTAACAAAACCTACGTCATGGAGTTAAAAGATATTCAAAACTTAATTAAATTCGTAGCCAAGTCCGGTGCAAGTGAAGTAAAACTTGAGATGGACGATGTTAAGATTACTATTAAAACAGGATCTGAAGAAAAAGGAGAGACTACCATCGTTCAGCAAGTTCCAATGGGAGCTCATCATGTGCCACAACCACATGCGCCTGTAGCTCAGCCGGCTGCACCAGCACCAGCTGTACCAGCACCAGCTGCAGCAGATAAAAAGGAAGAAGAGAATAGTAAGTATATTACCGTGAAATCACCGATTATCGGAACTTTCTACAGAAAACCTTCTCCAGATAAACCAGCTTTCGTAGAGGTTGGAGATTCAATTGGTAAAGGAGATGTGCTTTGTGTGATTGAAGCAATGAAACTTTTCAACGAAATCGAATCTGAAGTGTCTGGAAAGATTGTAAAAGTATTGGTTGACGATTCTTCACCTGTTGAATTTGATCAACCATTGTTTTTAGTAGACCCTTCATAATAGTTAAATCACAATTCCCAAACTCCAGATCCCAAATTTTTGGAATTTGATTTTTGAGATTTAAAATTTGAACACTATGTTTAAAAAGATACTAATAGCAAACCGAGGTGAAATTGCACTACGCGTTATAAGAACCTGTAGAGAAATGGGGATTAAAACCGTAGCTGTTTATTCTACCGCTGATGCCGAGAGCTTGCATGTTCGATTTGCCGATGAGGCTGTTTGTATAGGGCCGGCACCAAGTAAAGATTCTTATTTAAAGATACCTAATATAATAGCAGCCGCAGAGATCACAAATGCTGATGCTATCCACCCCGGATACGGATTCCTTTCTGAAAATTCTAGATTTTCTAAAATTTGTGAGGAGCACGATATTAAATTTATCGGAGCCTCAGCAGAACAAATAGACCGTATGGGGGATAAGGCCACGGCCAAAGAAACCATGATAGAAGCCGGAGTTCCGGTTGTGCCTGGATCTGAAGGATTATTAGGTTCCTTAGAAGACACCAAAAAATTAGCCAAAGAAGTGGGGTACCCTGTGATGCTGAAAGCTACCGCTGGTGGTGGAGGTAAAGGGATGCGCGCTGTTTGGAAAGAAGAAGATATCGAAAAAGCATTCGAAAGTGCCAAGCAGGAAGCAGCTGCAGCCTTCGGTAATGATGGAATGTATATGGAGAAGCTTATTGAAGAACCTCGCCATATTGAAATTCAGATTATCGGAGACCAGTATGGTAAAGCATGTCACCTTTCTGAAAGAGATTGCTCAATCCAAAGACGTCACCAAAAATTAACGGAGGAAACACCTTCTCCTTTCATGACAGATGAATTACGTGATGCCATGGGAGAGGCTGCAGTAAAAGCCGCGGAATACATCAAGTATGAGGGCGCTGGAACTGTAGAGTTTTTGGTAGATAAACACCGCAATTTTTATTTCATGGAAATGAACACCCGTATTCAGGTAGAACACCCGATTACGGAACAGGTAATTGATTATGATTTAATCAGGGAGCAAATTTTAGTGGCTGCAGGTGTGCCTATTTCGGGTAAAAACTATACGCCTAAATTACACTCTATCGAATGTCGTATCAATGCGGAAGACCCATACAATGATTTCCGTCCTTCTCCGGGTAGAATAACCACATTACATGCTCCGGGAGGTCATGGAGTAAGATTAGATACCCATGTTTATGGAGGTTATGCAATTCCGCCAAATTACGATTCAATGATTGCCAAGTTAATAACAACTGCGCAAACCAGAGAAGAAGCGATCAATAAAATGAAGCGCGCCCTTGATGAATTTGTAATAGAAGGAATCAAAACCACAATACCGTTCCACAGACAATTAATGGATGATCCTGATTTTATTGCAGGTAATTATACCACTGCGTTTATGGAAAGTTTTAAAATAAAACCTATTGAAGATTAATTCAGAAGGGACTGATGATATTAAACAAGGAGCTTTTTAAGCTCCTTGTTTGTTTTTAAGCGGTTTCCAAATATCTTTATTCCATGGTTAAAGAAGAATTATACAAACAATGTTCCTCATACATCAATAATAAGCTTAGGATGCTCAAAATTCAAATGGATGAGCTGGAAGAAGGGTTGTTGTCTGAAACTAAAAGCAGTGCTGGAGATAAGCATGAAACTGGGCGTGCAATGATGCATCTGGAGCGTGAAAAATTAGGAAAACAGTATGCTGAACTGGAAAAACTAAAAACCATTCTTGCCAAAATAGACCCCCTTCATAAAACGACCAGTGCCTGCCTGGGTAGTATTGTTTATACAGATAAAGCCAATTACTTTTTAAGTATCAGCGCCGGAACTTTTATGGTTGATTCAATTTCCTTTTTTGCCATTTCACTTCAAACACCTGTCGGACAATTATTGCTCAATAAGGTTGTCGGTGATCAACTTTCCTTTAATGGAAATCATTTTACCATTCAAAAAATTGAATGATACTTCTGTGTGATTTTACTAACGGTTAGGTGTATGATAAAAATCTAATCCCTAAATTTAAAAAAGAGTCAGGTATCATCTTTCACGTAAAATAGTATGAATTTTAGCTATTGGGAAATAAAACAGTGGATTTCAAACACCGATTACACCATTGTCGGAAGTGGTTTGGTTGGTTTAAACTGTGCTTTGAAACTCAGGGAGAACCATCCCAAGGCTTCCATCCTGGTTTTGGAAAAAGGAGTGCTCCCGCAAGGCGCAAGTACTAAGAATGCTGGTTTTGCGTGTTTTGGGAGTCTTTCGGAGCTTTTGGATGACCTGAACCTGCATACCGAAGATGAAATGATCGAATTGGTTCAACTCCGGTATAAAGGACTTAAACTGTTGAAAAACAACCTCGGCGCAAAAAATATTAAATATAAAAATAGAGGAGGTTATGAGCTGTTTTTAAAAACTAAAGGAGAGTTCTTTGAGTCATGCCTGGAAAATAGAGAGCGTATTAATGAATTGTTAAAACCCTATTTTAAAAAGAATGTGTTTAAAGTTAAAAAGAATGATTTTGGCTTTAACCATATTCAAGATCATTTGATTTTTAATCAATTTGAAGGTCAGATTGATACCGGAAAAATGATGGATCAATTACTGAAAAAGTGTATTAAAAAGAACATTCACATTCTCAATGCAACCTCTGTTTCAGGTTTTGAAGATCTCCGGAATGGAGTACACGTAACCACCGATCACTTTCAGTTTAAAACCAAAAATCTCTTAATAGCCAATAATGGTTTTGCTCAAAATTTACTCAATATTGATGTAGAGCCCGCCAGAGCTCAGGTGCTTATCACCAAACCAGTTAAAAAACTACCGTTTAAAGGTACCTTTCATCTTGATAAAGGGTTTTATTATTTTAGAAATATTAATGGCAGGATCCTACTGGGTGGGGGGAGGAATCTGGATATTGAAGGCGAAAACACCACCGACTTGGCCCAGACACCACTTATTCAAAATAAATTGGAAGAACTCCTTAAAACTACTATCTTGCCAAATACACCACATGAAATAGAGCACCGTTGGAGTGGTATCATGGGGGTCGGATCGGTAAAAAAACCGATCGTACAACAACTTTCAGAGAATGTTTATTGCGGGGTTAGGTTAGGAGGAATGGGAGTTGCCATAGGGTCTCAAATAGGTGCAGACTTAGCAAATTTAACCGCTGGTAATGATTAAAAAGATCTTTAGGCTATTATTCAAAACACTTTTTTGGTTTCTCGTTGTGTCCATATTCTTTGTGCTGGCCTATAAATGGTTGCCGGTACCCGTAACCCCTTTGATGGTTATCAGGAATATTGAGCAGAAACAGGATGGGCAGAAGGTGGTGTGGAAACACGAATGGGTCCCCATAGAGTCAATTTCCGAAGATCTCCAACTTGCTGTTATTTGTAGTGAAGACCAGAAGTTCTTGTCCCATCATGGTTTTGATCTGGAAGCCATAGAAGATGCTATTGAAACCAATAAAGAAGGAAAAAGGTTAAAAGGTGGAAGTACCATTAGTCAGCAAACAGCTAAAAATGTTTTTTTATGGCCAAAACGGAGTTGGGTCCGGAAAGGCTTTGAGGTATACTTTACTTTTTTGATCGAGCTGTTCTGGTCTAAAGAACGCATCCTGGAGGTGTATTTAAATAGTATTGAAATGGGTAATGGTGTTTATGGTGCCGAAGCCGCTAGTTGGTATTGGTTCAATAAATCGGCTGGAACACTCACTAAATACGAAGCCGCTGCCTTGGCAGCCATCCTTCCAAATCCAAAGAAATACAAGGCAAGTCCGGCAACAACCTACATTCAATCGCGAAAGGAGTGGATCCTTCGTCAAATGCGAAATTACGGACCTTTCGATTTAAAAAAGAAAATTCCTATTAGAGAAAAGTAGTAGCATTAACATTGTTTTCAAAGCTAAAATAGGTTAATTTTGACGGCCTGATTAAGAGGTTTTTCCTATGTCGATTGCCAAAAAATGTACCTTTCTCCTACTGCTTGTTCATGGGTTGTCAACCTTAGCTTCTCAAAAGCCAATGGAAGCAGACCTGAAAAGTATTCAAAATCAGGGTGACAGTTTAATGAGAGCGGAGCAGTTTGATAAAGCCATTGCATGTTTTAATACGGTTCATAAATACGCACTAAAAAACAATGATTCTCTTAGTATAGCCTTGGCTTTTAACGGAATTGGAAGTGTTCATTTGTATCAAAAAGAGCTAGATTCGGCAGTGCACTTCTATTTTAAAGGGCTACCCTATGTTTCAGATCAACCCATTAAGATAGAGCGGGTTAAGATATTGAATAATCTGGCTATTGTACATACACATCTTAGACAATATCAAAAAGCCAAAAGTTTTTTTCAAGAGGCCCTTCCGCATTCAGAAGGGAACTTAAGACTGAGTATCCTGAGTAATAGTTATGGGGTGTACCTTCAACTTAAAGAATTCCATAATGCTGAACGAACCTTGAAAGAGGCCATTTACCTGGCCGATAAATTGCAGAATCCCTATGTGAAATCAGTACTTTATACCAATCAAGCAGATTTTTATATTCGCCGGAAGCAGTGGGAAGAAGCTCTGAATGCGGGATTCAAAGGACTGAAGCTTAAGGAACAGATTCAAAACAAAGACAATGTTGTGGTGCTTAATAATATTGGATATGCTTATCATCAGTTAGGTGAATTAACCAAAGCACTACAGTATTACCAAAAAGGCTTGCATCGAGCTTCTTTGCAGGAAAAGGTGCAATTATATAAAAACCTTAAAACACTTATGGTGGATAGGGGTAATGATCATGAAGCCTTGTTGTATTTTGAAAAATACGACAGTATTAAAGAAGTTCTTCAGGCTGAAGAGTTCAGCAATAAAATTGCTGAGTTGGAGCAGCAATATGAATCAGCTCAAAAGCAGCAAGCCATTGAGGCACTGGAAGAAGAAAATAACTTGCAGAAACAACTCATCAAACAACAAAACTATATCGGAGTCTTTGTATTGCTGCTCTCATTTTTAGTGGCTGCGATTGTGTATGTATGGTTCAAACAAAAAAATACCAGGCAAGAGCTCCAAAGGGCTTCCTTGCAACAGAAGTTATTATTAAGTCAATTAAGTCCCCATTTTATATTCAATGCGCTGCAAAGCATTCAGAGCTACCTTTTTTTAAGTAAAACCGAAAGCGCTATGGAATACCTGCATGGTTTTGGTTCATTGATAAGAGGAGTTTTGGAAAGTTCCGACAAGGAATGTATTACCTTGGCACAGGAAATAGACATCCTCGAAAACTACCTGTTGTTGCAACAAGCGGGATCGCAGAACCATTTAAAATATGATATCGTTACTGAGTCCATATCTTCCGAGAAAATTCAGCAGATCCGATTGCCCGGGATGCTCATTCAGCCTTTTGTTGAAAACGCGGTTATTCACGGAGTGAAAGATATAGAAAATGCAAGGGTGTTGGTGAAATTTGCATACGCTAACGATTATCTCAATATAACCGTTATAGACAATGGTACTGGAATATCAGAAAGTAATACATCCGCTAAAAACGGCTTATATACTTCTATGGGAATGAATATAATTCAAAAGCGCATACAAACTTTCAATCAAACCCATAAAAAGAAATTGTTTCTGAAAATTGAAAATTATTCCAGGGATAAGCAATATCCGGGAGTTCGCGTGTCAATCGAAATACCAGTCTTGAATTCATGAAAACGCATAATACATCTATTTCCTGCTTATTACTTGAAGACGATGCTGTTTTACAAGCGGGAATGAAGCAAATCTTACGTGAGCAATACCCTGAAATAACACTCCACCTGGCGTGTAATCTAAAGGAAGCAGCATTGTGTTTCTATAAATATCAACCGGAATTACTTTTATTTGATATCAACTTACCTGATGGTAATTCCTTTGAACTTTTAGAAGACTTTCATAAGAATCGCAAAAAAGGATTTAAAGTGATCTTTATAACGGCACATACTCATTATGCAATTAGTGCATTTAAATATAATGCCCTCGATTTTATTTTAAAACCATTTATGCCCAAACAACTCTGTGAAACAGTGAGCAGGGTAGTAGAGCAAATCGAAGAACAGCAGTATTTTAAAAAATTGGAATCCTTTTTTAAGCAAACGGCTATTGGAGTAAATGGACAAGAAAAGAAAATTGTTTTAAAAACCCAGGAAGCAATACATGTACTAAGGCATAAAGAGATCCTATACCTTAAGTCTGATAATAATTATACCGAATTTCATCTGGTTGAAGAGAAAAGTATCGTGGTAGCACAACCATTAAAAAAGTTTGAAGAAAATAATGCTTTAACCGGCTTTTTAAGAGTACACCAGTCGTATTTGGTTAATCTTCAGTATGTAAAGACCTTTAGAAAAAATCAAGACTGTTTATTGTTGGATAACGATAAAAAAATCCCTGTATCAAGTCGAAAACGATCACAATTACTAGCGTATTTTAACGAGCTTTGACTCCGCTTTCACGGTAACCATGGGCACATGCTCGAAAAGCAATAGCAGATTCTAAAAGGATCGGAATTAGCAAGCCTGAGGCATACTTTATGCTTTAATTTTGCCGTAATATAAATTCAAACAACAATGAAAAAAACTACTTTTTTAAGCCTTGGTATGCTGATGGTTATTAGTGCGTTATCAATTCAACAAACCCATGCTCAACTTTGGAAAAAAATCAAGAATAAAGTAGAAAAGAAGGTAGAAGATACGGCCGATGATATTCTAAATGGTAAAAACAACGCTCCGGGGACCTCAGCGAACAAAACTAATGATGACAGTACGGTGCCATATGTAGAAGAGGTGTTTTCCTATATTCCTGGAAAAGACTTGGCGTTTGAGGATAATTTTGAAAATGAACGAGAAGGGATAATGCCCTCTAAATGGAAAACAAACGGAAGCGGTTCGGTAACTACCATTTCTGGTATTGAGGGAAAATGGCTCAAATTGAGAGAACGATCAACGATTAAGTTGGATACTTTATTAATAATGCCTGAGAATTTCACTGTAGAATTTGATATAGTTACCCGAAGTGAAAAAGCCAGGGATATAAGTCCAATGCACTTTGGTTTTGCCCGGGATAACAGTGCGTCAAAATATATAAGTGATGCTTATAACCGTGGTTCCATTACGGATATAGAATTACATTTATCATCACAAAAAGTTTCAGCATCAAGCAGCGATACTGAAAGTAACAGTTATTTAGATTTCCCTTTTAGTAGGTTTTCCAATGAAACCATACATGTATCCATAGCAGTAGAAGGCCAGCAGATGAGGGTATACCTGGATAAATCTAAAATATTAGATGCAAAAATGTTCGCTGTCAAAACACCAAAACATCTTTACATTAGTGCTCCTTGGGAATACGATAACGGCGCAAAAATATTTATTGGAAACGTGAAAATTTATAAAAATTAAAGAGCGTTCAAAATCAGGGTAATAGGGTTCAATAGGTGATTTTTTATTGATTTTTTTATTTACAATACGCAACCTTTTACCGATTCACTGGTCTTGTAGATGAATAACAAATATTAAAAGTTGCAATGATGAATTTAAAAAGAGTATCTTTACCCGTACTACTTATGCTTGGTGGTGTTATGTTAAGCTGTGATTCTAATGACGACATTAGTTGTGCAGAAGATTTTACAGGTGATTTAACAACGTCGGAAGAAGTTCTTGTCGGTGAATGGAATCTTTCAGCTGTGGTTGCTGAAGATGAAATTGACCTTTCTGATGATGAAGTAGAAAACCCAACTACCGATTTATTGTCTCAGTATACAGCTTGTCAAAAAGATGTGGCTTACATTTTTGATGCCGAAAGAAATTTTACAATCGAGCAATCATATAATGTGGCTGACTGTGCAGAAAAAGGTCAGTTGGCAGGGACCTGGATGTTAAATGGTGAAGCCTTGAATTTAGTGTATGCTTGTTCAAGATTGTCAACAGGAATCGATATCCATGCAGAAGGAACTACGTTTTCTTTTACCGGTATTGAAAATATCCAGGATATTAACGGTCAGATTATTGAAACAACGGTAACTTACACATATACAAAACAACTTGAAAATTAGTTGAGGTTATAATTAGCAAAAACATGTGTAAAGTTAGAGGCTGCCGATTCTTCGGCAGCTTTTTTTTACGAGCGTTTTTCGATAAGGTCTTCCGAAATTGATAAACATACCTTTTCACCATTCTCAATTTTATGTTGGTGCTCAAAGTACAACGTCACCTCATCCAATGTGGCTTTCATCATGTAAGAGGAGCCCTTAAAGAAACTGCTCTCTATAGTTGCTTTTAGGCGCGACTTTTTATCAATTCCTATCTCATGGGGATAAACTAAAATCGTTTCTCCATTGCTATTGGAGTCAAATAACGATAGCGGAAGTTCATTAACTTCTCCAAATAAGGATGCTACATAATAGTTCTTCGGGTTTTCATAGAGTGTTTCGGGACTTCCCTGATCAACAATTTTTCCTTCCTTTAAAATTAACGTTTTATCAGCAAAACTTAAGGAATCAGCATTGTCATGGGTTGCAACAATACAGGTAATGTTATTTTGTTTAAAGTAATTGAATAAATTCCTGCGAAGGTTGTTCTTTCTGAAATTATCAATATTGCTAAAAGGCTCGTCCAGCAAAATAATCTCTGGTTCTTTTGCTATTGCCTGAGCCAAAGCTACGCGCTGCATTTGTCCGCCGCTGAGTAAGCGTGCCTTCGTTTTGGCAAAAGCAGTCATTTCAACCAACTGCAATAACTCGCGGGTCCGCTTTTTTTTCTTTCCCGGATAGAAATTTGATAAAAATTTCCCGATGTTTTCTTCTACGGTTATAGAAGGCATCAGATCAAAATCCTGTGCAACATATTTCATAAAAGATTCACCGGGTACCAGGTTGTAATCAGGACCTAAAAGCCTTTGATCATTCCAATATATTTCTCCATTTTCTGGAGCCAGCAATCCGTAAATTATTTTTAGTAAAGTGCTTTTGCCACAGCCACTTTCACCCACAATAGCAATGTTTTCACCTTGATCCGCGAATAGTTTAATACGCTTAAGGACTTTTTTGTTTTCGTAAGCAAAAGAGATATTCTTGACTGCCAGCATTGAAATTTTTTTGCAAAGGTATCGAATATTATTCGGAAGCCATCTCCATCAGTTTACCCATCGTTTTCCAGTTACGGGTAGTAGCATTCACTTTTAATTTTTGCTCGATGAACGGATTGGTTATTTTAGCCTTACCGTAACCGTTGTGATAACAGAAATAAAGAACTTCGTCCTGTACTATAAAAACATCATCTTTGCTTTCAACAGCTTCAAGGGCTTGTATTTTTGAATCCTCGGGTGACTCGAAAAGCAGGGTGCAATAGAGCTTATTTATTTCTTCGTTTTTATTGATAAACGGATTTTTAGTATATATTTTAGCGAACCGCTCAAAATCAGTCAGGTAGATTTTAACCTCAAATCCAAAATGATCCTCTATCTTATTTTCAATTTTTCCTTTTAAAGTGTCAGCAGTTTCTCTTGATTTAAAAACAACATTACCACTTTGAATATAGGTGCGTATTTCTTTAAGATCTAATGAAGATAATAGCAATTTCAGATCTGCCATTTTAATTTTTCGGTGACCTCCCACGTTAATTCCGCGCAAGAGTAAAATATATGTTTTCATGGGTTGAAATTAAGAAAATTATAAGGACCAATTGCCTTGAGATTGTTATTTTTGAAACCTTGAGTTAAAAAAATACCCATATATGAAAAAGATACTTTTTACCGCAACCATCTTATTGGTTTCAAATGTAATGATTGCACAAAGTGAGGTTACCCAGGAGGAATTACGTGAGCATATAGAATTTTTGAGTTCCGATAAGAATGCTGGGAGATTTCCCGGAACCAAAGCCAATAAAAGAGTCGTAAAGTATATTATAAAATCATTTAAGAAAGCTGGGATTGAGGCCTATGGAAAATCATATAAACAAGAATTTCAGGCGAAGATCAGAGTAAAAAAAGGCGAAGCACCTAAACCAGAGGCTACAACCTGGAATGTAATCGGATATATTGAAGGAAATGATCCGGTCCTGAAGGATGAGTTTATAGTATTAGGGGCCCATTACGATCATTTGGGAATGGGCGGTCCCTCATCGAAGTCTGATCATGAAGGAATTCACAATGGAGCCGATGATAACGCCAGCGGAACCGCTGCCTTGTTAGAAATAGGAGAGAGAATCGCCGCCAATAAACATTTGCTAAAACGCAGTGTATTGTTACTTGCTTTTGGAGCCGAAGAACAAGGATTATTAGGGAGTAAGTATTTTACTGAGAACCCTGTAGTGCCGTTGTCACAAGTCAAGCTGATGGTGAATATGGATATGGTCGGACGACTTAATAACGAAAACCATGTATACATGGGTGGAGCTGGAACCTTTCCAGGTGGAGTAGAACTCATGAAAAACCTTGGAGAGCCACTAGGGCTTACCGTGTTTGCCCATCCTGGTTCAATAGGAGGTTCAGACCATGTTTCCTTCTATAAAAAAGATATTTCTGTGATGGGAATTCATACAGGGGGGCATCCGCAATATCATACCACCGAGGATACCGTAGATTTAATTAACTTTCCTGGACAAGAGAAAGTGTGTAACTATATCTACAGTGCATTAATGAAAGTGGCAACAACAGATTATAAAATGGAGTTTATCCGTCAGGATTAATCAAAAAAGCCCTTTTTTAAGGGCTTTTTTTTGAGGTGTCCATAAAGATTTTTGGCTTGTATGAGCTGGTATTTATTTCACCTTTTTCCCAACTGTTTCATAGATTCTATTTTTGAATAGGATAGTAGGAGTGTTGTTTTTAGTCTTTTTAAAGATTATTCGGGCAAACATATTTTCGAATTGATAGGTGTTTTTGTCAAGCTTGAATAACTTTAGTTTACCCCTGTTGCCCAGTTGACTATAAAGAGCCTCGCTTTAAAATGATATAGTTCTAGTTGAACCATCATCAAACCTGTAAGTTCCGGTATATTTTTCTGCGAAATCCGGACTAATTTTAGCCGCTTTTGAAGCTGTATCCGGATAGGGTTTATTAAGTGCGATTGCTGCCATTTTAGTTGATACAAAATCAGTGGCACTATAAATGCAATTAGATAGAACCACAACAAAAACATCTTCTTCGGGCAGATAAATAGTATTACTTAAAAAACCAAAAGATCCGCCGTTGTGTTCTAGTGAAGGAATCCCATTTACTTCGTCAATAGCCCATCCAAAGCCATAGTTAGCATGCTTTCCGCTTGACAGTTTATAATTCGTAAAGGCTCTTTTTTTACTTCCTTCACTTATAAGCGTATTGTTTCGTATGGCTCTGTTCCAAAGAAATAAGTCATACGTTGTAGATAAAATAGCTCCAGCGGTATACGCATGTGTATATAACATTTCATCTGCTTTAACGAATTTGCCTTTAATTTTATCGTGTCCGATAGCTCTGTTCGGTATGATTTTATGTCTGGACATAAATGATGAATTTTTCATATCTACCTTCTTGAAGATTTTATCTTCAATGAATTCGCTTTATGATTTATTTGATAATTTTTCTATTAAAATTCCTAAAAGGTAATATCCTGTATTACTGTAATGGTACTTTTCACCGGGGGCAAAAAGCATCGGCATTTTTTTAAAGAGGTTCATGAACTCCTCTTGAGTCATTTCATTATATCTGTTATTATGCCATTCGTCAGAGGCGGTAAAACTGGCTAAGCCTGAAGTGTGTGATAATATTTAATCTATTGTTATGGGATGGCCATGAGTTGGATAATCCTTAAAGTAGGTAGTTATATCGTCATCAAGTTCTAATTTACCTTGTTCAGCAAGCATCATTATGGCAACGGCAGTAAATTGTTTGGTAACCGACCCTATTTCAAACACACTATTAATAGTGGCATCAACGTTTAATTCTAAACTAGCTTTGCCGAATGATTTTTGATAGATGATTTTTCCATCAATGGCAACAAGAGCTGAAGCAGCCGTTCCGGTATCCGGATATTCTTGATGTAATAGTTTGTCAAATTGTTTTTCTAATGATTGTGAATATGTATTCGGTATGGTAAATAGTAATATTAATAATGTTGAGATTAGTTTTTCTTTCATGTTTTGATGATTCTTAAGTCTTTTGTTGGATCGTGATGAATGTGATAGCGATTGTTAAAAAAGGCTGCAAAAATAATTGTGCCTTCTCAAACCTACATTTTGATATATAGTGGTTGTTGAAATCAATAATATAATACAGTTGTATTATTATGAATAGTTTTTTCTTTATCAGTCTATACAGAAGGTCAAATGATACGGGAGAAAAGAAATAAGACTAATCCAGATATTTGAGGGTAATTTTTTTACTCACCCAGTGAACCTGGACAACTAGCGGGAGATCCGCCGCTTACCCTTGTGAAATATTTCCAAGGGGAATTCACGTGACTTGCGTCGAAATGTTTTTTAGTTTTTCCCGTATTAATGACTTGATAGCTTACTTCGGCTAATTAACCGATGTTGTATTTTCAGTGTCTTTTACTGTTTTTAGTCCATCATTAATTTTAGCTTTAAGTGTTTTGATATGACAATTACTACAATCCAATTCTTTTAAAGAACCTTCTAAAAGGTAGTCAATATATTTCTGAAAGGCATCTTTAGGAATGTTCTGGTTTAAGCAAACAAAGTAAAACTTGAAGGAATTGTCGTAGAAGCTTTTATAGTATGGCCTTAGTATTGCAGCACTGAACCCGCTGTTTTCTTTTAAATTTTTAAGATGTTTTTCTTTGTATTTAAAACTACGTGTTTTAAAACTATCCACCTTCACGGAGGATATCTTAAAAGCACTTTTTATTATTGGACGGTCATTGTATTCCGGAGTAGGCTTAAAGTATGTGATTAATTTAAAAACCAAAGAGTCGTTTAAGCCTCTGTAATGTTTTATTGTTAAAGTATGATTTCCCTTTTTGATACTCCCGGAATATCCCAGACTGTCTTCATGTTTTAAGAACGTACTGATCTTTTCAATGATATCTTTATTGCGAGTTATAAGAGGATTGCCTGGAGAGATTGATGATTGATACTTGCTGAACTTTATATTTGGTGATAATGAAAAACTGTTAATACTATTGGTTGTATCGTTTGTAAAGACATAAATATTTTGATTAGCCATAACAGTGCTGTCAACTGCTTTTTTAAGTGTAATAACTTTATTGTTATAAAGCTCTATAGAAGCTTCAGCTTCTTCTTTACTACCTCCGTAGAAGATTTGCTCCTTTTCTTTTTTCTGTTTGTAGTAACTTATTATGCCCGGGCCAAACCATTGAAACAGGTAAACGGAGAGTGTGAAAGTTACCAGGCAAAAGACAATAAGGTAGTATCTCCAATCAATTTTTTTATTGTTTTTCATTTCTTAAAAGTCAGGCTCAACGGTCTCGCTTATGACGATTGATAGATTTCAGTTTTGTCTTTTCAAATAATCTATTGGGTTTATTTCTTTTGCTAGTGGGTAAATTAAATGAGTAATAGCAGGTAACGTAAAAATTCAAATTAAACTGTCTACAGTCCTTGATATTTTATACATCACCTGCTATTGCTTATACAAAATGTTATGGGTAAATTATACTATCTATTTCATTTGCTCTAATAATGCATCAATTGTTTTCGCCATTTGTACACCGGGCAATTTAACCGGAGCGGCTACTTCAGCTAGGAAAGTACCCGAAACCTCACCTTTTTTATAAGTTGTAAACCCTACACGGTATAAACCAACTGTTAGTGCTTTTAATGGATCACTTACGTTACTCTTATATCTTAATAAAGAATTATACTTTCTTCCTCTCGGGTCTTTTGGTAGCTCACTGCTATCATCATTTTTTTCTAAAGTAACCCATTCAGCATTTGCTACTGCTTCGGTAGAAATATCCTCTTTTTTAAGAATGCTTGAACGCTCAAGTGTAATGTAAGTATCAAAATAATCTTTTGAGTCTTTATTATCAAGGTATTCTTGCGACTCAATGGCATCTTTAATTTTCATCTTATCAACTGGCGATATCATACGAACACCTAGTTCAGGTGCAGCCGCTGGAATCCAAATATAGATATAATAGAATTTTTTTCCATCCTTTACCTCATCTTCATTGCCTTGGGCTGCATATCCTAAATAGCTCACGACATCTGTGTAAGGTACTCTAACTGTTTTCGGGCCTATTTTTTTCTCAGTAGAGCTACCAAATTTTTTAAGCTTTTGAGCCTCTGCGTGTGAAATTGAAAAAATAGTAATGACTAAGATTGCTATTCCTTTAAATAATTTATTCATAGTGTTTCTTTTTTTATAATTAATTGAATTGTTTTTTCATAATAGATGGTTAGTACTTGATAATCTTAAAATTCACCCATAACAATTATTATCAATACCATTATACTTATTGTTACTACTATATTTAAGTTGTTATTTATCCTATAATTGTGATTTAAACGCTCTAATGTTTGTGTACAAATGGAGTATATTATTGGGTAGGGATTAATAATCCATTACCATAAGATCTCCATTTAACTTATAACTAAAAGTGAAAGTTGTGCCACCGTTAGGAGGAGTCAATATCACAACATATTTTGTTTTATTAGAATCACCGTTTTCTGGAAATTTGATAAATGCCATGCTTAAGACAGGGTCGTTGATGGCCTTTTCGGCAGTTAATTGCTTACTTGATTTTTCCACTAGTTCACCTAATTTTGAAAGGGAGATAGTATTGTTTAACTGAAACATAAAATCCGCAGCTTCACTTCCCTTAGGCACTTCTATAGAGATCTCTGAGCTTTGCAACCAGGTACCTTCTGTTGAATCCCATTCTTCCATTTTTAATGATTCGGGATTCTTAGAAACAACAACACTAATAATATTGCCTATCGATTCGTCATAGGTAATCGTTAGATCTGTATAAAAAGCGTTTTCACCAAACTTGCTCTTAAGTTCTTTTTCTATGACGGTAAACCCTTTTTGGTCTGGCAATTTTTTACCAGTTGAGCCTCCACAGGAAATCAACAAAACAACTTCTGTTACGCCTACAATGAATTTAAATATTTTCACGTTGGTGTTTTTTTATGTTTTATACCACCAAAAATAAATAGGAAAAAAATGCCTAGAAATAGAGAATCTATTTCCGAAGCATTACAGCAAATAAGTGAGGAGTTTTATGAAACATCCGTAAGAGTAATAGTTTAACTGTTAGTCCAACTTAAAAAAGTAGTTAAAAACTGTTCTTTTTTTCGGGAAGATACTGGTATTTTTTTACCGTTTTTCAGGTAAATGACTCCTGATTTATCATACTTGTCTATATACCTTAAGTTGACAATAAACGATTGATGCGTACGTATAAAATCAGTGTTAGAAAGACGTTCTTCAAATTCTTTTAAGGTTTTTGAAACTACGTGTTTTTTGTCGTCATTACAGTAAAAAGTGGTATATCCTTTATCTGATTCGCAGAAAAGTAATTCGTTTAAATCAATCACCTGGAAACTGTTATGCAATGATAAAATTAACTTTGAATCATCATTATTCCATGCCTGTTTAGTAACTCGCAGCTGATTTTTTTGTTGATTTAAGGGGAGTTGGACTACTTTTTGGAGTGCTTTCTGCAATTCATCTACATCAACAGGTTTTAGCAAATAGTCTATCGCCCCAATTTTTAAAGCGCGAAGCGCATGTTCTTCATAAGCGGTTATAAAAATTACTTTAAAGTTGAGGTTTTCTGTTTGGTCTAAAAAATCAAAACCAGTACCATCGGTGAGGTTAATATCCAAAAAAACCAACTCAGGATCACAAGCATTGGCAACGATGACTGCATCTTTTACCGATTCGCATTCCCCCAGTACCGTTATTTCAGTATCTAGTAGTTGCAGTAGATTGCGCAAACCTTTTCTAATGTATTCTTTGTCTTCTACTAATAATGCTTTCACCGGGTTATATTATTTTATATAAGGAATTACCAATGTAACAATGGAGCCTTGCTCATTATATTTTTTTCTGTCTTCGACGGTAAATGAACCTTTCTTTTTAAAATCTTTTGATAGTATTTTTAATCGTTCGGAGGTGATGGTGGTTGATAATGATTTTTTATTTTGATTTTTATTCACCTTTAAAGAATCAATGCCAATACCATTATCGGTAATAATACAAATTAATTCTTGGTTAGAGAGGATAAGTTTTATCTTGATTATTCTACCTTCTTTCTTATTAACAAAAGCGTGTTCTATGGTGTTTTCTACAAAAGGTTGAATAAGCATTGGAGGGATTTTAAATAGAGAGGTATCTATGGTTTCTTCTACAGAAATGGTATATACATAGGTTTCATTTTCTAAATTTTGAAGAGCTAAATAGTTTTCAATAGCAATTAATTCTTGAGAGAGCAACACGGTTCTGTCTCTGGAATTTTCTAAAATAATGCGAAGCAATTTTGAAAATTTTGATAAATAGGAAACCGATTTTTTCTGTTCTCTATTCAAGATCATACCTTGCAAAACGGAAAGCGAATTAAATATAAAATGAGGTGTCATTTGCGAGCGCAAAAGTTTTTGTTCTATGACTACATTTTGGGTTTTCGATTTCGCATTTCTAAGTTTTAAAAAGAAAATGATCGCGACTAATATTAATGTCGTAACCAAAAAACCGATAATGCCAAGTAGTAAATTACGTTGTGACCTTTTTAAGTTTTGAGAAGTGTTCATCACTGTCTTTGTGAGCTTTAATTCTCGAATACTGGCAGAATCTAAGGCTTGTTTATACTTGTATTCGTATTCTAATTGGGCAATTTTTTCAATGTTCTCTTTATTAAAAATACTATCGTTCAGTATTTTGTATTGTTGAAAGTTTACGAGAGCCTTTTTGTAATCACCTATGTTTTTATAAATTTGAGAGAGAATTCCTGAGGCTTTTTTTTGATTTTCTAACAGTTTAAGTTCTCCTGCTATTTTATTACCCTTTATGGCGTATGAGAGTGCTTTTTGATACTGTTTTACAAATAGATAGGTTTCAGCAATTCCTAAAAGACTAGCGGATAGAATACGGTTGTCATTTATTTTTTCACTAATGTCTTTCGCTTTTATATAGTTGTCTCGTGCAATTAACAGTTCGTTTTGTAGTAAATAAATATTTCCAATTTGTGCATAGCAAATAGCAATTTGTTTTAGATTAGTTATCTCCTCGCTGGCTTTTAATGACATTTCGAAATATTCAAGAGCCTTTGTATATTCTCTTTTTTTTAGGTAGATGTTACCAACATTACTATTGTTTGCAGCTATAAGGGTCTTGTGTCCTGTTTTTGATAAAAAGGTTAAGGCCTTTTCATGATATTCTAAAGCTTTGTCGGGTCTTCCTATTGAAGTGTAGGATTCTCCTAGATTATCAAGTCTTTTTGCCATGCCTAAAGTGTCGCCTGTTTTTTTATCATAGGCTAAACTTTTGTTATAATATTCTATAGCTAAGGGGTAGTTGCCTTGTCTTGAATATAGAACGCCTAAGTTTCTGTGAACAAATGAAATACCGTCTTCGTCATCAATAACTTCACTTAAAATTAATGCTTCTTTATAGCTAGCAATAGCTTTTTTGTACCTTCCCGTTTCAGAATATATATTTGCCGTGTTGATCAGGCTGGTAACAAGCCCTTTTTTATTATCCAAAACCTTATAAATATCAATAGCTTTTTTATAATTATCCAAAGCTTCTTCATATTGAGATAAATCATAATTTGTGATGCCAAAAGCAATGTAGATATCTGCGATTCCTTTTTTGTATTGAATAGATTGATAATGGTCTAGTGATTTTTTAAAATAGTTTAAACTTTCTGAATAATTTAATCTTGAGTTTTCCAGTATTCCTTTCAAATAAAATACACGTGCTTTGCCCTTTATGTAATTTAAAGCGTTATTCAAGTCTTCAGATTCTTGAAGATATAATTTGGTTTTCTTGATGTCTCTTTGAAAGTGAGCATATGCCAAATCGAATAAAATGTTTGCCCGTGTAGTATCTTTGGTCTTGTGATTTTCTAATTCAATTTTAAGACTATCTATTTTTTTGGATTGAGCTTGTAGATTAATTACGAAAAATATGTAAACAAATAAATAGAAGATGTACTTGTTAATTGAAATCATACAATTTTTTGATCTTTGGCATTGGAAATAATACGCGCGAATCTACCGATTTTTTAGAATAGGTTAGAACTACTTTATATTTTCTGATTAATTATATAGTTATAGTCTTATAATAGGTTTTGTTCATTTCCGATTGTTTACATTTCCATGAAAAGACAATAAGTGCATAAATAATTACCGCTAATTTGCTACCTTAAAGCCTCAATTTTATTTTAAAAGTACCCTTCTGTTGTAATAGGGAATAATTAATTGCGCAATGTAAGAAAATATGTGCGTATAATTGTAAAGTTGTAGTAAAGAAAGGAAGTGCAAAAAACACTTTTTTTATAAGGTAAGATCAATCTTTATCGCTATATCCCGGTACATTTCTGCCTAGTATAAGATCTCTTTTACCAACGAGGAGGTCACCTTCTTTGGTAAGTGTAAGGATGCCTGAGCCACCACCCCGAGGATTTAATTGTTCCTTTTCAGCTGCTTTTAAAAGTGAATCACCTTCGAAAAGGTAGTTTTCAACCCAGTAGTATTTTCCATTAGGTTCTAAAATGGTTAAATGAATATGAGCAGCTGCTGAGCGATTTGGATAGACCCCAGGTTTTAAAGTGTAAAATGTATACTGTCCTTTGTTGTTGGTTTTAATCCAACTGCGGATATAACCATGTCTTTTACCCCAACCTGTTTCAGTGCCCTTGGCAGGATAAACACCATCCTGATCAGTATGGTAGACATATAAAATAACATCTTTAGCCGGGGATTTTCCATCGGGTAGGTAAACCGTTCCCGATACTCTTAACCGTGGACCGTCATTATTAAAATCAGGAAGTGTATCTGTAGCATTAAGACGAGTGCCAGCATATTCAAATACAGCTTCACACCCTTCGCAAGGGCCGCCGATAAGTTGTGGCGTCATTTTATCTTGCGAACAACCAACAGTAGAAATGAAAAACAATATATAAAGTAACTTTCTGATAATCTAAAGGTTTTATTCACATAAAGTTACAAATTTATAGGGAATGAAAAAGATACGAATTAATAGAGTCTAGCGTCTGTCATTCCGCACTGGTTGCGGAATCTATGTAATGTGGAGTGCAAACAGGAAGTGTCATTCCAATGGTCATTCCGCATTTATTGCAGAATCAATTGTTCTTAGTAAATTGAAATTTGAAGATTAAAATCACTTCTTGATTTCATTGCTTAAAAAGTCAAAATAGCGTTTACTTTTAGAAGGTATAGAATGAGGTATGTAATTCCACCGCTGACAAATAGTGTACCTTGCCAATAAATGGCTTTGGATCCAAACTTTTTCCACATTTTTTCTCCGTAAACCTCATTTTTAAAATATGTGTGGGTAAATCTCCAAAAAAGAAAAGTGATAATTAAAAAAAGAGGTATGGCTATGATCCAAATATTTCCCATTGCTTAAGTTTTAATTTAGGTTCTTAAATAGAAAACTCCGAAAATAATCGAAATTTTTTAATCCTACAATGTAGGAAATCAAATTCAATCCTTATCATCCCACCTCCTTGCCATTCCGAATTAATTGCAGAATCTATGTAATGTGGAGTGTAACCAGAAAGTGTCATTCCAATTGTCATTCCGTATTTATTACGGAATCCATCGTGGAGTGAATTTGAACTTCACCCTTTTTATTACGGACCTGTTACGGAATTTATTTCCTCTGGCGAATTATTATTTGAAGACATGCTGATCAATACAGGATCAAAAAAAACCCGCTGCCATTGGCAGCGGGTTTTTTTGTTTTGTAAATAAGATAGTATACCTATCTGATTATTACATAGTATCTTTTACCTCGTCAAGGATGGCTTGATTAGGAAGCTCCTTGTAGCCCATATTATACAAGGTAAATCCGAAGATATCAGCATACTCATCGATCACCATTGAAGTAGGCTTCCCTGCACCGTGCCCGGCATTAGTATTAATTCTTATCAATACCGGGTTGTCACCGCTTTGCTTCTCTTGTAGTTCGGCAGCAAACTTAAAGCTATGTGCCGGTACCACACGATCATCATGGTCTCCCGTGGTTATCATAGTGGCAGGATACTGTGTACCCTCTTTTACATTATGCACCGGAGAATACCCTTTCAGATATTCGAACATTTCTTTGTTGTCTTCTGCAGTTCCATAGTCATAAGCCCATCCTGCACCAGCAGTAAATGTATGGTAACGTAACATGTCTAATACCCCAACAGCAGGTAAGGCAACCTTCATCAGGTCAGGACGCTGAGTCATTGTAGCTCCTACTAAAAGCCCACCGTTAGATCCACCACGAACAGATAGATAATCTGGAGAAGTATAACCTTGCTCAATTAAGAACTCTCCGGCACTGATAAAATCGTCAAAAACATTCTGCTTTTGCATTTTAGTTCCCGCATCATGCCATTTTTTACCGTACTCTCCACCACCTCTTAGGTTAGGAACCGCATAGATACCACCTTGCTCTAACCAAACTGCCATAGCAGTACTGAAGGAAGGGGTAAGGCTAATGTTAAATCCACCGTAGCCATACAGCATTGTTGGGTTCTTTCCGTTCTTTTCTAAACCTTTTTTATAAGTTATGATCATCGGAACCTTAGTGCCATCTTTAGAGGTGTAAAACACTTGCTCCGAAGTATAAGCATCACTGTTAAAATCGATATTCGGACTCCAATAGTTTTCTGAAACACCTGTTTCAGGATCAAACTTTAATATCTTACCTGGAGTGCTGTAGTTCGTGAATGAGTAATAAAGTGTAGTGTCTTCCTTCTTACCACCAAAACCACCTGCAGTACCAAGTCCTGGTAGTTCAATTTCACGAACTAGCTTACCGTCATAGTCGTATTGCAATACTTTAGATAAAGCATCTACCATATATTTTGCAAAGAAATAACCACTACCGGTAGAAACGCTTAATACGTTTTCTGTTTCAGGTATAAAATCTTCCCAGTTGTCCGGAGTAGGATTCGAAGCGTCTACTGTAACGATACGCTTATTAGGGGCATCGAGGTTGGTAGAAATATAGAGTTTAGAACCAACATTCTCTATGATGCCACTATCTGAATCATAATTATCGGTTATAGTAATTAATTCCGCATCAGGATCCATAAGATCTTTGATAAATAATTTATTTCCCGATGTGGCTACAGAGGCAGAAATTACCAAATAGTGATCGTCTTCAGTTACATAACCACCGACATACCTGTTTTTCTCTTCCGGAGTAGCCCCGAAGATTACCTGGTCGTCTTTTTGAGCTGTTCCTAGCTTGTGATAATATAATTTATGTTGATCGGTTTTTGCCGATAATTCACTGCCTTTAGGCTTGTCGTAACTAGAGTAGTAAAAGCCTTCGTTTCCTTTCCACGAAACACCACTGAACTTCACATCAACGAGTGTGTCTTCAATAATTTCCTTTTTAACGGCATCGATCACAATGATTTTTCTCCAGTCGCTACCTCCTTCAGAAATAGAGTAAGCTGCTAAAGAACCATCTTTAGAAAAGCTCAATCCTCCTAAGGAAGTAGTACCATCTTCTGAAAAGGTGTTTGGGTCCAGGAACACTTCTGCTTCCTCACCATCCTTTTCACGGTATATGACAGATTGATTTTGTAAACCATTGTTTTTGTAGAAGTACGTATAATCACCTTCTTTAAAAGGAGCTGATACTCTTTCATAGTTCCATAATTTCTCAAGACGTTGCTTTAAGGCTTCGCGATAGGGAATGTTTTCAAGGTAACCAAAGGTTACTTCATTTTCTGCCTGTACCCACTGTGCCGTTTCTTCAGAACGGTCGTCTTCCAGCCAACGGTAAGGATCTTTCACGTCAGTACCGAAGTATGTATCAGTGGTATCTACTTTTTTTGTAATTGGATATTTCAATATTTCTTTCTTTTCTCCTGAGCTGCAGGAAATGAGCATACAAGAAGATGCAAATAAAATGAGCGACTTTTTCATATGTGTTAATAGGTTGTTTTTGCGAAGGGAATATACAAAAATGTCAATTTTAAGATTTTAGTGTTAAGATAGTTTTAACGATTCCCTCTGAAATAAAAAACCCTTTCTGATGAAAGGGTTTAAAACAAAAAACAACTTAATGTCGCTGATATGATTATATCAGATCATTGGCAATAAGATATTCAGCTATCTGAACAGCATTGGTAGCTGCTCCTTTACGTAAGTTATCAGCAACAATCCACATATTTAATGTGTTTGGCTGAGATTCATCTCTTCTGATTCTACCGACAAAAACATCATTTTTTCCTTCAGCATAAATCGGCATTGGATATGTGTTCGTGTCAGGGTTGTCTTGTACAGTCACTCCAGGAGTTTCACTTAAAAGACGACGCACTTCTCCTAGTTCGAAATCATTGTCAAACTCAATATTAACGGCTTCACTGTGTCCACCTACAACTGGAATACGAACAGCGGTAGCAGTTACATTAATATTGTTATCAAGTATTTTCTTAGTTTCTCTTGTTAACTTCATTTCTTCTTTGGTGTACCCATTATCTTCAAATACATCACAGTGAGGTAAAGCATTTCTGTGAATTGGATAAGGATAAGCCATTTCGTCTTTAACACCTGCATATTCATTTTCTAACTGACGAACTGCTTTTACACCTGTACCTGTAATAGATTGGTAAGTTGAAACAACCACACGGTTAATACCATAGGTTTTATGGAGAGGGGATAGGGCCAATACCATCTGAATAGTAGAACAATTCGGATTAGCAATAATTTTATCTTCTTTAGTTAAGCTTTCTGCGTTGATCTCAGGAACCACAAGTTTTTTGGTAGGGTCCATACGCCATGCTGACGAATTGTCGATAACAGTTGTGCCTACTTCGGCAAATTTCGGAGCCCAATCTAAAGAAGTGTCTCCACCTGCAGAAAAAATAGCAATATCCGGTTTCGCTTCTACAGCAGTTTGTAATCCAATTATGCTATATGTCTTACCTTTAAATTCCATTTCTTTTCCAACAGAACGCTCAGAAGCTACTAATAATAATTCTGTAAATGGGAAGTTACGCTCTTCTAATACCCTCAACATAACTTCACCAACCATACCGGTTGCGCCTACTACTGCTACTTTCATTTGTTAATCTCTTTAAGTCTGTTTAGACTAATATTGTTTATATATATGCTTATTATGATACAGCAAATGTACATATAAAATTTACCTGTACAAGACCCCTTGATTAACTTTAAATTAAAAATAACAGAATGTTGTAAATATAACAAACAGTAAAAAAGAACCACCTCATGCCAAGGTGGTTTAGTGAAACATTAGAATAAGTAGCATAGCGGCTACGCGTCTTATTTAGCTTTTAATAAATCTCTGATTTCTGTTAGTAACTCTTCCTGGGTTGGTCCTTTTGGAGCCACGGGTGCTTCTTCTTTCTTCTTTTTAGTTTTCTCATAGGCCTTTAATACTATGAATATGGCAAATCCAATGATTATAAAATCAATGATAAACTGAATAAAAGATCCATAATTAATACTAACGGCCGCTTGGGTAACTTCCCCTGAGACATCGACAACGGCCTCTTTAAGTACATACTTAAGATCTGAAAAATTAACGTTGCCCAGTAAAAGACCAATTGGAGGCATTAAGATATCTTTGGTGAAAGATGAAACAATTTTCCCAAAGGCGCCGGCCACAATAACAGCCGTAGCAAGATTAACAATATCGCCCTTTAGCAAGAACGACTTAAAGTCTTTAAAGAATCCCATATATAAATCGGTTAGGTTAATAATGAGTATCAATTTAGTAATTTTTTTGATACTCCGAAAGCTACCATTTATTTGATGATCACTCTTTTAATTCGTTGAGAGATCCCGGTTATCAATTCATAAGAAATGGTATTGCCTGTTTTTGCAAAATCTTCAGCGCTCACCGGTCCGCCAAAAACAATTACTTCATCACCTTCCTCACAATCGATACCGTTTAAGTCAACCATCAACATATCCATACAAACATTTCCGATTATAGGAGCTCTTTTTGAACCGATGGTAAGGAAGCCCTTTTGTTTTCCAAAATGCCTTCCGATTCCATCTGCATGACCTACAGGAATGATCCCGATACGTGTGGTATTTGTAGCGGTGAATCCCATATTGTAACCAACGCTATCACCTTCGTTAACAGTATGTATTTGTGAAATTATGCTTTTTAAGGTTCCTATGGGTTTTAGTTCCTGGTCATAATCGGGGTCGTTACCATAGCCATATAGCCCTATGCCACTACGAACCATATCGAATTGTCCGATATCAGCATAGTTGAGAATCCCTGAAGTATTTAGTATGTGTAATAAAGGATGAAACCCAAATTGGTTCATAAACCTATCGGTAATATCCTTGAATTTAGAAATCTGTTTTAAGGTAAAGTCTTTTACGCTCAAATCCTCAGAGGCAGCCAAATGAGAAAATAATGATACTATGTTAAGTTGATTTTGCTGTCCTAATTGATCATAGAGGTAGTTCAGGTCTCTTGCTTCAAATCCCAGTCTATTCAGGCCTGTATTGAATTTAAGATGAATAGGGTAGTTTTGAATTCCTTTATGCTTCATCAATGACATGAATTCTTCCAACACTTTTTTGTTGTAAAGGTTCGGTTCTAAATGGAATTCAATAATTTCTTCAAATTGCGCTGGAATAGAATGTAAAACCAAAATAGGAGTAGTGATTCCTGCTTTTCTGAGGGCAACTCCTTCATAAGCATACGCCACCGCAAAATATTCAACACCCTTGGATTCCAGGAATTTTGCTATCTCACAAGAATCATTACCATATGCATAGGCCTTTACCACAGCCATGAGCTTTGTGCTTGGTTCTATTTTAGAACGCAGATAACGTAAATTATGTTCCAGCGATGTTAAGTTGATCTCCAGAACAGTTTCATTAGCTTTATGCATTAGATTCTTTGTCTGTATCTTTTTCGGTTGTTAGGTTTTCCGCCTCTCGAACATCAAGGCGGTTCACCTTATCCTGTAGCATTGCTTTAAAGTAAGCTGCTCTGCTTAAAGGTTCATATTCTTCAGTTTCACCCAATAAGACTAGATTGTCATTGTTCGATTTTCTAAAACTGTAGTTGGCCAGATTCCCGGTGCGAGTACAAATAGCATGTACTTTAGTCACATATTCTGCTGTGGCCATTAAATATGGCATCGGGCCAAAAGGGTTGCCTTTAAAGTCCATATCCAGGCCGGCAACAATGACACGAACGCCTTTATTGGCGAGGTCATTGCAAACAGAAACTATTTCATCGTCGAAAAATTGCGCTTCATCGATTCCAATAACATCGCATCCATCGGCAAGCAATCTGATATTTGCCGCAGCAGGAACGGGAGTAGATCGTATTTCATTTTCATCATGAGACACCACCATTTCATCATCGTACCTTACGTCTACCGCAGGTTTGAAGATTTCTACCTTTTGCTTTGCAAACTTCGCTCGTTTGAGTCTGCGAATCAATTCCTCCGTTTTTCCAGAGAACATTGAACCACAAATTACCTCAATCCACCCAAATTGCTCTTTATGATTTACCGTATTTTCGAGAAACATTTTGTATTTTTCAGAACGGAAACAAGTAATCCTGTTTCCTTAGGATATAAAATTAGATAAACCATCATAATTTTATGATTCAAAAATACATAAATTGAAAGACTAAAATTATATGGCAATTATCTGTTTTCAAATTAACAAATAATAAATTAATTTATTCACGGCAAATTTATCAAAAAACCAACGAGCCGTCAGGCTTAAATTGCAAAAGTTATGAAGAAGAAATTGGAAGCTGAGTTAGTAAACATAGCTCAAAGAATCTTAAAGCTCGAAGGAAAACAAGATATAAGTGCGTTGCACAATGAAGTCCTCAAAATCTACGAGAAACTAACCATTTTGAAATTTGTGGAAGAGCAACTAGGCTCATTTCAGCCAACATCAAGCCGACAAGAAGTTGCTGACAAATTTGAAGGTTTAGCAAACTCAGTACTCGATGAAAACAGACATGTTCCTGAGTCAAACCCTCATGAAGGAGAAGACGACCTCATGATCCCGGGTATCGAAACCATAAAAGGGATGGTACAGGAAATGCCGGAAAAAGAATCATTAGATGATATCCTTTCAGGAGTCTTTCCACAACCCACCTTTATAAAGGCAGAAGCCGATCATATTTCCCCCGACATAGAAGTAAAAAAGAAAACTGAAACAAGAAGCAGGTCCCTAAACGACCGCTTGAAAGCAAACAGCCTGAACATCGGTCTAAACGATAAATTGGCCTTTGTTAAACACCTGTTCGGTGGAAGTACAGAAGACTACAACAGAGTGGTTTCACAGCTAAGCACCATACAAGAGTGGAGTGAAGCACAAAATTTCGTTGAAAACATGGTCAAGCCTGATTATAATAACTGGGAAGGGAAAGAAGTTTTTGCCGATCGATTCATTGAAATCGTCGAAAGCAAGTTTTCATAAACGATAAAATATATTTATACTTGGCCGAAAGTTGTATCCCAGCTTTCGGCTCTTTATTTTTACAGGAATAATTAATTACTATGGGAAAACTATACCTGGTTCCAACACCAATAGGGAATCTAGAAGACATCACCCTCAGAGCTATAAAGGTGTTAAAAGAGGTAGATACAATTCTTGCAGAAGATACCCGTACCAGTGGTAAACTCCTTAAGCATTTTGATATCAACACTCCAATGCAAAGCCACCATATGCATAACGAGCATAAAACGGTTGATGCCTTGGTCAAAAGAATGTTGGCAGGAGAAACGATTGCCCTTATCAGTGATGCAGGTACTCCTGCTATTTCAGATCCCGGATTTTTACTGAGTAGAGCGTGTATTGAAAACAATGTAGAAGTAGATTGCCTTCCGGGTGCGACAGCTTTTGTGCCTGCTTTGGTGAATAGCGGACTCCCTAATGATAAATTTGTTTTTGAAGGATTCCTGCCTGACAAAAAAGGCCGACAGACACGGTTAAAGTTACTGGCAGACGAAACCCGAACCATGATTTTTTATGTGTCTCCCTATAAACTCCTTAAAACCTTAAAAGAATTCGCTCAATATTTCGGAGAAGACAGGTCCGTTTCAGTTTCACGTGAAATAACCAAACTTCATGAAGAAACAATTCGCGGAACGATAACAGAAGTATTAAAACATTATGAAGCCAAACCTCCTAAAGGAGAAATTGTAATGGTGGTTGGCGGTAATGGTAAATAAATAACTCAATGAGAAGTAGCTTCTTTATTTTTAGCCTTTATGCGATCATATTCGGAACATGTCTATTGAATGCTCAGGAGAGAGGTATGCCGATTTGGAGAGATCCCATACCAAATAAAATTGCAACCAACGAAGAAGAACTGGTAGAGCGCAGACCTGATAGGTGGATTGAAAAAGTTCAGGTGCCTACTGTAGAAGTATTCTTGCCCGAAAACACCTATGATGCTACTGATGCTGTTGTTATTTGTCCGGGAGGAGGCTATAAAGGAGTTGCTTATGATCTCGAAGGAACCAAAGTAGCAAAATGGCTTCAAAAAAGAGGAGTAGCAGCTTTTGTGCTGAAATACAGACTACCCACTTCAAAATCAGTAAAAGAGAACGAAAAAGTAGCAATACAAGATCTTCAAAGAACTGTCAGAATGGTTCGTGCTAATGCTAAAAAATGGAATATCAATGAAAATGGCGTAGGGGTAATTGGGTTTTCGGCAGGCGGACACCTTACAGCGACCTTGGCGGTACACCATGATACGAATTTCTATGAACCTCAGGATGCAACGGATACCCAGAGCGCAAAACCAAACTTTGTAGCTTTGATTTATCCGGTTATCACTATGCAATCATCATTTAAACATGCCGGTTCTGTCAGGAATCTGTTGGGGGAATCACCAGGCAAACAGACAATTGATTTCTATTCGCCCGAATTACAGGTAACCAAAGATACGCCTCCTTCCTTTATAGTACATGCTTCAGATGATAAGGCTGTGCCCGTAGAAAACAGTCTTGTTTTTTATGAATCCCTGATAGCAAAGGAGGTACTTGCCGAAATGCATATCTACCCCAAGGGAGGTCATGGATTTGGATTAGCCCAAAAAAATCCGCATTTGAGCACCTGGATAGAACGTTTCTATGAATGGATTCAAACTCAATAACCTACTGATGTTTTCCTACTTCCCAACCGTGTTTTCCTAAATATTGATTCCCGCTTTCAATAGCCCCTTCCTCTAGCGTAGTACCCATACTGTCATTCCAGCGGTTTAAATAGCCAAATAATGAAATTACTCCTAACATTTCTACAATTTCGCCTTCATCCCAATGGCGATGAAGCTCTTTTTTAATCGATTCATCAACAGCATTTGGAATAACGGAAGCAGCCAGCGAAAAGTCTAAAGCTGCACGTTCACCATCCGAAAAGGCCGGATGAGTTTTATAATCCCATATATGATCCAGCTTTTCCTGTTCCGCTCCATAACGTTCTGCAGCTCTGATTGCATGTGCCTGACAATATCGACACCCCGTTGCGTTGCTACTAACCCAGGCAATCATTCTTTTAAGCGAGGAGGTGACCCTGCCTTTATTATTCATGACAGCCTTGTTCAAATTAATAAAAGCCCTGGCGATTTCAGGCCTGATTTGCATGGTTAAAACCGAGTTCGGACAAAACCCTAAGGTTTCATTAAAAAAATCCGCCAATTCTTTGGTCTCAGGATCGTGTTCAGGAGGCAGTGGATTTACTAAAGGCATAATATTTCTATTCGTTAATTAATCTGTATTTTTGAATTTACAATTAACGAAAATTTAAAATCATGGCAAATAATCATATTACAACTACCTGGAAAGGCGATATGAAATTCGAAAGCGATAACCCTTCTGGGCATAATTTATTTATAGATGCCGGTGAAGAGAGTGGAGGAAAAGGTGATGGCTACAGGCCAAAAGCATTAATGCTTTCTGCGTTGGCAGGTTGTTCGGGTCTCGATGTAGCCTCCCTGATAAAAAAAATGCGCCTGGATGTCGATGATTTTGAAATCAAGATAGACGCTCAACTTACGGAAGAACATCCAAAATATTACGATAAAGTAACTATGGACTTTCATTTTAAAGGCGATAATCTGGATGAGACAAAACTTACCAAAGCGGTAGATCTTTCCGTTGAAAAATACTGCGGAGTAATGGCGATGTTTCAGAAATTCGCCGAGGTTAAAATCAATATATTTTTCAATAAGTAACCCTTAAAATTAACTAGTAAAATGAAACGGTCATGAGATTTATAATTCATATACCATCCCTGGAATATGATGTAAAATAGCATGAACGTTCCGGAATCTATTATGATGTTTTGCAGGATTCGTGCAAGCAAAAAAATTAAACACATGAGTAAAGTTAGCCTGTTTTTTTATGCTGCAATTTTTGCAGTACTATTCTCTAATGCTCAAACCAAAGAGCATGTTATTTCCCATAATGAAGAAATAATTGTTACCGATCCCTCAAAAGGAGCTAACAGTTACAAACGAACCACTACGTTTCCATCTTCTGATAAAGACATTCGTCAGATTAAGTTATTGTTGACTTTCGAGTGTCCGGATAAAGATAAAATGAGATGTGCCGATTGGGATTATGTGGATCATATTAATGTGATCCCAAAAAACGATACGACGACCTACGAGATCGCAAGGATGTTAACGCCTTATGGAGGTCGTTTTCAGAAAGACTGGATTTTTAAATGGGAGGTTGATGTAACCGATTTTAGTGAAATTCTCCGCGATGAAGTGGTAGTTGATTACATACATACCGGGTATGAGGATAATAAAACAAGAGGGTGGAAAGTAACGGTAGATTTTGAAATCACCTATGGAACTCCAGTCGCAAAACCTCTCGCCATTCATAAAATATATGATGGGAATTATTCCTATGGAGATAAAAACGATCCAATAGAAAACCATTTGAAACCCATCAGCTTAAAAGCGAATGCTGCAACTGCCTTTTCAAAAGTTAAAGTACACCAGACAGGTCATGGAATGGATAAAAATGGCTGTGGTGAATTCTGCGATAAATGGCGCGATATCCTTTTTAACGGAGAGGTGGTAAACCATAAAGATATATGGATGAAGTGTGGAGATAACCCGCTTTATCCACAAGCGGGAACCTGGATTTTCGATCGTGCAAACTGGTGCCCTGGGTATTTATTACAACCGGATGAAGTGCTTATAGCTGCTAAAAACGGAGAAGAGTATACCGTAGACATCAATATGCAGTCTTATGAAACTGAGAAACCAAGTGCGAAGGAACTTCTGGTAGCCTACGTAATAGAATATGGAGAGATTGCTTCGGCAAATGATGTAACCCTGCTTGATATTATCAAACCATCTGCTAAATTAAATTATAGCAGAATTAATCCAACAGGAGGCTTGCCCGTAATCAAGGTCAAAAATAATGGGAGCAAGCCATTGACCAAAATGACAATCAAATATTATCTGGAAGGTCAAAAAGCGAAAAAATATAAATGGACTGGTAATATAGCATTCGGTCAGGAAGCTCAAATCACTCTTCCGGAGGAAGTATATGCTGCTGAAGATGACCTTAAATTCACAGTAGAACTGGAAAGACCAAATGGAAAGCGCGATGGTTTTGAAGCTGATAATACACTTTCATCAACCTATCAAAAGCCTGATATTTTACCTCAGGATATTGTATTGCGTTTTAAAACCAATAAAAAACCTCGACAAAACACTTATCGGGTTGAAGATAGCTTTGGTAATGTGGTGTTTAAAAAGGATAGCACCGATTTAATGCCGGATCATCTTCATATGGATACTTTAAAGTTGAAAGACGGCAGCTATAGCTTTATCGTTGATGACACAGGTAACAACGGACTGGAATTTTGGTTTAATGCTAAAGAAGGCGCAGGAAATGTTAAAATACTGGATACCCTCGGACAGGCCATAAAACAATTTAAATCAGACTTCGGTAAAAACATCACCTATAACTTTGTAGTAAGAAATGGAGAAGAATACTCACTCGATCCTAATCCATCAGTAAGCATGTTTGGAGCGCGCACCGATGGACCGGTTATTGTTGATTATTTTGCCAACAAAGCGCAAGAGGTAAAGATCTATATTACTGAACAGGAGAATCCAAAAAACATTGTTCAGGCGCATATGTACCAAAACTTTAAAGAAGGTATTCTGGAATATGATTTGTCATACCTGCCAAAAATGAGATATACCATTATGGTAGTGGTAAACGGAGAAACAATATTTAAAAATAGAATCCGCCTCAAAGAATAATATAGGTTGAGTTGCCTGCCCGTTTCAAACGGGTAGGCAATAAAATATGTAAACCTATAACCGAAAGTGACATATCACTACAGAAGTATTGATTTTTTTATTAGATTTTTATAAAAAAGAGGCTGAAAATAGCTTTAAAAATAAATAAGTAAAACCTATGCGTTGGACGCTGAAGCCCAAACCGGAAATAGCTAAAATAAAAGAACTGGCTCAACAATTAAATGTTGATACATTTATAGCAACACTGCTATTGCAGCGCGGTATTGAAACGTTCGACGATGCAAAAAGGTTTTTCCGACCTTCACTTAATGATTTGCATGATCCTTTTCTGATGAAGAATATGGATAAGGCGGTAAGTCGTATCGAGGCTGCGATTACTAATAATGAGAACATTCTGGTGTATGGAGATTATGATGTAGATGGAACGACTGCGGTTTCTCTCATGAGTTCATACCTTTTGTCAATCTATCCTAATGTGGCTACATACATTCCCGATCGATATAATGAAGGTTATGGAGTTTCTTATCAGGGAATTGATTTTGCAGAAGATAATGACTTCTCATTAATAGTTGCGCTCGACTGTGGTATTAAGGCCATTGATAAAGTAGCGTATGCCAGTGAAAAAGGAATCGATTTTGTTATATGCGATCATCACAGGCCTGGTGATGAAATACCTCAAGCCATTGCCGTTTTAGATCCCAAACAAACTGATTGCCATTACCCCTATGATGAACTTTGTGGTTGTGGTGTTGGCTTTAAGCTTATTCAGGCACTGGCATCAGGGAGAGGACAGACAATAAACGATTTAATTCCTTATCTTGATTTGGTAGCAACCGCCATCGGAGCAGATATAGTGCCCATTACAGGAGAAAACAGGGTGTTGGCTTACCACGGCATGAAAGTGATCAATAACAATCCAAGACCGGGAATAAAAGCAATAACCCATCAGCTTAATAAAAAGAAATTAACCATCACAGATGTTGTATTCATTGTAGCCCCGCGTATCAACGCCGCGGGTAGAATGAAACACGGACAGCACGCAGTAAATTTGCTTACAGAAAAAGATCTTAATGTTGCCATCGGATTTGCATCAGAGATAGAAGATTTTAATTCAGATCGTCGTGACCTTGATAAGCAAATAACAGAAGAAGCCCTCGAACAAATACATGCTAATAATGAACAGGAAAGATATACGACCGTAGTGTATAAAAATGACTGGCATAAGGGTGTAATTGGTATTGTAGCTTCAAGATTAACAGAAACCTATTACAGACCCACTTTAGTGTTTACTAAAAGTGGTGAAAAGCTGGCAGCTTCGGCACGTTCCGTTAAGGGTTTTGATGTATATAATGCCTTAGATGCTTGTAGAGATCATATTGAACAATTTGGAGGACATAAATATGCAGCAGGTCTAACCTTAAAAGAAGAACAATATGAAGCCTTCAAACAAAAGTTTGAGGAGGTGGTCGATAGTACCATTGATAGAAAGCTATTAACACCGGAAGTATTAGTGGATGCAGAAATTGACCTCGATGTGATAACCCCTAAATTCTATAGAATTATAAAGCAATTTGCTCCTTTTGGCCCCGGGAATATGACACCTGTTTTTATGACGCAAAACCTTATGGATACTGGCTATGGTAAAGGAGTGGGAGCAGACGAAGCACATCTAAAGATAACGGTTACTCAATCCTTTGAATCTACCATTGGGGACAGTAAATCCATTGCAGGTATCGGTTTCAATATGGGTGATAAAATAGAGTTGATTAAAAACAAAAAGCCATTTAGTGCCGTATATTCAATAGACGAAAACGAGTGGAATGGTAATGTAAGCTTACAACTTAAGTTAAGAGACATTCGATAAGTTCGGGTGTTGTAAGGAGCATGCCTGAGAAACGACTACCCTTTCGTGAATAACGATCCATAATCACAACGATTTAAAGAAAGGAACTCATAATATGTTAACCTGGAGCGATATTATACACTTTACAGTTAAAGGGAATCCAACTCCTGATCAAAGGATGGAAAAAACAGAGGCCGAATGGAAAGACCAACTAACGCCCGAAGCGTTCAGAATTACACGACTTAAAGGAACGGAAATGGCTCATTCCGGTGCATTATGTGCTACCCACGATGCCGGTAAATATAATTGTGTGTGTTGCAGCACCCCCTTGTTCGATTCAACCATCAAATACAATTCCGGATCCGGTTGGCCTAGCTTTACTCAGCCTATTAAAGAAAACGCCATAAAGTATGAAAAAGACACCTCTTTCGGTATGGTGAGGGTTGAGGTTATGTGTAATACCTGTGATGCTCATTTAGGACATGTGTTTCCGGATGGTCCTGAGCCTGGAGGGTTAAGATATTGCGTAAATTCAGCATCCATTAAAATAGAAATAGAAAGGGATAGAAATGACTAATAAAAAACTTGAGATAGCAACGATCGGAGGTGGCTGCTTTTGGTGTACAGAAGCTGTGTTTCAACAAATAAAAGGAGTAGAAAAAGTAGTGTCGGGTTATACTGGAGGAAATGCCCCCGGAAAACCAACATACAGGGAAATATGTTCAGGATTAACAGGTCATGCTGAGGTAATTCAAGTACATTACGACCCGGAGCAAATAGCATACGAAGACCTGCTGGTTATTTTCATGACCAGTCATGATCCAACAACCCTCAACAGGCAGGGAGCTGATGTAGGAACTCAGTACCGATCAGTTATTTTCTACCACAACGAGAAACAAAAAGAAGTTGCGGAAACCGTACTAAAAGAAATGATTACATATTACCAGGACCCAATTGTTACAGAGATAAGTCCGGCATCTGTCTTTTATGAAGCAGAGGATTATCATCAGAATTATTATAACAATAACAGCACCCAGGGATATTGTAGTGTAGTGATTACTCCTAAACTGACCAAACTTCGACAACAGCATGCCGATAAATTAAAGGGGTAAACCTTATAAATCCATACAGGAATTTGTATCTTAATGATAAGAGTTTTAAAATGTTACTTGATAACTAGCATTTTTGACAATGGTAAATTATAATGAAGTTAATAGGTAAATCGAAAGGTTTAGCCTATGTGTGATTTAATATACTTAAGAAAAGATTCAAAGGCTAAAATCCCATGGAAAAGAAAAGTATAGCATAACGATTGTGTTAATTAGGTATGAAATTAAGGTATTTGATTATCAGTGTTGTTAAATGGAGCTCAATAACAAAATCCATACATCAATGAACAAACTAAAATTAAACATAAAAGACACTTTTAATAAAGAATTACCGGCAGATCCTGTAACTGACAATACCAGACGCCAGGTAAAGGAGGCTTGTTTCTCTTTCGTAACTCCGCGGAAAACTTCTAAGCCTGAGCTGGTTCATGTGTCTGATGAAATGTTGTTGGAAATTGGATTAACTACCGATGATGCTAAATCAGAAACTTTTCTACAGGTATTTACCGGGAATGAGATATTGGAAAACACGCAGCCTTATGCCATGTGCTATGCCGGTCATCAGTTCGGTAATTGGGCCGGACAACTGGGCGATGGACGGGCAATTAATATTACTGAGGTAGTACACAAAGGAAATCGCTGGGCTTTACAGCTAAAAGGGGCGGGAGAAACACCATATTCTCGAACCGCAGACGGATTGGCCGTATTGCGTTCGTCTATTCGTGAATACCTTTGTAGCGAGGCGATGTATTACCTGGGCGTACCCACTACAAGAGCATTGTCACTGGCACTTACCGGCGATAAGGTACTTCGCGATGTAATGTATGATGGCCATCCTGAATATGAAAAAGGAGCGGTGGTCTGTAGAGTCGCTCCCAGCTTTTTACGATTTGGGAACTATGAAATATTTGCTGCAAGGCAAGATGATAAAAACTTAAAAGTTTTAACCGATTACACAATAAAGCATTTTTACCCGCACCTTGGGGAACCTTCTAAAGAAACTTATATTAAACTCTTCAATGAGGTAAGCCAAAGAACCCTCGAAATGATTGTGCACTGGCAACGTGTAGGTTTTGTGCATGGTGTCATGAACACGGATAATATGTCAATTCTCGGACTCACTATAGATTATGGCCCATACGGTTGGCTGGAAGGTTTTGAATACGGATGGACTCCCAATACTACTGATGCCGGTACCAAACGATACCGTTATGGCAACCAGCCCAATATGGGATTGTGGAACCTGTTCCAACTGGCAAATGCTTTATACCCTTTAGTGGGAGAAGCGAAACCTTTTGAGGATGTTTTGAATCAGTACAAATTAGATTTCGAAAAGAAATCACTCGAAATGATGCGCGCTAAACTCGGATTGGTAGCTGAAGAACCTTCAGATGTTACACTTACCGCACAGCTGGAGGATAATTTGCAGCTTTCTGAAACCGATATGACTATCTTTTTTAGATTGCTGGCAGATTTTAATGTTGAACAACCACAAAATGGTTTAAGCGGGGTGCATAAAGCATTTTATAGCCCTGACGAATTAGATGACGAAAGAAAACAAAAATGGAATGATTGGTTCGCCGATTATGCTAAGCGATTAAAAAGGGAGGACACTAATAGTATGGAACGTAAGAAGCAAATGAATGCTGTTAACCCTAAATATGTATTGCGAAATTATATGGCGCAATTAGCAATCGATGCAGCTGATGAGGGAGATTATAATTTAATTGAAGAATTATATCAGCTGTTGAAAAAACCGTACGATGAACAGCCGCAGTACGATAAATGGTTCGCTAAAAGACCGGAATGGGCGCGTAATAAAATTGGGTGCTCCATGCTTTCTTGTAGTTCCTGATTTAATTATTAATATAAATATGGAGTTTAATTTAGTAGGTAAAACGATTCCCGAATGGCAGCTGCTTCCCATTTTTAATGAGAAAGTACCAACAGTAAAAGATTTTCGAGGAAAACCTTTATTGATCTTATTTTTTTATCTGGGGTGTCCTGGATGTAAGGGAAGAGCAATTCCTTATGCAAATAGAATAGTTTACGAAGATTTGGGGGTCAATGTAATCGGAATTCATACCAGGTTCGCGGGGAAAGTGTATACTGATGAACAACTACAGGCAATAAAAGAGGAGTTTCATATGCGGTTCCCTTACTATCGGGATAAGCCTGAAGCAACTACCTTTAACACCTATTTTGCAGGAGGAACACCTCATTGGGTATTGGTAAATAGTGAAGGTACGGTAGTGCAGTCGATGTTTGGTTCCGATCCTAATAATGCGCTGTTGCGATTAGACCTGAAAATCAAAGAGTTGTTACAGAGCCATGAAACCAAAGAAGGATAAAATAGCTTTTAGTGGAGGTTGCTATTGGTGTTTGGAAGCCGTTTTTCAATCTTTGAGAGGAGTCGATTCCGTCGAACAAGGGTTTATAGCACCAGATGCAGAGCCTAATGAATTTTCGGAAGCAGTAATCGTACATTATAACCCTGCCCGGATCGCACTCAAAACTCTGATCGAAATTCACTTACATACCCATAAAAGTACGGTTAATCATAGCATGAGGAGTAAATACAGGTCAGCAGTTTATGTATTTTCAAACAGATATTTGCCTGAAGTAAATGAAATTTTAAAAGAGTTACAAATACAGTTTGATGAAAAATTGATCACAAAAGCGTATCTTTTTAATGCTTTTGAACCATCGGAAGCAATGTTTAAGAATTATTATTATACCAACCCCCATAAACCCTTTTGCCTGAACTATATCAACCCGAAACTTCAGTTGTTAATTCAGAAGTTCAAGGGGACTGTCAATTTAGAGCAATTAGATGCGAGTAGTTTATAAATATAATTACCATGAAAAGCACGATACTTTCAATTACCAATAAAAAAGGGTATAATCTGCATGCCTCTCTGGAATTACCAGCCAATCAAAAACCGAACTATTATGCCGTTTTTGCTCATTGCTTTACCTGCAGCAGTAGTTTGATAGCCGTAAAAAACGTGAGCAGGGCTTTAACCAATCACGGATTTGGAGTGGTGCGTTTTGATTTTACAGGACTTGGGAGAAGTGAAGGTGAATTTGCAGAGAGCCATTTCTCTGCTAATGTTGAGGATTTGATCGCGGTTTACAATTTTATGTTGGAAAATTATGAGGCTCCCGTTCTTTTCGTAGGGCATTCTTTAGGCGGTGCGGCAGTTTTGGTAGCAGCCTCAAAATTACCTGAGGTAAAGGCAATTGCGACTATTTCAGCTCCCGCTGAAGTATCCCATGTAAAACATTTGTTTTCCCATCAATTGGAAGAGGCCGAGGCCAAAGGAGATGTAAAAGTGAATATAGGAGGCAGACCATTTGTAATTGATGATGAATTTGTAGAAGATTTTGATAAAACAGATTTGCCCGCTATTGTAAGGTCTTTGCGAAGACCATTGCTTATTATGCATGCGCCATTTGATACGATTGTCGGAATAGAAAACGCTCAAAAACTTTATAACAGTGCCATACACCCCAAAAGTTTTGTGAGTTTAGATGGAGCTGATCACCTGCTAAGTGATACCAAGGACAGCTTGTATGTTGGTGATATAATAGGTGCCTGGGTGCAACGTTATTTTGAACCTATGGAAAATAGGATGTTGGATACGGAGGGAGAACAATTGGTGGCTCATTTAAATTTGAAAGAAGATCATTTTACAACTAATATGCAAACCAAAGACCATGCAATGATCGCCGATGAACCCCTTAGTTTTGGAGGTGATAACTTCGGTCCTGGTCCTTACGACTATTTAAGCGCATCTTTGGCGGCTTGTAGCGCTATGACGGTAAAACTTTATGCCGAGCGCAAAAAATGGAATCTGGATGAAGTATTTGTTTATGTGACACATTCTAAAAAGCACACCGACGATTTAATGCTGGATGTAGAAAAGCCGGGACGAATCGACCATATGTCTAAAAAATTAAAGTTTGTTGGTGATCTGGATGAAGGTCAAAGAAATCGCCTCACCGAGATCGCTGCTAAATGTCCTGTGCATAAAACACTTCAGAGCGAAGTTGTTATAGTAACAGAAAGGATCAAAGAAGACTAACCCTTCTGTCATTCCGCACTTATTAAGTAACCCCCTGGAACAGGGCCGTAAACCAGACCATGCTGTCTAAATTGTCATTCCGTATTTATTACGGAATCCATTCAAAGACGCCTCCAAATCATCCCCCTGTCATTCCACACTTATTACGTAACCCCTTAGAACAGTGCCGTAAACCAGACCATGCTGTCTAAATTGTCATTCCGTATTTATTACGGAATCCACAGGCTATGGAACCGAAGCCTACTTCATTCCCCTAATGAATACTTTTCTTAACCACCTTGCGTTTATTAAGAAATTTCTCTTAATTTCGGAGGTATTTAATACAGAAGTAAAGTTGTTTTAGTGAACTCAATTCTGGTAGAGAATAACAAAGGTTAATATAAGTCATTCATTTGCCAGGATTGTAAAGCTTTGAACCCTTTCGAATTAAGATGAGCCAATTTCATGAAACTATAAAAAAACAGCGTTGAGATATTTTACATTGATTTTATTATTAGTAACGGTTTTAAGTTGTAAGCAGTCTGACAAAGTACAATTCATCAGTCTGAATTCACAGGCCAGGCTAACTTATAAACAATCAGAGCCAAGTCCTGATGTGCTTAAATATATCAAGTATCAAAACAATAGTATCGCTTTAACAAATGCTACCTTCTATGATGGTAAAGGGAATCCCCCCAAAGAAAATCAAACTCTTATTGTAGAAAATGGCCATTTTGTTTCCATTGGAAAAACCTCGAAAATTGCAATTCCGGAAGAAGCAGTGGTCATAGATCTGAAAGGAAAAACTGTTATCCCGGGTATCGTAGGAGTCCATAATCACCTTCATATCCCTCGCTTTCCGTTCATTGGAGAACTTGCTTCAAAATTATATTTGGCATCGGGAGTAACAACGATTCAAACGTGTGGATCTGCAGCACCACAGCAAGAAATTGAGTTAGCAAAAAGAATTGAAAAGGGGAAGTATATCGGACCGGATATTGTAACGAGTGGTCCTTATTTTACAGGAAAAGGAGGAAACCCAAACATGATAATCCCTGAGAGTGAAAGTCAAATACGGGATACCATTCAATATTGGGCTCAAAAAGGAGTTCGGTGGTTTAAGGTATATCGCAATACAACTCCTGAAGATCTGGAGATTATTATCAATGAAGCTCATAAACAAAATGCAAAAGTAACCGGGCACCTATGTTCAATTACTTTTGAGGAAGCAGTTCACCTCGGAATCGATGGGATCGAACATGGCTTAAACAGTACAAGTGATTTTAGGAATAATAAAACTCATGGTGTTTGTAATGGTTCCAGGGAATATATGGATGAACTGAAAATAGAGAGTGATGAAGTAAAGAACCTTCAGGAATTGATGATTAAAAATGATGTGTTTCTAACGTCGACACTGGCGATATATGAAGCAAGTATTCCGGAAAGAGCTTATGCAGACCAACGTACCCTGGCTATGATGTCTCCTTATTTAGTATCCCAATATCAAGAAAGAAGAAGAAATTATGATCTCAGAAAATCAAAAGATAGTATAAGAGTAAAAAGACTAAAGCGTATCATGGAATTCGAACATCAGTTTTATAAACTTGGCGGCACCTTAACTGCGGGTGTTGATGCCGGGAGGCATGTGTTGCCTGGCTTTGGTGATCAAAGAAATTTCGAATTGCTGAAGGAAGCTGGTTTCAATAATCAGGAAGCTTTAAAAATTATGACCGGTAACGGAGCCAAGGTTCTTTCAAATTCAGCTATAGGAACTATTGATATTGGTAAAAAGGCCAATTTTGTCATTTTAAAAGGTCCCATTGAAAACTCCATTCGACATGTTGAATTAGTTTTTAAAAATGGCTTTGGCTACGACCCATTATCAATTTTAACGGAGTTAAAAGGTAAATTTATAGAGGAACAGTAAAATAATTATGACATAATATGAATGAAGTGAATCAATTAAAACAGCGATATATCGATTACGCCAATTATAATATTTGGGCCAATAACAGATTAATCAGCGACCTTTTAGCACAAGAAGAAGGAATAATGAATAAAGAGGTTGCAGCAAGTTTTTCAAGCATACGTGCTACGGTTTTACATATTTGGGCAGCTGAAACTGGGTGGCTGTCCCGTCTGAAAGGAAACGGATGGAGCGAGGTATCAAAAGTAAGAGACTTTTCAGGGAGCAATCAAAGCTTGTTTAAAGCTTGGCAAGAAACTTCCGAAGAATTTAAAAACTTTCTGGTATCTGCCGATTTGGAGGAAGAAGTTTCGTTTGAACAGAAAGAAGAGAAGTTTTCGATTCCGGCACGGGAAATTACACAGACAGTTTTTAATCATGGGAGTTATCATAGGGGGCAGGTAGTTATGATGATGCGACAGTTGGGGGTGTCGAAAATCACCCAAACAGATTATATCGAATGGTGTAGAGAAAAACAAAGAGGCAATGTCTAAGGACAAAATGTAATTAAGATCTATTACTTTTTATAAATCTTTTATATGACAGAACAACTTCCGGTATATATAAAGGTCCTGTTCGGTTTAACGGTACTAATTACCTTAGTATGGTTCTTTAAAGCTGTAAAATCAAAATCAGTTTTAATAGTTATAATCATCTGGACTCTCATTCAAACTGTATTGGGGTTAAATGGGTTCTATCAGGATACAACCCATTTACCGCCAAGGATCTTGCTTGTTGGTGTTTTTCCGCCACTGATATTGATAGCAATCACCTTTTTTACCAGGAAAGGTAAATTGATAATGAATCAGATGGATCTTAAAATCCTTACAAACTTTCACGTTATTCGAGTACCGGTCGAGATTGTTCTGGCTTTACTGTTTTCTTATGAATTGGTATCCGTCTATATGACCTACCATGGAACCAACTTTGATTTGCTTTCTGGACTTACTGCGCCTATTATAGGCTTTATAGCATTCAAAAAAGAGAAAGTCAACAATAAACTTTTATTGATATGGAACATAGTATGCCTTCTGTTGTTATTGAATGTGGTTATAACGGCTGCTTTTGCCCTGCCTTCACCTTTTCAAAAAATTGCGCTCAATCAACCCAATGTTGCGCTGCTTTATTTTCCATTTAATCTGCTCCCTTCAGTAATTGTTCCGTTGGTGCTTTTTGCTCATTTAGTGGCGATTAAAAGAATCATAAAATAAAGTGCATTTCTTGTAGAATTGATCATTATTTGTTGAGTGATTACTAAACCATTGACCTTAAAAAAGAACCGTTTGGAGAGTATTCTCCATTGATTAACGGATCGTTTGCTAACTTGAAGAGATTGTAAATTATTGAATTTTAAAGTAAATTTTACGTTTATGAAGTTTTCACTTTCTTCCAGAAGCTCCACCTTTTTTGCCATATTAATAATGATTTTTTCGGTTTCTTGTAAGCAGAAAGAAAAATCTAAAAATGAAGCAACCGCAGTGAAAGAGCTCGCTGAGGTGATAGAAGTAACCACAGTAGGTATGGAATTTCAACTCGTCAATGAAATTGAGAGTGGTTGGACTACCTTTAGATACATCAACAAGTCCGAAGAACCTCATTTCTTTATTTTAGAGAAGATGCCGGATAGTATTAGAATTGACGATTATAAAAATGAGCTGTTTCCTCCTTTCATGGCAGCCTTTAAGCTATTTGACCAAGGGGATATGGAAGCCGGAATGAAGGAGTTTGAAAAAATTCCGCAATGGTTTTATAAGGTTGAACTTGGTGGTGGGGTAGGCCTGGTCTCTCCGCATACTGAAGCTATGTCAACCATATATTTAGATCCGGGAGTTTATGTGATGGAGTGTTATGTTCGCATGCCTAATGGGCAAGCACATGCTTTTATGGGGATGGTCAAAGAGTTGGTAGTTACAGAAAATAATAACGGACAAAAAGAACCAATAGCAGATTATCAAATTTCCCTTTCAAGTGAAACAGGCGTTCAATTTGTAGATTCATTAAAGGCGGGAACCTACACTTTAGGGGTTACCTTTAATGATCAGAAGTTATATGAGCATATGCTTGGTCATGATGTTAATTTGGTAAAGCTGGATAAAGGTGCAGAATTGGATACTTTAGGAGGCTGGCTTAATACTATGGATATTAAGGCATTTAGAACCCCGGCCCCAGAAGGGTTTACATTTATGGGAGGTGTTGAGGATTTGAAGGCACAACGAACCGGGTATTTTACGACTTCCCTAACCGAGGGTGATTATGTGCTTATATCAGAAATTCCGAACACTCTTGAGCGAAATATGTTCAAACGGTTTACAGTTCATAAAAATTAAATATAAATAGCCATGGGTTTGAAGGATAACCATGTTAATTACATCGAGCTGAGAGCTCCAGACTTAAATAGTGTCAAGGAATTCTATTCAACTACTTTTGGATGGACCTTCACAGACTACGGACCGGGCTATACCGCCTTTTCCAACAGTGGACTTGATGGGGGTTTTGAGCAGAGTGATAATGAGATTTTAAATGGGGTGTTGGTAGTCTTGTATCATCAAGATCTGGAAGCGGTAAAAGATGCGATAGTCGATAATGGTGGTAAGATATCAAAAGAGATTTTTTCATTTCCCGGAGGTAGAAGGTTTCACTTTTTAGATCCTGCAGGGAACGAGCTGGCTGTTTGGTCAGACCAATAAAAGAGAGAAGTACCTAGGCAATACATTAGACCTGCTAAAAAGTGAGTTTATATGAGATCCATCTTATCAATGAGATTCCCTTAAATTCACTATCTTAGATATGAAATCCCTCAAGCATTACCTGTGATAATTTAGCCTGTATAGAATGCGTTTAAAAATTGGAGATAACCAAAATTTGTTGCATTATGAAACTAACAACAATCACAGGGCTAGCGCTACTTGTTATAGGCATGGCAGCCTGCAATGACAAGACCAAATCACCCGATACAGATAAAGAACCTATAGCAAAAGCCGAACCCATTACAGAGTTAAAAATTGAAAGCCTTTTAAGAGATTCCTTAGCGCTTCAACCCAACCTTGAAGTTATTGTAAGTTATGTAGAAGTTCCTCCTAATATGGCATTGGAAAAGCACTATCACCCTGGCGAAGAATTCGCGTATTTAATAGAAGGTTCGGGTGAGTTCTGGTTAGACGGAGAGTCAATTGTAATTACCAAACCGGGAGAAGCCTCTAAAGTGCCCCTCAAGCGAATGCATAGTTTTAAAGCACTCGACAATGGTGCCAAATTCATTGTATTCAGAATACACGAAAAAGGGGCGCCGGAACGAATCATGGCCAATGAGGCAAACTAAGGGGTTATGTTTAGAGAGTTCACTCCATGTTATTACATTTGTGCTTCTCAATTAATAATGGATTAAATACAATAACATGGAGTTAAAAGCATTTATAGAACAATTATCAAATCATCCATCTGCTATAGAATTTATCGATACCATGGCCGTAATAGATGCACATTATTCATTTACACCTACTGAATTTAAAAATGGCGATATCCTCAACGAGGCTAATCAAAACAATGGTTCCTGTAAAATATTTGCTTTTGCACAACTCAACCAATTATCAAAGGAAGCTACATTGGCTTGCTTCGGAAAATTCTATACCGAAGAGGTATTGGAAGATCCTGAAGGAGATGGACACCAAAATATTCGTAATTTCATGAAATATGGCTGGGATGGTATCCAGTTTAAAGGGGAGGCCTTGATATCAAAATAAACCTAAAATTCAGGTTCTGATTTTCGTTCCCCTTTTCATCCCTATTGTCATTCCGAAATCGTTGCAGAATCCATAAAAGAAGTCAGTTCAAATCATCCCACTGTCATTCCGTACTTATTACGGAATCTACAAGAGAATGAGCCGAAACCAAAATACTCCATCCCCATTGTCATTCCGCATTTGTTGCGGAATCCATCTGAGGAAGAATTGTAACCAGAAAGTGTCAGCCAATTGTTATTCCGCATTTATTGCGGAATCCACTAGAATAGGTGGTCAAAATCATCACTCCTGTCATTCCGAATTCTTGTGCTGAACTTGCTTCAGTATGTTGCAGATTTTATTAAAATTGGAAATGAAAGTTTCTTATTGTCATTCCGCACCTGTTGCGGATTCTTGGCAGGAAGAATTGTAACCAGAAAGTGTCATCCATTTGTCATTCCGCATTTATTGCGGAATCCACATGAATAAAAGTCGATAACAGAACATTTAAGAACTTCGTGATGAAGGGATAAATGAATTAAGAAGCCGTCATAGAATCGCGATAAGCAGCTCCCCATTTTGCAAGCTCCTTAATAATGGGCTCTAGCGTTTTGCCATGCTTTGTTATGGCGTATTGTACCGTTACAGGCTTGGTGTTCATGACTGTTCGGGTAATAAGCTGATTCATCTCCAGATCTTGTAATTCTTTGGAGAGCATTTTGGTGCCTATACCTTCTATTTCCCTCATTAAATCCATAAATCCCAGTTTGTCCCCTTCTATTAGGGTTCCCAAAATATGGAATTTCCATTTCCCTGATAATACGCTCATGGCGTCATTAATTGCTTGAATTCTTACCTGACAGATTTCAGTACAATTTACTATCGGTTTTTTTTTCATGTATTTCCATTGATAAAATCGTAGCCAAAAGTACTAAATCATCAGGCAGTTTCCTAGAGGAACCTGGTTTCCAAAAGGAAACCCATAGCAATAATAAACAGGCAGTAATTTATGTTTGCAGCAGTATTATAAACAAAAAACCTTGGGATAAAACCTCAGGGTGTTTAAAACAAACACAGTTTGATTTTACAATAAAAATTATGAAAACATATAAAACGCTATTTTGGATAAGCACGGGTCTTTTTTCGGCCTTTATGTTGTTTAGTGCATTCAATTACCTTACTTCAGAAGAAATGAAAAACGCATTTGTTTTTATGGGGTTCCCGGAAGATTATTTTAGAATTCAACTAGCCATAGCGAAGATGTTAGGTGCTCTGGCTTTAATTTTTCCCTTTATCCCTAAGCCTTTTAAGATATTCGCCTATGTAGGTTTTGCTATTAACATTATATCTGCTATTATTGCACATATAGCGAAAGACTACCACGCTTATGGGTTTATAGTATTTTCACTGATACTTCTGATAGTTTCATATTATACCTACGAAAAAATCAACTTAAAAACGATACAAGCTGCTAGCTAATTATGAAAGGGAAAAGTGCTTTGGTTGTATTACTAATAGGCTTTTTAAGCTTTAGTGCTTGTGATGGACAGTCAAAAAAACATAGTATGAAAAACGAGACCAATAACAATCCGTTATTATGCGATCCACAGACAGGGGTGTGCGAAATGCCTGTTAACGATTCAGCTACGCAAAATTATAATACGCTGAAAGCTTCTGAAAAAACAGTTAAGATCATTTACTATACAGACCCAATTTGTTCTTCCTGTTGGGGTATTGAACCGCAGCTGCGTAAATTAAAACTGGAGTATGGTAATGAGGTCGATATAGAATACAGGATGGGAGGATTATTACCGGACTGGAGCTATAATAGTGGTGGAATTAGTAAACCTGCCGATGTCGCAAGTCATTGGGATGAGGTAAGCTTGTACTACGATATGCCTATTGATGGTGATGTATGGCTAGAAGATCCTTTGCATTCTTCGTATCCACCATCCATTGCTTTTAAAGCTGCACAAATGCAAGACAATAAAAAAGCACTCCTGTTCCTTCGCGAGATCAGAGAGATGGTATTCTTACAAAAAAAGAACATTACCAAGTGGACGTATTTGGAGGAAGCAGCTAAAAGAGTAGCCTTAGATATAGTCCCGTTTAAAGCTGATTTTGAAGGGAAAGCCAACTTATTGTTTAAAGAAGATTTGAAACTGGGGAGAACTATGGGTGTTCACGGATTCCCAACGATGTTCTTTAGAAACAATGATGGAAAAACAGAAATGGTATATGGTTCCAGGCCATACGCTGCTTATGAAAACGCTATACTGAAGTTGCTGCCAAACGCTAAAAAGCAGATGTATGATAAAAGCCCGGAGGCTATATTTTTGGAATATCCTACCCTAACGGCTAAGGAGTTTTCAGAACTGACCGAAACTTCGAGAGAAGAAGCTGAAAAAACATTGGACGAAATGACAGCAGATGGAACTTTGGAAAAGTACACGACCAAAAACGGTGCTATTTGGAAACTAATAAATACCAGTAATTAATAAGATTCAAAAACCTAAGGGTTAGGTTTGGTTACACTTTTTCGGTGTAATTTAATCTTCTGACAGCGGCTGGAAAGTAGAATGCTTTTCGTCGCTGTTTTAGTTTAACAAGGCAAGGAAGCCATTTTACACAATTTTCCTGTAATTCCGCCCCAATTGTCATTCCGCACTTGTTGCGGAATCCTCTCCCCACTGTCAATTCTCAGTCAATGTCATTCCGCACTTGTTGCGGAATCTAAAGGAATTGGAATTAGAATCAGAAGATACCACCCCAGTTGTCATTCCCCACTTGTTGCGAAACCCACAGTAGGTGGAGTCAAAATCATAACCTAAATCGTTATTATGTTCCTTTCATCAAAATAGTGCTCGCAATTCGAATAATAATCAGAAATTATTAGTAACTTAAATACTCATAATCAAACACTTTCAAAACCATCTGGAGTATAAGTAAGCAAGGCAGAAAAGCCTGTGCTATTTAATGAATAATCGGACTTTTTAAATGCGTCCCCTCCTCTCCCTCAAACCTCGTTTTTGTTAACGAAGAGGCTAGTTATGCAATTCATAGGTCCATATTAAGTATATCTTCCCATTAAAAAGTTTGATGCCATATCGGTAGAAGTTAGTAGCTGTAGTCTTATCCGTCTTTATAAGGGGATATAGTAATATTGGATTCCTATATTGCTTTTTAGTGTTAATTCCCCTATTTTCGAACTCAAAATTTGTAGGTATATTTTATATCTGAAAGTAATAATTAGCTTTCAAGCACAAATTGAATAGAACCCATTAAAACCAACATTACCATGAGAAAAATAATCTTATTGTTTTTATTCTTTATTTCAGTTTCCGTTTCAACTGCGCAACAATCACCACAGGAAATAACTTTTAACTTTTTCGAAACATATAAGAATAAAGGAGCCTCCATGGCCCTGGATCAATTGTATAGTACCAACCCATGGATGTCAAGATCAACCGATGCTATTACCAATGTAAAAAGTCAGTTAGAAGGATTAAATGAAGATTATGTGGGGAAGTATCACGGATACGAAAAGCTTAATGAAAAATTATTGGGTACCAGTTATATGCTGTTAAGTTATATGGTGAAGTTTGATCGCCAACCCATTCGATTCATATTTCATTACTACAAGCCAAAAGATAAATGGGTGATTTACCTATTTAAATTTGATGCTGCTATCGACGATGAAATGAATGAGGCAGCGAAATTGTATTATGAAAACTTATAGGTGTAATCAAATCATATTGCGTGCGAATTAATCGCTACCTATAATGTTAATCCTATAAAAGGAACTTTCAATGAGAACATTAATTTTGACCATAGTTGTTGCTGTATTTTTAATAGGGAAGGTATCCAAAGCCCAAATCAAAAATCAGAATTTTCTTGAGGAGCTCAGACAAGAAGTTCAAAAAGCCAAAATACCCGGATGTGCTGTTGTGGTTATTAAAAATAATGAGGTGGTGATATCCGAGTCTATAGGGCAGGCTGATGTGGCATTTTCAGTACCTGTTGACAAACAGACTATTTTTTCAATAAATTCACTGGCGAAAATCTTTGCCGGAACCGCTATTATGCAATTGAAAGAAGCGGGTAAGATTAATTTGTCTGATCCGGTTTCTCGCTATTTGAATGATCTCCCGTTGTCCTGGCAAAAAATTACCGTAAGGCAACTTCTGAGTCATACTTCAGGATTACCAGATATTGAAGATGTTGAAAATGGCGGATTGATTGGAGGAAAAGGCGATGAATATGCATGGGATTTAGTACGGGAAAAACCGATTCGATCAAAGCCGGGAGAGCAGTTTAATTACATCGCTACCAACTACCTGTTAATTCAAAAATTGATTGAGAGATTCGGACAGATGGACTATGTAGAGTTTTTAAAAAAGAATCAATTCGATAAAATTGGTATTAGTGATCAGGTGGTATTCGGAAGTTCCTATGACGTAGTTAAAAATAAAAGTACTACGTATATGTATTATATAAAAGACAAGCGAACCAAGGAGTATGTTAAAGTGGATGAACTGAATGAAATATCAGAAGACCTCTCACCAATTGTTTGGGCCGATACAGGTGCTTTTGCTACTGCTGATGCCATCACCAGGTGGATATTAGCACTTGAAAAGGGTGAATTTATTTCAGAAAAGAGTAGGAGTGAAATGTGGACACCAGTCTCTTTAAATAATGGTCAATATGGAGGTTTTGGAGAAGTCTTGAACGGATATGCCTATGGCTGGCCGGTAATCAGGAGAAGTAATCATCCGGCAATCGCACCCATAGGAGGTGGGCGTGCTTCTTTAATTGTGTATCCGGAAGATAAGCTAACCATTATTCTCCTTACAAATCTAACGGGAAGTTCTCCTCAAAAAATTATTGAAAAAGTAGCTCCCCACTTTTGGGAATAGCAGACGTATATTATTTAACAATTGAAATCAACAAGATGAATACGTTCATTTTGTAAAAGGAATCCTCATGAGATCCTTGTATGTTAATTTAATATTGGTTTTAAGTTTTATGTATTAACTTAGTGTTTGTTTGTAATTAGTTGTTAGTCAGCATGATGAAAAGTAGTTTTGAATCCTGTTAAGAATTTTATCGTAGTTTGTTCTTTAATAAAATCAAATGCTTTATGAAAAGTAATTCGCTCTTCTGTTTATGGGTTATATTTTTAATAATGGCGTCGTGCAAAACCGAAGCCAAAAAGAGTGTTCTTGAAGATGGATTGTCAAGCGTAACCATATATTATAATGGAGATATTATAACAATGGAGGGGAATGAAGCTAATTATGTAGAGGCTGTGGTTCAAGATAATGGTAGAATACTTTTTACAGGTACTAAAAATGAAGCCATAAAGCAGTATCCAAAGGCGGTTGATTTTGATTTAAAGGGTAAAACCTTAATACCAGGATTGATTGAGCCACACTTACATCCATCGCTGGCAGCTATAATGCTTCAAAATGAAATTATTGCTCCTTATGATTGGAAGTTGCCATCCGGTATAAAGAAAGGCGTACAGGGTCAGAAGGCCTATCTGGAAAGAATTAATGAATCCATAAAGTCTAATGCACAGCCTGATAAACTGTATTTTATATGGGGGTTTCATCAACTTTGGCATGGTGAACTGTCAAGAGAAGTTTTGAATAATTTAGCTGGAGATCAGCCAGTAGGGATTATTCATAGATCATTTCACGAGATTTATTTAAACGACGCAGCCATAAGTATGTTGGGCATTAAAGAAAAAGACTTTAAAGGAAACCCACAAGTTGACTGGCAAAAGGGACATTTTTATGAAGGTGGATGGCTAGCACTAGTACCTAAAATGGCTCCTGTGCTGTTAGAGCCCGAAGGGTACCTGAAAGGGTTGAGTGTTATGAGTGAGCTATTACTTCAAAATGGTATAACAACTATTGCAGAACCAGGATTTCCTAGCTCTGATTTTGACATGGAAATGGAGTTGCTTATGAGAGAGATGGATAATGATCCTCCTTATGATGTATACTTAATACCTAATGGAACTCAGCTCTATACAATGAAAGGAGGAAACCAGGAGGCAATGACTTTTATGGAGACGCTAAGTACCAATGAGCATTACAATACGGAAAAAGTTCACTTATTACCTAAACAGGTTAAGTTATTTTCAGACGGGGCTATATACTCGCTACTTATGCAGATGAAGGAAGGTTATTTAGATGGTCATGACGGAGAGTGGATGACTCCACTCGAATTGTTTGAAGAACAGTTAACGATGTATTGGAATAATGGTTATAAGATTCATGTGCATGCAAATGGAGATTTGGGACAACAAATGGTAATTGATTTGGTGAAAAAGAAACAGGCTGATAATCCAAGAGAAAACCACCGTCTAACACTTCACCATATGGGTTATTTTGATGAAGATATGGCTAGGGAAATGGAAGAATTAGGAATGGAGGCTTCGGTGAATCCGTATTACCTTTGGGCATTGGCAGATAAATATTCAGAATATGGATTAGGAAAAAAAAGGGCCGAAAATCTCGTAGCTCTCAAGCTGCTTACAGATCGTGAAATTCCACTCTCTTTTCATTCAGACTTTTCAATGGCACCTGTAGAGCCTTTAACCCTTGCCTGGACAGCCGTAAATAGAGAGTCTTCTCAAGGGAGTAAATTTTCACAAGACCAAAAAATATCAGTTTTTAATGCTATGAAAGCTATAACAATAGATACTGCTCGTACCTTGAATTTGGAGAACGAAATAGGATCAATACAAAAAGGTAAGATTGCCAATTTTACTATCCTGGATCAAAACCCTTTTGAAATTAACCCTAATGGTATAAAAGATATCAAAGTAAATGGGTTGGTCTTTAAGGGAAAATATGTATCAAGTAATTGATAAGATAAAGTTGATGCGTTCAAACCTGTCCATATTAATTAAGGAATCCATTGGAGCTCGCAGTCAAAATAGCCTCTAATGTCATTCCCCACGTGTTGCAGAATCCACTTTTAATTTTTTTGGTAAACCATTCAAAGTCTGACTGAAATGTACTTTACTATTACGTTCAATGTTACCTTTGTAACTCAAATAATGAAAAAGAAGCTATGTCTAAAGATCAAATAAAGTCGATCATTAATGATAATTCACTGATTCTTATGCAAGGAGGAGTAGTGGAGACACTCCGACGCTCCGGTAAGGTGAGTTTTCATCCTGATCTGATCCACAGCCCCCTCATTTATGATGAACATGGATCTATTGAAATGAAGACTGTTTTTAAAAGTTATATTGATTTAGCCAATAAAACAGCTTCACCTTTTGTTGTTTGTACCCCTACCTGGAGAGCCAATAAGCAAAATGTATTTAAATCCGGGGTCAATGTAGAAATAAACCAGGATGCTGTAAAATTCATGCAATCACTTAAACAGGAGTACCCTTTGTTGGAGAATAAGTTGGTCATTGGAGGTACCATTGGGCCTAAGAATGATTGCTATCAGCCTGACCAGGGGTTATCAGCAGAAGAGGCAGAAGAATTCCACGAATGGCAAATCGAAGAATTAGTTAAAGGAGGGGCTCAATTTGTGATTGCAGAAACCATCCCTAATGTTACCGAAGCACTCGGAATAGCCAAAGCGTGTTCAAAGAAAAACATCAATTACATCATTAGTTTTGTTATCGCTCGAGATGGAAGGATTCTTGATCAAACCGATATCAATACTGCCATAAAATACATCGATAGTGAGGTTGAAAGACCTCCTTTGGGATATTTTATCAATTGTGCACATCCATCCTTCTTATGTGCCGATAAACAACCCAAAGAAGTTTTTGACAGACTGATCGGATTCATGGGGAATGCTTCTGATCTCGATCATTGTGATCTTGATAATGCAACCCAATTACATACAGATGCTATTTCCAATTGGGGTAATGAAATGTTGACCTTAAATCATGTATATGGGGTCAAAATACTTGGTGGGTGTTGTGGTACGAATGCAGAACATATCAATTATATGAGAACGCACCAGTGAACGCAATAGGTAGCAGGAATTACAAAATCTGAAAAAGTTTAATTACATGCCCTGACAAAGTCATAATCAATACTCCAGGCAATCGTATTATCCAATTTCAGCCGTCCTTCATTCAGGATTATGATTTTATATTCGTCAAGCCCTTTTTTACCCGACTTAAAATTAACCCTCATAACCAAATTGTCATCAGATAGTTTGTAGGTCCCACGGTTGGTATCATTCATGAATTGGATTTTAAAAGTCATATCATCATAGAACTCCCATATGTGAGTTCGGTTATTACACTCCCAAACTACATGCCAGGTGCCTAAGATTCCTTCTTCAATATTTACAGAGATTGGAGAGATGCCTTCATCATCTGATGAACAAGAAAAAAACAGGAACATTCCGCCTAGTGTATAGATAAACCATTTCATCAACTTCATTTTCTATGCTATCAATAAGTTACGAACTTATTCTGGTGTTAGCACACGAAAAACAACCTATTGCACTAATAATCGTTTAAAAACATATATGGTTTAGGCTAAGATTTATGTCTGCTGTAGGGAGGCTATAATATTTCTTAATTCATCAATGTCAGGATATTTTCTATAACCAGTTTTTCTTTGGTCCACGGTGTAAAATGGTTTTCTCCTTTTAAGGTTTTCCCCGTAAAATATTCAGGATTGAAATGTGATTCGGCGAACTCCAGATTCTTATAGGGAACTAACATATCTTGATCCCCTTGAAGCATTAAAACCGGTACTGAAACCAGTTGCCAGTCATTCACATGTTTAATTAAAGCTTCGGCATGAGAATATTTTTCATCTCCAGAGACATTCCAGGAAGTAGGAATGAGCCACCGGGTTATTTGCCATTGAGTAAAATTTCCCGCCCAATAGTATTTTTCCAAATCCGGATCTAAAGCCGGAGCAATAAGAAGCGTAGCTTTAATATCTTTGGAAAGTAATGGAGCATAAGCAGCGATGGTTCCTCCATAAGAGTGGCCAACCAATACCACATTTGTTAAATTGTATTGAGCGATAAGCTCTACAACCACTTCGCTTTGGGTTGTTATTTCCGTAACAGCGTCACCAAATCCTGAGTATCCATACCCCGGACGATCGTAGGTAATAATATTGGCCTTCTGGTGAAGGCTGTCATTATTCAGGTAGCGATAGAAAGCATTACCTGAACCGGGAGATCCGTGTATAAAAATCACAGATTGATCTTTGTCAAAGCCTGTTGCAACGACCCTAATATCTCTGTCAGTCGCTTTCGACTTGAAATAGTCAATCTTAATGTCGGTGTGTAGTTCTTTAAAATAGGCTCTTGTTTCCCTGTCAGACGATCTGAAAGTCATAAATATATGTGGTAACACAAGGGCAATAAGTAGGAGAAAAAGAAAAATATATCTTTTACGTTTATAAAATGCTTTATTTGAGGCGCCCTTAGCCTTCATATATTTTTCGTTCCAGTTGTTTTCCGTCGAAAACGGCATAGGTATAATGCGTAATCCAGTCCCCCAGATTAATATACTTCGCATGATCTCCCAGGTCTATCTCCATAGGAAGGTGGCGGTGACCAAATACATAATAATCTCGGTGTTTACTTTCCTGTTTAAGTTTGGCATACTGTACCAGCCACTCGTTGTCTTCGCCTAAAAAGGTAACGTCCTCATCACCCGATATCAGTTTGTTTTTAACTGACAAGTATTGGGCCAGTCGAACCCCGAGATCAGGGTGTAACCATCTGAAAAACCATTTGGCTACCGGATTTGTAAAAACCTTTTTCATTCGTTTATATCCTATGTCACCCGGTCCTAAACCATCGCCATGGCCAATAAAAAAAGTAGTTCCGTTAAAGGTGAATTCCTGTGGTCGATGATACACCGGAATATTGAGCTCCTCTTCAAAATATCCATCCATCCACAGATCGTGATTCCCTACAAAAAAATAAACTGGGATACCCGAATCAGTAAGTTCTGCAAGCTTTCCCAAGGTGCGGGTAAAACCTTTTGGAACCACTGTTTTGTATTCAAACCAAAAGTCGAAAAGATCTCCCAATAAAAAAACAGCCGCAGCATCGTGCTTGATTTCATCGAGCCACTTTACAAATTTCTTTTCTCTTGGAAGACTTTGTGCCGGGGTTGGAGCGCCGAGGTGATTGTCGGAAGCAAAATATATTTTCTTTCCTTCAGGAATATTCATTCTGTTAAGTTCTTCTTGTAAATATATAACAAAATTTGCGTTAGATAGATTTGTAGATGCAAACAGTCTTTATAGGTTGTCGCTAGCATACCATTCGGCAAACGAAGTTTCTGTTTCTTGAAGCTTTAAGGAATGTAATTTGATATTTTCAGGGAGTCTTGCGCTGATCTTATGGGCAAAATCAATAACCATATTTTCACTGGTAGGCTGATAGTCTACTAAAATCACATTATGACCTCTGTCTTGAAGCTCCTTGGCAAGTTCAATATGTGGGGTGTTTTTATTAAAAACGGTGGCGTGATCAAAAATATCCACGATATCCTCCTTAACGATCTTCTTTAAATCACCAAAATCAATTACCATCCCCAGTTTTACATGAGACGTGTCAGTGATAGGAGAACCAATAACCGTAACAGCAAGTTTATAACTATGACCGTGAACGTTGCGACATTTACCGTCATAACCATAAAGTGCGTGACCGGTTTCAAAATCAAATTGTTTGGTGATGCGAATTTTAGACATACTAAATCTTATTTAAAATGCAAAGATACGGGTTTCGTGTTAGGGTTAAAGGAATCAAATTAATAATGTGAAAGTAGCTCTCGGATTGGTCCGACAACCACGCAACCTAAATGATTAAAAAGCATCTATTAAATAAAAAGCAAACCTATGAAACTGTATAAGATTATGATCTTACTGCTCACTATGAGTACAATGATTGGTTGTGAGAATGATGATAGCGATGATACCATTAGTGGAACCTACCAGGGAACCTTTACAGTAACAGATCCGGAAGGGCAAACTTTTACGGAAGATGTAACAGTAATATTCAGCGGGAATCAATATAGCTCTTCTTTGAGAGGGAGTGGGTCCTACATACAAAAATCGAAGACCATGATTTTTAGTGATAAGAATATATGGACAGCTGAATTCGATTGGGGATTAATCCTTAACGGGGTTTATGCATATGAATTTGGAAAAAATAGTCTTCGGTTAACAAAGGGAAATGGGGAACAGTTTCCAACCTACCAATACGATCTTGTGAAATCGGAGTAGTACACCATTCATTTTTTAAATTTTCGAACGTGAAAATGAATGAAAGTAGCCGTATATTTGTAGGCTTTTTTGAAATACTTATACCAAAGTGAACGAACTATATGAGCAGTTGGATTTCGTTGAAAATCCGCTGTTCGAGAAGGTGATTGCTGATATATCTGATCGGCATTATAGTGTAGTAGATAATTTCTTTTCTGCTGAAGAGGTCGTTTCCTTACGCAATTCGCTATTGCAAAAATATGAAGCCGATAGATTTAAAAAATCGGCAATAGGAAACCGAACAAATGAAATGATTGAAAAGGAAATTCGCGGCGATTTTATTCTTTGGATGAATGAAAATGAAACTAATGAAGCCGAAACTACGTTCTTTAATAAAATAAATAACCTGGTTAACTATTTAAACAGAACATGCTTTATGGGGATTCTCCATAAAGAATTTCACTATGCCTTATATCCCGAGGGTACTTTCTATCAAAGACATTTGGATACGTTTGAAAACGACGATCGTAGAGTGCTTTCGGTGGTGTGTTATTTAAATGATCAGGACTGGGATAACAATAACGGGGGTGAATTGGTGTTGTATTTGGATGAAAATGGAAGTGAAGTAGAAAAAAGGCTTTATCCACTTCCGGGACGTGTAGTGATTTTTGAAAGTCAGCGTATTGAGCATGAAGTTATGCGTGTTAATTCCTCCGAACGACTAAGTGTCACTGGATGGTTGAAAACCCGCTAAGATTATTCTTCCGTGTTGAGTTTAATAAAGTCCAGGTAGTAGCTTCTGAGTAAAGATTGCACAAGTTTTTTGTTGGTGTTTTTGTAAAGAAGCTTGTTCTTTTCTGCCACAAAGTAAATGAATAAGCCGAGCTGACTGCTTGGAACTTCAAGGATGTCCAGAATATAAAGGGTATATCCATTCTCTAAAAATGAAGCAGTACCTTCTTTTTGTGAAGCGGCATGCTCTTTTTTAAGTTGTTTACGACGGCCTGAGATCATATTGATTAGCGGATCGGCGCCGAAAACCATTCCTTTTTGTAGAAAGTCATCGGCATATTCAGAGGCGCTTTTCTTCTGATAACTGGCAGCGTATAAACGCCGTTCAGTCGGTGTCATGGCTTTTTTACTATTTATAAAAGGATAGTTCCGGACAGTCTGATGGACTGTAACCGCTTCAAGATCGATGATATCATTGTCAATGTCGATTTGTATTTTACCTGCCGATACATCTCTTGAAGTAACTTCATAAACATATTCCTCAAAACTTGAAGATGCTAATAACAGCCGGTCTCCTGTTTTAGCTTTTATTGTAGTAAAATCATCAGTTATTACCCCTTCAGTTCTGGAATCGATATTAGCAATTTCAAATGCAGAAATAGCTTTACCGTTTTTGTAAACAAAAACAGTCATTAACGAATCTTGCGCTTGTAATTGAAAGCAGCTTAGCAAAAGGAATAGTAAAATACCTCCGCTGGAGATCTTCTTAAGAAGGGGATAGTTGGTGGTAATAACCGTTCGTTTTTTGATTAATGTTGGATGAAATAACGAATAAAATGCATTGGTTACAAGCAGATTAACGTTTCTGAAACACTATTTGTGAACATGTTAACTTAATTAAATCATAAAATCCTTCCATTGTCATTCCGCATTTATTACCGAATCCACCAGATTAGGTGGTCGAAATTATCACCCATGTCATTCCGCACTTGTTGCGGAATCCATCGCAGAAGTTGGTTCAAAGTAGCCCTGTTCACTCTCCTGTCATTCTGTATTTATTACCGAATCCATTCGAAGAGGTGTTGAGACCATCCCCTTGTCCTTCCGCATTTATTGCGGAATCCATCACAGAAGTTGGTTCAAAGCAGTCCTGTTCACTCTCCTGTCATTCCGTATTTATTACGGAATCCATTCAAAGAGGAGTCAAAATTATCCCCTTGTCCTTCCGTATTTATTGCGGAATCCATCACAGAAGTTGGTTCAAAGCAGTCCTGTTCACTCTCCTGTCATTCCGTATTTATTACGGAATCCATTCAAAGAGGAGTCAAAATTATTCCCTTGTCCTTCCGCATTTATTGCGGAATCCATCACAGAAGTTGGTTCAAAGCAGCCCTGTTCACTCTCATGTCATTCCGTATTTATTACGGAATCCATCGCAGAAGTTGGTTCAAAGCAGCCCTGTTCAATCTCCTGTCATTCCTTATTTATTACGGAATCCATTCGAAGAGGTGTTGAAACCATCCCCTTGTCATTCCGCACTTGTTGTGGAATCTCCTATCCCTTGCTTAACCTCCTTTTTCTATAGAAACACAAAAAGAATAGGCTTAAAACCCAAGAGTTCTTTTAAGTTCCAGATATTATTCTATACCTTTGAACCTGAAACTTTAGGGGTGCTGACTTTGTCGGCTGAGATGATGACCCTTGGAACCTGATCCGGTTAATACTGGCGAAGGGAAAAGTTAGAACGCTTCATGTCTTAAAACAAACTTCTGTCGAAGTATTGTTTTCTGTTGTGTTGATACAGCCTGTATTGACGGTTCTCCTAAAGTTTATTGTAAAAAAGCATTTAGAAATGATTACAGTAAACGTAAACAGTGAGACAATTCAAGTTCCGGAAGAGAGCAATCTTAACCAGTTAATCGAGCAATTAAACATGTCAGACGACGGCATTGCCATAGCCCTCGCCAACAATGTGGTACCCAAATCTGAATGGGACACCACCTGCCTCCGGGAAAATCAAAACATTTTAATTATTAAAGCAACTCAGGGAGGATGATAACTTCATTCCTTCAATTAATAACAACACAACAATATTAGGTATATGAAAAAAGACAAAACACCAGGTAAACAGGCAATTTCAAGAGCTCCTTTTCCGAATTCGAGAAAGGTATACGTAAATGGATCTCTCTATCCAGACATAAAAGTACCCATGCGTGAAATCGCATTGAGCGATACCGTAGACAAGTTTAATGGGACCAAAGAACCAAATGAACCTGTATTGGTATATGACACTTCAGGACCCTATACCGATCCGGAGGTAACTATCGATGTTAAAAAAGGACTGGAGCCAATAAGAGAAGAGTGGATTACAAAACGAGGAGATGTAGAACAATTATCGGGTTTAACTTCAGCTTATGGGAATGAACGTTTGAACAATGAAAAGCTGGATGAGCTTCGTTTCAAGCATCTGAAAAATCCTCTTAAGGCGAAGAGCGGGGAGAATGTTACCCAAATGCATTATGCGAAAAAGGGAATTATAACCCCTGAAATGGAGTATATAGCCATAAGAGAAAACCAGAAGCTACAGGAAATTAAAGCCATTACAAAACAACACCCGGGAAATTCCTTTGGGGCCAGTATCCCTCCTGTAATTACTCCTGAGTTCGTAAGGGATGAGGTAGCCAGCGGACGCGCAGTGATCCCGTGCAATATAAACCACCCTGAAAGTGAACCGATGATTATCGGACGTAACTTTTTGGTAAAGATCAATGCCAATATAGGGAACTCAGCGGTTACCTCTTCGATTGAAGAAGAAGTAGAAAAAGCAGTTTGGGCATGCCGATGGGGAGCAGATACCATAATGGACCTCTCTACAGGGAAAAATATTCACGAGACACGAGAATGGATCCTTAGAAACTCTCCGGTGCCAATCGGAACGGTTCCAATCTATCAGGCTTTAGAAAAAGTAAATGGGAAGGCAGAAGATCTTACCTGGGAGATATTCAGAGATACACTAATAGAACAGGCAGAGCAGGGAGTTGATTATTTTACAATCCATGCCGGAGTGCGTTTACGCTATGTGCCTCATACTGCAAAACGCGTTACAGGAATTGTATCCAGAGGAGGATCTATCATGGCAAAATGGTGTCTGGCACATCATAAAGAAAACTTTTTATATACCCACTTCGAAGAGATTTGCGAGATTATGAAAGCCTACGACGTTTCTTTTTCTTTGGGAGATGGACTACGTCCGGGAAGCATAGCCGACGCTAACGATTATGCACAGTTTGCTGAATTGGAAACTTTGGGTGAACTAACTAAAATAGCATGGAAGCACGATGTGCAAACCATTATTGAGGGCCCGGGACACATTCCGATGCATATGATAAAGGAAAATATGGATAAACAACTGAATGAGTGCGGAGAAGCGCCATTCTACACCCTCGGACCACTAACTACTGATATTGCTCCGGGATACGATCATATTACCAGTGGAATCGGAGCTGCTATGATTGGATGGTACGGATGTGCTATGCTTTGTTATGTAACCCCGAAAGAACACCTCGGATTGCCAAATAAAGCAGATGTTAAAGAAGGAGTTATTACCTATAAAATTGCAGCCCACGCAGCAGACCTTGCAAAAGGACACCCGGGAGCACAGCATAGAGACGACGCTATGAGTAAAGCCCGTTTCGAATTTAGATGGGAAGATCAGTTCAATCTGGCACTCGATCCTGATACAGCACGTGAATATCACGATGAAACCCTTCCTTCAGAAAATGCAAAAGTTGCACATTTCTGTTCAATGTGCGGACCTAACTTTTGTTCGATGAAGATCACACAAGATGTTAGAAATTATGCTAAAGAACATGGTTTGGAAGACGAGAAGGCTTTAGAAGAAGGGATGAAAAAGAAGTCAGAAGAGTTTAAAGAAAAGGGAAGCGAGGTTTATTTGTAATATACCATTCCACCTGTCATTCCGTACTAGTTGTGGAATCCATAGAAAGTGGAGTCAATATCAAATAACAACAAAACCAATGTTAATAGTCATAACACCAGAAAATGCAATGATGAGCGAGTGCCGGCAGTTGAACGAAATGTTCGCTGCCGGACTCCAATATTTGCATCTCCGCAAACCCGGTTATGACGAAAAACAATACATAGCGCTATTGAAAGGTATTGAGCAGGAGTATCTCAACAAGGTGGTCTTACATGAGCACCATCACCTCTGTAAAAGTTTTGGATTAAAGGGTGTTCATTTAAAGGAAGGATTTCGAGAAGGTTTAACTACGCAACTCCCTGATTACCTCTTGGAGTTTAAAAGAGAACAATTTACGGTAAGTACCTCCTTTCATGATTTGTCAAAATTAATGCAACAAAACCATTGGTTCGATTATGCCCTCTTAAGTCCCGTTTTTAATTCCATCTCCAAAGAAGCATATGAAGGGAGAGGGTTTCGGGTAAAGCAGCTGAACGGAAAAGTGGTTGGACTCGGAGGAATATCATATGATAACATGGAAAAGCTTGTTGATCTGGGATACCACGGAGCGGCAGTTTTAGGAGCAATATGGCAATCAGAAGATCCGATAGCAGCTTTTAAAAATATTAAGTCAAAATATAGCTTTCAAGATGTCTGATGATAAAAAATTCAGGATGGAGTAGGGAGGAAAATGAAATGTATTTTGAATCGAAAAACAGGAACAGGAGATTCAAACCCTTTAATTAAAAAAGGAACTATGAAGAGTATTTCAAAAATACAATATATATCACAAGGAGGTACCCCCGCCGAACACTTGTTGAATATAAAACAAGTGTGTAAAGGGGGAGTTGATTGGGTGCAATTACGATTAAAGATGGTGTCGGATGAATTATATGCTGAAACTGCAGTTTTGGCAAAGGGAATCTGTGATGCTTACCAGGTTAAACTCATTATTAATGATAATGTTCAGGTAGCACAGGATATTCAGGCGGATGGTGTACACCTGGGGAAAGAGGATATGCATCCGGAACAGGCCAGGCAGATCTTAGGTTCTGATAAGATTATAGGAGGAACCGCAAATACCCTTGATGATTGTATACGATTAAGCCAGGTCGGGGTTGATTATATTGGTCTCGGACCTTATCGCTTTACAACGACTAAAGAAAACTTGAGCCCTGTATTGGGAATCGAAGGATATCAATCCATTGTCAGGGATTTAGTAAATCGTGAAGTCAATTTGCCTATAATCGGAATTGGAGGAATCCAACCTGAAGATGTCATTCACCTGCACCAAACAGGTGTGCATGGTATAGCAATATCCGGGGCTTTAACAAACCCGAATAATATAGATGAAGTAATCGAAAATTTTAGAAACACCTACAGTCAGGTCTAAGGCTTGGCTGAAGGAATTTCTAAGGATTTATGACCTCAATTAAAAAAAGTTTTAAAGAATGAAGAACGACATATTAAAAATTGCCGATAAAGAATTTAATTCTCGATTGTTTACCGGAACCGGAAAATTCAGTGCTTCTGAATTAATGAAACAAGCAATTGTTGCATCCGAAAGTGAGTTGGTTACAGTAGCTTTAAAGCGGGTTGATGTTAAAGATGATCAGGATGATATGCTTTTTCATTTAAGAGATAATCGTATAAATCTTTTGCCTAATACTTCCGGAGTCAGAAATGCTAAGGAAGCTGTCTTTGCAGCGCAACTAGCCAGGGAAGCACTCGAGACCAATTGGATTAAACTCGAAATTCATCCAGATCCTAAATACTTACTGCCAGATCCCGTAGAAACACTTAAAGCGGCTGAAGAACTGGTTAGCCTTGGGTTCGTAGTAATGCCTTATATCCATGCCGATCCGGTATTGTGCAAAAGACTGGAAGAAGTAGGTGCTCAATGTGTAATGCCTTTGGGAGCTCCGATTGGTACGAATAAAGGATTAAAAACACGTGACTTCCTGGAGATCATTATAGAACAAAGCAAGGTGCCGGTTGTTGTGGATGCTGGTATTGGAGCTCCTTCTCATGCCGCAGAAGCTATGGAATTAGGGGCGGATGCTGTATTGGTAAATACAGCCATTGCAGTGTCGCAAAACCCAATAGCTATGGGAGAAGCCTTTAAAATGGCTGTTATTGCCGGTAGAATGGCCTATAATGCCAGGCTGGCCCCTGTTGAAGATAAAAAAGCAATTGCCAGTAGCCCCCTAACCAGTTTTCTTTATGAGTAGTTTCAAAGATACATTGAGTCAATTCGACTGGGACGACACTATGCAAAGCATTCTCGGTAAAACGGCCGTAGATGTGCAGCATGCCCTGAATTCAAAAAAAAGAACCTTAGAAGATTTTAAAGCATTGATCTCACCGGCGGCAAAACCCTATTTGGAAGAAATGGCTCAGCTTAGTAGCCTGATTACCAAAAAGCGTTTTGGGAATACCATGCACATGTATGCGCCATTGTACCTGAGCAATGAATGCCAGAATATTTGCACCTATTGCGGATTTAGCCTTACCAATAAGATTCCACGTCGTACCCTTACAGATGAAGAAATTTTAAAGGAGGCGGCATTTTTAAAAGCTAAAGGTTACGATCATATATTATTGGTAACAGGAGAAGCCAACAGAACCGTTGGAGTTGATTATCTAAACAATGCAATTCAACTCATACGTTCACAGTTCTCCAATATTTCTATAGAGGTACAACCTCTTGATCAGAATGAATATGAATTGCTGGCCTCTAATGGCCTGTATGCCGTATTGGTATACCAGGAAACCTATCATCGTGAAGAATATAAAAAGCACCACCCCAAAGGGAAGAAGTCTAATTTCGATTACCGTTTAGAAACCCCCGACAGGCTTGGTAAAGCAGGAATGCATAAAATCGGTTTAGGAGCGCTGTTCGGCTTGGAAGATTGGCGAGCAGATAGCTTTTTTACCGCCTTGCACCTTAAATATTTACAAAAGACCTATTGGAAAACTAAGTACTCTATTTCCTTTCCACGTCTACGCCCATTCAGTGGTGGATTGGAACCCAAAGTAGAAATGACCGATACCGATTTGGTTCAGCTAATATGTGCCTACAGATTATTGGATGAAGACGTCGAACTCTCAATTTCTACCAGGGAAAGGGAAGTGTTCAGAGATCATATAGTGCAATTAGGTATAACATCAATGAGTGCTGAATCGAAAACCAATCCGGGAGGTTATACAATAGATAAACAATCCTTGGAACAGTTTGAAATTTCAGATGAACGAAGTACCGAAACCATTTCCCAAATGCTTAAAAGCCAAAACATCGAACCCGTCTGGAAAGACTGGGAAAATGATTGGATCTCTGCAATGCCGTAAATGAATTTTATGCGCTTCAGAGCTTTTGATAATTCAAACGAGAACTGAGCTGTTTTATTCATTGGATTAAATCATCGATATGATAAGGACAATAGTAACCTTGTGTAGTAATTTGAAGGCTAAATTTTAATATTGAGTTAAAGTACTTTTAATAATGACTTCTAATTGATAATTTTGTTTTTGTTAATTTATAAGGGTTAATATTGTTAAATAAACAAAAAATGATGAGAAAAATAATAATTCTTCTGTTTTTAGGGTTTGCAGTAGGCGTTTATGCAAACGAAAATGAAAAGGAATGGCAAGATGTTAAAGTTGGAGATACTTTTATCATTTCAGAAGCATCAGCTCATGAATACCAACACCTTCAATTTCCTAAAAGAAATATCATTCTTAAAAAAGGAGGTACGCCTGATTATAAAAGCGTGGAAGGGAATCGCGTACAGGTAACTGAAATTACTACCGAAGCAGATGGCGATGTAATCGTTACATTAGAGAGAACTGATGGAACTAAATTCTACAATAGATATAAAACGGTAAAAGCCAATATTTCTGATGCGGTAAGCAGCGGAGAGTTGGTTGAATAGGGAGATAAATAATTATTACTTAGAGAAACGGCTTTTTAGCCGTTTTTCTTTTTTTGATACCTGTATATGAGATAGGCAATTACCACCAATACCACAAAAGGCAACATGTTTCCAATAAAAACTCCTATGGAATAAGCACTATCTGGAGCATCCTGAAGTTTTTTTTCAATATCTACTTGTAGTAATAATAAATTAACCATGTCTTATTTTTTAAACTTTACTAAAGCTTGTTTGGTGAATTCCGAAAGGACTAGTTTTCCTGAGGTAGCAGCACGATCACTAAGAAGAGTGTCCCAGTTTTCAGTACCCTCCCAAAGTACAGCCTTCATTTCTTTTAATCCTGCAGGATTGTAAGAGGCTAATTTATGTGAAAGAATTGCTATTTCCTTATCCAGGTCTTTTACAGAATCAAAAACGCGCGCATAAAGACCTTTCTCCTTGGCCCAATAAGCGCTTTTCCATTCTTCTGCTGCAAGCGTAAGTTCTCCTAAACCTGAAACACCGATCTTACGTTCCACCGCTGGAGCGATTACAAAAGGTCCGATACCTATGGTAAGCTCAGAAAGCTTAATTGAAGCAGCTTCTGTAGCCATCGCATAATCACAAGCAGCAATTAAACCGACACCCCCACCAACAGCCTTTCCTTGTATCCTTCCGATAATAATCTTGCCACAAGTTCGCATTGCATTAATCACATTGGCAAAACCACTAAAGAATCTTTTTCCCTCTTCCAGGGTTTTTATGGCCACAAGTTCATTGAATGAGGCTCCTGCACAAAAAGCTTTCTCTCCTTCACTCTTCAAAACGATAATATGAACAGCATTGTTTTGTGATAAAGAGTTTATTTCATTCGTAAGTCTGTCCAAAAGTTCAGAGGGAAATGCGTTGCTTGCAGGATGTCCGAATTCAATCGTGGCAACTTTACTTTCGATCTGAGTATATAAACTTCCATTCATTCTTTCTGTGGTCATCTTGGTCGTTTTAGTGTGTGCACTAAGTTACGGCTTTTAAATATTTTCTTCGAAACTTAACCACCAAAGTTATGCTCCTGATCAACATCCATACAACAAAGGAAATCCAGATGGCATAGAGCTCAAGATCAAAATGATCTGCAATCAATAAGGTTGGCCAAAACCCAAGAAAAGTGGCAGCTAAAAGTACATTTCTCAAATAAGCCGCTTCTCCCATTCCCTTAAACATTCCGTCAAACATAAAAGCAATGGCATTGATAGGCTGCATTAAAAGAACAATCCAAAATACCGAAGAAAATAAAGTGAGTACCGATGTCTCTTTGTTAAAAATCAATCCGATCTGATCATAAAATAGCCCACAAATAATCATGAGAAGAACTGCAATGATCGTTGAGTATAAGCTAATATCTTTACTGAGCTTCCAGAGTTTTTTATAGTCTTTAGCTCCTAACAGTTTTCCCGAAATGGCATTGCCCGCATTCGCATAACCATCGATAAAAAAGGAAAAGAATAACCAAATGTTCATTAAAATACTTTGAGCAGCAATATAATTTTTACCATAATCGGTAGCATAGGCATTAGCTAAATAAATGGCAAAGTTTAAAGCAGCGGTTCGTACAAATAAATTAGCGCTCATTATGAGAAGATCCTTCATTCTGGGGTTTATGCTTCTTTTTACTTTTAATCCAAATGGCGTCTTGGTAAAAAAGAAATAAAAGGCCATTAGAAGCATAACCAACTGCGAGATCACACTGGCAATAGCAGCGCCCTTTAAATGCATAGCAGGGATAAAATCTTCAATACCATAAACTAATGCATAATCCAGTAGAACATTCAATAAAGCTCCTGTTAAGCTGCACTTCATGGCCCAAAGCGTGTTCTGAAGCCCTCTGAATACTCCAAAAATCGCAAATGTAACGAGGGTTAACGGATAGCCCAGTGCCCTGATCTTGTAGTATTCGGCAGCATAATTTAATATAAGACCATCGGCATTGTATATTTTAAAAATAGCCGTTGCAAACCAGGCCGTTGATGCATAGATGGCCAGGCTGAACAAAAAATTGAATAGAATAGCCTGTGGTACTAACGTTTTAACAGCATGCAATCGGTTAGCGCCCAGATGTTGTGAAACAATAGAGGATATGGCAGTTTTGGTTTGGGCTACGATCCAAATAATGGCAGATAAAAAGGACCCCACGATACCCGCCGCAGCCAGAGCCTCAACCGGATTTTCGTCTACATTTCCAATAACTCCTATATCAGTTAACGATATCAGTGGTTCAGCAATACCTGCAATGATAGCAGGGATGGCCAGTTTGTTAATTTCCTTAAAAGAGATTTTATGTTTCAATGCAATACTTTCTCGTAACAATAAAATGGATGCTCACTCTGCTTTGGAAAAAAGACTTCCCCTAAGCGTTTGTAGCCGCGAAGTTCGTAAAATTTTTGGTTACGGAGATTCTTGCTGAAGGTGTCTAATCTTATAGAGATATAACCATTATCTATGGCGTAACCTTCCGCATAGTCCATAAGCGATTGAGCATAGCCTTGTCCTTGTAGGTCAGGATGTATAGCAAGCCGGTGAATGTAAATATGGTCCTGGTCGTTCGGGGTCAACCAGGTAATAGGTTCATAAACGTCATCCATGATAGTTGATATAACAATACAGCCTGCAATCTGCCCCTCGACTTTTAATGTGTAAAGCTCTTCATGGTCAATGTCCGTTTCAAAGGCGGCCCTGGAAGGATAACTTTCATTCCATTGATAGATGCCCTTCTTTTGCATAAAAGCAGCACAAGCCTTTGTGAGCTTCAGTAATGCATCGATTTCGTTTTTTTGTGCCCTCGAAATAATCATAAGTTAGAATTAGAGTAGGTTGAGGGTTCGAATTAAATAAAATGAAAGTTTATTATCAAATTCTCTAAAAATAATTTATTTTTGACCTTTGAAATTCTGGGGATGTAGCTCAGCTGGCTAGAGCGTTTGACTGGCAGTCAAAAGGTCGTGGGTTCGACTCCCATCTTCTCCACTTAAATAAAAACCCTCGTAAACCATTAGTATGCGAGGGTTTTGTTTTTTTAGCCTTTAATTAATTTAGATTTCAATACCCATATAAAACACCCTCACCGGAATTTGTAATGTTCAGTTGAACACGGTTGCCATCTACTTGTAGGTTTGTGATATCAAAGGTTAATTCTTTAGTGATATATGCTTCGCAGAGTTCTTCATTCTTGAGTGATAATCTTAAATTTCTTTGTGGGGGATTTGATTCTAAAACAACTCCGGAATCAATGAGTTTTAATTCCCACGATTCTCCACTGCATCCTCCTGAACTAAAATTAATTTTCAAACAATTGCCTTCTATGGCTAAACTGTTTATGGTTAACTTGTCTGAAGGAGCGCTGGTGTACTGTTCAGAGCTTATTACAGTTTTGCGATCACAGCCATTTGAATTGCTGTTGTCATTATCATCATTAGAACAACTTAAAAGGATGAATCCTATTAACGTTAAGGTTAGTAAATGCTTCATTTATTACAGCCTGTTTCTTTCTAGATGAAGTTCTTTTCATATGGTTGCTTCAATACGAAATAATAGATGATTTCTTCCAAAATAAATCCCTGTTCATGGGGTTTATACAGACAATTTAAAATATCTTTATTGTGTAATTAAAGGTTGTCAGGTAGACTGGTTTGTAAACATAAATAATTATCATGTTATCAAAAATTGGTTTAACCTTTAGTTTTTTGCTGCTATTGCTATTAAGTGCATGCAAGAAAGATGCTTATATTAATGTAAAGGAGTCTGATCATGTCGCTGTCAACGCAGAATTCGTAGGTGATCAGGCCTGTATTTCATGTCACCAAAAAGAGTATGATTCCTGGAAAGGATCTCACCATGATCAGGCTATGAAAGTAGCGGATTCTGTGAGTGTTTTGGGTAATTTCAATAATATAGCTTTTGAGTATAATGGAGGCAAGGCAAATTTTTTCAAGAAAGGTTCTGACTACTATGTGCAAATTACAGGACCAGATAATTTAATTCACGATTATAAAGTAAAATATACCTTCGGAGTTACTCCATTACAACAATACATCGTAGCGCTTGATAATGGGGAATTCCAATGTCTGACCATTGCCTGGGATAGTGTCAAAAACAAATGGTTTAACCTGTATCCCGATTTAACGATAGCTACTGATGAGTGGATTCATTGGACAGGGGGAGGAATGCGATGGAATACAGCCTGTGCCGATTGTCATTCGACCGATCTGCATAAAAATTACAATCCGAATACAGATGTTTATAAAACAAGCTTTAAACAAATTAATGTAAGTTGTGAAGCTTGCCATGGTCCTGCTGCCGATCATGTTAATTTCTACAAACAAGGATTGGCAAAAGAAAGCCCTCAAAAACTCTTTATGAATGGAGACGAAAGTTCCGTTGAGCTGGTAGATCGCTGCGCGCGTTGCCACTCGCGCCGTACACAGCTCACGAAAGACTATAAACATCATGAAGGTTTTAAAGATCATTACCTGGAGGCTTTATTAACACCGCCACTGTATGAGGGTGATGGACAGATTAATGATGAGGTGTATGTTTATGGGTCTTTTAAGCAAAGTAAAATGTATCATAACGGCATATCATGTAAAGATTGCCATGATGTGCATTCATTAAAATTAAAAAAACAGGGAAATGCGTTATGCCTTAGTTGTCATGAACCAAAATACAATTCGGAAGCCCATCATAATCATGCAAATGGAACACCGGGTTCGGAATGTATAAATTGTCACATGACAGGCAAAGTGTACATGGGGAATGATTTTAGAAGAGACCATAGCTTTCGTATTCCGCGACCTGATCAATCAGTAGCCTATGGCACTCCCAATGCATGTAATTCTTGCCATAATGATAAAAGCGCCGAATGGGCGGTTAAAGCGTTACACTCATGGGGAACCGATAAGGCAATGTCGGATAAAGCTCATTTTTCAGATTACCTGCTCGCTGGATACTCAGGAAATAAAGAAGCGTTTTATTACTTGCTTAATAATCCGGCATTTCCTGAAATTGCCAGAGCAACTGCACTGAGAAATTATACGAATATGTCGTTGTCTGAAGCTGAGGTAAAACAGTTAAAGAAGTTTTTAAGCGACTCCTCAGCCTTGGTAAGAAATGAAGCCGTCGTCTCCTATACCAAATTCGGAGATACCAGTGTGGTGAATACTATAGAAAAACTTTTAAATGATACAGTGCGGGTTGTGCGTATCTCAAGTGCAAAATTTATTGGAGTTTATGGTCACGAAAGGGTAAATTCCAAAAAGTTTGAATCGGCTCATAAAGAGTTTTTAGACTTTCTGGAAATGAATTCAGATTTCTCGACCGGGCAAGAGCAGATAGCTGAATATAAATATCTTAAAAATGAAGTCGAAGATGCTATAGAAGCTTATGAACGGGCTATTCAGCTCGATAATTATAATAATAATGCAAGAGTAAATTTGGCTTTCCTGTATTATCAAAACGGGGCAGCCAAAAAAGCAGCCCGGTTATATGCTAAAATTATAGAACAAGAACCGGAAAATAGCTACCCTTATTATATGCTCGGATTGCTATTTAATGAGCTGGGAAAAAATGATGCAGCATTAAAGTACTTGGCACAAGCCTGTGAAAGGGAACCTTTTAATCTTCGAGCTTTCTATAATTATGCCCTCAAATTACAACAACAAGGAAATTATACGCATTCAATGCAGGTAATTGATGAAGCATTACAACATGCGCCCGAAAATGCCGATTTATTATATGTTAAAGCGATTGGAGCACTCGAGTTAAAACAAATAGGACTAGCACGTGCCATTGCCCAAAAGTTGGTCGCCTCATTTCCCAATCAGCCTGGATATGCAAACCTGCTTCAGGAAATTGAAAAACGTGCAGAAAAAATAATGCTTAAGTAAAAAGAGGAGTCTGATATCTGAAATAATAGAATCGGTCTTGGGGTGTTTAACAAAACTATAACCGATCAGGTTTTCTTCTCCATAAAAAGGATTTTATATTTATAAAAAATTGATATAATTATGAGTTTAGTAGATAAAGTGGTGTATATCACCGGAGGAACAAAAGGAATAGGCTATGGTATAGCTGAAGTGTTACTGCATTCAGGAATGCGTGTGGCAATTTCCGGACGTAATTTAGAAGATGCCCAAAAAGCAGCGGCAAGTTTAACAGAAGATGATAGCAGGGTTCTTGGAATAGCTTCAGATGTAACCAAACTCGATGATGAAAATATGGCTGTAAAGGCTATCCTTGACAAGTTCGGGCAGTTGGATGTAGTACTTGCTAATGCGGGTGTAGGTCATTTTGCGCCAATTGATGAACTTGAAGTCGATAAGTGGAATCAAATGATCGACACGAATTTGAATGGAGTTTTTCATACCCTTAAAGCTTCGGTAGACGCCTTAAAGGAGTCAAAAGGTTATTATATAACCCTGGCAAGCCTTGCCGGAACAAATTTTTTCCCAACAGCCGCAGGTTATAATGCAACTAAATTTGGAGTTGTTGGCTTCACTCAGGCAGTAATGCTCGATTTAAGACCTTATGATATAAAGGTAAGTACTATTATGCCGGGTTCTGTCGCCTCTCATTTCAATAATAACGAACCGGGCGATAAAGACGCATGGAAAATTCAACCGGAAGATATCGGTAAACTGGTAGTGGATCTGCTAACAATGCATCCACGTACCTTACCAAGTAAAATAGAGGTAAGGCCTTCCAGACCAGACAAAAAATAGATCAGACCTCTTTTTCAAGAAAGGATTCTTCTTCATTGAAGAGCTCTATGATTAATGCTTTTAATTGAATTTCAAAAGCAGTCAAAAATTCACTGGTGATGAGGTGTTGTTTGACAGCACCTCTGCCAGGTTTGTCTTTTTTAGTGAATTTTAGAACGCCTTCGTTTAAGTTCTTGAAAGAAATAATACCAGCTTGCATCTCCTTGGCATCCCCGTTCTTTTTACTCATCATATAAGCATAACACAGTACCTGAAAGGCTTTACTGTATTTGTAATCGTCGGTTAGGTTACTCCATTCTACAATTTCCAGATCGCGCTGAGTTACTTTTCCAGTCTTGTAGTCAATAATATTAATAACCCCATCAACTTCTTCAACACGGTCCACGATCCCCTTAAGGTGAATAGGGAAATTTAACCCATCAATGGTGATAGCGGTCTTGAAATAAATTTCATTAGCTAAGATCTTTATTTGTTGTCCGGATGCTAATCGAGTCTTTTCGAACGCTATAAAATTCGCTACATATCTTTTGGCAATATGATAACTGATTAAATTCTTACCTCTGCTATAATCACCTCCCTTATATTCTTTGTCGAAAAAGGCGGTGATGGTGCCATCTATTTCTTTTTCCATGCTTTCCAGATGTGCTAAAGTAAGATAGCTGCCCTCAAGAGGTTTGTATAGGGTTTCGAGGGTATTGTGAACAATGGTACCTAAGGTATTGGCAGCAACAGTTTCCTCCACTTCTTCCAGTTCTTTTATGCCCAGGATCGTTTGATTATAAAAATCTATCGGATTACGTACGTAATTGGTTAATGAGGAAGGGGAGAAGCCTTTGGCTGCAACAGCCTTGAGGTCATCAATTAATAAATTGTTCTTCTTGATTTCCAATAGTTTTAAACTTTTCTTTTCAACTAACGGGCTCGCAATAACTTCATTAATGTGGTGCTTTTCTTGACCCAATAGTGCTAATTGAAGCAGGAATCTGCTCTTTTCGCCACCTTCCAAAACATCAGGTTCAGTATTGTATAGGAGATAAACGTTTTTGGCCCGCTGTAAAAGTCGGTAAAAGTGATAAGTGTATATAGCATCTTTCTCTTTGTATGTAGGAAGACCAAAGGCTACTTTAATATCGAACGGTAAAAAAGAATTATTGCTTTTACCTGATGGTAAAATTCCCTCGTTGACTGAACTTATAATTACCGTTTCAAAATCGAGATTACGACTTTCCAGGACTCCCATAATTTGTAAACCTTGCAGAGGTTCACCCTGAAAATCGATAGATTCCTTTACTAATAACTCATTGTATATACCTTTTAACGAACGGATGTCATTAATGGTGTTGTAATCTTTATTTAAAACCTTTAATTGGTTAAACAGGGCATAAAAGCGATATAGGTATTCAAGATAAATAGTGTTTCGCTCTTCGAGTTCCGTATATGATTTCTTAAGAATTAAGCATAAATCAGTCAGTTTATTGATGACCTTATCAATAGACGAAGTTGATTTCGAAATAAAAATATTGGATAGGGCCTGGTGTTCCTCCTCGGAAATAAGATCATAAAGTTGATCTGAACTTATATAGACTAGGTTCTGCTGGTGAATAAAACTTGTAGTTTTTTCTATGTTTTCATCTTTAAACAGATGCCTGGTAATAGCGTTTGAAAACAAATTCAGTACATCTTTGAAATACCATTTAGCTCCATCTTCTTTTTCAATAATGTTTAATACACTGTAAAAAAAAGAGGCTATAGGTGTTTCCTCCAAAGGTAATCCACTGGTGATATTTGCTTCGGTTACAGATGCAGGCAGAGCATTCAGTATAGGGGTAAGTAGGGATTCATTTCCCATAACCACCGCAGTGCTCTTAAGATGACCCTGAGTATTATGTAGATTTTCTAAAATACCTCCAACATAATTAGCTTGTCCAATATTTTTAGGAACCCCGATAATACTGATGTTTTTCTCTTCTAAAAAATGACTTGAAGGGTACTTAAGAGGATGGTTGTTAAAATGTTTCCAGGTCTTTAGGTATCTTCTGATGAACAAACCTGCGTCGTGCTCTTTATTATCGATGAAGCTTTGGTCGATATCCCAGAAAACTTCAGTTTCTGCGGTAGATAAAAACTCTTGAAATATTAGAGATTCAGCATTGTTTAAGGCATTAAAACCAATGAAGTAAAACTTCTTTTGAAGGTTGTTTTGAATAAAATGTTCCAGGTTTTCAATAGCCTCCCTGTAAACAAACCCTTGGTAACCGATTTGATTTTTCTTGAGTCTGTTATGTAGCGCTTCATAGTACGCACCTAATTGATCCCAGAATTTTAAATATTGCTTTTGCAGGACTGTTTTCTCTTTGTCGAGTGTCCAGTGATTGAGCTCTTTAATAGATGAAAGATAACCGAATATCTTTTCAGAATCTATGAGATAGCGGTCTATTTCATTAAAATCCTGAAGTGCGATTTGTGCCCATTTACTAAAGGTGTAAAAATTTTCATGTTCTTCTATTGGTTGAAGCTGTTTGTATACCTCATAAAATTCGAATAAGACCGTTAGGTTAGAACTGAGCTTAATGCTGGCAAGTTCTTCAATAAAGTTTTCTATCGAAGTGATCTCCGGAGAAAATTGAGTTTTAGAAGTGCGAGCTAATAATTCGTTTTTAAGAAATGTTCCTGCTCTCTTACTGGGTAATATACATACTACATTTTCTAATGTCGTATTCGTGTTTATTATTTCTGAAGCAATTTCAGCGATGAAGGATTTTACCATAAGGGTAAAAATAAAAAACGCTCCGAATTTCGGAGCGTTTTTTGTGAAATATAATTTGTTGTGAAATTAGTTCTTGTCTAAGTTAATTTCAACTCTTCTGTTTTGACGTCTTCCGTCTCTTGTAGAGTTAGAAGCAATTGGCTTAGTCTCTCCATAACCTTCAGAAGTTAATCTGTCAGCAGAGATACCATTTGACTCTAGGTAAGACTCAACAGCGTTAGCTCTTTCTTTAGATAATCTCATGTTAAGAGCGTCGCTACCAGTGCTATCAGTGTGTCCTTCAATGTGGAACTTAGAGTTTGGATATTCCTTAAGGATATCGATGATATCGTTAAGAACTTTTTCAGACTCAGCCTTGATAGTTGATTTACCAGTGTCGAATAAGATTGTTTTAGCGTAGTCATTTAAAGCTTTTTGTACAGCTTCAGTAACTTCAGGGCAACCTTGGTTAGCTACAGTACCAGCAGTATCAGGACATCTGTCGTCTTTGTCTAATACACCGTCACCATCTCTGTCAGGACAACCGTTAGTAGAAGCAGGACCAGCAACATCTGGACACTGATCATCTTTGTCTGCTACACCGTCACCGTCTCTGTCTGGACAACCGTTTAATTCTTTAAGACCTGCTGTGTTAGGACAAGCATCATCTTTATCAGCTACACCGTCACCGTCAGAATCAGGACAACCGTTTAATTCAGCAGGACCTGCCTCGTTAGGACAAGCATCTTTAGAATCTTCGATACCGTCACCGTCAGAATCAGGACAACCGTTGAATGCTTCTAAACCAGCAACCTCAGGACAAGCATCATCCTTGTCGTAGATACCGTCACCGTCAGAATCAGTTCCACCAAATTTGATAGAGATACCTACCATGTGCTGGAAATGTGGTGTTAGTCTGTCTTCAAATGAATGCTTGTAAGAAGACTGAGCTGTTAATCCTAAGTTTTCAGTAAACCAGAAGTTAAGACCTAGACCTCCGTTAAGTGTACCAGCACCTAACTCGTCAATCCAAGTATAACCACCACCTACTTCAACAAATGGATCTAATTTTGTTTCTTCAAAGAAGTTGTACTTGATAGTACCGTCGATCCCGTAATAAGAAAGATCGTCTACTTCCATGTCTCCCCACTTATCAATCTTGTTAAGTGATCCGCGTACACCGACAGCGAATTTACCACCAACGTTTCTTGAAACAGCAACATAAGAAATAGAAGGTAAGATGTTCCAGTGATCTTCTACGTTGAAGTATTCGTCGAAATAGTCACCCATTCCAGGCTCACCAGTCGGATATACGTCAACTGCGTTCACACCAAAACTAAGTTGCCAAGGGTTGTTTTCGTCTTGCGCATGGACGCTGCTTAACCCTACAAAAAGTAAAGAAGCAACTAAAATTTTGCTAAGATGTTTCATGTTCAATTATTTGATTTTAAGTGTTAATTAACGACAAATGTAAGTTGTTACAACTTATTTAACAAAAACAAATATATAAAATTTTTGTTATCATCGTGATAAATCTGACAATCAATTAGATGATTTCAAGTTCTTCTGCTACCTCTTTGAACGCAGAAATAGCCTTGTCTAGATGCTCTTTTGTATGGGCCGCTGAGAGCTGAACTCTGATTCTTGCTTTGTCTTTTGGAACCACTGGATAGAAGAATCCAATTACATAAATTCCTCTTTCTAGTAGCTTATCAGCCATGGTTTGTGAGAGTTTGGCGTCATAAAGCATTACAGGAACAATCGCAGAATCACCATCAATTATATCAAGACCCGCTTCTTTCATTCCTTTCTTGAAATACTCCGTATTCCACTGGAGTTTGTCTCTAAGTTCTGTGTCGTTCGATAGCATGTCAAATACCTTAATGCTGGCACCAACAATTGCCGGAGCTAAGGAATTCGAGAATAAATAAGGTCTTGAGCGCTGGCGAAGAATCTCGATGATTTCCTTTTTACCAGTTGTGTATCCACCCATAGCACCACCTAAAGCTTTACCTAAAGTACCGGTTATAATGTCAATTCTGCCCATTACTCCTTTTTCCTCTAAAGTTCCCCTTCCGGTCTCGCCTATGAAGCCTGCAGCATGACACTCATCGATCATTACAAGGGCATCATATTTGTCTGCCAAATCGCAAATTTCATCAAGAGGAGCAACTAATCCATCCATCGAAAATACACCATCCGTAACTATAATTTTGAAACGTGCACCACTTGCGTTTGCTTCTTTAAGCTTTTCCTCAAGATCTTGCATATTATTGTTTGCATAACGAAAACGCTTCGCTTTACATAAACGAACACCGTCAATAATGGAAGCATGATTTAAAGAGTCTGAAATAATAGCATCTTCCGGACCTAGTAAAGGTTCAAATACGCCACCGTTGGCATCAAATGCCGCAGCATACAATATAGTGTCTTCAGTTTCGTAAAAATCAGCTATTTTTTGCTCGAGGTCCTTGTGTATATCTTGAGTTCCACAAATGAAACGTACCGACGACATACCAAACCCATGACTGTCCATAGTGTCTTTTGCAGCCTGTATCACTTCCGGGTGTGATGAAAGTCCTAAGTAATTGTTCGCACAGAAGTTGATGACTTCTTGCCCTGTAGAAATTTTAATTACCGCATCCTGCGGACTGGTAATGATTCTTTCTTTTTTGTATAGTCCGGCATCTTTTATTTCTTGAAGTTCGTTTTGAAGATGTTCTTTAATTTTTCCGTACATATCTCTGTGTTTAATGTAATGGTTGTTAATTTACTTGGCACAAAAATACTAACATCTTTCCAAAGCAGTAATTAAACCTCAATTATTTCTACCTCCTTATCGATAAATACTATGAGTTTTTTTTCCACTTCATATCCAATTGAAATTAGGGCATTGGCATACGTGTTTAACTGATTGATATATCGATTGCTCATGGAGCCTGTTTTGTAATCTATTAAAATGACCTTTTGATGCTTTATTACAATCCTGTCCGGCCTCAATGATTTTCCATCTGAGGTGTATATCTCTCTTTCGTTTAAGATCGTGTATTCATGAGAGTAATACGGCTCCAGAATTGGGTGCTCCATCAATCTCTTTAATTGATGTTTTACAATCTCTTGTTCTTCTTCACGCAAGATGCCTGTTAACAGGCCTTCTTGAATTACCTCTTCGAGTTGTGATGCATATTTTATTTCTGCCAAAAGATTGTGGTATAGGTTTCCTCTTTCAATAGCTTCTTGTTGATGCGTTTCCCAAAGCGAACCCGCTTTGGTAACCAGTTTCAGTGAAGACTGATAGGTGGCGTGAACATTAAACGGAATCACAGGATGGTTATTTTCTGCCGAGACCTTTTCCGACAAAGCTTCATCCGTTGTTCCAAATGAATAATAACACTGTTCATCCGACCATTTTCCGGTACTCTTAAGGAAATTAATGAACAAACCGGAGAAATAAGATAAGGATTCCTCGCCATTTCTGCTCAGATCCTTACGGGTAATGATGTGCAACTCTTTAACAGCACGTGTTAAAGCTACGTATAGAACATTAAATTGATCGAGTTCCAGCTTGGTGTGATCATCAGTATACAAAGCTTCCCCTAATTCGCTGTAAGAGGCCATTTTTTTATTCTTACTGAGCAAGGCTGTTTTGATACCGAAAATATCCTCATTTAAAGGATACCAAATTTTGGGATCAATTTCTTCGTAAATGTTTGAATGAGCAAATGGATAAATAACCACAGGAAATTCAAGGCCCTTTGATTTGTGCACCGTCATTAACTGAATAGCATTTAATCCTTCAGGGGCAATAATACTTAAAACGTCTTTTTTCTTCTCCCAATAAGCTAAAAAATCCGTTATCGATCCACTGTTTTGTTGACTGAATTCTAAAATCACATCCAGAAAATACTGCAGATAGGCATCCGAAGAATTGTTCAGTTTGAAGCTGCTGATGGCATAGGAGATGGCGTTGAGTAACGGAAGTTCTGAAAATTCATTGCTGCTAAAACCTTCACCTGATAAAAATGAATTAAAATCTTTGAGCCCTTCAATAATATACCCATGTTGGTTTGAAACCTCTTTTTTCTGAGCCAGATAATGAAGTAGCCTTACCTGCGTTTCCTTATTTTCCGGAACAACACTGAATTGCATTAAATTGATTATAAAATCAATTCTGATGTCGTTCTTCAATAAAAGAGATTCCGATGAAATAATGGGTATGTTGTGTTCACTTAAAAAATGTGCAATAGCCAATCCTTCCTTCTTTTTTCGGGTGAGAATACAAATGTCCTTAAGGCTGTAACCCTTGGCCTGTACAGATTTTATGGTTTCTAATGTGGCCTCGCAGTACGCCTCGTTATCCGAGGCCTCTTTTTCGAGAAAGGTAAGACTGACGTACCCTCCTTTTTTTTGGTTCGTTTCCTGGTGACTTTTAGTTTCAAACAGATCGCGATATTCAGGTTTGTTCAGATGTTGAGAAACATGCCTGAAGAATGAGTTGTTAAAGTTGACTACCTCGGTGTGGCTTCTGTAATTCTTTGGTAGATTCTCAACCTGTTTTTCCACTTGAAAAGGATTATGGCAATTGTATAATTCTATAAATTGTTCGGCTTTTCCTCCTCTCCATCGGTATATAGCCTGTTTAGCATCTCCCACGATTAATAAACTGCCTTTTTTACCTGCAAGAGATTCACTTTCCAGTGCATTGGCTATTAACGGTTGTATGTTTTTCCACTGCATTTCAGAAGTATCCTGAAACTCATCGGCAAAATAGTGCTTGTATTTTTCACCTATACGCTCGTAGATGAAAGGAGCCGGTTGATTGGCAATGGCTTTGGAGATGATTTCATTAAAATCTGAAATTAGAAGTATGTTTTCTTGCTCCTTTAACTTCTCAAGTTCCTGGTTAATGGCATTAAGGAGTGAAAGAGGAACAAGATTCTTGTAAAAATTGTCTAAAAAGTCTAAATGATAAACTTGATTTTTGATCGCTAAAAAAGTTTCGTAAAGAACGGAAACCAGACCGTCAATGGTGGTAGCAATGTCCTCTGAAACGCTCTTTGGATAGAGACTCTTGTTTTCGGACAGGGAATCCTCCAGCTTATTTTCATATAGTTTATCTAACTCCCCTTGTGATATTTTTTTAAAGTGATTGTATAAAGTGCCCCTGGAGAAACACCTGGCGTCTAAATTATTTTTGTGGAGTAGTGCCAGTGCCTCTTCTCCTTTTTTTATGATTTCATCCCTTAGGGTGTTTCTTAATTTTTTAATCTGCCTGGTTAAGTCTGCAAAGTCCTTTAAAGATCGATCTCCAAGTTCGTGAATGTGTTCCAAATGAACTTCATTCATTAGTAGTTTGCCAATTTGATTTAGGTCACGGGTAATATCCCAACTCTTATCGTCATCCGCTTTTTCAAGTGCAAAATCTATCAATGTTTTCGTAAGGAGTTCTTCATTGCCTGCCTGATAAACTAAATTGTCTACCGCCTGTTGAAGGATCATATCAGTATCAAGGGCTACCTCAAAATTAGAAGGGAGCTTTAAATCGAAGGCGAAAGTCCTGAGCAATCGATGGTTGAATTTGTCGATAGTTACAATGTCAAAAAAAGCGTAATTGTGTAATATGCGCTCTAATACTTTTGATGCTCTGGTGTGTAGGGTATTGTTGTCAAGATTAAGCTCTGTTGCCAACGCAGTAAACATATCTGAAGGTTCTTCAAGGGATGCTTTGGATGCAAATTCTTCAAGATTGCTAACAACCCTTGTCTTCATTTCAGCGACAGCTTTATTGGTAAAGGTTATGGCTAAGACCTGCTTAAAAGTATCAGTGTTATTACTTCCTAAAAGGATTTTCAGATAGTTTTTAACAAGTGTGAAGGTTTTTCCTGAACCTGCAGAGGCATTATAAATAAGAAATTGTGGTGAAGTAGCGTTCAATGCGAAAATTTTATTGCAAAATAATGAATCTTTATAAGAACTTAACGAATAATTATCCTCGATTCCTTAACTTTGAGCTAAGATTGATTTACTAATTATTAATTATAAAAAATTATAAAATTATGGCTTTCGAATTACCTAAGTTGCCGTATGCATACGATGCATTGGAACCAAATATAGATGCACGTACAATGGAGATTCATCATACGAAACATCACAACGGATATACTACTAAATTAAATGGAGCTGTTGAAGGAACTGACCTTGCTGGCAAGTCTATTGAGGAAATCCTTACAGGTTTGGATATGAACAACACTGCAGTAAGAAATAATGGTGGTGGGTTTTACAACCATAACTTATTTTGGGAAGTAATGTCACCAAACGGTGGAGGAGAGCCTTCAGGTGAACTGGCATCAGCAATTAATGATGCATTCGGTTCGTTTGATGCTTTTAAGGAAGCTTTCTCAAATGCTGCAGCGACTAGATTTGGATCTGGATGGGCATGGCTTTGTGTTCATAAAGGAGGGAAAGTAGAAATTTGCTCTACAGCAAACCAGGATAATCCCTTGATGCCTGGTATTGGATGTGGTGGATTCCCGGTATTAGGGCTTGATGTATGGGAGCATGCATATTACCTGAACTACCAGAACAGAAGACCTGATTATATCTCGTCTTTCTTTAATGTGATCAATTGGGATAAAGTTGCCGAATTATACGCAGCAAACAAATAATAATTCTTGTTTAGGAATAAAAAATGGCGGGAATCTTCCCGCCATTTTTATTTTCTTCTGAGCGATTCAATCGCTAAGGATGTTAGCTTTGGGTTGGCTCCTTGTCTGGAAGCTACTAGTGCACCAATAGCGCATGCGTAGTCTAGAGATTCTCCTGGAGAGACATTGTTGAGAAGGTGCGTTAACAGAGCTCCTAAAAAAGAATCTCCGGCACCCACGGTGTCAACAACGTCGATACTGTATCCCGGATGAGCATAAAAAGTGCCATTCCAATAAAGTTCAGCACCCGCGGAGCCCTTGGTGACACAAATTGAAGCAGTGTCTGTTTTTTCGGATATGAATAAGATGTTCTTTTTGATCTCTGTGTCGGTCGAGCCCATATACTGAGAAAGCTCCAAAAGCTCTTCGTCATTAAACTTGATAAAGTCAGCTTGCTCCATCAGCGTTTGTAGAATTTCAAAACTGTAATGCGGAGGTCTTAAGTTGACATCAAATGCTTTGAAAGGCGCAATTTCCAGCAAGGCTAATAGCGTTTCCCTTGAGGTTTTATCTCTGCAGACCAAGCTTCCAAAAACAATCACATCAGCATTTTTAACAGTTTCCTTACTGGTTTTTGTCAAGACTATTTTATCCCATGCTGCAGGGTGGTTGATGCTGTAAGAAGCAGTGCCTCGTTTGTCTAAGGTTACCGTTACACTTCCGGTAACTAATTCTTGCCTGATCTGAACTTCATGGGTTTCAACCTTGTTTTCCTGTAAGAATGAAATTAAACGCTGTCCGTCTGTGTCATCACCAACAGCACTTATCATACTCATGTTGCATCCTAAAGATTGCATCCTGAGCGCAACGTTGAGAGGCGCCCCGCCAATTTTCTTTTTATCAGGGAAAACATCCCATAAAATTTCTCCAAAACTGACCCCTTTTAATGTGTTACTCATTGTCCGTGCTTTAATTCTAAAGCGCTTTTCAGGTCGATGTCTGCTACAGAATTTACAATCATGTCAGGTTTGAACGCATAGTCGTCAAGCATATCGCTTTTAGAGACTCCGGATAAAGTCAGTATGGTTGTATACCCCAATTGGACTCCTCCGAGAATGTCAGTATCCATGGTATCGCCTATAATAATAGTTTCTCTGGCTTCCAATCCGAGATATTTACGGGCTGCTCGCATCATAACCGGACTTGGTTTGCCTACCGAAAAAGCCTTTTTTCCTGTAGCTTCTTCAATCATGGCAACAACCGCCTTAATGCCTAAATTCGACCATCCTTTCTTTTTTGGCGAAGGATCCAGGTTAGTGGCAATTAATTTTGCTCCGGAAAGTATCATGTCTACCGCGTTGTTAACCATTTCCAATGTGAAATTTCTTCCTTCTCCGACCACAACGAAATCTGGATTAGAGTTGGCTGTAGTATACCCTTTTTGAAGCAAGCTGGTAGTTAGTCCGCCTTCTCCCAATACATACGCAGTACCATTAGGTTTCATAAATGAAAGAAAGGAAGCAGTTGCCATAGCACTGGTATAAACGTTTTCTTCCTTTATTTTAATCCCCATACGAGCTACTTTGTTTACCGTATCAAGTGGAGTGCGCTGACTATTGTTGGTCATAAAAAGAAAAGGAATGTTTTCTTTTTGTAAGGTAGCAATGAATTTATCAGCTCCCGGAATCATCTCATCACCACCGTAGATAACACCATCCATGTCGATCAAAAATCCTTTTTTCATTCGTTGTTGTATTAGGTTGTTTTGTGTTAAAATAAAATCAGAATAAAGTTACGCATACTCCTTTGTAATTATAACTTATCTGCCCCTTAATTTAATATGAGGGTTTAGATTTTCGATACTTATAATTTAGACTCGCCGTTAATGAATATATTCTAAAATAAGACCTGGCTTTTTAGAACTTGTACAACCTTTTAAGTATAAGGGTCTTTATTTTTTAATCTACAGAAGATGATTTGTTTTGGAGTATTTGTTCAGTCGAATGTAATAGATATAAAAACAGAAAGGCAAGATTTAAATCTTGCCTTTCATACCCCAAATCTTACCATGAACTTAACCTACTTATGCTATGGTGATGTAAATTTAATATGTCAGACTATGGTTGTTGAAATAAAACAGATGTAATACTTAAATTTTAGATAAAGTGTTTTTGGGGTCTTAAAAGAATACGAGATGTAACTTTTTGATAGTCAACAGAGTGGAATAAAAATAAGAAAGGCAGGAATGAATCCTGCCTTTCTTGCCCCAAATCTTACCATGAACTTAACCTACTTATGCTATGGTGACAACAAATGTAGATTAAAGAGGATTCTCACACCTTATCAATCCGATAAAGTGCAAAAAAATCCGATGAAATGCATGGTTGAATAAATCTTAATCATATACTAATATGCTCTGTCTTTTTTTCCTTCAAAAAAGTTTATGAATGCGCGGTTAACCACGCGATTCCCGCCCGGAGTGGGGTAATCCCCGGTAAAATACCAGTCGCCCAGATTGTGAGGACACGCTTTGTGAAGGTTGTCTACAGACTGATAAATGATCTTAACTTCAGCATTTATGCCTTCCGGACTTAATAATTCACTTATTTTGTCAGAAATTTCTTCGTCAGTAAAAGGCTCATAAATCTTCTTTACTACATTGATCACATCCACATCTTTATAATCGATCTGACCCTGGCATTTTTCATATACCTCTTCAACGATATTATAAGTGTTTCTGTCTTTGTGAAGTTCTAAAGCAGCCCTAAATGCAATTAAATCTTCAAGACGTGCCATGTCTATACCATAACAGTCAGGATATCTTATTTGTGGAGCAGAAGAAACTACAACGATCTTTTTAGGGTGTAGTCTGTCAAGAATTCTTAGAATACTCTTTTTAAGCGTAGTTCCACGAACGATGCTGTCGTCAATAATTACTAAATTATCGGTTGGTTTTACAGAACCATAAGTGATATCGTAAACGTGGGCCACTAAATCATCTCTACTACTGTCTTCCGTGATAAACGTTCTTAGCTTGGCATCTTTAATTGCAATTTTTTCAATACGCGGACGAGCAGAAAGGATTTCATGTAGTCTTTCTTTAGTAATGTCAGCGCCTTCCGCCAAAATCAGTTCTTCTTTTCTTTTATTAAGGTAGTTCTGAGCTTGTTTTACCATTCCATAAAAAGAGGTCTCCGCTGTATTCGGAATGTATGAGAACACGGTATTGTCAAGATCATCGTTAACACTCTCCAAAATTTTAGGAAGTAAAAGTCTTCCAAGGTTTTTACGTTCTTCATAAATCTCTGCATCACTACCTCTTGAAAAATAAATGCGCTCAAATGAACATGCTTTGCGTTCTAATGGTTTAAGGATTTTTTTAAAGGCAACACTACCGTTCTTCTTTATGATGATCGCCTTCCCTGGATCTAACTCGTGAACATCTTCAAATTCTACATTAAATACCGTTTGAATAACAGGTCGTTCCGATGCTACAACTACAACTTCATCATCTTGGTAGTAATAGGCAGGTCTGATCCCTGCAGGATCCCTTAAAACAAAGGCATCACCGTGGCCAAGTAAGCCCGCCATAGCATATCCACCATCCCAGTTCTTCGCAGCTTTCCTTAAGATTTTGGCAACATTAAGTCTTTCCGCAATTAAAGGTGAAGCCTCCATTTTGGTAAAGCCTTCCTTTTTGATCTCCTTGTAAAGCTTGGCAACTGCATCATCTAGAAAATGACCGATTTTTTCCATAACCGTGATGGTATCAGCCTTCTCTTTTGGGTGCTGACCCAATTGAACCAGATTGTCAAAAAGCTCATTAACGTTGGTCATGTTAAAATTCCCTGCAACAATAAGGTTACGATGCATCCAGTTGTTTTGTCTTAAAAATGGATGTACGCTTTCTATACTGTTCTTTCCAAAAGTACCATAACGAACATGCCCCAACATTACTTCTCCTAAGTAAGGAGTTTGGCTTTTTAGGGCCGAAATATCGTTTTGATATTCTGGATGTTCAGTTAGGGTGTTGTTTATTCGGGTATTGATCTGATTAAAAATGTCCTGAATTGGAGTTTGCTGATTCGAACGCACCCGACTCATATATCTTTCACCGGCCTTCATGTCAAGCTTAATACTGGCGAATCCTGCACCGTCTTGTCCTCGGTTGTGCTGTTTTTCCATCATTAAGTACATTTTATTTATACCATAAAATGCACTTCCATACTTCTCCTTGTAATACTCTAATGGTTTTAAAAGTCTTACCAGGGCAATTCCACATTCGTGTTTAATAGCGTCACTCATTGCTGTTTTGTTATATTATGGACGTTTCTTAAAAAATAAAACCCCGAAAATTCCAGGGCAGTTGTTTTACTGTTATGATAATTCTATATCAAATTGCGTTAGTTCTTTAAACTGTTGCAATCTCGTATAGACCTCTTTTTTAGTTAAATTTTCCATCCGTTCCGTTCCGAATTTTTCAACGCAAAACGATGCCAGGTTTGAACCGTGTATGATGGCGTTCTTCATGTTTTCAAATGAAAAATCTTTGGTTTGGGATAAATAACCCACAAAACCTCCTGCAAACGTGTCACCAGCTCCAGTAGGGTCGTATACGTCCTCTAGAGGTAGGGCCGGAGCAAAAAATACATTTTCATCATTGAACAATAAGGCTCCGTGCTCTCCTTTTTTGATCACTACATATTTTGGTCCCATCTCATGAATCTTCTGGGCGGCCTTTACCAACGAATATTCATTTGATAATTGTCGGGCCTCTTCATCATTGATGGTTATGACGTCTACTTTTGAAATAACCTCTAATAAATCCTCTAAAGTGTTGTCCATCCAGAAATTCATGGTGTCTAAAACAATAAGCTTTGGTTTGGTGCTCATTTGTTCAATTACACTCATTTGGACGCTCGGATGTAAATTTCCTAACATAACCACTTCAGCATCCTTGTAATCTTCAGGGACAATCGGGTTAAATTCGGCAAGAACATTAAGTTGTGTTTCCAAGGTATCCCTGGAGTTCAGATCGTTGTGGTATTTGCCACTCCAGAAAAAGGTTTTACCTTCTTTGACGATTTCGATACCCGTAGTTTCGATGTTTTTATCCTGCAGCATTTCAAGATAGTCTTCCGGGAAATCACCCCCAACTACAGATACAATATTTGAGTTTATACCGAATTGTGAAGCTGCAAGTCCAATATAAGTTCCTGCCCCTCCAAGTATTTTATCGGTTTTACCAAAAGGAGTTTCAATAGCATCAAAGGCAACCGTGCCTACTATCAATAATTTGCTCATACCAGCATTTAAATTTTTTGCAAATATACGTTAGTTTTCCAGTATATCCTTTAAGTTTAGAAAAGAATGGTATGGGTGAGTCGCTAACATGGAATTTAATAACCAAAGAGGGATACTTCCATTAGGGTCTCCATACATTCTTTGAGTAACTTCGATGGTTGTCGGATCTACTTTTTTTATGATCCATGCGCCTTTAAAATTGGTGATCCGTATGCAATTGTCGTCAAGGGGCATCTCCCCGGAAGGTCCGGGTAATAGATCAATATATATAGTGTTTTCGTTTTGTTCAATACAAAGCCTCGATATATGATCCCTGTCCTGTACAGGCCAGGGCATATCATTTTTGATCCATATAATGAGTTCGTTTTCAGAAATGACAGAAAGGGTTTTGCTTGCTGAGGTGTTGTGAGTCCATTCAAAAACCGAATTGCCGTCTGTGATAACATCGAGTGCTTTCTGCATACTCGAGTTGACTTTCATGACCGCTTTGTATTCTTTAATTTCAGAAGTGTCTGATTTTCGCGTGTAAATCTTTATCTCATTTTTGTTTTTTTTAATTCCCAGTCTTGCGCCTGAGTTAAAAAACAGGAGAGGATCAATGTGAAAATCAAGAATGGTTTCATCGTATGAGGTGTGAAATACTTATAAAGGTACGAAATCACACCGTATTTTGTTTTTACAGTAGGGTTTGCTGGTTTTCAAAACCATGGTCCGTAAGCAGGTTTTCTTTTTTGGAAGCTTCCACAGCTAAAAAGTCACAGCGCTCATTTTGTGAATGATTGTTATGGCCTTTAATCCACTGAAATCTCACATGATGTTTGCGATACTCTTTTAAAAAGTCAATCCATAGATCTGGATTCTTTTTGTCTTTAAACCCTTTTTTTTCCCATCCAAAGACCCATTTCTTTTCCACTGCATCAGCAACATATTTAGAGTCTGTAAAGACTAATATGTTTAAGTTGGGTTTTTTAAGCTTTTTTAAGGCTTCAATAACAGCTAAGAGTTCCATGCGATTGTTAGTGGTCCTCTTAAAGCCTTCAGAGAATTCTTTCTTATAGGGCTTTCCTACCCATTCCATGACAATGCCATATCCTCCCGGACCCGGATTTCCACGGGAAGAACCATCCGTATATATATGTACGTCAAAATTATTCATGAAGTAGCTTTTCGATAACTTGTGGAAAGTGTTCGTATTCTAATTGATGTACTTTATTCGCTACATCATCAGCAGTGTCTTTTTCCGAAACTGTTGTTTTCGCCTGGAAAATAATGGCACCCTCATCATAATGTTCGTTTACATAATGAATGGTTATGCCTGTTTCTTTTTCCTTGTTTTCTACAATGGCATGATGAACATGCATCCCATACATCCCTTTTCCGCCATATTTCGGAAGTAATGCAGGGTGGATGTTTATAATTTTTTGAGGAAAAGCATCGATAAGATTTTGAGGGATTTTCCATAAAAACCCAGCCAGGACTATAATGTCTGGCTCTACACTTTTGAGTAACGAAACCACCAAATCACTGTTAAAAGCCTTCCGGTTAAAATAGAATGCGGGTATTTTGTGATTCGTAGCCCTGTCGAGAACTTTTGCGTTTTTGTTGTTGCTTAAAATTAAATTAACCGAAGCAGTGTCCTTACTATGGAAGTATTGTATGATGTTTTCTGCGTTAGTTCCGGAGCCTGAGGCTAAAATAGCAATGCTTTTCATTCTACTGGTAGAGCTTGTTTAAGGGACAAAAAAAAGAATAATAATTCATATTCTAAAGTTAGAAAACCATTAAGTTGAATTTATTTTTTTAACTTTAAAAGCACATTTTAGCGCGAAAATGATTTTTTAAACCAAAGTTTTTTATTTTTGCCAACAATTAAATTTTAAAACTAAAAGATTATGTCAGACATTGCATCAAGAGTAAAGGCGATTATCGTAGACAAATTAGGTGTAGATGAAAACGAGGTTGTGCCTGAAGCTAGCTTCACAAACGATTTAGGTGCAGATTCATTAGACACCGTAGAATTAATTATGGAATTCGAAAAAGAATTCGATATTCAAATCCCTGATGATCAGGCGGAAAACATTGCTACGGTAGGGCAAGCAATTAAATACATAGAAGAGACAAAATAATTGTTTTATCATAGTAGAAAGCAAAAATTTATTCGTGCAACGCACGAATAAATTTTTTGGTTATTTATATCAAAAATAGATTTAAAGAAATTTACTTTATATGAAATTTAAGCGAGTTGTAGTCACAGGTTTAGGGGCTTTGACACCCATCGGTAACAATCTTCAAGAATATTGGGATGGGCTTCAAAAAGGTGTTAGTGGTGCCGCACCCATAACGCATTTTGATGCGTCTAAATTTAAAACTCAATTTGCTTGTGAGGTTAAGAACTTCCAGGTAACCGATTTTATCGATCGCAAAGAAGCAAGACGTTTAGATAAATTTGCACAGTATGCAATGGTGGCTTCAGATGAAGCAATCGTAGATTCTAAATTAGATCTTGAAAAGATCGATATGGATAGAATTGGTGTTATCTGGGGTGCAGGTATTGGCGGATTGGAAACTTTTCAGGAAGAAGTTTTGAACTTTGGTAGAGGTGATGGAACCCCTAGGTTCAATCCTTTCTTTATACCTAAAATGATTGCAGATATCGCACCGGGATTAATATCGATTAAACACGGTTTCAGAGGTCCTAACTTTACAACAGTTTCTGCCTGTGCTTCTTCAGCAAATGCTATGATCGATGCTTTAAACTACATTCGATTGGGGCATGCCGATATCATAGTGACTGGTGGTTCTGAAGCAGCTGTAACTGCAGCAGGAATTGGAGGTTTTAATGCTATGCATGCACTTTCAACTCGTAATGATGATCCTAAAACAGCTTCCAGGCCTTTCGATGCAAACCGCGATGGTTTTGTGTTAGGAGAAGGAGCCGGAGCGATTATTTTAGAGGATTATGATCACGCCGTTGCCAGAGGTGCAAAAATATATTGTGAAATCGCTGGAGGTGGACTTTCAGCTGACGCACACCACATGACAGCCCCACACCCGGAAGGACTTGGTGCTAAGAATGTAATGAGAAACTGCTTAAAAGATGCTGGTCTTAATCCTGAGGATGTAGATCACATTAATATGCACGGAACTTCAACACCTTTAGGTGACGTTGCTGAATCAAAAGCAATTAAAGAAGTGTTTGGTGAGCATACCTATAACATTAATATCAATTCTACAAAGTCAATGACTGGTCACTTACTAGGAGCAGCGGGAGCCATTGAGGCTATTTCTTCTATTATGGCCATTGTTCATGGAGTAGTGCCACCTACGATCAATCACGAAACATACGATGAAAAGATCGATAGTAAAATGAACTTCACTTTTAATGAAGCTCAAAAACGCGATGTAAAGGTAGCTATGAGTAATACATTTGGTTTTGGCGGCCACAATGCATGCGTTTTATTTAAGAAATTAGACTAGAACAAGAGATTGTTTTGAAAAGAATAGTTCGAAAAATATTGAATTCCCGCTCAGATGATGACGGGAATTTTTTTTTGGTACTCAAGAAAATGTTAGGTTTTAAACCCGACGATATTGAGTACTACAAATATGCATTTGTTCATCGGTCGATGAATAAAAAAGATAAAGCTGGAAATCCTATTAGCTATGAGCGTCTCGAATTTCTGGGAGATGCAATGCTCAGCTCCGTAATTTCAGATTATCTGTTTAAAGAAGTTCCTCAGGGTGATGAAGGATACTTAACCAAAATGCGATCGAAAATAGTTAGTAGAGAACATCTCAATGAATTGGGTAGAGACCTCGGACTAATTCGTTACGTTAAAAGCAATATTCCCGAAGAACATTATGGCGAAAATATTCACGGTAATGTGTTTGAAGCACTCATTGGTGCAATTTTCTTAGATAAAGGATATCGCTATTGCGAGCGATTTATCAGGAAAAGAGTTGTCAGACCTTATGTTGATATCGAAAAGCTGGAAGGTAAAGTAATTAGCTATAAAAGTCTCTTGATCGAATGGTGTCAGAAAGAAAAAAAATCGTTTAAATTCGATACCTATGAAGACGAAGGAAATGAATCTATAAAACACTTCGCAGTCAAACTTTTTATCGATAAAAAAATAGTGGCTAAGGCAAGAGCAACATCCAAGAAAAAGGCCGAAGAAAGAGCTGCTAAGAGAGCGTATTTCGCATTGCAACATAAGATAGACTCTAAATAACAAAACTATAACGATTTCGTAAAATACGTCGCTTTAAACAGTACTTTAAAAGTTGTTTAGTCTGTTCTAGAATTATATCTTTACATTTCGGTGTAATTACTATGGCTGTACATAAACTTTTAGATGATTTATATGAACATAGTTATTCTTTAATAGCCATCCATAGTCCCCTAAAGGATTACAGGTTGGCTTATTTCATAAATCATCAGTTGTCTTTGAGGCTAAAAAGAACCAAAGAAGACTTTAGCTATATTGAGGATGCAAGCTTTAGTACTTTTCACCATAATGATGAAACTACCGATACAACTTGGCATCTGATCACAAATGTCTCTAAAATTGTTGCAAATGAAACAAGAGACGCGGACTTGTTTGGCGTAAAGTCAACAACCGTTGTAAAGTATTTGATACCAGAGTATAAAAAGGTAGACTATTTTTTAAAAATTGATAATGGAGATTTTTTCTATCAGCTAAAAGCAGCTATTAAGGCTATTAATGATTTAACGCACGTGGTTACTGCTTACGCTATAGATCCAAACCAACTAAAATCTAAAAATAATTTAATTTTCTTGAGTAATGCCTAACAGGAAAAAAACGAAAATTGTTGCTACCCTTGGGCCGGCAACAAGTAAGAAAGAGGTCATTAAAGAAATGATCGAAGCAGGAGTAAATGTATTTAGAATTAACTTTTCTCATGCAGACTATGAAGATGTAAAAGAACGTATACAAATCATACGTTCATTAAACGAAGAGTACGGATACAATACTGCAATACTGGCAGACTTACAAGGGCCTAAGTTACGCGTAGGGGTAATGAAGGAGGATGTGGTTGTTGATAAAGATGATGAAATAACCTTCGTAACAGGAAAGCCTTTTGAAGGTACCAAGGAACGCGTATATATGAATTATGCCGCCTTTCCGAAGGATGTAAACCCAGGAGAACGCATTCTGTTAGACGATGGGAAGCTTATTTTTGAGGTTGTTGCAACTGATAGAAAAGCCGAAGTTAAGGCCAAAGTTGTACAAGGAGGTCCTTTAAAATCGAAGAAAGGGGTGAACCTGCCTAATACAAATGTTTCGTTACCAGCTTTAACAGAAAAGGATGTTAAGGATGCAATTTTTGCCATTGGCCAGGAAGTGGATTGGATTGCGCTTTCTTTCGTGCGCCATAGCCAGGACTTAATGGAATTACAGGAGTTGATCAATGAACATTCAGAATATAAAATTCCTATCATAGCCAAAATAGAAAAGCCTGAAGGTGTAGAGAATATTGATAAAATTGTGGCCTATTGTGACGGATTAATGGTAGCCCGTGGAGATTTGGGTGTTGAAATCCCTGCTCAGGAAGTACCTCTTATTCAAAAACAATTGGTTTTAAGAGCTAAAAAAGCTAGAATTCCGGTTATTATCGCTACGCAAATGATGGAAAGCATGATCACCAGCCTTACGCCAACCAGAGCAGAGGTGAATGATGTTGCTAACTCCGTTATGGATGGTGCCGATGCGGTAATGTTATCAGGAGAAACCTCAGTCGGACAGTTCCCGGTTCAGGTAATTGAGCGAATGACCAGCATTATTCAAAGTGTTGAGCATTCAAGCTTAATTAAAGTGCCTCAGGAACCACCTCACATCAGAACAAAAAGATACATTACTAAATCAGTTTGTTATCATGCCGCTATCATGGCCAATGAAATCAATGCCAAAGTAATTTCGACATTGACCAATAGTGGTTATACGGCTTTTCAAATTTCAGCATGGAGACCAAGTGCTCATATCTTGGTGTTCACTTCGAATAAGCGAATTTTAAACCAGCTGAGTCTTCTGTGGGGGGTTAAAGCATATTACTACGATAAATATGTGAGTACGGATGAAACTATCGAAGATGTGAATAAAATAGCCTGTAAAGGAGGTTTCCTTAATGTAGGTGACATGATGATTAGTCTTGCGGCTATGCCAATCAAAGAAAAAGGAATGGTAAACACCCTGAGAGTAACAGAAATAGAACAATGTAGTTTCGAGTAATAATTTTGAAGAAAATTATATGAATAATACTAAGCCTGTTCTAGTCATATAGAAACAGGCTTTTGTTTTTTATAAACCAACCATTTTTTTGATGACTAAGATGAAAATTAAATTTATTTCACAGGCAATAGTAGGTGTCCTTTTTGTTTTTCTGGTAGGCTGTAAAGAAAATAAGGGAGGCCAGAACGATTATAACAATAAAGCAAAACCGAACTTCTTATTTATACTGGTTGACGATCTGGGCTATTCAGATTTAAGTTGTATGGGTAGTCAATTCTATGAGACCCCAAATATCGACAGTATATACAATCAAAGTATGATTTTCGAAAATGGCTATACCACCTGCGCCGTTTGTAGTCCATCAAGAGCAAGTTTGTTGACTGGTCAATTCCCTGCGCGCCACGGAATTACCGACTATATTGGAGCTCCTTCAGGAAAATCCTGGAGAAAAATGAATAGGTTCTCAAAATTGTTGCCCCCGGCATATAAAAATCACCTGCCGTTTGATAATAAAGTGTTACCGGAAGCGCTAAAAGAAGCCGGATACAGAACCTTTTTTGCAGGTAAATGGCATCTGGGTTCAAAAGAAGAAAAATCATTACCAACCGATCACGGATTTGATGTAAATGCTGGAGGATATGCTCCGGGTGGCCCCTATAGTGGCGGATACTTTTCCCCTTTTAATAATCCATACCTAACAGATGAACCCGAAGAAAAGGGGATGAGCCTGTCTATGAAACTGGCAAAAGAGACCGGAAAGTTTATTGAGCAGAATAAAGACACCACCTTTTTGGCATACCTTTCTTTTTACGCCGTACATGGTCCGATACAAACCACCAAATTGAAATGGGAAAAATATAGAAATAAAGCGGAGGCTATGGGCATAGATAGTGTTGGGTTTAAAATGGAAAGAGTACTGCCTTACAGATTAAAACAAGATAACCCTGTATATGCCGGACTGGTCGAACAAATGGACGAGGCTGTAGGATATGTTCATGGAATATTACAAAAGAATGGATTAGATAAGAACACCGTCATTGTTTTTGTCTCCGATAACGGCGGTGTTGTTTCAGGCGATAATTATTCAACGAATCTTTTGCCGCTTCGGGGAGGGAAAGGATATCAGTGGGAAGGAGGTACTAAAGTTCCGTTTTTCATACATGTTCCATGGATGGAGAATAATGGGGTAAAAACCACCACGCCAGTTACGGGAGCAGACCTGTACCCAACCTTATTGGCCCTGGCCGGACAAGAACTGAAACCTCAGGAACATAAGGATGGTGTTAGTTTGTTGCCATTACTCGAAGGGAATACCATTGCCGAAAGACCTTTGTATTGGCACTATCCACATTATGGCAATCAGGGAGGAGAACCGCATTCAATTATCAGAGATGGCAATATGAAACTGATACATTATTGGGAAGATGGTCATAATGAACTTTACGACCTGAAGACCGATACCTCTGAACAAGCGAATCTGTCAGAAAGTCAAGTTGAACTAACAAATGAATTGGAAAATAAATTAATGGATTGGCTGAAGTCGGTTAATGCAAAATTTCCTGAAAAAGATCCGATGCACAATCCAGATTCAGCTCAAATTAGGCTTGATAATTATAAAAATAAACTCTTACCACGATTAGAAAAGCAGCGAAAGAAAATGCTGCAAAAAGATTTTGAACCGAATAAAGATTGGTGGGGTAGTCAGACGGTAGATTAATAAAAAACATTGCTGATATTTATGCGCTGACCTTAAAAAGTCAGCGCTTCTATTTTTTTTGGAATCAACTCAAATAAAACATAAATTCGTTTACCTTCAGGTATCGATCGGATGAAGATTAGACACTCTATAGTAACTCGAGCAGCTTTGTTTTTTACAGGGCTTGTTATCTTTTCAATATTATTGTCTGGATTTCTTATTTACGAAAGATCTTCCAAAGTAATAATCGATCATTCCAATAAACGTATTACCTATGTTTCACAATTAGCCGAACAATCATTTTATGCGCTGTTAAGAGAAGTGTCTAATGATATTGCCGTAATTGATTCGAGTCCCAGCTTACGTGAATATGTTGAAAATCCAACAGACAGAACCACCGAAAATATAGATAATTATTTCTATACCATTCTTCACAATAAGAAATCATATTTTCAAATACGTTATATAGGGATAGCAAATAATGGAAAAGAAATTATTCGTTTTGATAAAAAAAACGGACAAATACTGAAATCTGATGACCTTCAGGAGAAAGGAGACAGAGATTACTTTAAAGAAGCAATTAATATTGATGAAGGAGAACTGTACTTTTCAAAAATAAATTTGAATGAAGAGTATGGAGTAATTAGTGTCCCTCAAACACCAACCCTCCGAGCAGCAAGTCCGGTTTTTTTAAATGGAGAAATTAAAGGGATTGTTATAATCAACGTCGACCTGGGAGATTTTTATACCCGGTTACAGCAGATATCAGGTTTAGAATCACAGCTATTCCTGATCGATGACGATGGACAATATCTTTACGCACGCAATCCCGAAAAAACCTTTGCGAAACAAAGACAATCGGAATATAACTTTTTTGGGGATTTTAAAATAGACAAAAAAGAGATGGTTGAGAACGTTAAGATTCCTGAAATGATTAACGATGATTTTCTTAGCTATGTCACCGTGTTGAGTTATTTTAAGGGTAAAAGAACGATCTATATGGTCTCGTTGATAGATCGAAACACCTTGTTGAAAAGTGCCCGGGAAGTTAGGCTTGGGAGTATTAAAACCCTAATCCTGGTTTGTGTATTATCGATCATTATTTCTTGGGTCTTTGTAAAACTACTTTCCAAAAAGCTCAATCGAATTACCAAAGCTATCAGTAATTATGATAAGGGTGTAGTCTCTGATATAGATCTTCCCGTGTCTGAAAGAAACGAAATAGGTGTTTTGGCCGACGCATTTCTTAAAATGAAAAACAAAATAGATCAGAATGTTCAACAGCTCAATACCGCTTTAGAAAAGGAAAAGCAAGCTAAAATGCAACGTGATGAGTTTCTTCAAAACATGAGCCACGAAATGCGCACCCCACTCAACGCAATTCTGGGCTTTGTGGAGTTGTTGTATAAAAATGATCCTGCTAAATCACAATTACCAATTTTGGATTCTCTCGGAAGAAGTGCAAGAAACCTGTCTGGATTAGTTTATGATGTTTTAGACCATAAAAAAATCGTGGAAGGGGCCCTTAAAATAGAATATCAGCCTACTAATCTTTTTAAACTTTTAAAGGAAATTTACGCAAGTTACCAATATGAAGCCCTGCAAAAAGGATTGAAATTTGAAATGGATATTGATCGTGAATTGGAAGCTAAAAAACTATTGACAGACCCATTAAGGTTGTCTCAAATAGTGACCAACCTGGTGGTGAATGCTATCAAATATACTGCAGAAGGCTCAATTAAACTCGAAGCAAAAATAATAAGTGAATCTCAGTTCCAGATAAAGCTGTTGGATACAGGTATCGGAATCAAAGCCGAAAACTTAAGCAAGATAAATGACCGTTATTTTAGAGAGCAAGATGAACTTTCAGGACGTTATGGTGGGTATGGCCTGGGTTTATCAATTGTGAAGCATCTGACAGGATTGTTCGGTGGAGAATTAAAAGCAAGTTCCCAAAAAGGAATTGGTTCAGAGTTTTGTGTAACCATGCCTTTGTTGGAAGTTTCCACGGAGATTACCGAAAAGAATAGAGTGGTTCAGGAATTTCCAATGCCAGTCCTTAAAAACCAATACGAGATCCTCCATGTCGAAGACGATCTTTCTACTATAGAACTCATTAGATTCACACTAAATGATCCGCAAATAAAGATAGTCCAAATTCGTAAGTTAGAAGAAGCAATCAGGTATGCGCAAGAAGAATCAGCAGATGTGATAATTACGGATTTGATGCTCGAAAGGAAAAATCTTAAAAAGCCATTGTCAGACCTTATCCGATCAAAGAAAATTTCAACTCCCGTGATTGTAACTTCGGCCCTTGAAATAAATGAATTGAAAGCAGTGAGTGAGTATTATTTTCAAAAACCCTTTCAACCTTCAGAATTAAAAGACCTTGTTTTTAATATGCTCGGTAAGAATGAATTCTCAATACCAGATTTTTCAAACATTTACCAGAATTATGACTACAAAACCGACAAGATTAAACAGGTGTTGCAACTAATGCACGAAGAGTTTGAAACTTATTTGAATAGAATAAATAATGCGGTTGAAACAACAGATCAGGAAGAATGGGAAGCAATTAATCACAAGCTTATAACCCATATAAACAATTTAAATCTTCTATCGCTTTTAGATACATTACCCGAACAAGTGGAAAGGTTAAATCCTGATGCATTGTTCGATATCAGGAATTCCTTCGCATATATTTTATGCTGTATTAGAGCGGAAAAAAGACGGCTTAGTTTAGAAGGTTGATTTTTTTCAATAGATCCTTTTCATAACTCTGACTTACCGGAATATACTCCTCTCCAATAAAAATCGTATTGTTGTCAATAGCTTCTATTTTATTTAAATTAACAATATACGACCGATGTACACGCTGGAATTCGTCATTGAGCTTCATCTCAAGTTCTTTTAGGGTCATTAAAGTGAGAATCTTTTTATCTTTTAAAACAATTGAAATATAATTAGCTTCAGATTTAAAATAAAGTACCTCATCCAGGTCGAGTTTAACCAATTTGTTGCGGTCCTTTATAAATAATCGCGAATCTTTACGCTGGTATTTGGAAAGGTAATTTTGTGCCTTTTGAAACCCTTTGTAAAATCTTGAGAAATTGATCGGCTTCACCAGGAAATCAACAATCTGATCATAATTGTACGAATCAGAAGCAAAATCCTTATTGGACGTGATCATTATAACCGCAGTACGATCCTCTATAATATTTAAAATTTCCTTTCCGTTAATATCCGGTAGGTTATAGTCAAGAAGAATCAGGTCAAAAGAAGAACTGTTAATGAGATTTATAGATTCAAATGCAGAGGTAGTAGCAGTGATGCTCGATATGTCATCAATTTTATTGCAAAAGTGTTTGAGCAAATCACACATTAAAAAATCATCATCAATAATTAAGCACTTCATCGTTTTATCAAATAAATCATGTGTTTCATCAAGCAATATAGCCAATCTAAATAAAAAAGAAATACCGTAAGCTTCAAATCCTTATTATTGAATATTAAAATCAACCAACAAGATGAAATTAAAATTAATTAAATTATCCCTATTAGCCTGTGTGATTATGGCTTTTGTGAATTGTAAACAGGGAAATGATCGTAAGAATGATGTTGCAGAGAATAAGCTAAATACCGAGGAACAAGCACTTGGTGAAAATAATGTAGCTTATCAATGGGCTCATACCGCTCTGGAGGCAACAGCCAATGACACTGATAAATTTAAACCTCGTCCAACCATTACTTCACGGTTCTTAGGTCTTATTTTTACTGCCATGTTTGATGCGTGGTCAAGATATGATGAAAAAGCAGCTACAGTATATCTGGATGGAGTTGAACGAAGACCTCAAGATGAGCAAACTATTAAAAATAAAGAGATAGCTATTAGCTATGCGGCATACAGAGCCATGAGTGAGTACTTTTACTCCGATAGTACATTGTTCAGGAGTAAAATGAAGGAGCTCCATTTAGACCCCGATAATCATTCGCTCGATCCGACTACCCCTGAAGGAATTGGAAACCTCGCGGCTAAAATGGTCATTGAAAACAGAAAAAATGATGGCTCAAATCAGTATGGGGAAGTAGAAGGTTCTAACGGACAACCTTATTTTGATTATACAGGTTATAAACCAGTGAACGATGTTGAAAATAATACGGATATAAATAGGTGGCAGCCTAAATACTTTTCAGATGGCAATGGCGGACAATTTGCGCCAGGATGTTTAACACCGTATTGGCAAAATGTAAAACCGCTACTGTTAAAATCATCAGATCAATTTAGACCTGGTCCGCCACCAATGGTTGGTTCTGAACAATTAAAGGAAGAAGTAGCAGAAGTTGTTGAACTTCAGGCAAACCTTACCCCGGAAAATAAAGCCCTGGTAGAGTTTATGAGAGACGGACCGAAATCGGTTCAACAGGCAGGACACTGGTTAGTTTTTGCACAGGACGTTTCAAGACGTGATAAGCATACCCTGGATGATGACGTGAAAATGTATTTCTTGGTTGAATCGGTTGCAATGGATGGATTTATAGCATGCTGGGATTCTAAAATGCATTATGATTTTGCCCGCCCGTTCGCGTTAGTTCACGAATATTATCAGGATAAAACCATAAAGGCATGGGCCGGCCCTGATAAAGGAATGGTAGAAATGAAAGGACAATACTGGAGACCTTATTCACCTGACACATTCTTATGTCCTCCATTTCCAAGTTATGTGTCTGGTCATAGTACCATTAGTGGAGGGTGCGCAGAAGCATTAAAGCTTTTTAAAGGAAGCGACGAGTTTGGTAGTGAAGTTGAATTAGTTCCAGGGGCACTGACAGAGCCTGACAATGTTGACGATCCGGTAGTCCTTAAATTTCCAACTTTTACAAAAGCAGGTGAAATGGCCGGTATCTCCAGAGTGATGGGAGGTTACCATATTCAGGCCGATAACATAGAAGGATTAGAATTAGGTAGAAATGTTGCCAGATATAATTATAAAAAGTTCCTTGAGTTAATAGGTGAAAAAGAGCAAATAGCTCAGGTAAACAAGTGATTTTTTAAAAAGAGCTACAAATAAGTAGCTCTTTTTTTATGACTTTTTTATTGAACACTTATTCGAATATGATTCAAATGAACAATCATGACTCGCTTAATAGCTAATATAAACAGAAGCAGGCTGCTTGCCTTTAGTATAGGATTAATCTATGTTTGGTTCGGGGTGTTAAAGTTTTTTCCACAGTTGAGCCCCGCAGATGCCTTGGCTAAACAAACCATTACCTTCCTTACTTTTGGAATATTGCCCGAGAGCATTAGTATATTTTTACTCGCTATTCTTGAAGTTGTTATCGGAATGTTCCTGATTTTCAATTTTCAATTAAGAAAAATTGTAGTGGTAGCCATATTTCACTTAATAATGACTTTTGTACCCTTGTTGTTTTTTGCAAACATATCTTTCGACAGGGCTCCCTTCGTACCTTCATTAGTAGGACAGTATATTATGAAAAATATTGTTATAATAAGTGCCCTTCTATTTGTGTATCCTGGAGACGAAGCTACCAAATTACAACAGTCTTAAAATCACAGTTAAAAAATCTGCATAATTATATAAATTATGAATTTAAATTTTATAAGACGAATTGTCTTTACAGGTTTATTGTCTCTTTTTTGTAACCTGTATTATTCCAATGCCCAAGGATGTGTGGCAATAAGAGGATTCTCATCCTGCTCTGGTAGCTTAGGGACCGAAGGTTATCTGAGCTCTGGAGAATTTCTTGTAGGATCTAATAATCGCTATTTTGAATCCTTTAGACATTTCCGTGGTACGGAACAAGAAGAAAACAGAATTGAAGAAGGAACCAATGTTATTAATGATTCGTACTTTTTCGATTTAACTCTCAATTATGGGGTTACCGACAGATTATATGCCAATTTACTAATCCCATTCGTTTCTCATGTGAGATCATCAATGTACGAACACGGAGGTAATTCCTATGGTGATAGACATACTACACGTGCTGCCGGTTTAGCGGATTTAAGAATTGGCGGTGGATATTGGTTAATTGATCATGGAACCAAGCCTTTTAACTTTGCTTTTGGAGCAGGAATTAAACTTCCTACGGGAGATTATTCCCATACTGATACTTTTTATAATCAGGGTCAAGACAAAGATACAGAAGTAGAAGCGGTGGTAGATCAATCGATTCAACCTGGAGATGGAGGACTTGGGTTTAACCTCGATTTTCAGGGATACTATACCCTTTCACATAACTTTATGCTAACCACATCATTATATTATTTATTTAATCCTGAAGAAACCAATGGTGTCTTAACAAGGAGAGGAACCAGCGAGTTTTCTGTGCCGGATCAGTATGCAGCTCAGATTGGTACCACCTTCTTTCCAATGGTAAAAGGACTAGCCTTTTATCTTGGTGGATTGTTAGAAGGCGTACCGGCTTCAGACTTTATCGGAGGTAGCGCAGGCTATCGAAGACCAGGGTATGCCATTTCTGTAGATCCGGGCGTTAATTATACCGTAAATAATCTTTCATTGCGTCTAAATGTTCCTTTTGCGGTTGAAAGAAATAGGATTCAAAGTTATGAGGATAAGATCAGAACCATAGAAACTGGTGAGTTTAGACAAGGCGATGCAGCATTTGCGGATTACCTGATAAACTTTAGCCTTACGTATAGAATAACCAAACATAAAACTAAAAAGTTTGATACGGATATACAGGTCTTAAATTAAAAGTTGAATATTAAATTTGATGATTATCTAACGGATAATAAAACAAGCTGTTAACTAAGTATATTTAAACCAGTCGGGCCATTTAAACCCGACTGGTATATTTAATATTATGCCTCTATTTGATGTGTTTCTCTAAGCTTTATGGCGGCATTCACCATGGCTATAAGGGCATGCCTGGTTTCTTCCCACTTACGGGTCTTTAAGCCACAATCAGGGTTCACCCATAACTGCTGAACCGATAATAGATTGATGGCTTTAGAAATGAGATTTTCCATTTCCTCCTGACTCGGGATTCTTGGGGAATGAATATCGTATACACCCGGCCCAATTTCATTAGGATATTTGAACTTACTGAATACTTCCAGTAACTCCATTTGTGAGCGTGATGTTTCTATGGTTATAACATCAGCATCCATAGCAGCAATACTTTCTATGATTTCATTGAATTCCGAATAACACATATGAGTATGTATTTGTGTTTCATCTTTAACAACCGCTGCACTTAGTTTAAAAGCATCAACAGCCCATTTTAAGTATGCGCTCCAGTCTTTTTTTCGTAAGGGTAAACCTTCTCGGATAGCAGGCTCATCAATCTGAATGATGTGAATCCCTGCTTGTTCGAGATCTGCAACTTCATCCCTGATGGCTAAAGCAATCTGTTGTGTGGTTGTTTTACGAGGCTGATCATCACGAACAAATGACCATTGTAATATGGTAACCGGTCCGGTAAGCATACCCTTAACAGGTTTGTTAGTTAACGACTGTGCATAAGAAGTCCACTGAACCGTCATAGGAGATTTTCTGCTGATATCACCAAATATAATCGGAGGCTTAACCCCTCTTGATCCATAACTTTGTACCCAGCCGAATTGGGTGAATGCAACTCCATGCAATCGTTCTCCAAAGTATTCAACCATGTCATTTCGTTCAAATTCTCCATGTACCAATACGTCTAACCCGATCTCTTCCTGCCAGCGAATAGCTTCTTCAATTTCATTTGCAATTTCCTTATGGTAACTTTCAGTGGTTATTTTTCCTTTTTTATGTTGAAAACGAAGTTGTCGTACCTCAGCTGTCTGTGGAAATGATCCAATCGTAGTAGTCGGAAATAAAGGCAATTGTAACAAAGCCTTTTGCTTGGTTTGACGAATGCTAAATGGGTGGCTTCGCAAGGTATCTGCCGCAGTAATATTCGCTACGCGATTTTTCACCTCCGGTTTATGAATTAATGTTGAAGAATTCCTGTCTTTGATAGCAGCTTTGTTCGACTCCAATTCTTTTTGATGCTCAGGGCTTGGACTTTGATAAGAGAGATGGGCGATGGTGCTCACTTCAGTCACCTTCTGTTTGGCAAATGCCAGCCAGCTTTTAAGAGTGGAAGGTAAGGTGTCCTCATCGTTTTCATTATCCAGATCAAATGGCACGTGAAGTAATGAACAAGAAGGAGCAATGACGATACGGTCTTCACCTATCACATTGATGGCCCTGTCAATAATTTGTAAGGAAGTCTCGTAATGATTCTTCCAGATGTTTCGGCCATCAATAACGCCTAAAGATAAATTCCTGTCGGTTGGAATTACATTCAGGATTACATCTAATTGCTCTGGAGCCCGCACCAAATCAATATGTAGCGTTTTAACAGGTAGCTCCATAACCGTTGTTAGATTATGTTCTATGCTACCAAAGTATGTGGCTAAGACCAAATCAATATCAGGGAAAGTAACGGCAATTTTTTCATAGACATATTGAAAGGCTTCCTTCTCATCTGCTGTCAGATCCATAGATAAAAACGGCTCGTCAAATTGTATAGTTGTAGCCCCGGCATTTTGTAGAACAGATAAGATATTCAGGTAAACAGGCAAAAGCTTGGCGATGAGTTCAATCCGGTGAAATCCTGCCTCTTTCTCCTTACCCAGCAAAAGATAAGTAACCGGACCAATAAGAACGGGTTTGGTCTTTATACCCTTTTCCAGGGCTTCTGTATATTCGTCAATTACCTTAGACGAAAAAAGATGAAACTCCTGATCTTTGGTGAATTCAGGAACAATGTAATGATAATTGGTGTCAAACCACTTGGTCATTTCCATAGCGATCAGGTCCAGCCCATTTTTTTGATATCCCCGGGCCATGGCAAAGTATAAATCGGTTTTTGAGACACGATGGTTTAACAGAGGTTCATAGCGATCAGGAATAGCACCAACGGTAAGAGACATATCCAATACCTGGTCGTAAAAAGAAAAGTCGTTGGAAGGAATCCAGTCGATACCCGCCTCTTGCTGAAGACTCCAATTAGATTGTTTAATCTTAGAACCCGTTTGGAACAGCTCTTCTTGGGTAATCTTACCTGCCCAATAGGCTTCACAGGCTTTTTTTAATTCTCTTTTGGCACCAATTCGCGGGTAGCCAAGAATTTGTGTAATCATACGTTTGTGGTTTTAAAAATGATACATAACATTTAAAAAACTTTACACTACGGTATGCCTGCAGATTTAAAGATGTCTTTACGGATAAATACCGGCATACAGGGATAACCCCACCTTGGGGATCCAAATAACAAACGGTAAAATATCAATATTCGATCCTTGCTTTAAATCGCGAAAGCAAAATCATTATGATGTAAGGCAGGTCTCCTGGCTTGTAACGTTTTTATCTTCCTTCCCGTCCTATGGTGGTTAGACAGTGGATACTTTAGATAAAACCTTCAATGTTACTTACAGTTGCGCGTCAGCTTGTGATTTGCACACAATTCCCTATTAATCAACTTTACGTTCAACCTTAATCAAATTGACAAGTACTGCAAAATTTCTAAGACAAATGTATGGCAAATTTAATTCTCATAATAGCAGAATAACCTTAAAAATATAACAGCAGGTTATTAGTTAATAAATGAAATTTAGCTGACCTTTTTAATTACGGATCAAGGATTGTTTTACAATCACATCAAATGCGTCTTACTGAAATAATTGTATCAAAATACCAATAACAGCAATCAGTAAACACAATGGTGAAAAAAGTTTTGTGTCCATCTCGCCAAATGGAGTATGCTTTATTTTTTTGAAGAATCCAATGTATTTAAATTCACCGATAGCACGGAGGAAAAAAATAGTAGGAATGATCCAACCGCCATAGCTGTATATCCATTCCGGAAGTCTGAACATAACGAATCCGGAGGTGTTAAGGTAAAACAACCCAAAAGTAAGTAAACCCGCTCCTACAATAGCACTGTCTGCTTTTTTGGGGTGTAAAACGCGAATTCCTTGTTCATTGGTTGGCAGAGCCACAGATAAACCAAAATTACCGCCAAGAACCCAGTTAAAATGTATAATAGCCAGGACTATAAAAACAAAGCTTAGAATTAAGGATAGCACCATCATAAAATTAAAAAGTCTCTTGAATCAATGCGTTAAGTAAAAAAGGAATTCGTGATTAATTGGCTATCAAATTTAATCAATCGTCAAATTTTTTACTGTATTTTATGGTAGGAAATTAAAAAGTTTAAATCATGATTGTTTCTTAAGCTATATATCAATGGTTATTCATGAGATAGATTGCTGTTAAAAATGTCTCTTAACAAGTGCCACTCTCCATCAACCTTTTTCCATAACACGATATATTTTCCCTCGTCTACTTTGTCTTCTCCTGAAAATAATTCAAAGGCCCCTTCTTCCGTTACAAACGTTTCGTTTCCCCATACTTCGATGGTGGTTAATTTAATTCCGGAAATCCCTGAATTCAATATTCCTGAAAAGACAGAGGTGATACTTTCTCTTCCTTCATACGATGGAGCTTCAGGCATCATGAACTTGCCATCCGTAGTGTATAAATTAGAAAGTCCAACGGAATCCCCTGCCGCCAATCTTTCCGTGTATTTCTGGTTCGCTGCCTCGATCTCTGCCTTCACCACCTCCAGATCAAATGCCGGGGCAGGTGAAGTATTAGAAGACTCTTTAGTGGTGTTTTTGCAACTGCCGATTAAAAGAATTAAAACTAAGAGAGTCAGGCTTTTTGGTAAAAAAGATAAATTTTTCATAATTGATTTTTTTTGAATTCCGAATTTGGTTGGTTTTCAGGATCCTTAATAAAAAAATCCTATCTAAGTTACTGGTAATAAATCAGATAAGCAATTTTTTTACACTCAGGTTTATGGGGCTGTTTAATTATAAAACAGATTTCACAGAGGCTGCCATCGAGGTAGTAGGGCGTCCAATTAATTTGGATAGCTGTTGCGAATCATCAAATAAATCTCCTTTTGATGCACCCACATCCCAACTTGCAATACCTTGTGCAAAAACAACGGGGATGTCAAAGCTTTCAAGTATTTTTGCGTACTCAGCTTCAGGTAAGTTCTTATATGGTATGTCCCTTCCTGTTTGTTTAGAAATCTCAGCAGCCATATCACTTAAGGTGTATGAATGATCCCCCGCCAATTCAAGTACTTTACCTTTATAAGTTACATCATTCAATACAGTAGCTGCAGCTTCGGCAAAATCTAATCTTGCAGCAGATGATATTTTACCCGAATCCGCACTCCCGATAAATGCACCACTCGCTAAAGCTCCTCCAACCGAACCGGTGTAATTTTCTGTATACCACCCGTTTCTTAGAATTGTAAAATCAAGCCCTGATGTTTTTATAAGTTTTTCGGTTTCCAAATGTTCTCCGGCAAGATTTAAGGTAGAAGTGTCCGCATGTAGTAAACTTGTATAGACCAGCCAATTTACCTTTGCCTTTTTAGCGGCATCGATTACATTCTTGTGTTGTCGGGCACGTTGCCCGATTTCATTAGCAGAAATTAATAATAACCTGTCTATTCCAGCTAATTGCTCTGCTAATCCTTCCGGTTTGTCGTAGTCAAAGGATCGTGCTTCCACTCCTAATTCTTTTGATTTTTCAGGACTGCGAACCAATGCTACTACATGATCTTTTCCAACGTTCTCCTTTAATTGCTGAACAACCAACCTTCCTAATTGGCCTGTTGCTCCTGTAACTCCTATTTTCATTGCTGATAAAATTTAAATGTTTAGTTTTCCTAACCGATTTTTAAAGAGGTCATGGTCAATGACCCGCCAACCGGTTCGTCATTAAATATTTTTAATTCATCTTTATCATCCTGTAAGGCCAGGGCATAAAGTAAAGGCAGATAATGCTCCGGAGTAGGGATCGATAAATTGAAGGCGCTACCCTGTTTTGAATAGTTTATTAAAGCTTGATGATTGCCCTCTAAAATGAATTTCTTCATCTTATCATTGGCCTCATTCGCCCAGTCAAACCCAAAATTCTCATTAAGCTTTTGCCAATGAACCATACCAAGGTTATGGACTAAATTACCGCTACCTACAACCAGAATACCCTTATGGCGCAAAGAAGCGAGCTCCTTGGCAAGCTCGTAATGATCCTGCGGGTTTTTGCTGTAATCCAAACTTAATTGAATAACCGGAATATCAGCCTTGGGATACATATGCCTGATCACCGTCCAGGCACCGTGATCCAAACCCCATTTTTCATCCAGAGACACCTCCGAAGTCTTTGTTATGTTCTTTATTTCATGGGCAAGTTCGGGCATCCCCGGAGCAGGATATTGAATTTCATAAAGTTCTTTTGGGAAACCGCCAAAATCATGAATGGTAGCAGGATATTCCATTGCAGTTACCTTGGTCCCTTTTGTTTCCCAATGAGCAGAAATCACAACAATTGCTTTGGGGATTTCTATTTCTGTCGAGATGTTTCTAAACCCCTGAACAAATTCATTCTCCGCAATGGCATTCATCGGACTTCCATGTCCTAAAAAAAGAACGGGCATTTTAGAGGAGTTGCCAAAGGCATCGGTGATCTTATGTAGGTGTTTTAAATTCATTCCAACCATTGTTACAGGCACTGAGGCCAATAGTGTTTTTAAAAAAGTTTTTCTGTTCATTGACAACTGTTTAAGTCAAGGATAGTATTGCAGTACATTATAAAATTTTACTTTGATAGAGATTGTTTTAATATGTTTAAAGCTGTTTTTTTGTACAATACAAAAGTAGCTCAGCCTCAGGTCATTTACACTTGATCTATGGTAAGAAATTGAGTTGATGTTTGTTAAGAATTCTGTAAAGAACCTTGGGATTTACTTCTGTCTTCTAATTCGACTAAGACTTTCAGGAGTGATGCCAAGATATGAAGCAATGTAAACCAGTGGGACCCGTTTAAAAACTTCAGGATGCTCTTTGAGCATTTCAGAATATCGATCCATGGCAGTTTCCCACATGGTTGCATTGAGTCGACTTAGCGCATTTATATAGGCTTTTTGGAAAAGAATGCGAAAATACCTTTCAAGCTGAGGTATCTCGATGAGCAACTGCTCAAAACGCTCATGAGAAATTCTCAATAAATGAGAATCTTCGATCGCTTCAATATTGTATTTGGAAGGTTGTTGAGAAAAGAAACTTTCCAGGTCGCTTATCCAGTTATTATTCATCCTGATTTGATAGATATGCTCAACACCCTTTTCGTCTGTATAGAAAGAACGCAAGCATCCTTGGGTAATGAAATACAGGTAATCGCAGATTTCTCCTGAAACAAGGAGATCCTTTTTCTTTTTGACGCGTGCAGGCTCGAAAGCAGCTAAAATTGCCGTTTCGTCTTTTTCCGTTAAATGAGACCACTTATTAATATAATATAGCAGTTTATGATCTTTTTTCATTTTGAAAGGCTTGATGTACGCAATTACAAAATTAATAGAAAAACATAAAAGGAATGGTCCCAGCAATTAACCTTAGAGTTCCGATAAATAGAGCCCGATCAAACAAAAAAAATTTGTGGTATTATTTAAATGGAATCAGTAAATAATAAATCAAGGTTGTACGGGTTGAGCTACCGGTGCTTCAAGCTGATACAATAGAATCTGTATGTGTTTTTAAAAAAAGAAAAGTACGATGAGTCTATAGAAAGGGATCGTGGATTGTAACATCCTCTTTAAAAACTTTCAGCTAACAAATGACCTCTTAATAATCGGTAAAAACTTAATACTTAGAGCGATGTTAAAGCAAGGATGGTATAGGCTATATTCTATGTTATCCCCATGTTATCCCCATATTATCCCCATATTATCCCCATAATATCCTTATGCAACTTTATCCGAACGTCACGGAAAATACATGCATATAAGTTGTATTCAACCTTCCTGTTTAAGCTAAATTCAATAGGTTAATATGACTACGATGATTAAAAATCAAATTGTAATTGAACAGAAAGAGGCTTTTCGGGTAGTGTTGTTTTCTTTTCTGTGTTGAGGTTGGAAAGCGAAATACCAAGTAACCTTACGGAATTCTGTGGTTTCTCCTGGTAAAGCAGTTCTTTTACGGTATCAAAGATCATACTTTTATCTGCTATATAATAGGGGAGGGTTCTGCTTCTGGTTTGCTGAGCAAAGTCGCTATATTTTATTTTTAAGGTAACCGTTTTACCGGCAATCTTAGATTTTTTGAGTCGTCGCTCAAGTTCATGAGCTATCTTTTCCAGCTTTTCAAGCATAAAGACTTCACTGCTCAGGTTTTCAAAGAAAGTATGTTCCGTTCCCACCGATTTAGGAATGCGATGCGGTTTGACCTCACTATTGTGAACACCCCTAACGACCTGATAATAATACGATCCGCTCTTTCCAAAGTGCTCATTTAAGTATTCGATAGACTTTAGTTTAAGCTCCTTACCGGAAAAAATACCAAGTTGATACATTTTTTCTGCCGTAACCTTACCAACCCCATAAAACTTCCGGATATCAAGTGCTTCTAAAAAAGATTCAACTTCTTCCGGAGGAACAGTTTTTTGTCCGTTAGGTTTATTGTAATCGCTAGCAACTTTTGCAATGAATTTATTTATAGAAATTCCAGCTGATGCATTGAGTCCAATTTCTTCCTTAATGCGCTGCCGTATCTCTTTCGCGATAAGAGAGGCTGAAGGAATGCCTTTTTTATTGTTGGTTACATCGAGATATGCTTCATCTAATGAGAGCGGTTCAACCAATTCAGTATATTCCAAAAATATCTTCCTGATTTTTTGAGATAACTCTTTGTACCTATCAAACCTTGGCTTTACAAAAATAAGATGTGGACATTTTTTCTTGGCCAGATAACCACTCATAGCACTTTTTACACCATATTTCCTGGCTTCATAACTGGCAGCGGAGACTACTCCCCGTTTTTCACCACCACCGACAGCAACTGGTTTGCCCCTAAGCTCCGGATTGTCCAATTGTTCAACCGAAGCATAAAAGGCATCCATGTCCACATGAATTATTTTTCTATCTGAAGGAGGTTGTTCCATAAAGCAAATTTAATGTAATTTAGGTGTATGAATAAGACAGCCATCATAATTGGTGCTACTGGTTTAACAGGGGGGATGCTTTTGGAGCTTTTGTTGGAGAGTGATACCTATGAAACCGTAAAGGTTTTTACCCGAAAGCCCTTGAAAAAGCAACATGATAAGATAAAAGAGTATGTGATGGATCTATTAGATCTGGAATCTTATCAGGATGATTTTAAGGCAGATGTAGTGTTCTGCTGTGTTGGTACCACAGCTGCTAAAACACCCGATAAAGAAATTTATCGAAAAATAGATTACGGAATACCTGTGGCGGCAGCTTCTCTGTGTCAGAAGAATGATATAAATACATTTATGGTAATTTCGGCTCTTGGAGCTAATGTTAATAGTCGAGTATTTTACAACCGAACTAAAGGCGAAATGGAAGAGGCTGTATTGCAATGCAGAATCCCCCGCACATTTATTTTACAGCCATCGCTTATTGGAGGAGATAGGGAAGAAAAACGTACGGGTGAATACCTCGCTAAACAATTAATGAAACCAATGAATTGGTTCATGATAGGGCCCTTGAAAAAGTACCGTTCCATTCATCCGAAAACCATTGTTAAAACCATGGTATGGTTGGCAGACAACGACTATGAAATGACCAGGATAGAAAGTGATATTATACAAGAAATAGCAAAAGGAATATGATAGAAATTGAACGTAAGTTCTTGGTAACCTCTGAGGATTATAAAAAGGAGGCAAATGTTAAAAAACGTATTGTACAAGGATTTTTAAATTCGCACCCAAACAGAACTGTAAGAGTACGAATTAAAGCAGACAAGGGCTTTTTGACGGTGAAAGGTAAATCTTCTGCAAATGGAACGATGCGTTTTGAATGGGAGCGTGAAATACCCTTATCTGAAGCTGAGTCTCTTTTAAGATTATGTGAAGAGGGGGTAATAAGCAAAGTTCGGTACGAAGTGGTTTGTGGAGCGCACACCTTCGAAGTAGATGAGTTTCATGGAGAAAATGAAGGGCTGATTGTTGCCGAGGTAGAACTTAAGAATGAAGATGAAAGTTTTGAAAGACCCGATTGGTTGGGAGAAGAAGTAACCGGACAAATAAAATATTATAACTCCCAATTAAGTAAAAAACCATTTAATGAATGGAACGAATAACATCTTAAGTAGCGAAATTTAAAATTGCGAGTAATTAGCGCATAAATTCACATTATATATGAAACATTTGATATTATTTATAGGAATACTGGCTTTTGTGGCTTGTAAGGAAGAAAACCCTTCAAAAAACGATACCGAAATAATAGAAGCAATTACGGCAGATATTATTGAAGATGAAGTGCAACAATCAGTAACGGCTGTTAAGCAGGATTTACAGGAAAAAGGATATCAGGTATTCGATTATGTAGACCCGAAATCTCAGGACACAATTTTAATGCAGCAATATTTTATGGCCTTTTTGAAGAAAGGACCTTCCCGTTCTCAAACTAAAGAAGAAGCGGATAGCTTGCAAAAACAACATTTGGCACATTTAGGCCGGATGTATGAAGAAGGATTCGCAGATATATCAGGGCCTTTTGGTGATGATGGTGAAATAAGAGGAATAACAATTTATAACGTACCCACATTAGAAATGGCAGATAGTCTTGCCAATATGGATCCAATGGTTAAGGCAGGAAGATTGGTTATTGAAATACACCCGTGGTGGGCTGCTAAAGGGTTTCCTTTACGATAAAAAAGAGAACTGTCCTGCCAAGAGACTAAAAAGACAGGACAGTTCCACTAACCAACCAAAACAATCAAATCATGAAATTGTATTAATGCCAACCACCGCCAAGTGATCGGTATAATGTAATAACAGCCTGTAACTGATTAAGTTTAGTGTCTATTACATTGAGCTCTGCATTTAATGCATTTTGTCTTGCAGTAAGCAAGTCTAAATAATTGGCAAAACCACTATTTAATAATTCTTCCGAGTTTATTTCTGCTTTTCTTAAAGCCTCTACCTCTTTGACTCTGTAATCGTATTTTTCTGTTTTCGCATCAAGAGTGTATAAAGCATCGGATACTTCCTGACCAGCTACCAGCAATGACTTTTTAAAGTTCAATAAAGCTTCTTCTTGCTGTGCTTTGGCAACTTCATACTGTGTGCGAATCTTTCTTTGGTTAAAAATAGGTTGCGTTAAGCCACCAACCAGATTTGCGAATATAGATCGTGTGTCTATCCAGTTTTCTAATTCTAAACTCTGGAAGCCACCTGTTGCTGATAAAGTAACCGAAGGGTAAAAACTACTTCGTGCCACATTGGTTAGCTCAAATGCATTTACTAATCCATATTCAGCCGCCATGATATCAGGTCTGTTTCGTAATAAAAAAGAAGAAAATCCAACCTGAAGGTCATGCTGTACCGTTTGATCATCGAGAGAATTTCTTTCGAATCCCTGGGCTGTCCTTCCAAGTAAGATGCTAAAAGCGTTTTCAGTTTGAAAAATAGCTTCCTCAATGTCTACCTGTAAAGCTTGAGCACTGTATAGTTGAGCAGCACTTTGATCTACGGCAACCTGGTTTACATTACCGGCTTCTTTAAGGGCTTTAATAGTTTCTAAACTATTGTTTCTGTTAACGATAGATTCCTGAGTAACCTCTAACTGCGCATCAAGAGCCACCAATTGATAATAGGTTGAAGCAATTTCTGCAACCAGAAGCGTTTTAACCGCTTTATGGGCCGCTACTGTTTGTAAATAAGTGGCTTGTGTAGCCCTTCTGTTACTTCGTATTTTCCCCCAGATATCAGCTTCCCAGGAAAGATTGGCAGATAACTCGTACTGTTGCAAAGAACCGTCAAAAAACGATCCAAACTGACTATTCGCAGAGAGCTCCTGATGGGTTACTGTTGAGCTACCATTTAAAGAAGGCAGATATCCTGCCTTTCCTTGTTTCATATATGCTTCAGCAGCCATTACCTGTTGTAATGCAATGCGAATATCAATATTATTTTGTAGTCCTTCTTCGATGTATGTTTCTAATAAAGGATCAGAAAATAAATCTCTCCAGGAAATATCAGCCGCAGAAATACTATCCTGCGGAAGATTATCTGTTCTGTATAAGTTTTCTGCTTCCTCTAATTCAGGGCGTTCGTAGTTTTTAGCGACAAAACACGACTGCACAGAAACAGCAATAACTGTTAATAGTATGAATTTATAGATATGTGTTCTTTTCATGATCTCTACTTTATGCTTCTTCTGTTTCTGATTTTACTTCCGGGGCACCAGTAATTTTTTCTTGTAACCACTGGAAGACAATGTATAGAACAGGGATTATAAACACCCCTAGTATAGTACCCACTAACATACCGCCTGCAGCTCCGGTACCAATCGAATTGTTACCTTCAGCACCTACACCCTTAGCTAATACCAATGGCATTAATCCAAGAATGAATGCAAATGATGTCATCAAAATAGGTCTTAAACGAGACTTAGCACCTGCAATAGCAGCGTCGGTAATTGACATGCCTTGTTCTCGACGTTGTTTGGCAAATTCCACAATCAGAATAGCATTCTTAGCCAATAGACCAATCAGCATGATAAGGGCGATCTGGAAATAGATGTTATTCTCTAAGCCTGTAAATTTTGTTGAGAGGTAAGCACCTGCAACTCCAACCGGTAATGAAAACAATACCGAAAATGGTAATATGTAACTTTCATACTGAGCCGCCAATAAGAAGTACACAAACACAATACTTAAGATAAATACAATACCCGATGAACCTGCCGAAGCTATTTCTTCTCTTGTAATTCCAGAGTAGGCTACCTCGTAATTATTAGGCAAATGTTCTTTTGCCACTTCGTTTACAGCCTTAATAGCATCCCCTGAACTAAAACCAGGGGTAGCAGATCCATTTACTGTTACTGCATTAAATAAATTGAATCTACTAACAGTTTGCGGACCGTATACACGCTCTAAGGTTACAAATTCCGATACCGGTGCCATTTCACCTTGATTGTTTTTAACAAACATACTGTTCAGACTATTAACATCTTTTCGATCTTCGGGGTCTGCCTGTACGTATACTCTGAATTGTTTACCAAACCTACTGAAGTCTGCAGCATAATATCCTCCAATATACCCCTGAAGTGTGGCTAAAATGTTACTTACGCTCACACCCGCTTCTTTTGCCTTAGCAATATTTACATCCAATTCAAGTTGAGGGAAATTGGTGCTAAATGAATTCGAAGCAAAAGCTATTTCCGGCCGTTGGTTTAAAGCACCAACAAATTCATTGGCAACATTATCAAGGTCTTTTAATTCTCCGGAAGAACGGTCGAGCAATCTCATCTCAAATCCATCCGACGAACCAAAACCTGGAATACTTGGTGGGGTAAAGAAAATAATATTGGCTTCGGCCATTGTGGCCGTTCTGGCATATAATTGTCCAAGAATGCCATTAACAGAAGTAGCCTCAGTTTCTCTATTATCCCAATCGTCTAAAATAATGAAGCCCATTGCATAAGAACTACCCGCTCCTGAGAAGAAGTTTTGACCATTAATAAGAGAAGCCGTTTTAATTCCTTCTATCGAACTCATAGTTTTGTATAAGTCTTCAGTTACACTATACGTTCTATCTAAAGAAGACCCCTGCGGTAACTCGACGTTCACAAAAATCACCCCTCTGTCTTCAGTAGGTACGAATCCTGTTGGAGTAGTATTGTTTGCCCATATAATGGCAGCAACTGCAACCGCAAGAATTCCTCCGGTAATCCATTTATGCTTTACCAGAAAGCCTAAAGATTTTACATATTTAGCGGTAGTTGCATTAAAAGCAACGTTGAATGCTGCATAAAACCTTTGTAATAAACCTTTCTTATTATGTTTATCAGTATGCGGCTTCAGGAAAATCGCACATAGCGCCGGACTTAATGTTAGTGCGTTTACTGCTGAAATAAGTATAGCAACAATAAGGGTAACACCGAACTGCTCATAAAATACCCCTGATGGTCCTTGAATAAAGGTGATAGGTACGAATACAGCAGCCATTACCAGGGTGATCGATATAATCGCCCCGCTAATTTCACTCATTGCCGAAATTGAAGCTTTCCTGGCCGAATCATACCCTTCCTCAAGTTTTGCGTGCACAGCTTCAACAACTACGATAGCATCATCCACCACAATACCAATAGCCAGAATAAGCGCGAATAAGGTTAAGAGGTTTATAGAGTAACCAAATACCCCTAAGAAAAAGAACGTACCAATAATTGCAACAGGTACCGCAATTGCCGGAATTAGAGTGGATTTAAAATCTTGTAAAAAGATAAATACCACAAAGAATACCAGGATAAAGGCTTCTATAAGTGTATGCTTAACTTTGTTCATAGACGCCGTCAAAAACTTGTTGGTGTCGTAGTTGACCAAGTATTTTACCCCTTCTGGAAAATCTTTTTCAAGCTGGTCCAGTTTGTCGTATACCTCTTTAATAATTTCCTGGGCGTTGGATCCGGCAGTTTGAAAGATTCCAAAGTTTACCCCCGGATATCCTTTCGATCTGGAAATGGAATTATATGAAAAGGCATCCAGCTCTACTTTTGCTACATCTTTTAAACGTAAAAATTGTCCATTACCTAATGATTTTATAATGATGTTGTTATATTCTTCAGCGGTTTTATAACGTCCCTTATACTTGATAACATATTCAAAAGATTGTTTTGAATTTTGACCAAGGGAACCAGCCGCTGCCTCTAAACTTTCTTCACCAATGGCCTGAACTACTTCAGTAGTAGTAACGCCATATGAAGATAGTTTGGCAGGGTCTATCCAAATACGCATAGAGTAGTCTTTGCCGCCAAATACGGTCACATCTCCAACTCCATCAATACGTTGAATCTCCGGTCTTACATTTATGTTAAGGTAATTTTGAACATAGGTGTCGTTGTAATCCGGGTTTTCAGAATACATGGCCACGTACATCAAAGCAGAAGTTTGCTGCTTTTGGGTAATCACCCCAGCTCTGATAACCTCGGCGGGTAGTAATGCGTTAGCACGTGCAACACGGTTTTGAACATTCACCGCGGCAATATCAGGATCAACACCCTGTTCGAAATATACCGTTATGTTGGCACTACCATTATTACTTGCTGAAGAAACCATATAGGTCATCCCTTCAACACCGTTTATTTGTTCTTCAATAGGAATGATAACACTCTCTATGATAGTCTCTGCGTTAGCTCCCGGATAAGATGCATTCACCTGTACCGTTGGTGGAGCTATATCTGGATATTGCGTTACCGGCAGGGTATAAAACCCAAGAACACCGAGCATTACAATGATAATAGATATTACCGTAGAAAGAACAGGTCTTTCTATAAATTTCTTGAGCATAGCTGTTTATTTATTTAAATACTTTGTTGAATGAATTAACAATGCTGTCAATGCTTGTTGGCTGTGGAACTATTTTAGTCCCGGGACGAACCTTGCTAACGCCTTTGGCTAAAATTTGATCCCCTTCTTGTAATCCCTCAGTGATTACCAGCAATCCATTGGTTTCTGCAGCACTTGTGATTGCCTTGGTCACCAAAGAATCATTTTCTACTACATAAACAAATCGCTTTCCTTGTTGCTCGAAGGTCGATAGTTCAGGAACAACCAGGGCGTCGTCCATATGTCTTGGTAATAATATTTTACCACTACTACCGTTTCTTAATAAACCTTCTGGGTTTTTAAAAGTAGCCCTGAATGACACTGTTCCTGTATTAGGATTTACCTCCCCTGTGATGGTCTCAATCTTTCCGGGATGACCATAGATAGATCCGTCAGCTAATTCTAATTGTACCTCAGGGATGTTTTTGGCTTTTTCATCCAGGGTATTTCCTTTCATGTTTCTCATAAATGAAATAAGCTCTTTTTCATTTAAAGAAAAATAAGCATACACTTCATTAATGTCTGAAACAGTCGTTAGTGGCTGTGCATCTTGCGGACTCACAAGGTTACCTTTTCTGAATGGAATACTTCCAACAACACCGTTAACGGGACTTTTTATATTAGCATAGTCTATGTTTGCTACAATACTACGATAGGTGCTTTTAGCCTGCTCAAGATTTGCTTTTGCAGTTTCCAATTGTACCGGACTGATAATGTCTTTTTCAACCAAAGGTTTAAGTTTGTCTACTTCTACCTGGGCAACATTAACACGGGCTTTTGCCGCTTCAGCATCCTGAGATAAAGATTGTGTCTCGAGTCTGAACATACGTTGTCCCTTCTTCACCACTTCACCTTCATCTACTAAAACTTCCTGGATATATCCGGATACCTTTGCTCTAACTTTACTGTTCACAATTCCTTCTATACTTGCCGGGTAGCTTGTATGATCTTTTACCGACCTTTTTTCAACCTTAACAGTAGGATAAGGCATTGCACCTGGAGCCGCTTGTTGTTTAGCTTCAGAATTACCACAACTTATAAGGATTGCAGCAGAGGCAAGGATCAGGGAAACATTCAATAATTGCTTTCTCATGATTGTTCTTCGTTTATTAATGTAGAGGTTTTTTCTTTTAATTTTTTAAGGTTTTTAATAACGTCTTCTATGAATAAGGAGTAATTTTTAGCAAACTGAATTCCAGGCAATGTTTCGCTGAAAGTGTTCTGCTGCTTGTGAAGTTTTATCTTAAAGTCGCTTACTTTGAGGTGAAGTTTACGCTCTTTTTCCCACATTTCAATTTTCTTTTCCAAACGTGTAACTATATGTTTTGGATCTACCTTGAAGTAACGCTTTCGGTCACCTGGCTTGGTACAATATGAAACTATACCTGAGGTTTGTAGTAACTGAAGGTTTGTTGAGGTAGAACTTTTACTGGCCTCTAAAGTTTCAACAATGGTATCGAAGGTGATGCCGTTGATTTCTGAGAGTACGAGTAAAGAAAAGATCCTTGCAGATAAAGGAGACATATCTTCTGAGGTTTCGAAGTATACACCTAACTCTTCAATAAGTTCTTTTTTTTCTTCTGATAAATTATCCATATACATGTATTCGTAATTTATTTGTGCAAATATACGTTTAGTTCGGTAATTAGCGAACTAAAAGAAGTTAATGGATTGTTAAATATTTTAAGCAGACCTTAATGTGTTGTTTTTGTTGTAGTTGCGGTTTGATTGGAGTGTTTAAGGGAGATTTATTTTTGGTTGATAAACACGTAGTTTGCATTCAGTAATCCAAGACTTCTTAAGCGAATAACATGAATCATATGGTCAACTGAATTGTGAACCAATTAAGATTGGATGTAAAGAAAAGGAGTGTATTAAAACCAGATTCAATACTTAAAGGAAAAAATAAAACTGGAGTAAATTATGTATTATAGATATTGACCTTCCATAAATCTTAATTACATAGAACCCCTCTTGACTTTAACAGCGGAATCTCCTGAGTTGCTTTTTCGTTAATAGTGTTTTTACGAAATAGAAATCTTCTTTCATATAATACACCGTCGAGTCCAAAGAAGGTGACAAAAAATTCATTATTTAATTTAAGAAGATCCTCTTGGATTAATTCAATCTTTACCGAAGATTTGCTTTGAACTGTACCCAGACCATGTCGCATCACAGAAGTTTTGACCTTATTATCAAAACCTTTGGTGGTAACAAATACCATTTCTATTGCGGTGTCTTTGTTGTTTATCAGATAGGCATTCCAGTCATGACATTGGAATTCTTCATTCCATTCACGGACTATAGCAACAATCACTTCTTTTGCTACCGGTATTTCAAAATCTTTCTTCACTAAATATAAATTTATAAAGCCGATTTGAACTGTTCTAAAAATCGAATGTCATTCTCACTCAGCATTCGAATATCAGGAATCTGATGGAGTAACAGCGCAATACGATCTATTCCCATACCAAAAGCAAATCCTGAATATTCTTTTGAATCGATACCACAATTATCCAAAACATTAGGATCTACCATTCCGCATCCCATAATCTCTAACCATCCGGTTCCCTTGGTTATTCGGTAGTCTATTTCATTATTTAATCCCCAATACACATCAACTTCTGCACTTGGTTCCGTAAAAGGGAAATAAGATGGTCTTAACCTGATCTTAGACTTACCAAACATTTCAGTTGTGAAATATTGCAATGTTTGTTTTAAATCAGCAAAAGATACTCCCTTGTCAATATAAAGACCTTCAACCTGATGGAAAAAACAATGAGAACGAGCCGATATAGCTTCATTTCTGTATACCCTTCCAGGAGAGATTGTTCTGATGGGAGGTTTGTTTTCTTCCATATAACGAACCTGAACGGAAGAAGTATGTGTACGTAAGAGTATGTCTGGATCAGTTTGAATAAAGAAGGTGTCCTGCATATCCCTTGCCGGGTGGTATTCCGGAAGATTTAATGCAGTAAAATTATGCCAGTCATCCTCGATTTCCGGCCCCTCAGAAACATTAAATCCAATTCTTGAAAAGATATCGATAATCTGATTTTTAACAATTGAAATAGGATGTCTGCTACCTAACTGAATAGGTTCAGCCGGACGTGTTAGATCTCCATATAATCCTTTGTCTTCTTCTTTACTTTCAAGGAGTTCTTTGATGGAGTTAACCTTATCTTCAGCTGCTTTTTTTAACTGGTTTACAGCTTGTCCAAATTCTTTCTTTTGCTCATTAGGAACATTCTTGAATTCAGCAAAAAAGTCGTTTAAAATTCCTTTCTTACCAAGGTATTTAATACGAAATGATTCTACAGTCTCTGCAGTTTCTGCTGTAAATTTTTCAACTTCTGCAATGTGTTCCTTTATCTTGTCGATCATTTTTCCGGATACTTTTAAAGTGGGCAAAGTTAATTATTTTTTGATCAAATAATAGTTATTAACAATGCTTTGATGTTTTTAAAAAAAATCTCTGTCTCTGAAGTAATTAACTATAGCCTCTTTCATCAATACGCTCTGTTCTCCAGCCTTTAATGAAGGTAAAGTTTCTTTGATTTTGTAATGAGGCCAGCCATCATTATCAAAAAACTCAAATTCGTAATATCCATAGGGCTCCAAAAGGCGACAAATGGCAATATGCATTAGATTAACCTTATCGTCTTTTTTGAATCGTTTTTTAAGCTGCCCCAATTCTTGTACTCCGATTAAATATAGTATGGCGTCAATGTCGAGGATATCTCCATCAGCAAATTGGTTCGATAAACTCGATACAATTTCCTCCCACTGCTCTTTTAAATTTTCATCTCTTTTCATAAGTTATCACTACTTAATGGGTCAAAGGTACAAAGACCTGACTTTTATTGCTATCATTTTAAGAAAGTCTTATTGCTTACAGGGTGTTTTTTCACGTAAAGGTCAAATCTTTATTAATTGTATATTTACGATGAAAAATTTTTCTTAATGAATTTTATAGACATTGTATTAGGGGGGCTTATTCTTTTTGGGTTTGTTAGGGGGCTTATAAAAGGACTTTTTATTGAAGCGGCTTCTCTGGTGGCACTTATTCTAGGAATTTATGGAGCTATTCACTTTTCCTATTTCGCAGGTGATTTTTTAAATGAAAAGCTCGAATGGGATAAAAATCACATTAATTTGATTGCTTTTGCAGTAACATTTGTAGCCATTGTTTTTCTTGTATATATGCTCGGAAAGCTATTAACCAAGATGGCTAGTATGGTAGCACTTGGCTTATTAAATAGAATTCTGGGTGGTATTTTTGGAGGGCTTAAACTTATGATCATCTTAGCCGCAATCCTAATTTTTATTGATAGAAGTAATACCGTTTTAGGATTTGTAGATGAAAATACCATTGACACTTCGGTCTTGTATAACCCTGTTAAAAGCACCGGGGAAAAAATATTTGGCTTTGTGCTCGAGTCCAGAAACTTGGAGTAGAGATTTAATAGAATAAAAAAACCGCTGGATCCAGCGGTTTTTTTAATATCATCTTTAGTCTAAATGATATATTTCCATGATGTCTTTTAATATATTGTCGAAATTTATGTTCAAGTCTATTAGTTTACCCGTATGAACATCAAAAACCCATCCATGTACTTTTAGTCCTCGATCTCTGTTTGCTTTTTGTACTGCCGCTGTTTTTATTAGATTAACGCATTGTTCTTGAACATTTAGTTCAACCAGACGATCGTATCTTTTGTCCTCATCTTCGATTGCGTTCAGTTCATTACTATGAATTCTGTATACATCCCGAATATTTCTTAGCCATGGATTTAGAATTCCTAGGTCGGCAGATTGCATAGCCGCCTTAACACCACCGCATGCATAATGTCCGCATACAATAACGTGTTTTACTTTTAGATGATCTACAGCGTAGTTCAAAACAGACATCACATTCAGATCAACGCTGATAACCATATTCGCGATGTTACGATGTACAAAAACCTCCCCGGGTTTCGCTCCCATCATATCTTCTGCAGTAACACGACTGTCTGAGCACCCGATATAAAGCAATTCTGGACTTTGTCCTTTTCCTAATTCTTCAAAATAATTAGAATCTAAGCTTAATTTATCCTTAACCCAAGCTTCGTTATTTTTAAATACGTTTTCTAATTTCATAATAATTACATTTTAATATTTATCTTTTACATTATTTTTTATCCATTGAGTACACTCTTTAAATGATTTGAATATGTGTTCTTCCGGAATTAAATCTGGAATTATATCAATTCGCTCCATCATATATCGAGGCTGTCTCAGTAAATCTACAAATAGTACATTTATACCATTCTTTTTAATTAATTCCTGTAAGACATCTTCCATTGCATACAAACCGGATTGATCCATGTACTGCATTCGTCCCAGTCTTATGACAACAGTTGAAGCGGTGTCAGGAATTTGTTTGGCTAAACTTTGGAAATCACTGGTGGAACCAAAGAATAGCGGGCCTTTTAAGTGTTTAATAAAAACTTCCTCTTTTAATTTTTCAGGAAAATCTTTTTCATCTTTCCAGGCTTTTTCCGCAGACAGGGCTTTTACATCTGAACGCTCGGCCGTAAGATCACCAATTTTCTTCATAAACATTAAAGAGGCAATTACTAAGCCAATACCTACAGCGTAAACTAAATTCCAAAATGTGGAAAGTAGAAGTACAACTAACATAATTAAAACTTCAGAACTCAATTTTATTGGACCTAGTTTGATGTCTTTAGGAAGACTTGGAATTGCCTTCAGACCTTTATAGTCCATTACTCCAATACCAACAGTGATAAGTATTCCTGCAAGTACTGCTGCTGGAATTTGCGATGCGATAGGACCCAGCGCCAATAGTATTATTAAAAGCATCACACCAGCTATCATACCTGATAATTTTGTTTTACCGCCAGATTGAATGTTTACCACAGTTCTAATAGTGGCTCCTGCACCCGGGATACCTCCGAATATTGCACCAATACTATTTCCGATTCCCTGACCTACTAATTCTTTATTAGGTTTGTGTTTGGTCTTGGTCATGTTATCGGCAACAACACTGGTAAGCAAAGAGTCAATGGCCCCTAATAATGCCAATGTCAAGGCCGTAAAGATATATGGGGTGACGCTGCTTAATTTAAAAGAAGAGAAAATTTCCAGGTTTGGAACTGGGAATCCACTAGGGATTTCTTCAATTGGTTCGTAATCTAATCCAAATCCTACCGCTATTCCAGACATTACAATTAACGCTACTAACGTACTCGGAACAGCTGTAGTTATTCTTTTAAATCCGTATATGATAAAAATTGTTCCCAATGCCAGTATTACTTCTAACCATTTTATGTTGCTAAGTGCTCTGCCTAATACTTTAAAAGTTCCTAATACACCAGAGGCTTCTTTAGCCGCGAGGGTTTTAGATTCTTTTAGAATATCAGCTTCCGTCACCTTTTCTGCTCTATTGATAGTTTCTTTAAAATCTTCCAATACCAGAATTCCTTCACCAGCTTCTTCCTTTAAAATGTTTTCTAGTATGACTTCTTCAGCTTGTGGTTTAAAGGTGTCAACATATTCTTGATCTTCTTTTGGGTAATAGCCTACCGCTGGAAGAATTTGGGTTATTAAGATTATAACTCCAATTGCGGTCATGAATCCTGATACAACCGGATATGGAATGTACCTTATATATTTTCCCAATCCTAAAGCTCCTAATCCAATTTGCATTAAACCAGCTAATAAGAATACGGTAAGAATGGCGGGCAAGGCCTTATTTACATCACCGTCATTTGCGGCGATTATTCCAGCTATGACAACCATACTCACTGCTGTCATCGGAGCAGTCGGTCCAGAAATTTGAGTGTTGGTACCGCCAAACATGGCAGCAAAGAAACTAATAAAAATAGCACCATATAAACCAGCGCTTGGTCCTAAGCCTGAACTAACACCAAACGCTAAAGCTAATGGTAGTGCTACAATACCGGCAGTTATACCACCAAAGGCATCTCCTTTGATGTTAGAGAATAATTTTTTCATATAAATACTTAATTTAAGTTATAAATGAATAGGGGGTATGAATGCATAAGCATTCATTGTTAATAAAGTTAATAAAAATAGGGATTATGCTTCCTGTTCAGGAGGCGGGCAATGCTGATTCAGAACAATCGATGGATAGTAGTTGTCGACATACACGAAATCGGCATTGTTTTTTTTGCTATCAGTGATGTAGTAATTACTGAATCTATAATGTGAAAATACATAGTCTTTTTCCGCTGAGGAGGTAGAGCTTTTATTTTCTTCTTCTGCTAAACTAAAAAAAATAGAAGTGTCTGCATCAGATTTAATAATACTCATGACAGTGGGAGCCGCAATAAAAGCGGTAAAAATTAATAGAAATAAAACAGCATAGTTTCTTCCCCTCATGAGGTAAAATTTCCTCAAATATAATAGAAATGAATGGGAGTATTGTTAAATAAGCTTTAAAAATCTTTAATCAGGCGCAGGTCATTTTTGGGGATCCATCCTGTTTTTCCATCAGCTATTCTTATTTTATTCCAATCACCTAAGCCCTCAATTACATTCACCTTTGTTCCCTCATGTAGGGTGAAAATATCATTACTTCTATTGTTTGGCTCAGATTTAATAATCGTTTCTTCAGCAAATATTATAGCCGGGTTGCTTTTCTTCGCATTTAAGCGTTGATGATAGGCTGCTGAAATAGAGGTAACTGCTAATATCAAAGAAATTATGCTGACGATGAAATATAATTTTTTCTTACCCTTATATGATGAAAAATAATATATCAAGAAAGAAATGGTAAATGATGCCATTAAAATAATGGCAAAAATGCTCCAGCTTTTAGAAGTAAATACCCCTATTGTCCTTTCAATTAAATTAGAAATTGCCGACTTGGGAATAGTTTCAATGGAGTCGATCGTCATGTTTTTAGCAAACTGTAGATTGTTTTGGATATTCTCGTCTTTTGGAGACAACAACAATGCTTTTTCGTAATAATAGATACTCGGAGCAACCTCATTTAACTTGTAATATGCGTTCCCTATATTAAAATATACAGATGATGAATGAAATCCGTTATCTATAATTTCCATATAGGTGTTAATAGATTCCTGAAATTTACCTTGATTGTACAATTGTACAGCCGTGTCAAATAATTTTTCATTTCCACTTTGAGAAAAGGAAAATAGAGATAAACATAAAATTAGAATGCTAAGGGTCTTTTTCATACTATACTTTTACCTGTTTATCGATTAGAGATATAGTGTTCGCTGCTTTATCATAGTCTTGTTGCATCGTAACAACACTTGTTGGTGTGTATCTTGCAAGTTCACAGCTGTTTAATATTGAAATAAAGGATGTTATAACAGTTTCATCTACCTTGTTAGTCCTTAACAGGTCTGTGATTTTTTCTTTAGAAAAGTCGGATGTTTCTATTTTTAACTGGGCTTTCAGGTAATTGTGCAATGCTCGTTCCATAGCCTCGTAAAACGATTCCTTGTCACCTAAATTCTTTTTGGCTTCAGAAAGATACTTTTTAGCTAACTTATTCGCTTTTCTTCTTTTGGTTCCTTCAATATCAGCTTCCAGTGCCTTCTTCTTTTTTCCTATAATTATAAAAAGAGGAATAAGTAACAGAGGGCCAAAAAAGAGGATATAGAATGCCTTGGAACCAAAAAACGTTTGATTTTCAATCGGTTGTAAATTTGGTGTGAGTTTTAGAAATTTAAAACTTGAATCAACGCTGTTTACAACTTGTTTTTCAGGCTGATTATTTTCTGTTATGACATCATCATCGCTGGTGGGTCCTTCATAAACATTAATGATATGCTCAGGAGATGTTAGTGTTTTATACCTTTCAAGTTTTGGGTCAAAATATGAAAAAGAAATAGTTGGTATTTGGAACTTGCCCTTGTATTGAGGGACAATGGTATAGTCATCAGTAATTTTACCTTGCATACCACTTATGTTAGTTGAAACATTGGATTTAAACTCCGGTTCATATACTTCAACTGAACTTGGAAGTTTTAGCTTAGGTAAGTCAAATAATTTGAGATTACCCTTCCCAGAAACTTCAATCATAGCCTCAAGTGATTCTCCTGCTTTTAAGTCTGTTTTAGAAGGAACTACATTAAAGTCAAAACTACCTACGGCTCCAGTGAAACCTTCCGGTTTGCCATTGTCTGGTAGTGGCTTAACTCTAATGGTACGAGAACCGGCTGCAATGGTCTTGTGGGCTTGCTTATAAACCCTGCCTCCGAATATATCTTGTTTGTTGGTAGGAACATCCACTGTAACATCCAATGTTAGGGGCTCAATTTCTAAGGCACCTGTTTTTTGAGGATATACTACCACCTTTTTCAGAATTACATAACGATAGGCTTTTCCTTTATAAGTACCATTTTCTACCTTCCATCGCTTTATTTCCATGTTCTGAGACCAGAAATTATTATATGTTGGATTGTCTATTGGCCTAAAATCAGATACGCTGATTTTTGGACTAACATATAATTTATACAGAATGCTTACAGCCTCATTAAGATATGGGTTGGGATTGGATATTTCAGCAACTAAATGTAGGTTTTCATCTGCTATGTCATCTGCTCCTTTTGGTGCATTAGGATTATCTACTGCCGCAGTTACTTGTATTGTTATCGGTACTGTTTTGTATGTTTGGCTGTCAATTTCTATGACAGCTTGTTTTATGGTAAATGTTCCCTTTTTTTTCGGAGCAAGTATATAAGAATATGTTTTAGAAAAACTTCGTTTGCCGTTTATCCATGATTGACTAACACTTTGGCTAGGCCCCATTAGAACTCTAAAGTTTTCAAAGTTGGGAGGAACAAAGTTGTCTCCGTCTTTATTCATTTCGAAGTCTATTCGTAACCTTTCATTAAGACCTAATTGTTCTTTACTCACCTTGGCCTCAAAAGTTACTTCATCTTGAGCATACCCTAGGGTAGTTATGATTAAGAATATGTATATAATATGCCTTTTCATTAAGTCTTGTTATTTAAAGGGGGTAAACTTACCAGTCTTTCGCGTTTTTAGCTGGTTTTCCTTTTACTTTTTTTCCGTTTATTTTTTCTTGAACCTTTTTTTCTTCATTACTCATCGCTTCTAAAATGTTTTTTATTTGTTGCGGTGAGAGTTGATTAGGTCGAGGCGGTTGTTGTTTAGGATCCTGTTGGTCTTTAGGTTGATCACCTGGTTTTGGATTTTTGTCCTCTTGATCCTTTCCTTCATCGCCTTTCTGTTCTTTGTTTTTATCAGAATTTTGATCGTTTTCTTTATTGTCTTGGTTTTGCTGATCGTTTTTATTCTGATTGTCGTCTTGGTCTTGGTCGTTCTTATTTTGTTGTTGATCTTGTTGCTGATCTTGATTGTCTTTGTCTTTATTTTTGTCGTCGTTGTTTTTGTCGTTTTGTTTTTGTTGATCGTCTTTTTTCTTCATCTCCTTTGCCAGGGCAAGATTGTATCTTGTTTCTTCATCTGAAGGATCGTTTCTTAAAGCCTCTTTATATGCTTCAATAGCTTTATCATATTCTTTGTTTTTCATGAACACATTTCCAAGATTATGATATGCGCTATGACGTTCTTCTTTGGTCTGTGCTGTTTCGCCAGCTTGTTTGTATCTTACAAAGGCTTCACCAAAGCTATTTTCTTTGTAATAGGCATTCCCAAGATTGAATTTAGCCGCAGCATTATCGTTGCTGGTAGCAATAGCCTTTCGGTAGTTTGCTTCTGCGTCAATAAAATTATCGTCTACCAATTCTTTATTTGCATCATATGTAAGGTTGTTTGATGCCTTTAATTTTTGCTTTTGCTCCTTGATCTCTTTATTCTCTTGTGAAATCCCTACAATTGGCAATGATAATATTAGTATGTATAATATTTTCTTCATGATTCTTTTTCGTTAAAAAGATTCAGTTTTGTTAACCATGCTGTTCTTCTTTCTAAAAAGAAAATATCTATGAACAGTAAAAAGATTGCGCCTCCCAGGAACCACTGAAACTGATCCTTAAAATCAGCAAACTGTTTGGTTTCAAATTCCTTTTTATCCATTGAGTTAAGGGTGTCTGTTACGAAATCAACAGTTTCACCAGTGTTGGAACCATTAATATATGCACCATTACCTTTGTTAGCCACTTCTTTTAAAACATCCTCATTAAGTTTGGTAATAACCACCTGACCATTTTGATCTTTTTTGTAAGATTCAACAATGCCATTTATTTTAATGGGTATAGGACCACCTTTGTTAGTTCCAACGCCAATACTGTATACCTTAATACCTTCTTCAGCGGCACTTTCTACGGCTGCAGCGGCTCTTTCGGAGTGATCTTCACCGTCAGATACTATGAATAGTACTCTATTGGTCTGATCTGCATCATTGTAATAGGTTTTGGCTAAATCAATAGCCTCGTCTATCGCAGTACCTTGAGAAGAGAGCATATTGGTGTTCATGTTTTGTAGGAACATTTTTGCTGCACCATAGTCGGTGGTAATTGGTAATTGAGGGTAAGCCTGTCCGGCATATGCAATAATTCCAATTCGGTCTGATCCGAGATGATTAATAATTTCGGATACAATACGTTTTGATTTCTCTAAACGATTTGGAGCTATGTCTTCCGCAAGCATACTCTTAGATACATCAACTGCGAATACCACATCCACACCTTCTCGCTTTACCGTTTCTAATTTGGTGCCTATTTTAGGGTTAACCAGGGCGATGCTTAAACAGACAATAGCTAACATCAGAACAACAAGTTTCAAAACAGATTTGCTAGTAGATCTGTCAGGACTTAAACGTTTTAATAGATCGGCTTCGGCAAACTTTTTTTGCGTTCTTTTTTTCCAGAATTGTACAGCCAGAAACAGTACAAATAGCACTGGAAGTAAAAAGAGTAAATAAAAATATATTTTTTCGTCTAACTGGTACATATGTATTCTTCTAAATTAAACAAAACTCCTAAACAAAGTGTTTCGTAACAAAAACTCTAATAATATCAACCCAAGGCCTAATAGGACCAACGGCCTGAATTTTTCTTCATATTTGGTATACTTGAATTCTTCGACCTCCGTTTTTTCAAGTTTGTTAATTTCACCATAAATCTCCTCTAACTTTTTATTATTTGTCGCCCGAAAATATCGCCCTCCTGTTTCATCAGCTATCTTTTGTAATAAGTCTTCATCGATTTCAACTTCTCGAAGACCATATTTAAAGCTACCGTCTAGATTATAGGCAATAGGAGTAAGAGCCATTCCATTGGTTCCAATTCCAATTGTATATACTTTAATTCCAAATTCTATGGCCAGGCCGGCTGCAGTTTGTGGTTCTATAAATCCAGCATTATTTACTCCATCTGTTAATAAGATAATTACTTTGCTTTTTGCTTTACTTTCTTTTAAACGATTCACGGCCGTGGCTAATCCCATACCAATCGCTGTTCCATCTTCCAGAAGACCGTAGTTTACCTGTCTTAAAGCGTTTAGAACAATAGACTTGTCACTGGTTATTGGTGTTTTAGTAAAGCTTTCTCCGCTATATACCACAAGCCCTATTCTATCGCTCACACGTTCCTTTATAAAATCACTTGCTACCTCTTTTAAAGCTGAAAGTCTGTTGGGTTTTAGATCTTTAGCCAGCATACTGGACGATACGTCTATAGCCATAACAATATCGATACCTTTTGTGGTCTTAGTTCTGGATGAAATGTCTTTAGTTTGAGGTCTGGACAAAGCAACAATAAAAAATGCCAAGGCTAATAACCTTAAGATAAATAGTAAGGGTTTTAGTCTTGATAAGAATGAAGAGGAGACCTTAAAACCTTTTAGTGATGAAACTTTTATGGAAGCAGTTTCTTTTTTATGCTTAAAAATATACCATATGATAGCAATCGGTAATGCTAAAAGCAACCAAAAGAAATATGGGTTTGCAAACTGAATATTTTCTAACATTTAGCTTCCTGTTTTAAAATCAATTGAATTAGTAATTCGTTCTACAATCTCATTGGCATAGTTGTCGCCTTCCCGATAAACCATCATTACCTGTTGAAATCCGCCTCCTTCTGAAAAATTTAATAATATGTACTTAGCATTATGGGTGTCTTCATTATTGCCATTATCTACTTGCATAGAGCCATATACCTTTAATCCTTTTTTGTTAGTAGGAGTGGTTATTTCTTCATCTTTTAAAATGATATTTTTAGCTCCTTGTTTTTCCATCGATTTTATGGTAGCATCTATTGCTTTTTGAATATCAAAATCTACACCTTTTTTGTAGGTTGTGGAAGAAACCATGATATAAAAGTTGTCTATAATACTACCATAGTTAAAAACCTGGTTCGTACTAATCATGTTGTTGGCTTCTGCTGGAAGTTCAAGATTAACTCTTTTGAGAACTTTAGGTGTTTCAATCGAGATAGGAGGGTATCCATATTCACTATTAATCCAGTCGCCTTCCACTAATTCTTTGGTAGGATGACCTATTATGGTGTCTTTTACATATCCAAAACCATAATACCATCCAAAAGCACTAATTGTAATTCCTATAATTAATAAACTAGTGATCGTTGTAATTACAATTTTTCGCTTACGCTTTTTATTAGCCAACTCTTCAAGGTATTCTTCATTTTGAAGAAGTTCCTCCTCGGTTGGTTCAGGTAAGGCCTCTTTTGTTTTGATTACGATGTTTTCAATTACTTTACGATCTCCTTCGATTACTGAACTTTCTGGTGTCGAGCGAGCAAACTTAACCAGGTCGGCAGTTTCTAAAACCTTCTTAAACTGAATTATAGTTTCATTGTCAATATCCAGACTTCCAGCATCTTTTAATAATTCGATTTTGTTAATGAGCTCATCAGTAGTGCTTTCCAGTGCTGTAATGTGTACGTCTTCTTCCAGATAAGAGCGCACAATATTAGTTAGTTGGGTATAATATTCTTTATATTCAGATTGAATCAAAAATTTTGATTCATCTAATTTTTTTAATTCCAGCATTGCTCTGTCATAGGGCGGTAACAAAGCTTCTTTTTCTTCTTGAGTTAAAGGTTTTTCTCTAAAAACAAACCAGTATAAAAGTCCACCTATAATAGCTAAACCGATAAATGCATAAAAAATATACTTCCACCATCCCGAGTAATTTTTATCAACTTCAACTAGAGGTTTGATGTCATACATTTTTTGTTTGGTTGTGTCGACCACAACGGAAGCTACATTTACTTTGATTGAATCAAGTAGGTATGGTTTTTTGTTAACTAAAACTGTTTGAATAGGAATGTTATAAGTCCCTGAGTCGAATTTGGTTAATGCATATTTTTTAACCAGATTCAGTTTATCCGCAATAATAACAGAGTCAACAGGAGAAGTTTCTACAACCTCAAGTGGGGCGAAGGTTTGTCCTTCGGGAAACATCACCAGTGCACTTGTATCGGTTTCGACTTGAATCTTATATTGGATTTGTTCACCAATTTTGATAGTAGTCGAATCAATACTGGAAGTTACCTTTGGAGTGGTTTGTGAATATGCAGCAATAGATCCAAAACCAAAAAAGCTCAATAGGAGCCAAAGGTTAAAAAGTTTTATTTTAATAATATGTAATTTGTATACTTTCATTCTTATCCACGTTGCTTAAAATAACCTAACAACTTTTTTACATAGCTTTCATCAACACGGCAGCTTAAAACGCCACAGCCGCTTTTGGTAAAGGCATTTTTAAAATAGGCTTTTCTGCCTTGGTAAAACTTTGAATATTCTTTTCTGACAGATTTAGATTGAGTATTAACCAGCATAAGTTCACCGGTTTCTGCATCCTCCATCCTAACCATTCCTATATTTGGAATTTCTTCTTCACGTTTATCAAAAACCCTGATCCCGGTTACATCATGTTTTCTTCCAACAATCCTCAATGTATGTTGATAGTCATCAGTCATAAAATCTGAAAGAATAAATGTAATTGCCTTCTTTTTAATTACGCTTGATAGAAAACGAAGTGCTTCTGAGAGGTCTGTTTTTTTGCTTCTAGGCTCAAATTCGATAAGTTCACGTATGATTCTTAAAATATGAGACCTTCCTTTTTTTGGAGGGATAAAGAGTTCGATTTCATCGGAAAAAAGAATTAATCCAACCTTGTCGTTATTCTGCATTGCTGAAAAGGCCAGGGTGGCTGAAATTTCAGTTAATACTTCTTTTTTAAACTGATTGGAGGTTCCGAAGAATTCAGAACCAGATACATCAACCATGAGCATCATAGTGAGTTCACGTTCTTCCTCAAACACTTTAACGTAGGGTTCATTGTATCGAGCTGTTACATTCCAGTCGATTGCACGAACATCGTCACCATAAGTGTATTGACGAACCTCACTAAACGTCATTCCACGCCCCTTGAAGGTTGAGTGGTACTCACCTCCAAAGACATGGTCGCTTAAACGACGTGTTTTAATTTCAATTTTCCTTACTTTTTTTAATAGCTCTTTGGTATCCATCTTTGCATGTCATTCCGTCTCTAAAGACGTAATCTATTAGTGCTTCATTTGGGTTGGTTAGATTCCTGATGTTCTCAAGAATGACAACAATCGACTATGGTACTTCTACCTCGTTTACAATTTTATTAACGATGTCAACGGAAGTGATGTTTTCTGCTTCAGCTTCATATGTGATTCCAATTCTATGACGGAGTACATCATGAACAACTGCTCTAACGTCTTCAGGAATAACATAGCCTCTTCTTTTGATAAAAGCATAGCATTTAGCTGCAGTTGCTAAATTAATACTTCCACGTGGAGAGGCACCAAAACTTATCAAAGGTTTTAAGTCTGCAAGGTTATACTTTTCCGGATAACGGGTTGCGAAAATAATATCTAAAATATATTTTTCAATCTTCTCATCCATATAGACTTCCCTTACTGCTTGTTGTGCTTTTAAAATTTGTTCTAATGAAACCACTTGTTTGACATTTTCAAAAGCTCCTTTTAAATTCTGTCGAACAATCAACTGTTCTTCATTAAGTTTAGGGTAGTCAATAACTACTTTTAACATAAATCGATCGACCTGTGCTTCGGGTAAAGGGTACGTTCCTTCTTGTTCAACAGGGTTTTGGGTCGCCATTACTAAAAATGGTTTATCTAATTTGAAGGTTTCGTCACCGATGGTAACTTGTTTTTCCTGCATAGCTTCCAGGAGAGCAGATTGTACTTTCGCAGGAGCACGATTAATTTCATCAGCCAAAACGAAGTTTGCGAAAATTGGTCCTTTTTTTATAGAGAAATCATTTTCTTTGATATTGTAAATCATAGTTCCTACCACATCTGCAGGAAGCAAATCAGGGGTAAACTGAATACGGCTAAAAGAACCGTGAACAGCTTTTGATAAAGTGTTTATGGCAAGGGTTTTTGCCAGACCCGGAACACCTTCTAATAAAATGTGTCCTTGTCCAAGAAGACCAATTAACAAACGCTCTACCATTTGCTTTTGTCCAACGATTACTTTATTTATTTCTAAAGTAAGAGCTTCAATAAAGGCGCTTTCCTGAGCAATTTTTTCGTTAATAACACTAATATCAATAGTACTGTTTTCTTCCATCTTCAAGTTTATTTTTGAGGCGTTAATTTAATACGCTTATTAATTGAATGCAAATTGAAAATTTATTTACTGTCCTGCTGTTAACGATTGGTTAAAAAATAAAAGAGCAACCCTTTGATAGGCTGCTCTTTACAAAAAATTATGAATTATTAACTTATTCTAAAGTTATATCATCTAAAACTGTGGTTTCTCCAAGTTTTACTTCTACGTCAGTTATTTCTTTAGAAGTAAGGTCAGATACTTCTTCCGGGGTAAGTGTAACCGTATAGGTTCCGGGAAGAATACCTTCTAAAGTAAAAGTTCCGTCTTCGGCAGTAGTTGTCGAAATCGATTCAACTTCTCCTTCCTCACCTCCCTCAACAGGAACTTCGACAGAAATATTTACTGAAACGCCTTCATTAAGTATTTTACCGGAAATAGATCCCGTAGTAACTTCTTCTAATTCAATTGTGCCCAGATCCAGGATTTCCCCATTAACTACTTCGATACCTTCAACAAGAGCATTTTCATACCCAGAATCTTCGGCTGTTGTTATCATAACATCATGAGTCCCTTCCGGAACGCCATAAAGCATGAATACACCATTTTCGTCAGTGTAGGCAGAAATTGTAGTTTCTTCATCCAGTACAATGGAGACCATTGATTGGAAATCAGAAGGTGTTACAGTTCCGGTTACTATTCCTGAAGAAACTTCAGCACTTAATCTTAAAACAGGTTTTAAAATATACTTCCCTGAGTTTCCCGCTTGAACAATTGATTTATCCGCATCGAAGTCTATGGTAAACTCATAGCTGAAACCGGCTTCCAGTTCTTGATTAAGTTTTAATTTCAAACCTGATTGTTGAGCACTAGGCGTATCCAGATCAATTTCTTCTCCATCCACAACAATAGTGTTGTTGTCACCTAAGATCAGGCGAATTTGATCAACCATGCCAGAAGGCACTTCATTGTCAGCTAAAACAACATTAACACCTCCGGTTAATTCCAACAAATCATAGACGCCGGAGTTTATTTCTCCAATACTTTCCCAAGCTCCATTTTCGTCATATTGAACCATTACGTCCTGGACATCAATATTAACAGCATCATAATCCCCCGGAGCATCCGTTAGTTTCACAACAATATGCGAAGATCCGTCGACTTTTGTCGCTCCATCATCTTCACTACATGCAACAAATAATGTTGTAAAGGCGATAAGACTTAGGGTTTTTAATAAATTTTTTTTGAGTGATTTCATAGATAAGACTTTTGTTATTATTATTTTCATATGGTAATTTATATACGGCTCTTAAACGAGTTTAGATGTTAAAAAACCTTAAAACACTATAGTTTGAAGTGATTTCTCAAGTATAAATTATTTAAAATTTTCTAATGTTACTGTTATAAATTCTTGGCAATAGGGGAGTTTAGCCTATGATGCTTTGTTTGTATAGCATGTAGATTAAATCGGCAGAAAAACTATAAATATAGATTGCTTACAAAATCTGTGATAGTATTAATTCGCTGGGATAGAGAAACAATTTAAGAAAAAAATACAATAAAATCTAAGAAAAGTATAATGAACAATAAGACAGCTTTAATAACAGGTGCATCAAGTGGGATTGGTCTCGCAACAGCCAAAACATTTGCGGAAAATGGAATTAATCTCATTCTGTGTGGTAGAAGACAAGATCGACTGGAGCGTTTAAAGAACGACCTTAAATCTAAAGTGTTTATTCATTTGTTAAATTTTGATGTTCGGGATAGAGAAGCTGTTTTTAATGCTTTCGATTCATTGCCTGATGCTTTCAAGAGAATTGATATTCTGATTAATAATGCCGGTAACGCTCATGGTTTGGATTCCATAGACGAAGGAGATATTGATGACTGGGATATGATGATGGATATTAATGTAAAAGGCTTGCTATATGTAACAAAAGCTGTTCTGCCTCAAATGACCAAAAGAAAAGAAGGACATATTATAAATATTGGATCAACTGCAGGTAAGGAAGTATATCCAAATGGGAATGTTTATTGTGCTAGTAAGCATGCGGTTGATGCGTTGAATCAGGGGATGCGAATTGATCTTAATAAATTTGGGATTCGGGTAGGAGCTATAAATCCTGGAATGGTCAAAACGGAATTCAGCGACGTACGATTTAAAGGAGATAGTGAACGTGCCGATAATGTTTACCGCGGTTTTCAGCCTTTAAGTCCCAATGATATTTCAGAGATCATCTATTTTGTTGTTTCACGTCCGCAACATGTTAATATTGCAGATCTTGTGGTTATGAGTACAGCTCAGGCCTCATCTACTATAGTTAATAAAGAGTTATGATTAACAAACGCCTTTTAGTTAAAAACCTTCTTTCCCATAACGATGAAAACAGCTTTTATGATAAAAAGCGGTATGTTAATATTGGAGATAAAGAAGGGAAGGCTAAATTTTTAAAACACGTTTGTGCTCTGGCTAATTCTAACCCATTTAATAATTCTTTTATTGTGGTAGGAGTGGAAGATGCTACTAATGAAATTCTGGGAGTTGATTTTTTTGATGACAGTAAAATTCAAAATCTTGTGAATGCTTATTTGAGTAATCCGCCGATGATTTCTTATGAAAACATACCCTTTCCAAATTTGCCAGAAGGAAAAGTAGTTGGTCTTGTAACGATAAAGTCTACCGGAGCCTTATGTGCCCTTAGAAAGAATATCTGGAAGTATTGGGGTGGAACAGTGTTTTTCAGAGAGGGGAGCATAAGTATGCCACAAAGTTTTAACGTTGAAATAAAAGACGTTAACGCATCTATTGTAGCAGAAATAGAGCAACATGCGAGCAATAACATAGAATTAACTTTAGACGGGGTAATTGATTTTTTAAACAATCGTCATGCCGATCTGGAGTCTAGCTATAAGGTTTTTAAAGAACAGTTTGTGGTTTGTTGGGCAGGTCAGACCAAAAAAGTAAATGAAAATGTTTATTATTCAAGGCTTGATATCGAGCTTATAAATGAGCAGGTTAAGCTTTTTTATTCGGCTTTGGATGAAGTGGAAGTCACGGTTACAGAAGACATGTTCACCATTACGGAATATGTGCAATTGGGATTGAACGATCAACAAAAGTATTATCCATTGGAGAAAGTGGTAATTAAATTTAAAAACAACGGGACCTATAAAATAGATAGTACTTTGTTATTTGAACCTCCTCAATTCGATCGTAAAATGCTGTATCATATCTTTAACAATAATAATTCAATACTTGAAAAGTTGAAGAAAGGAGTCACCTTAAATGCTCAGAATAAAAAAGATATAAAAAATCTGCCTGCAACCCATCTTATTTGTTTTTTAAATGGATTTGAAGGCGCTAAGCAAATGCTTGAAGATTATAGATGGTTTGTTAAGGAGTATGATCTAAAAATTTACAGATCATTAAAAGAGGCATTAAGAATTTTAAGAAAGGTTAAATATGCTTAATCAGTATGACAACTTTTTTTTGAATAGAAACTCAACAGCTATCTTTGTTTAAAAAGATTTAGTTTATGCCTCAAAGAACTTTAGTTGTAGGAGATATTCATGGTGCTTTCAAGGCATTGATACAGGTGCTGGAAAGAGCAGGAGTCAGTCAAAATGATAAATTGATTTTTTTAGGGGATTATGTTGATGGATGGAGTCAGTCTCCTGAGGTGATAGATTATCTAATAGAGTTAAATAGTAAAAACGAATGTGTTTTTATAAGAGGGAATCACGATGATCTATTCCGAAAATGGCTGGATGAGAGAAAGCATAACCCTCAATGGCTAATTCATGGTGGTCAGGCAACTCTTGATGCGTATAATCTGTTGGAAGAAAATATTGTTAATATTCATAAGGGTTTTTTAGAGTCATTAGAAAATTATCATTTGGATGATAAAAATCGTCTTTATGTGCATGCCGGGTTCACAAATCTTCATGGAGTAGATTATGAGTATTTCCCTAAAATGCTTTATTGGGATCGATCGTTATGGGAAATGGTATTAGCTCTGGATCCTGAATTGTCTAAAACATCAGATAGGTATCCTAAACGTATTCAGCACTACAAAGAGATTTACATCGGGCATACCCCGACAACCAGGATAGGTCAAACCAAACCTGTTAAAGCAGCGAACGTTTGGAACCTGGATACTGGAGCCGCCTACAAAAGTCCTCTCACCATAATGGATGCTGATACCAAAGAATTTTGGCAAAGTGATAATGTAAACTTACTATATCCGAATGAAAAAGGAAGAAACTAGTTTCTTTTCATTCTCGCAACAAAGTGAAATTACTATTTTAGCCTTCATAAAATGATTTAGATGAAAATTATTTCCTATAATGTTAATGGTGTTAGAGCCGCGCTAAGAAAAGGATTGATAGATTGGTTGAAGAGGGCTGACCCCGATGTACTCTGTTTGCAAGAAATTAAGGCTATGAAGGAACAAGTAGACCTTGATTTATTCGAGGAAATAGGGTATAAGTATCACTATTGGTTTAGTGCTGAAAAAAAAGGATATAGTGGAGTAGCAATTCTTTCAAAAAAAGAACCAGATCATGTAGAGTTTGGAACAGGAATTGATTATATGGACGCTGAAGCCAGAAATCTTAGAGCTGATTTTAATGGTTTGTCGGTGATGAGTTTGTATCTGCCATCCGGGACTAATTTGGCTCGATTGGAGCATAAGTTTAAGTATATGGATGATTTTCAGGAATATGTGGACGGTCTGAAACAGGAAAAGCCAAATTTGGTAATCTGTGGAGACTATAATATATGTCATCAAGCTATCGATATTCATGATCCAGTGCGTAATGCAAAAGTTTCTGGTTTTTTACCAGAAGAGCGTAAATGGTTAGATGGATTTATTAATAAAGGGTTTATCGATAGTTTCAGGTATCTTAATAAAGAACCTCATAATTATTCATGGTGGACTTACAGGGCGAATGCAAGAGCCAATAATAAGGGTTGGCGTATTGATTACAATATGGTTTCAGAACCTTTGCAAGAAAATATTAAAAGAGCCGTTATATTACCAGAAGCAAAGCATAGCGATCATTGTCCTATAATGGTTGAACTGGATGTTTAAAATAGAATCCCCCAAAATTATACTTATGTTAAAAAAAATATTTGTTGGAACAGTGTTAATTGCAATGGCATCTTCTTGTGTGTCATCCAAAGTTTATAATGATTTAGAAAGTCGTTATGCAAAATTGAAACAGGAGAGAAATGAGTTAGCTGCTGAGAATCAGGAGCTTGAATCGGCTAATAATAAATTGAATAATGGTGTTAGGGTCCTTCAGGAGGCTTATGACAAGGTGGTTGCTGAGCGCGATCAATTACGTCAGGATTATGAAGCTACCAAATCTCAATTGACAAAGCTGCAAGAGTCTTATGATGCCTTAGAGAAACAAAGTAGTTCTGCAATTGCAGAAAATTCAAGGAAGAATAGAGAGTTGTTAACACAACTGGAAGAGAAGGAAAGAGTTTTAGCGGAAGAACAGGCTCGACTAGAACAACTAAAATCCGAGTTAGATAGTCGCTCCCAGAGGGTAAATGAACTGGAAGGTTTAATAGCGTCTAAGGACGCGGCAATGAGACAATTAAAAGATGCTATTTCAAAAGCACTCTTAGATTTTGAAGGTAAGGGACTCACCGTTGAACAAAGAGATGGGAAGGTTTATGTTTCTATGGAAAATAAATTACTGTTTCAGAGTGGGAGCTGGGCTGTAGGAAGCGAAGGTCAGAGGGCCGTTCGGCAATTAGCAAGTGTGTTGGCTCAAAATCCGGAAATAAATATCTTAATTGAAGGTCATACAGATAATGTACCATATCGCGGTAATGGATCTTTAGATGATAATTGGGATTTATCAACTAAAAGAGCAACTGCAATTGTGAGATTGCTTGTGAAAAACACTGGGATTGACCCTAACAATCTTACTGCTGCTGGACGAGGGGAGTATGCTCCAGTTGCTTCAAACTCTACTGTTGATGGGAAAGCTAAGAACAGACGTATTGAAGTGGTGTTAACCCCGAAGCTTGATGAGGTTACAAGATTGTTAAACGATATGTAGAATAATATTGATTCTTTAACTTTGAACCTCGCATAACGCGAGGTTCTTTTTTTTAAATAATAAATTATTTGCACTATGAAGTATACAAAACTACCTAATACGGATCTAAAAGTTAGTAAAATATGTTTAGGGACGATGACCTGGGGCGAGCAGAATTCAGAATCAGAGGGGCATGATCAAATGGATTATGCCGTTGATCAGGGCGTGAATTTCTTTGATACTGCTGAATTGTATTCTGTGCCGGCAAAAAAAGAAACTCAGGGTTCAACCGAAAGTATTATAGGGAGCTGGTTTAAGAAATCTGGCAAACGTGATCAGATCGTTTTAGCTTCGAAAATAGCAGGGCCTGGATTTTCCAACAGTCATATTCGAAATAACGGATATAGCAAAGAAGCTATTACAGAGGCGATTGATCAAAGTCTAAGTCGCTTGCAAACTGATTATATTGACCTGTATCAATTACATTGGCCTGAGCGTAACACTAATTTTTTTGGAACCCGGGGGTATGTTCATCAGGAAGATGAGAAATGGAAAGATAACTTCAGCGAAGTTTTAGTGACTTTGGAAGGATTTATCAAACAGGGAAAGATAAGACATATAGGGCTTTCGAATGAAACTCCATATGGTATTATGAGGTTTTTGGAGGCAAGTAAAGAAAATGATCTGCCGAGAATTTCGACGGTACAAAATCCGTATAGCTTATTGAACAGGTTGTATGAAATAGGGAGTGCCGAAATTTCTATGCGGGAAGATATAGGTCTTTTACCTTATTCACCGTTGGGTTTTGGTCGTCTTACGGAAAAACACATTCTGGGAACTCCAAAGGATTCAAGAATTGCATTATTTCCGATGTTTAGCAGATACAATGGGGAGAACTCTAAAAAGGCAGCTAAGATGTATTATGACCTGGCAAAGGATAACGGATTATCATTAGCTCAAATGGCCTTGGCATTTGTGAATCAGCAGCCATTTGTAACCAGTAATATTATTGGTGCAACGAATTTGGAGCAATTAAAAGAGAATATAGATAGTGTACATGTTGATTTAACTGCTGAAATAATTAAAGGGATTAACAAAATTCATGAATTGGTTCCAAATCCGGCGCCATAATAATAAATTCAATAAGGAGATTTTTCTCGTTCTGTTTTGAGAATGCCCTGAAAGTTTCGATGTAATACTCATTAAATTTATCTCAAGGATGCAAACAGTTTATTTTTATATAACCAATCAGGTTCATTTACTTGATTTAAGTGGTGTTTTGCAAGTATTTCAAGAAGCTAAAGAGTTAGGGTTTGATTATGGTTTAGAATTCATTAGTGATCGTCCTGTAATTAATAGTTCTGCAGGATTAAAGCTGAATTCCTTAGTTCATTATAGCGTAACCCAGCCGGGCGAAAAAGATTTTGTTTTCATACCCGGATTTAATACAGAGCAGAGCGATACTCTTATTGATGGAGCTCCTTTTTATGAATGGCTAAGAAATGTAAACAATCATGGGGCTACTATTTGTAGTATTTGTACTGGTGCATTTCTTTTAGCAAAGTCAGGTTTGTTAGACCATAAGATGTGCACCACTCATTGGAGATATATTGATCTGTTGAAGACTAAGTTCCCTTTTGTAAAAGTCAAAAACAATAAATTATTTGTACAATCAGGTAATATTTTCACTAGCGCGGGGGTGGCCACAGGTATAGACTTAGCTTTGTTTTTAATTGAAGAAAGCCATGGAAAGCTGAATGCAATCAAGATAGCTAAAGAATTGGCAGTATACATAAGAAGAAATGGAACTGATGAGCAGGAGAGTGTTTTTTTACAGTTTAGAGACCATCAAGATCAGAAAGTACATATAGTTCAAGATTGGATAATTCATAATTTAGAGAAAACTTCCACCCTAGAGTCATTAGCTGAAATAGTTCATACAAGTCCTAGAAATTTATCTCGTATTTTTAAAAAACATACAGGAGTGACTATTGCTGAATATCGAACAAAGTTAAGAGTTGAAAAAGCTACAAGTTTGGTAGAAAATTCAGGGTATAAACTGGACTATATTGCGCGGTTGTGTGGTTACAAAACATCCCGTCAATTACGAGAAGTTTTAAATAAAAGTTCGCTTTGACATCTTCGTTATGTCTCAAAACCTCCAACTAATGTCCTTTTCTTACATACAATAGGCGGTTACATTTGTTGTTGCTAATCATTAAATTAAATTCATGAAAAAAAATGTAGCTATTCTTGTTTTTGATGACGCTGAAGTATTAGATTTTTCAGGTCCGTTTGAAGTTTTTGCAGTAGCATCACAAGTGCATGATCATAAGCTTTTTAATGTTTTTACTGTCGCAAAAACGCAAGAATCTATTACGGCAGTAAATGGTCTTTCAGTGAACCCTAATTATTCTATTAAAGATACTCCTAATATTGATATCTTAATTATAGCAGGTGGGCAGGGGACAACTCCGTTACTTAAAGACGTTGAAATTTTGAAATGGGTACAAGAGGTCCATAAAACGACAGCTTTAACTGTAAGTATATGTTCTGGTTCTAGAATTTTAGGAAAGCTCGGACTTTTAGATAATAAATCATATTGTACACATCACCAGGTTTATGACAGTATGCAGGAAATTGTTCCTACAGGTATTCCTGAAAAGGAGAAGAGGTTTGTGAATTCTGGAAAAATTTACACCTCTGGAGGCATATCAGCTGGAATAGACCTTTCTTTTCATATCATAGAAAAATTACACGGTAGTAAAATCACGAATAATACTGCTAGGTATATGGAATATAATAGGGTCGATTAAAAAGAAAAAAATGAAGTATCGAGAATGTCTCTCAGGTTCATTCAGTTTTTTAAAAAAGAAGTTAAATCTTTAAGGGTTATATGATTTAAAAAAATGATTAATGACACCGGGATTTTTAATAATCTGTACGCTCTTTGGGGCTGAGGTGTTTTACCCAAATAATTCATCAACCACATCTTCAATACGAGCAACCAGCTTTACCTGAATTTGTGGTTTTTTTACGGTTATCTTATTGTGTTTGGATACAAAAATCTTTGCGAATCCAAGTTTTTCAGCTTCCATAATTCGTTGATCGACCCTTTGTACAGGTCTTATTTCACCAGCAAGGCCAACTTCGGCGGCAAAACAAACATCCTTTTCTATAGAAATGTCTTCGTTACTTGAGAGGATTGCGGCAATAACACCAAGATCAATAGCTGTATCATCTACTGATATTCCTCCAGTTATGTTCAGGAATACATCTTTCGCTCCAAGTCTGAATCCTGCTCGCTTTTCAAGTACAGCTAATAGCATATTAAGGCGTTTGGCATTGTAACCCGTAGTACTTCGTTGGGGTGTCCCGTATACTGCAGTGCTCACCAGAGCTTGAATTTCTATCATTAACGGACGCATTCCTTCAAGGGTAGCAGCTATGGCAGTTCCACTTAGATCCTCGTCATTTTTAGAGATAAGTATTTCAGATGGGTTAGAAACTTCACGTAAGCCATTGCCCAGCATTTCGTAAATGCCCAATTCTGAGGTAGATCCGAAGCGATTTTTTAGAGCCCTCAGAATTCGATACACATGATTTCTGTCTCCTTCAAACTGAAGTACAGTGTCAACCATGTGTTCTAATATTTTTGGTCCGGCAATATTCCCGTCTTTGGTAATGTGGCCTATTAGAATAACCGGGGTCGCAGTTTCTTTTGCAAATTTTATAAGTTCGGAGGTGCATTCACGAATTTGAGAAATACTTCCTGCGGATGATTCTATATAGTCTGTGTGCAGTGTTTGTATAGAGTCAATAACAAGAATATCCGGTTCAGTAGCTTCAATCTGCTTGAAGATATTTTGAGTTTTAGTTTCGGTTAAAATATAACAATTCTCACTTCTGGGATTAATGCGTTCAGCCCTCATTTTAATTTGTTGAGCGCTTTCTTCACCTGATACATAAAGGGTTTTGTACGGGAGTTTTAGAGCAATCTGAAGCAATAAGGTGCTTTTCCCAATTCCTGGTTCTCCTCCCAAAAGGGTAACAGAACCAGGAACGACTCCGCCACCTAAAACACGATTAAATTCGTTGTCTGAACTGTTCATTCGAAGCTCTTCAACCTGATTGATGTCAGCAACTTTTTGAGGTTTTGGAGCTTTTTTGTTTTTGGCATTGGTAGTATTTGAATTCCAGCTTTTTTTGTCATCCTTTTGAACTAGTTCTTCCGCAATGGTATTCCATTCTTTACATGCGCTGCACTGTCCTTGCCATTTGGCATACGAAGTGCCACAATTTTGACAAAAAAAGGTGGTTTTTACTTTGGCCATATTGATTTTTTAAAACTCGAAAGTTACGAATTACTTCTTGACTCTGGTGATGGTGATTTGTAATATTTTAATTTTCTGAGGAAGTTGAATTCAGGGCAATTTTTCCGCTTTTCAATTTCTTTCCTGTTACCTTTAACTCTATTGGGCCACTTTTATGAGTCGATTGAACGATTACCACCAATTTTCCGCTGAACAGTTTCATGGTAGGTTGGTGGAATAGTTCCAGGGAGGTTGGATCTCCATTACATGCTGCTCTGTAAGCTCCTGCACCCTTAACTTTGAAGTTAAGCTGATTAGTTGCTGTAGGACATGGATTGCCATCTTTGTCAACAACTGATACCGTTACAAAAGATAGGTCTTTTCCATCTGCTTTAATAGTTGTTCTGTCGGCATCCAATACTATTTGATCAGGTGCTCCTGCTGTTTTAATTTCTTTCTCTGCAATTGGTTCTCCTGCTTTGTTAAAAGCAATAACTTTAAGTACTCCCGGTTGGTACTTGACATCCATCCACATCAGTCGATAACGGTTTTGAGGAGTACTGTGGTTCTTTTTTTGAACGCCAAGGCTTTTCCCATTTAAAAAGAGTTCAGCGCTGTCGTAATTTGTATAAACAAAAACAGGGGTGTTTTTACCTTCTCTTCCTTCCCAATTCCAATGAGGAAGTATGTGAAGTGTTTCATTTTCCTTATTCCAACGACTCCTGTACAGGTAAAAACGATCTTTTGGCAGACCTGCAAGATCATTTATGCCAAAGTAAGAGCTTCGTGAAGGCCACATTTCATCATAAGGTGTTGGCTCTCCAAGGTAGTCAAAGCCGGTCCAGACAAATTCGCCAATTACCCAATCTTTGTCATCTTGTAATGCGAAATCATCGTCCGGGAGATTAGACCAGCTACAATACTCCAGATCATATGAAGAGGATTGGTAGTCTTCATATTGCTTCATCGAGGCTTTTTTAACTGGGAATTTATAGACACCTCTAGAGCTAACCGTAGAGGCAGTTTCTGAGCCTAAAATAATTCCTTGTGGAAATTTGTCGTATGCTTCTTCGTAAAGATGGACCCTATAGTTTAATCCCGGAATATCAAGTACTGCCCCGAAGCCTGATTCCATGGTAGCTTTGACTTGATCCATCCCTACGGTTACAGGTCTTGTTGGATCCTCTCTGTGGAAAATATCCTGAAGCCATTTGGCGCGTTTAACTCCTTCGGTGCCCCATTGGTCAGGAACTTCATTTCCTGAGCTCCACATGACTATAGAGGGGTGGTTTCGGGTAGCATGAACCAAATTAATAATATCTTTTTCTGCATCCTCCTTAAAAAATCGGTTATAGCCATTCTTTACCTTAGGTTTAGCCCATTCATCAAAACTCTCGGCCAGGAACATAAATCCCATTTCATCACATAGTTCTAATTGTTCAAAAGAAGGCATATTATGAGAACTCCTGATGGCATTTGCTCCCATGTCCTTTAGTATTTTTAATTGTCGTCGTAATGCAGCTTTGTTTATCGCGGTTCCTAGTTGCCCCAGATCGTGATGTAAACAAACACCTTTGAATTTTGTGATCTTGCCATTCAAGCTAAATCCTTTTTCTGCTTCGTATTTAATTGACCTGATTCCAAATCTGGTCCTGATTTTATCTTTGAGTTCGCCGTTGCTATATAGTTCAGATATGGCGGTATATAAATAGGGAGTTTCAGGACTCCATAGTCTTGGGTTTAAAACAGCTAAGTTTATTTCGAATTCATTTCCGAAAAGAGAGGAGGAGCTTTCATTCGCCACTTCATTTCCTTCATTATCTATAATTTTAGTTCTGAGTTTTAGATTGTTGCCACTAACTTTGGATTTGATTTTCACCTTGGCTTTATTTTCAGAAATAAATGGTGTTGTTATGAAGGTGCCCCACTGATTGAAACTGGTCTTGTTTTTTGTAATGATACTTACATTCCGGTATAAACCAGCTCCGGGATACCATCGAGAGGATTCACCTTTATTAGATATATGTACGGCTAAGGTATTTTCACCCTCTACTATGTAATCGGAAATATCGAAGTAAAAATAACTGTACCCATAATTCCAACTACCTGCCTTTCTGCCATTGATAAAGACTTGTGGTTGGCTCATGGCGCCTTCAAAGACAATGAGTGTTTTTTGGGTTTCCTTTAAATCAGGAATCAAAAATTCTTTTCTGTACCATGCTTGGCCTATGTATGGCAGCGCACCTGTTCTTCCAGTTTTTTCGGTTGGAACTTGTTCGCCATTTTGTATGATGGCAACTGATTGCTTGTCAATTTCCTTATCAAAAGGTCCATATATGGCCCAGTCGTGCGGAACGGTAACGGTTTCCCATCTGGAGTCATTGAAGTCTTTAAGGTGAGCGTTAATAATAGTCCCTTTTTTAAACTTCCAGTCCTCCGTCAATTCTATGGTGTCACGTTTTTGTGAACATATAATTGTGGGAAGAGTAAAGAGTAGTATTAGGAGTGGTTTAAGGGTCTTCATAGTGGATATAAAAAATTAGAAACCGAAAAATACAAATTCGGCTGAATTCTCTATCTGCTATCAGACTAGTTGTTTGTTGAAAGCTAATATAGTTTTAAATTCAGTTATTGGTTTTTATAAAAATAGAAGGATTCAACACTGTATTAAATACTACCAACCGAAATCTTCCTTTATGCTTTGGATGCGTTGTAAAGCAAGATCTTTAGTGATAAAATCAATTTCCTTCATCCCGAAAGCTTTTTCATAGGTGCGCATAGCTTTTTTTGCTTCTCCCATTTGTTCGTGATACTCTGCTTCCAGGAAAAAACCAAGCATGGTTTCCGGGAACTCATTTTTTGCAATTCTACTTAATTCTTCTAATGAAGGGAGGTCTTTATTTTTTTTGGTGGCAGCGTAAATGGCCATAATGTCATTTAACAATACCGGTTTTTTAAATCCAAAAAGCGACTCCATGGTTTGGTATTTGTCATAGAGGTAGTTGATAACAGGGCCTTCATATGTTAACACCTTTGTTTGGTATTCTTCTTTACTAATAGGCTTGTAGATTTCAAAAAATTGATTTAAAGCTTTTGGAATCCCATAAGATGCCAGGCTGTAGTGATTAGTATTATCAAAATCATCAAAATAATAATGGATGTTTTCGTTATTGATTAATCTTAGTTGAGCATTGAAATATTTTGCTCCTTGAATATTCTCTTTTTTATCGTTAGATGAAGTGGCAAGGTAGTAGAATATCATATCATCATAACCCTTTAAACGCTCCAATAAATAATCTTCCATTCTTGGGGCATAAGAAGGAGATAGGTTGATATATGCTTTGAACAAGGGTTCGCCTTTAAGTAAATAGTAATTGGCAAAATTTCCGGTAATTCCGTGACCTACAATAGCTCTGAAATTCGCTAAACTGTATTCTTTTTGAAGCGATGGGATAAGTTCCATTCCCAGGTATTCAAAAAAGCGATTCCCTTTTTTCTCCGGAAGGCTGTTTTCACCATATTGAGAGTCAGCATCCCGTAGGCCTTTTTGTTCAATTCCTACCACAATACTCTCCGGCATATCGCCATTATAGTTCAGAAATTTACAATTCGCAACTACGACATCAAAAAGGTAATCAGCGTCTAAAACTACAATTAGGGGGTATGATTTTTCGGCATCGTAATTTTCAGGTATGTATAAGCGAAGATTTCTTGTCTCATCAAGTTTCAGTGAATAAGACTTAGTGTTTTTTATTTGTGCAATAGTAGCTAAAGAGCATAGGAGAAGCACAAAAGTTAAGTACTTTTTCATGGTTATGTTTGTTCGATTTGGATTACCGAAGATAATAAATTATTTATTTCTATTGTATACCGGAAGTAATAATAGTGATAGTCCTCCAAAGAGAAGTATCATTACAAATTGAGAAATCCATACGATCCAACCGAAGGCAGTCCCCACTGTCGCAGAGATGCCAAAAAGCAATAATATTTCTGCTATAAAGAATGGATATGAGCCAAACCCGCCATTAGTAAAGGCGATGGCAAAGCTGCCAACCACAAAAGCAGTTATTACTGTTGAGAAGGAAAAAGAAGATGTTTCTTCCAGGGCAAATATGCAAATGTAGAACATGGCCACATACATGATCCAAATAAACACGGTGTGAAAAATAAAAGGCCATACTTTTTTCATTTTAAGAATAGCAAACAGACCTTCTTTTAAGCCAGCAATTAACTTTCTTATTTTGAGACTGATCTTGAAATTCGTTTTATAAATGAAGAAAAGACCTGCTATACCTAAAAGCGTTAGGGTGATTCCGGCTATTAAAAGTTTTTGAATAGGTATAATTTCAAGAAGAAAGTCTTTTAAGGCATCAAATTGAAGCGCGAATGCCAGAAGTACGATAAAGCCTAGTACTAGCACATCGGCTATTCTCTCGGCTACGATAGTTCCGAAAGCTTTGTCAAAAGGCACATTGTCGTATTTGTTAATTACGAGGGCTCTTGATACCTCGCCCGATCTTGGAATGGCAAGGTTAAAGAGATAGGCAATAAAAACAGCCATAGCATTATTAGCCAATTTGGGCTTATATCCCATGGGTTCCAGCATGAAATTCCATCTATATGCCCTTGATAAGTGACTAAAGAATCCAAACAATAACGATAGTAAAAGAAACCAGTAATTAGCGTTTTTAAAATGGTCCTTGATTTCGGTTAATTGGTCTGGTGTAAACTTGTTGTAAGAATACCATATTAAAAAAACTCCCAACAATAGTGGGAGTACAATTTTTAATATTTTAACTGTTTTCTTTTTCAACGATTATTTCAAGGTGTTGTTTGTCTCATTTGGGAAAATCAAAGTAGGCTTAAAGTTTTTAGCTTCTTCAAAATCCATGATTCCATAAGAAATAATGATGATGACATCACCTTTCTGTACCCTACGTGCTGCTGGGCCATTAAGTGTGATTTCTCCACTATTTCGGTTTCCTTTAATCGCATAAGTTTCAAGGCGTTCTCCATTGTTAATGTTGACGATTTGAACTTTTTCTCCTTCAATAATATTGGAAGCCTCCATTAGAGCTTCATCGATCGTGATGCTACCAATATAGTTCAGTTCTGCACCTGTTACGGTGACTCTGTGAATTTTTGATTTTACTACTTCTATTTGCATGTGGCAAAGTTATTAATTTAAGGCGATATTATCTATAAGTCTTACGCTGTCTGCATAGACGGCAATAAAGGCCCTATATTTCTCATTATCTCTTTTTCGTTCTATCGGTTCTAAAGTATCTGCATTTGCAATTTCTATATATTCTAAATCAAATAAAGGTTCTTGTTTGAACTTTTCTTTTATCCAATTTGTGACGTCAAGAGCACTTTCCGTGCCAAACTTTTCTTTGGCTTCAAGGAGTGTCTTGAAGATAAAAGAAGCTTTTTTTCGTGTTTCTGAGGGAAGTCTCTCGTTTCTTGAACTCATTGCCAAACCATTATTTTCACGTTCTATAGGGCATCCTACGATTTCAACAGGTATATGATTTTTTTCTACGAGTTTTTTGATAATTAGTAATTGTTGGTAATCTTTTTCACCAAAATAGGCTTTATGTGGATCAACAATTTCCAGTAGTTGTTTAACGATAGTTCCTACTCCGTCAAAGTGTCCGTTTCTGAATTTACCTTCCATTTCGTGTTCCAGGCCATCATAGTCAAATTTTTGAGCATTAATGTTGTTCGCATAGATCTCTTCGACAGATGGAGTGAAGACAATGACCTCAGAATTAACTTTTTTTAAGGTTTCCAGGTCTTTTTCTAAAAAGCGAGGATATTTTTCTAAATCGGACTTATTGTCAAACTGTGTAGGGTTAACAAAAATACTAACCACGACAAGGTTGTTTTCGGCTGAAGCCCTCTTCACCAAAGACATGTGTCCACTATGCAAGGCTCCCATGGTAGGTACTAAACCAACCGTTTTAGACTTCATTCGCTCCTCTTTTAAAAAAGAAGAAAGCGGTTGTTTTTGTTTAAATATTTTCACTTTAGAAAAAATTAACAGCGTGCAAAGCTATATAAATTAAACTAATTCAGCATATTTTTTATATTTTTGCATGCCTTAGACTCAAACTGTAAAAGAAAAACATATAGATTTTATGACAGACAAAAGAGTATTATTTGTCGCTTCTGAAATGATTCCTTACTTGCCGGAAAACGAAGTATCATCGTTGGCCTATGAAAGTCCAAGAATGGTGAATGACAGGGGAGGACAAATACGAATCTTTATGCCAAGATTTGGAAACATCAACGAGAGAAGACATCAGCTTCATGAAGTAATCAGGCTTTCAGGAATGAATTTAGTGGTAAACGATATGGATATGCCACTTATTATTAAGGTTGCTTCTATTCCTAAAGAAAGAATTCAAGTTTATTTTATCGATAACGAAGAGTATTTCAAAAGAAAAGCTACTTTTTCAGATGAAGAAGGTAATTTGTTTCCAGATAATGATGAGCGTGCTATATTCTTTGCAAAAGGAGTCATTGAAACGGTTAAAAAACTGAATTGGAATCCTGATATTATTCATGTTCATGGTTGGATGGCCTCTTTGTTGCCGCTTTATTTAAAAAAGTATTATGGTGACGAGCCATTGTTTGCAGAAAGTAAAATAGTTACTTCTGTATACAAGAAAGGTTTTGAAGGCACGTTAAATGAAGAGATGTTGAGTAAGGTCAAGTTTGATGGAATTCAGGATGATGATGCTAAGTGGTTGGAAAATCCAAATTACGATGCATTAATGAAAGTGGCGGCAGATTATTCTGATGGGGTTATTGTTGCTTCGGAGGAATTGTCTGATGAATTGAGTGATTATATTTCAAATTTATCGAAACCAGTCTTAGGTTATAAATCGATATATGAGTTTGAGGATGCGTATCACCAGTTCTATGAGGAGAAAATTTTAAGTTAATCAGAAACAACGTATGAGATTTAAATCTAATAAACTTCTGAACACACTACTTGTATTAGGTAGTGTTGTTTTTTTTATAGCCTGTGATGAAGAGTTTAACACCATAGGTTCAGACATCTTCGATGAGAATGATCGTGTAGCAGATGCAACCTATGAGGTTTCGGCTGTTAATAATAAAATGGACAGGATCCGAACTGATAATTTGCCAGTATTCCAATTGGGAGATTATAAAGATCCTGTGTATGGGAAGACGAACTATGAATTTATTACTCAGGTTAGTTTATCTTCAACCGTTTTTGGTAAGTATTCCCAGGAGCTGGAAGATAATTCAGATGCGGATGATTCAGATGCCACCATTGTTGAGAATGAAACGGTGAGTAGTGTGTATTTGTATATTCCGTTTTTTTCTGAGGAGGTAGAGGATACAACCAGTACTGAGGTTGATGAAAATGATCCTAAGGAGTTTACTTTAGATTCTATTTACGGAAATATGGATCAGGAGTTCAACCTAAAGGTTCAGGAGTCCACCTACTATTTAAGAAGACTTGATCCAGATCAGGAATTTACTGAAGCTCAGGAATATTATTCTGATGGTGATCTTAAGTCCTTTAATACTACCGTGATTTATGATGATGTATATAAGATAGATCCTTCAGAAATTCTGTTTTTCGAAAATGAAGATGATCCGGATACGGAAGATGAAGACGAGTCTCAAAATGTATCGAGTCGATTGACGCCGGGTCTTTATGTGCAATTGGATAATGCTTTTTTTCAGGAAAAGATTCTCGATATGGAGGGTAATTCAGTTCTTGCAAATTCGGATAATTTAAAAGATTATTTGAGAGGGTTTTATTTTTCAATTGATTCTCCTGCCGATGATTTATTGATGTTGTTAGATATTGAGAATGCCAATATTCGTATAAATTATGATTACGATGAATGGGATAATAATGATACAACAGATGATACTTCTGATGATCAAATTGTTACTTCCAGTGGTAATATTACCTTAAGTCTTTCTAGTAACGGAAATGATGTACATGTAAATTTCATTGAAGAGTCGGCATATCCAGCAGTTATTACAGAGCAATTAAATAGTGCGGAAGATGCGTCCAGAATTTACTTGCGTGGAGGGGCTGGAGCCTATGCGGCATTAGATCTTTTTGTTGGAGAAGACTTAGAAGCATTAAGAGCTGAGAACCGATTGGTAAACCAGGCTGATCTATTGCTTTATATAGATACCGAAGCAATGAATTCTTATGGTGATCCTATTTATCCTGATCGTTTGTTCTTGTATAAACTAGAAGAAGGGGAGTCAATTGTAGATCAGGTTGCTGATGTTCAGTTGGATGCTGGAGGAGCCATATATAGCGGTGTATTGGAATTGGATGAAAATGACAATCCATGGCGCTATAGATTTGGTGTAACTGAACATGTTACCGAAATTTTAAGAGGGGATAGCGAAAACGTAACACTAGGTTTGTCATTTACTGCAGATGTGACTAACTTTAATTACGTTGCTGCAACATCTGAGGGGAATGATATTATGGCTCCGAAGACTGCAGCTATAAGTCCGTTAGGTGTTATACTTTACGGTAACAATATTTCTCAGGATAATAATGATAAAAAATTAAGGTTAGAACTATATTATACTAAGACAAAATAGCGCACTCCCCCACACAATAGCACAATAATTAAACACAATAAACTCAAAAAAAACTAACTATTATGTGTGGAATCGTAGGTTATATAGGCCATCGACAGGCGTACCCTGTTATTATTAAAGGCCTTGAAAGACTTGAATACCGAGGGTATGATAGTGCAGGTGTTGCTCTCTTCGATGAGGGAGAAATAAGCCTGAGTAAAACGAAAGGTAAGGTTGCTGATCTTAAGCGTATTTCCGAAGCCAGTTCCAATATCCAAGGGATGTGTGGGATTGGTCATACGCGTTGGGCAACCCATGGTATTCCTGATGATTTAAATGCCCATCCTCATTTTTCTAATTCTGGGAATCTTGTTATTGTTCATAACGGAATTATTGAGAACTATGACGCTATAAAGAAGGCCCTTATTGGTCGAGGATATACTTTTCATTCGGAGACGGATACGGAGGTTTTAATCAATTTAATTGAAGACGTTAAAAAGAACGAACAGGTTAAATTAGGTAAGGCTGTTCAGATAGCATTACAGCAGGTTGTAGGTGCTTATGCTATTGCTGTTTTTGATAAAAGTAAACCGGATGAAATCATAGTTGCAAAACTAGGAAGCCCGTTGGCGATTGGTGTTGGTGAAGAGGAGTTTTTTATTGCTTCGGATGCCTCTCCATTTATTGAGTATACTAATAATGCTATTTATTTGGAAGATGAACAAATGGCTATTGTTAGATTGGGTAGGGATATCAAGGTTAGACAGATTGAAAATGACGCTTTGGTAACTCCTTATGTGCAAGAGCTCGAGATGAGTTTAGAGCAGATAGAAAAAGGAGGGTATGACCATTTCATGCTCAAGGAAATTCACGAACAACCTGAGGTTATTAAAGATACTTATCGTGGACGAATGATTGTTAATGAGGGCATTGTTAAGATGGCGAGTATTGATGATCACCTTGAGAAATTCTTAAATGCAAATCGTATTATTATTGTAGCCTGTGGAACTTCATGGCATGCAGGCCTGGTGGCGGAATATATATTCGAGGATTTAGCCAGAGTGCCTGTTGAAGTGGAGTACGCTTCTGAATTCAGGTACAGGAATCCTATTATAACATCGAAAGATGTGGTTATTGCTATCTCTCAATCTGGAGAAACGGCAGATACTCTTGCAGCCATTAAACTAGCCAAAGAAAACGGAGCTTTCGTTTATGGGGTGTGTAATGTTGTAGGATCTTCTATTGCCAGAGAGACTAACTCAGGGGCTTATACTCATGCCGGACCGGAAATAGGGGTTGCTTCAACAAAAGCATTCACTACGCAAATTACGGTATTGGCGTTAATAGCGTTAAAACTTGCATCTGAAAAAGGCACGGTTTCGAAATCTGAACTCCATCAGAAATTGGCTGAACTGGAGAGTATGCCAAGAAAAATTGAAGAAGCCTTAAAGGTGGATGATCATGTGAAATATATCTCTTCTATTTATAAGGATGCTGCCAATTTCTTGTATTTGGGAAGAGGTTATAATTTCCCGGTGGCGTTAGAAGGGGCTTTAAAGCTCAAGGAGATATCATATATTCATGCGGAAGGATATCCGGCTGCTGAAATGAAGCATGGGCCGATAGCGCTTATTGATGAACAAATGCCGGTAGTTGTGATAGCTACTAAAAAAGGACATTATGAAAAGATTATCAGTAATATTCAGGAGATTAAATCCAGAAGCGGTAAAATTATAGCTATTGTTACTGAGGGTGATGAAGATGTAAGGGCACTTGCGGATCATGTGATTGAAGTTCCTGAAACTTCGGAGGCTTTATCTCCGTTGGTTAATACTATTCCATTGCAATTACTGTCTTATCATATCGCGGTAATGCGGGGTTGTAATGTAGATCAGCCAAGAAATTTAGCTAAATCAGTTACAGTGGAGTAACTAAATATATTTTTTTATAAGATAAAGGCCGTCTAAGCATGCTTAGACGGCCTTTTTTAATCTGTAGCTTTCCTTGGTGAGATTTCGATTTTTTAAAGTTGATTTCAGAGCAGTATGTTCAACGTGTGCAGTTGGTCATTCTCCTTTTTTAAACCTCTTTTAGTTGTAAAGAGCTATAAGGATAACATAGGGATATAATGGGGATAATATGGGGATAACATGGGGATAACTTTGCTTTTTGTAAGTAAAAGCCTCGCTTTTGTTAAGGGGGTTGGGGTCTTTACCTTTGTTTTTTAGATCCTTGATTTAGGAGGGAGTTTAACGTTTTGGTTATGATTTTCTTTTGAAGCCATCAGTTGTTTTGAGTACTAAATGAGAAGTCTCGAAAAACGCTTTATGATCTTTAGTTTAAGGAGCTATTAGTGTTAGCTGTCTATTTTTAACAATACGTCAATTATTTGATTAAAAAAATCGTAAATAGAAAAAATATGTATATTGTTCTTGCATTAAAAACAAACTAAGTATGATGAGAACATTATTTTGTGGACTTTTGATGTTATTCAGTCTTTGTGCGTTTTCGCAAACGACAATAACAGGTAAAGTAGTCGATCAAGACAATCAGCCCATACCCGGGGCTAATGTGGTAATTATTGGTAAAGCTGAGGGGGCAGTAACCGATTTCAATGGGAGATTTTCCCTAACCACTGATCAAACACCTCCATTCAAACTTCGAGTTACAAGTATTGGGTTTTCTTCTGTTGAGCTTGAAGTGACTTCTGATAATCAAAAATTAGATATTATTCTTGAGGAAGCTCAGACCCAGCTGGATGAGATTGTGGTTTCTGCTTCCAGAACACCTGAAAGGATCTTTGAATCGCCGGTAACTGTTGAGCGATTTGGATTAAAGGAAATTAAGAATGCAGCTGCTCCGGATTTTTATTCGGGGTTGGAAAACCTAAAGGGAGTTGATATCAACACCAATAGTTTAACGTTTCAATCGATCAATACCAGAGGGTTTGCGACTTTTGCGAATAACCGTTTTGTGCAATTGGTGGATGGAATGGATAATACTTCTCCTGCCTTAAACTTTGTTTTAGGAAATTTATTGGGAATGACAGAGCTCGATGTGAATAGTGTTGAGTTGTTGCCCGGGGCTTCTTCTGCGCTGTATGGGGCTAATGCCTTTAACGGGATTTTGTTTATGACCAGTAAGGATCCGTTTAAATTTAACGGTTTGAGCGTGTATGCTAAATCGGGGTTTACTTCTCAAGAAGCTGCCGGAGATAATCAATACTATGATTTCGGTATTCGTGCTGCTCATAAGTTTTCAGAGAAATTCGCTGGAAAAGTAAACTTCTCCTATTTAAACGGGACTGATTGGTGGGCTGTGAGTGAAGAAGATGTTTTGAATCCTGGGAGAACTCGTGCGCATCAAAATTACGATGGGTTGAATATTTACGGGGATGAAGTAAGTACGAATATCAGAGCCGTGGGAGCGGCTTTGGCTGATATGGGACTTATTCCTTCCGGTGCAGAGAATTTATTGCCTGATGAAAATGTGAGTCGAACCGGTTACGCCGAAAGAGATCTGACTGATTATAATGCGGAGAGTGTTAAGTTTGACGCCTCGTTACATTACAGACCATTTGCAGATGATTTTGAGATCATATATCAAGGAAAATTAGGTAAAGGAACTACTATTTACCAAGGGTCGAACCGTTATTCTATTAAAGATTTTTTTCTGCAACAACATAAATTGGAATTCAGGAATGATAATTTCTTCGTTAGGGGGTATATAACGAGTGAAGATGCAGGTGATTCATATGATATGAGATTTGCAGGTATTAACATCAACCGTGCGTGGAAAGATGATTCAACCTGGTTTGGTGAATACGCAGGGGCTTACCTTCAGGCTTCTCTTGCAGGGGCGAATTCTGAACAGGCTCATATGGTGGCGCGGCAAACGGCTGATACCGGTAGGTTGATTCCGGGTACAGCGGCATTTGAGTCTACTTTTAACAGGGTGATAAGCGATCCTGACTTTACTAAAGGAGCCCAGTTCAAGGATGAGACTAAGATGAGGCATGTAGATGTAAATTACAATTTTTCACATTTAACTGATGACTTTGCAGAAGTACAGGTTGGGGGATCTTTCAGAGAATATGTTTTGAATTCATTCGGAACGATCTTTACGGATGCCAACGGTCCGATAAGTTATTCGGAAATTGGTGCGTATGCTCAAATCCAGAAAAAATTCGCAGATGATCGTCTAAAGGTGACTGCGTCAGGGAGGTATGATAAATCACAACTTTTTGATGGGTTCTTTTCTCCTCGGTTGTCTTTAGGTTACACTATGGGGGAAGCCCGTAATCATAATTTAAGAGCATCTTATCAGACGGGATTCAGGAACCCTACTACCCAGGATCTTTTTATCGGGTTGGATGCCGGTAGAGCTATTTTGGTAGGGTCGGCTGAAGAAAATCTCGACAGGGATATCAGGGAATTCAGAGTGAATAATATTGCTGCCAATGGCGGGAATGATACCGCTACGATTCTTGGACGTGAAGCTTATGAAAATTCATTTACTTTAAATTCCGTAAATAACGGAACCTTTCAGAAATCTGATGTTTCTTTAGTTGAGCCGGAAAAAGTACAGTCTTTTGAGGTTGGTTACCGTGGTGAGGTAAGTAAGGTGACGATTGATTTAAGTGTGTACTATAATATTTATGATAAGTTTATAGCGAATGAGACTGTAATTGTTCCGTTCTATGGCGAAGTGGGTGATAACTCTTTGTCTTTGCTGGCCATGCAGAGTGGCGACTTCAAACCTTATCAGACTTATACGAATTCGGATGCTGATGTGAAATCTTATGGTGCCTCGATCGGGCTTGACTATAGAATTTTCGGTAATTTTGATTTAGGAGGAAGTTATACGTATGCTAAACAAGATTTTGATCAGGCTTCTGCTCCTGACTTCAGAACAAGTTTTAATACTCCTGAGCATAAAGTAAAGGTGTCATTTGGCAATACGGATCTTTTTGAGAATTTCGGATTCAATATCGATTACAGATGGAGTGATTCTTACTTTTGGCAGGCTACTTTTGCTGACGGAAATATTCCATCATACAGTGTTTTTGATGCCCAGATTAACTACAGGGTTCCAAGTTTGAAGTCTACCTTTAAGGTGGGTGGTTCTAATATTGGTGGGAAGGATTATTTCACTGCCATAGGAACAGGATATATAGGATCTCAATTTTATGTTTCCTGGGTAATCAATAATTAAAAGAATTCATTTAAAAAATATTCCAATGAAAATAAATTATAAATGGCTTTTACTTTTGGCGTTTGGCTTTATAGCATGTGACTCTGATGATGATATGTCTTCTGAGGGGCCGGATGCAGTAATGCTAACTTCAGGTGAAGCCGATTTTTCAACATACGTGGCGGTAGGGAGTTCGCTGTCTGCCGGATATTCAGATGGAGCTCTTTTTATTGCTTCGCAAATCAATTCATTTCCTAACATATTGGCATCAAAATTCCAAATGGCGGGGGGAGGTGCATTTACCCAGCCTTTAATGGGTGATAATTTAGGAGGAATGCTTGTTGGGGGTAATCAGTTATTAGAAAACAGGTTGTTCTTTAACGGTGAATTGCCGGAGCGGTTGCCCGGTACACCAACCACTGAAGCTACCAATGTAATGCCGGGTCCTTATAATAATATGGGGATTACCGGGGCAAAGATTTTTCACCTGGGGGTGGAAGGTTATGGGAGCTCAGCCGCATTGTCCGTTGGGGCTGCCAATCCGTATTATGTTAGGATGGCATCGAGTCCGGGCGCGAGTGTCATAGGAGATGCGTTGTCTTTAGCTCCCACTTTTTTTACCTTATGGGCAGGTAGTGATGATGTGTTGTCATATGCTGTGAGTGGAGGTATAGGAGAAGATCAGGCCGGGAATTTTAATCCGGAAACATATGGTTCAAACGATATTACTGATCCTGCTGTCTTTTCACAGGCATTCTCGGGTATATTGACTTTGTTAATGAGTAATGGAGCTAAGGGTGTTGTGGCGAACATACCAGATGTAACGGCATTACCTTATTTTACTACGGTGCCTCATGCTCCGCTAGACCCGACTAACGAAGATTTTGGGCCTCAAATCCCTCTATTGAATACAATATTCGGGGCATTGAATCAAATATTTGTTGCCCTTGGAGAAGGAGAGCGAGCGGTTGTGTTCTCTGAAACCTCTGCTAGTCCTGTGGTCATTAAGGATGAGAGTTTAACAGATATATCAGCACAAATTGAAGCTGCCTTAAACGCGAGTGAAACATTTCCACAGTTTATAGCTCAATTTGGATTGCCACCTGAAGCAGCTCCGGGAGTTGCTAATTTGTTGGGATTAATGTATGGTCAGTCGAGACAGGCCACGGAAGCTGATTTATTGGTTTTAACCAGTTCTTCGGTGATTGGGGAGGTGAATACAGCTGCTGTGCAATTTTTAATATCAAGAGGGTTGTCGCAGGAATTGGCGGCACAATTTTCGGTGGAAGGGATTACGTATCCGCTTGATGATGGTTGGGTGTTGTTGCCTTCTGAACAGAATGAAATTAAAACTGCTACCACAGCTTTTAATACGACTATTGAGAGTTTGGCTTCGCAAAACGGTTTGGCGTTTGTGGATGCGCACGCTTTGATGAATGAGGTTGCTTCCGGGGGGCTGCCTTTTGATGAATTTACTTTAAACTCAAGTTTGGTCTTTGGGAATACTTTTTCTTTAGATGGAGTCCATCCTACGGCCAGAGGTTATGCATTTATAGCCAATCAGTTTATGCTGGCCATAGATGCTGCTTATGGTTCGAATTTTGAGGAGGCTGGTGTTTTGGCAAAGGCAGGGGATTATGGTACAATGTATCCGGTTGAATTACCTTAGAGAGTGATAAATATGGTTTTTGAAGGTCGGCATTATCAGATGTCGACCTTTGTTTTTATAAAGAGATGAGGAAGTCCGATAATTGGAATTAAAAAAAAATAATATCGGTTACTTTTTTTTCAATTAAAAACATATCTTTGCACCGCGAAAAAAGCATCTTTTTGAGATGTTGTAAAGAAAATATGATTTCGCTTTTAATACGCTAAACATTAAATAGTTGAGTAATGTCAAAAGTTACAGGTAAAGTTGCACAAATAATTGGTCCGGTTGTGGACGTAGAGTTTGGTTCTGACTCAGAGCTTCCAAGAATATATGATTCATTGGAAATTACAAAACAAGATGGTACTAAGCTTATACTAGAGGTTCAATCTCATATTGGTGAAAATACAGTAAGAACCATTTCGATGGATTCTACTGATGGTTTAAGCAGAGGTAGTGAGGCTGTAGCAACTGGTAGTGCAATTCAAATGCCAATTGGCGAAGATGTTTACGGACGTCTATTCAATGTAGTAGGAGATGCTATCGACGGATTGGCAGATTTACCTAAAACGGGTAAGGACGGTCTTCCAATTCACAGAGAGGCACCAAAATTTGAAGATTTATCAACTTCTACAGAAGTTTTATTTACAGGTATTAAAGTAATTGATTTGATTGAGCCTTACGCAAAAGGAGGTAAAATTGGTCTTTTCGGTGGTGCTGGTGTAGGTAAAACGGTACTTATTCAGGAGTTGATCAACAATATTGCAAAAGGTCACGGTGGTTTATCAGTATTTGCTGGTGTAGGTGAAAGAACTCGTGAAGGAAATGACCTTTTAAGAGAGATGTTAGAGTCAGGAATTATCAAGTATGGTGACGACTTCTTACATTCTATGGAAGCAGGTGGTTGGGATCTTTCTAAGGTAGATAAAGCTGCTATGAAAGAATCAAAAGCTACTTTCGTTTTCGGTCAGATGAATGAGCCTCCAGGAGCACGTGCTCGTGTAGCATTATCTGGTCTTACTATCGCAGAATATTTCCGTGATGGTGCTGGTGACGGACAAGGAAAGGACGTACTTTTCTTCGTAGATAACATCTTCCGTTTTACACAGGCAGGTTCTGAGGTGTCTGCACTTCTTGGTCGTATGCCTTCAGCGGTAGGTTATCAGCCGACATTAGCAACTGAAATGGGTGCGATGCAAGAGCGTATTACATCAACTAAAAAAGGATCAATTACATCAGTACAGGCGGTATATGTACCTGCGGATGACTTGACGGATCCAGCTCCTGCAACGACCTTTGCTCACTTAGATGCTACAACGGTACTTTCTCGTAAAATTGCAGAGCTAGGTATTTATCCAGCGGTAGATCCATTAGATTCTACTTCCAGAATTCTTACTGCTGATATTTTAGGTAAAGATCACTACGCTTGTGCACAAAGAGTAAAAGAGTTATTACAACGTTATAAAGAACTTCAGGATATTATCGCAATCTTAGGTATGGAAGAACTTTCTGAGGAAGATAAGTTAGCGGTATCAAGAGCTCGTCGAGTTCAGCGTTTCTTATCTCAGCCATTCCACGTAGCTGAGCAGTTTACAGGTATCCCTGGGGTATTGGTAGATATTAAAGATACTATCAAAGGATTTAATATGATCATGGATGGTGAATTAGATCACCTGCCGGAAGCAGCGTTCAACCTAAAAGGAACTATCGAAGAGGCTATCGAAGCTGGTGAGAAAATGCTTGCTGACGCATAATTTAATATCAAATTAAAAGGCATATGTATTTAGAAATAGTATCACCCGAAGCAACATTATTTAAAGGAGAGGTTGAGTCAATTGCCGTTCCTGGTATAAATGGTGAGTTTCAAATGCTTAAAGATCACGCCCCAATAGTTTCAATCCTTGGAAAAGGTGATGTGAAGATTTTTGGTGATGTGGAATTGGGAAAAGAGTTCGCTGATAAGTTTTCTAAAGGTGATAAGAATGAAACCTTATTACCAATCAATAGTGGAACTATTGAACTCAATAACAATAAAGTAATTATTTTAGCTGACTAGTTTCAGTAAATAAATATAATACTAAAAAAAACCGGACTTTTGGTCCGGTTTTTTTATGCATTCTATTGAGCAGGGATTAAATTGTCATCTAATTGATTATATGTTGAAAGTGGCTGTCTGGATTAGTTTAACAGCCACTCACTTCGCTTTTTCAATTGTTTTTTCGAGGCTTTGTCATCAATACTAATGGTGTAGGTTGGATCTGAAGAAAGGATGAGAGTTGTATTTTTCTTTATACCGTATCTTTCAAATTCTACTGTAATTTTATCACCCGGTTTATAGTTGGTAATCAGGTCTTTGAAGTTTCCGTCTACTTTTTTTCCGTCAATACTTAAGATCGTATCACCCATATCTAATTTTGCTTTATATGCGGGAGTATTTTGAGCGATGTTCTTTTGTATCGCGTTCTGACCATTCAAGCTTATTCCGCTATATGCTTTGGAGGCATCCTGATTGATTTGGATACCTACTTTAGAGAATAAAGTCTTGTAATCTGGCATTTCACTTTTGTATATATAGTTATTGAAGAAATTTGTAGCGAATGTTGTTCCGGCATATTCTTTTAGTGCTTCTTCTAAATTCTTAATGGTATATGGCTGTTCTTTTTTTCCGTATTTGATCCATACGAGTTTCATATAATCATCTAAATTAAGCCTCTCTGCACGTAGTGACAGGTCTAAAGCCAAACCAAGGACGCTTCCGTAGGAGTAATATGAAATAAAGGTGTTTTCTCTGTTTACCGGATCGATGGAAGTGGCCGCATCTACAAAAGGAGCCTGATAGCTCATTTCAATGGGGTTAAAGTATTGCCTGGCAGGTGAATTCCATACATAATTAAAAGTTCCGTTAAGGCTTTTAATGTACTGTTCCGGAGTGATAACCCCTGCTCTACTAAGGATTAGATTGGTATAATAGCTTGTGAAGCCTTCAGCAAACCACAGCGCACCACTCATATTTGCTTTGGTAAAATCAAAAGGCTCCAGGGACTGAGGTCGGATACGCTCTACATTCCATGCATGAAAGAATTCATGTGATACGGTTCCAATGTTACCTTGCATTCCTCCGTTCGCCAGACTTCGTGTACTGGTAAGGATAGTAGAGTTTCTGTGTTCCATGCCGTCACCACTGGCATTTGGTATGTAACAAGCTAAAAAGGTATAAGTGTCAAAGTCAAATTCCGGAAGTTCACCAAAGACTTTTTTCTGCTCTAAAACTGTTTTTTTTACATTTTCAAAGTAAGTGTCCAGTTCTTCTTCGGTGCCGTGATGGTGTAATACGAATCGGATGGTTTGTCCGTCTACATCAAAACTTCTTATAGAAAAGTCACTCACTTCTGTGGGGCTGTCCATAAAATACTGCAGATTTGGTGCCCAATACATGTTAGCACCTGTTTCTTTTAATTGAGTAGCTACCTTCCAGTTGAGATCTTTTCTTACGTTAAAGGTGATTTCCATGGGGAAGTCTTCCAGGGTCGGAGCGAACATAAAAGTTGCCGGCATATTCAGATGGGCGTGTGTTTCGTCTATTTGACTATAGGTGCCATCTCCCCGGTTGGCGAACAAAATATAATTTAGGTTTACTTCACCATCATGGTTCATTATTTTCCATGAAAAAGGATCTGGACGCATTATTTTAAGTGGAGTCCCTTTGCTGTCTGTGGCTTTTACTCCATAAATGTTTTTAGCAAAATGGTGCACGGCGTATCGACCTGGAGAAGCGCTGCTCATTCTAACAGTTAAATTTTCGCCTTCCAATTCAGAAAATATAACATTAACGTTTGCTTCATGGTGTACTGCATTCTCAAAGGAGATCTTATAGGTTGATTTTTGTGCCTGGGTATAAAAGCTAAAAACACAAAAGAGGGTTAAAAGGGGTGTGTATATTAATCGCATCAGAAAAGTTTTTTGCTAATATATTATTTAATTGAATGTTGATTACATTTGCGTATGCCTAAGTTCCCAACAAAGCTTCAACAGAAAATAGATGAGCGCATTAGAAATAATGCCCTCCGGGTATTGCCGGGTCTGAGTGATCGTATAGATTTTTCTTCCAATGATTATTTAGGATTTTCTAAAGCGTCTTCCATTTTTAGTGAGGCAGGTGCTATTTTAGAACGAACAGTTTCACAATCTAATGGAGCTACCGGATCCAGGTTAATTTCTGGCAATCATAAATTGTATGGTAAGGTTGAGGCCTTATTGTGTGATTTTCACAATATCGAGGCCTCGGTTGTTTTCAATTCGGGATACGATGCTAATATCGGTTTGTTTTCAAGTGTACCTCAGAGAGGTGATGTTATTTTATACGATGAATTCATTCATGCGAGTATCCGTGATGGCATTCAGATGAGCAATGCCAGGGCCTATAAGTTTAAGCATAACGATCTCGAGAATCTCGAAATGTTAATGGGGAAGAATGTAGATGGGGTTAAGGAAGTGTATGTGGTTACAGAATCGGTCTTTTCGATGGATGGTGATGCTCCTGATTTGAAAAAGATGCTCGAAATAGTGGAACGAAGTGATGCGCGTTTAATTATAGACGAGGCACATGCCCTTGGGGTAATTGGAGAAAATGGAGCTGGGATGTCGCAATATTTGGGATTGGAAAGCAGGGTTTTTGCCAGAGTGGTAACTTTTGGGAAGGCTATGGGTTGTCATGGAGCTGCGGTACTCGGATCCTCTGAATTAATAACTTATCTGTTAAATTTTGCGCGCAGTTTGATCTATACAACTGCATTGCCTCCACATTCATTGGCGACTATATTAGCCTCTTACGGGAAACTTAAAAGTTTAGGAGCCGGTGACAGTCAATTATTGAAGTTGCTTAATAATATTGCTTTTTTCAAATCTGAGGTGTTACACAAGGGATTAAAAGAACATTTTATTGATAGTGATTCAGCGATCCAATGTTGTGTGATTCCGGGTAATGATAAGGTCAAGTTAATAGCTGCTCAACTTCAGGAAAAAGGATTTGGGGTTAAGGCTATTTTGTCACCAACGGTTCCTGCTGGTGAAGAGCGATTAAGATTTTGTCTTCACAGCTATAATTCCACGGTTGAAATTTCGGAAGTGTTGGGCTTGTTGGCTACTTTTGTGATTTAAGAATCCGACATGCTGAAATTGTTTCAGTGTCCCATTGTGATATACAATGGAAGTTAGATTTAATTAAGCAAATGAATCCAACAATACATATGTTGAATTATAAAATTGATGAGATGCTGAAGTGAATTCAGCATGACGATACCGTATGAAAAGAAAAAAAATATTTGTTACCGGAATATCCACTGAGGTTGGTAAAACGGTAATTTCTGCAATAGTTACTGAGGCCTTAAAGGCAGATTACTGGAAGCCAATCCAGGCTGGGGATCTTCATAATGCTGATGCTCATAAAGTAGAAAAGCTTATCAGTAATGAACAATCGATTATCCATCCAAATAGTTATGCGTTAAACACACCTATGAGTCCGCATGCGGCGGCAGAAATAGATGGAGTTACTATTGCTTTGGAGGAAATTATAGAACCGGAAACAAAGAATCATTTGGTGATTGAAGGTGCCGGTGGACTTTTAGTTCCTTTAAACGATAAAGACACCATTTTAGATGTCATTCAACCGTCATACAAGGTTATTGTTGTTTCGAGGCATTATCTGGGGAGTATTAATCATACATTGCTTACCGTAAAAGCATTGTTGGATAAAGGGTATGATGTGTCTATCATTTTTAGCGGAGATGAAAATCCGACTACTGAAAATATTGTAAAGAAAATGACTGGGGTAAAGGTAATCGGAAGGGTTTCAGAAGAGCCTTATTTTGATGAAAATGTGGTGAAGGAGTATGCAGAAAAATTTAGTAAAACTCTTCAGGAGTTATAATAATTAAAGAAATAAAATGACATTACAGGAAAGAGATAAAGCTCATTTGTGGCATCCGTTAACCCAGCATAAGGTAAAACCTGATGCTTTAGGAATAACCAAGGCAAAGGGCGTGTATTTGTATGATGAACATGGAAAGGAGTATATAGATGGGATTGCCTCCTGGTATACCTGTATGTATGGGCATTGTAACCCCTTTATTACAGAGAAAGTAGCCCAACAAATGCAGACCCTCGATCAGGTTGTGTTTGCAGGTTTTACTCATGAACCTGCTGTTAAGTTATCTGAAGCCTTAGTCTCCATATTACCAGGGAATCAACAAAAGCTGTTTTTTTCAGAAAATGGTTCTACTGCAGTGGATGTTGCCATAAAAATGGCCTTTCAGTATCATTTTAACGGGGGTGATAAAAGGGATACACTTATTGCTTTTGAAGATGGTTTTCACGGCGATACATTTGGCGCGATGTCTGTTTCCAGCCTGTCGGTATATAACGGACCTTTTGAAGATTTCTTTTTGAAAGTAATTCGAATTCCGACTCCGGATGGAAGTAATAATGCAGATGTTGTTGAGAGGTTAAAACAGGTGATTGCTGAAAATAAAGTAGCTGCTTTTGTTTATGAGCCTTTAGTTCAGGGTGCCGCAGCTATGAAAATGTATGATTTAAATGGGCTGCAATCACTTTTAGCTTGTTGTAAAGAGAATGATGTCTTGACGATAGCGGATGAAGTGATGACAGGTTTTGGAAAGACCGGGAAAAACTTTGCTTCTGAATTTCTGGAAATTAAGCCTGACTTTATTTGTATGAGTAAGGCTTTGACGGCGGGTCTTTTGCCTATGGCGATTACTAGTTGTACTCAGGAAATATATGATGCGTTTTACGATGATGATATAGCTAAAGGTTTTTTTCATGGCCATACTTATACAGCTAATCCGTTAGCTTGTATGGCTGCATTGGCTGGAATTGAATTACTTGCTTCAGAAGATGTTCAGGGTAATATACAAATGGTCGTAGAGAGTCATAAGGAATTTGATCAGGAGATAAAGACTCATCCAAAAGTTGCCGGTACAAGGCAGCAAGGGGTTATTTATGCCTTGGATTTAAATATTAAAATGGAGCGCTACGGAAATTTGCGTGATATGTTATTTAAGCATTTTATGGATCAAGGTGTCTTTTTGCGTCCGTTAGGAAATACCATCTATATTCTAGCTCCTTATACTATTACGAAAAAGGAACTAGAAAAAATATACGATAGTATTAAATCAGCTCTTGATTTAGTTTTGTAGTAGTGAAAGCTTAAAATTCACTCTCCAGTAAAAATATGGTTTCACCTGTGGCTTTAATTACGATATACATATCAGAATAGTTCCAGGTGTCTCCTTGTTTTGTTCCAACGATATAGAGGGAGGCTTTTCCTTTAGCACCTTCCAGCGGTACTTTGATGTCGATGTCTCCATGGTCGTTTTCATAATTGATTTTACCTTGGATCATACCTTCTTGTACAATTGGTTCGCCTAATGCTTCAATGATTTGTTTGTTTTCTTTTACCCTTGTAATGGCTTCCTCATAGGGTGTTGAGCTTTTCATCATGGTACTGACACCAAAAAAGACCGTGCCTATAAAAACAACAATGAAGATAATAATGGTAAGACAACCACCAGCAGGAATAACCCATTTCCAGTTTCTGCCCCACCAGCTTTTTTTGGGGGATAGTTCGTTCATGTGATTTAGTAGGGTTTGTTTTAGGTATCTTCTTAAGATACCCTTAATTTTGCCCAAAATACAAAAAATTGAACAACAAGGTATCTATTAAGTCAATTGCTTCTGTTTCTCCGTTGGGAATTAAGGAAAATGAAATTTGGCAGAAGTATTTAGGTGATGAACATTGTTTAGAAGAAAGGGAGTTTGGAGAATTCAAAGCTATGGTTGCTCCATTAGCAGAGGGTGCAAAGCTTGAAGTTGAAAAACTTAGGGTATCGGATCAGAAATATAAAGCGCTTGATGATACGGTATTATATGCCATGTATGCTGCAAGAATGGCGATGAAAGATGCCCATTGGTGCTCAGATGATAATTTTGGGGTCAATATGGGTTCATCGAGGGGAGCAACTGCGTTGTTTGAATCTTATTATGAGGACTTTCTTTCAAGTGGTAAAACGGAAACCCTATGTTCACCTACAACTACTTTGGGCAACATATCCTCATGGATAGCCCACGATTTACAAACTAAAGGGCCGGAAATTTCACATTCAATTACATGTTCTACGGCATTGCATGCTTTATTAAACGGAGTTGCCTGGATTAATTCAGGTATGACCAGCAAGTTTATGGTTGGTGGTAGTGAGGCTTCACTGACCCCTTTTACAATTGCCCAGATGAAGGCTCTTAAAATTTACTCCAGGGAGACTGATGCGTATCCTTGTAAGGCTTTAAACCCCGATAAACAGGGCAATACTATGGTTTTGGGAGAGGGTGCAAGTGTAGCTTGCCTTGAAAAGGGCGTGTCGGATAATGCCATAGCAATTATAGAAGGAGTTGGTTATGCTACCGAGGTGCTTCAGCATAATATTTCGATTTCAACGAACGCAGAATGTTTTCAACGTTCGATGAAAATGGCTTTGGGAAATACAAGCCCATCAGATGTAGACGTTATTGTTATGCATGCCCCCGGGACCAAAAAGGGTGACAGTTCAGAACTCAATGCCATTGAATTGGTTTTTGGAAACCAGCAGCCCGCATTAACAACCAATAAATGGAAAGTTGGGCATACCTTTGGAGCATCGGGAATGTTAAGCCTAGAGCTCGGAATAATGATGTTACAGAAGCAAAAGTTTATTAATGTACCTTATTTAAATTCAAATAAGGAGCCGGAGAAGATTAGAAAAGTGATGGTGAATGCAGTGGGCTTTGGGGGGAATGCGGTGAGTGTTCTTTTAAGCTTATAGTTGTTTCAAATAAAATATATTGAACCAGAACTACATTAGGCAAAAAATGATTTGTTATTTTTGACGCATCGAAAGTTTGGCTTAGGGATGGAGCAAGAATGTTTAAGGATTTTAAAATGCATTGGTTTTTTTAAACATCTAGCGAATTGTCCGACTCTTTTTGGGGGAGCCTGTAAATTAAGATAATATGACTGAGAACAGACACAATTGGACAAAAGAAGAAGTTTTAGCAATATATAATAAGCCACTGATGGAGTTGCTTTATGATGCAGCAACGATACATAGAGAGCACCACGACCCGAATACGGTGCAGGTTTCTACTTTATTATCTATAAAAACCGGTGGTTGCCCGGAAGATTGCGGATACTGTCCACAAGCAGCCCGCTATCATACTGATGTTGAGGGGAATGACCTGATGTCTGTTCAGCAAGTAAAAGCTCAGGCATTAAGGGCGAAACAAAGCGGAAGCTCGAGAGTATGTATGGGAGCAGCCTGGAGAAATGTAAAAGACGGACCGGAATTCGAAGAGGTATTGGAAATGGTACGTACCATCAATAAACTTGATATGGAGGTTTGTTGTACACTAGGGATGCTTACTGAAAATCAGGCTCAGCGTTTGGCAGAGGCTGGGTTGTATGCTTACAATCACAACCTGGACACATCGGAAGAATACTATAAAGAAGTGATTTCAACCAGAGGGTATGAAGACCGTTTACAGACGATCGATAACGTTCGTAAAACAAACGTAACTGTCTGTAGTGGAGGTATAATTGGAATGGGAGAGAAGTTGGAGGACAGAGCCGGGATGTTGGTGTCATTATCTACGTTAAATCCTCATCCGGAATCGGTTCCTATTAATGCTTTGGTTGCAGTTGAAGGTACGCCAATGGAAGAACAGCAACCCGTAGAAATATGGGATATGTTACGCATGGTAGCAACTACCAGAATCGTCATGCCAGAAACTCAGGTTAGGCTATCTGCAGGACGAACGCAAATGAGCAGAGAAGGGCAGGCTATGTGTTTCTTTGCCGGGGCAAATTCTATTTTTGCAGGTGATAAATTATTAACAACTCCTAATCCTGATGTGAATGAGGATATGGAAATGTTTAAAATGTTAGGGCTTAATCCTCAAAAGCCGTTTACGAAAAAAGTGCAGCCGCAAACTACTGAAGCTGGCGACTCAAAGTATAAACCGTTAGGAGAAAAACCTAAATGGTCGCGTCCTGGTCATGTCATTGATAAAAATGAAGAGGCCAAAGCGAAAGCTCAACATGCTAAAGCCGATAAGTAGGCTTTAGCAGTTGCAAAGTCAGGCATTTTAGTATCTTTATCTGGTTATAATTAATTGGTTTGCTATGAGGTTGCAGAAAATACCCAGGGTAAAAACAATAAGCAAAGAAGACTTTATTGAGAATTATCTAAGACCGCAAAAGCCTGTGGTTATTGAGCAGCTGACGGCTGACTGGGATGCCTTTAATAAATGGAGTCTTGAATATATCTCTGAGATTGCGGGGGACAAAATTGTGCCTTTATATGACGATCGACCGGTAGACTATAAAGATGGATTTAATGAACCTCATGCCAAGATGAGGATGAAAGATTATATAGATCTTTTAAAAACAGAGCCAACTGATTATCGCATCTTTCTTTATAATTTGATGAAAGAGGTGCCACAACTGCAAAAGGATTTTAAATGGCCTGATATTGGATTGTGTTTAGTTAAGCAATTACCGATGTTATTTTTTGGCGGAGCGAATAGTAAAGTGTTTATGCATTTTGATATCGACTATTCGAATATTCTTCATTTTCATTTTCATGGAAAGAAACGATGTGTCATTCTTCCTCCTGATCAGAGCAAATACTTGTACAAAGTACCGCATGCCTTAATTTCCAGAGAAGATATAGATTTTGATAATCCGGATTATAAAAAATGGCCAGCGTTGAAATATGCAGAGGGCTATGTTACAGATTTAAATCATGGAGAAATGCTTTTTATGCCTGAGGGATATTGGCATTATATGAAATATGTCACTCCCGGATTTTCAATGAGTTTACGGGCCTTTCCAAGGAAATTTTCAAATCTTGCGAAGGCAGCATATAATGTGCTTGTGATGCGTCATTACGACAATTTAATGCGTAGGGTTCAGGGACAAGCCTGGATCGATAAAAAAAATGAAAAGGCTTTCGTGGAGACGCATAAGAAGTTGGGTATAACCAAGAGATAAATTTATTTCTTGAGGGACGTGTATTTCTCTTAGACAACGGTAAAAGTAGGTCTATTCAACTACTATTTTAGATGGAATACTTAGGCAGAAATCTTGTTGTTAAATTATCCTAAAGTTGTATTAAACTGCGTTAAAATAGTTGACGTTTAGAAAATGTGCTCTGATATTTACTATGAGAATAATCTGATTAATGTTCGTGTTTAAGGATTATTTAGACTCTAGTGAATCAACTTATTTAATCTAACTACCATGACTGCAATTTTTAAAAATGCCTTTCTTTTTTTGTTAATTCTATTTTATAAACTCGATGCTCAAGCCCAAAATCCAGAATTAGAAAAACATAATTTAGATTTTGAAATCTTGGATAAGGGAGCAGTAAAAGGATGGGAAGATTTTGGAAGAGGCCTTTATAAAATAGGAATTGATTCTATTGTAACTCAAAAGGGAAAGTATGCTACTACAATTGAGTTTGATAAAGATAGTACTGGGTTTAGGGCATGGTCTTATGCGATTCCAGCAAGATATAACGGCTCAAAAATAAAACTTACCGGATATATTAAAACACAAAATGTAACTGAGGGTTGGGCAGGTCTTTGGATGCGAGTAGATCCCAAAGTAGGATTTAATAATATGAAAAAGCAAGGTGTTACAGGAACCACTGATTGGGAGAAATATGAAATTGAGTTTAATTATAATCCTTTAAAAGCAGAAAAAATATTTGTTGGAGGTTTATTAGTAGGTAAGGGTAAAATGTGGATAGATAATTTAGAGGTTACCATTGATGGGAAGAAATTAGAAAATCTGAAATTTTTTGATAAGCCACAATTAACCAAAGAAGTACAGGAAGATCTTTACAAGAGAATCAAGAAGAATAGGGAGAGGGTCGATTTAACATCTGTGAAGAAATTAAATAAAAGTTTAGAATCTCTAATTGAATTGGTAGGTGACAAGAAAATTGTAGCCATAGGGGAAGACACCCATGGTACTTCAGAGTATTATAAATTGAGAGAAGCAATTACCAAAAAACTGATTATGGAAAAGGGTTTTAATGTGGTAATTTTGGAAAATCCATATGATGATATTGAAATATTAACAGATGAGATTCACAATAAGAACTTAGATTCTCTAATGCGTAAACATTTGTTTTCGATTTATCAAACTCAAGAAATGAAATCATTTTTAGCATGGTATAAAGAAGAGGGCTTTAGGTATAATGTTGAATTTAAAGGATGTGATGATTCTTTTTGGGTGCTTAATGAAATATTAACAGATGAATTGTTAAAACTTAATAATCCTCAATTAATTGAGATGTATCATGATTTTTCCGAAAAAGTAACTTTAAGTATAGAAGAATACCTCGACAAGTATCCTGAAAAAAGGAAATTACCAAAAAATAATTATGAGCTTAATAAGGAAGCTTATAATGATATTCTTGCAATTGAGGAGTATCTTATTGAACAAAAGCTTTATTCAGAAAGATTAAAAGAGTTGCTCTTAAATGCGAAGACCACTTATATTAATTATAAGAATGTAATTGATGAAATACCAATACAAAGCAGGGATGAAATGATGGCCGAAAGAATTAAGTTCTTAGGGACGAAGCCGGACACCAAGATAATTGTTTGGGCTCATAATGCACATATTTCAAACTCAGTTATTATAGATAACGAGATAGGTATTATGGGTAGAAATTTAAAACAGTTTTTTAAAGATGATTACCATTCTATAGGAATGAGTTCGCTTAATGGGACGTATTCATTTATAGAGGAAAAGTTTATTAACGGAGATCATAAATTTAATGATAGACTTATAAAAGGATATTTGTCAAATCAACCAAAAATAACGTGGGAGACAATTTTTGGTGATCAAGTTAACGATGCTTATTGTTTCCAGACAAATAATATTAATATGCACGAAGATATTAGAGGAGTTTTGAAATTAGTAGGATATAGAAAGGAAAGTGAAAAGGATTATTACCAATTATCACCGTTTAAGATGTTTGATACCATTATATTCATTAGAACGACGGAAGCAACAACTCCTTTGTTTCCTGATAATTTCTAATGTTTTATATTGCAGAATAGATTATAATTAATGCCGGATATAATTGAAACTCATACCGTTCCAAAACAGATAGCTCCGATACGATTACAAGAGTATGGAGTTGGAATTTTTTATGCCTTGCCTACTAAGTCGGGATTGAAAAAAGCCCTTAAAAAAGAGTATATAAGGGTTAATGGGGTTATAGCGAGTACAGCAACTTTCATAAAAGGAGGGGAGGTAATCGAATTAAATATTCCAGTAGCCACCACACCTCAGAAACAATTGATCTTTAAGTTGAAAGTATTGTTTGAGGATGAATACCTGGCACTTGTTCATAAACCTGCAGGAATTTTAGTAAGTGGTAATAGCTTTTATACGATTGCAAATGCCTTATCACAGAATTTAAAACTCAGTACACAGTCTGATGCTACTAAACCACAGCCTGTTCATCGGTTGGATTATGCTACCACCGGAGTTTTACTGGTCGGAAAAACAAGCAAGGCAATTCGAGCACTTAATAAGCTGTTTGAGGACAAGGCAATTCAAAAAACCTATTATGCCATTACTATTGGTGAAATGGACAAGGAAGGGGTGTTAAATGAACCCATAGATGGCAAAAAGGCAAGTTCTGTGTATAAGGTTGTTCAAACAGCAGATTCTCCACGATTCAATAAATTAAATCTTGTTCAACTGGAACCGCAAACGGGTCGACGCCATCAATTACGTAAACACCTATTTGGTATCGGACATCCTATATTGGGAGATAAGGAATATTTTTTGAAAGGTTTGGTGCTGAATGGTAAAGGTGTTTATTTGCATGCCTGTGGTTTAAAATTCATTCACCCAATCACGAATGAGGCCATGGAAATTAAAGATCCTCTGCCAAAAAAGTTCTTAAAGATATTTCCGGAGTCTGAGGTTATTTAGGGTGATTTTTTTCTTTCAATCATAGTTTAGCGGTTACTTACCGTGCTTTAGGAGAAATTGTCTATCAGAAAGCTCCTTTTGTCCATTTTAAAAGCCTTTAGCATTATGAACCTTTGTATCGTCGATATTGACAAAGAATTTAAATACTTAAAACGATGCAAAGAATTGAAGCACTTAATCCTGAACAAACTACAGGGCCGTCTAAAGATTTATTTGAAGCGATACAGTCTAAATTAGGAATGGTTCCTAATATGATGAGAACAATGGGGAATTCTCCAGCAGTACTAGGTGGGTATCTTTCACTGAGTGAATCCTTGGGTAAAAGTACCTTGGGAGGAAAATTAGGGGAGTTAATAGCACTTACGGTAGCCAATGTTAATGGATGTAATTATTGTAATGCTGCTCATTCATTTATAGGTGAAAAGTTAGTTGGTATTGATGCCAATACTATTGAAAATGCAAAAGCTGGTAAGGGCAATGATGCTAAAACTCAAGCGGCTTTAACATTTGCTCAGGTTTTATTAGCTAAAAGAGGAAGTGTTAGTACGGAGGATTTTAATGCTGTTAAAGGGGCTGGTTATACTGATGCTGAAATTGCCGAAATTATTGGTCATACGGTATTAAATATTTTTACAAACTATTTCAATAATGCCATTGAAGTAGTTGTTGATTTTCCTGAAACTGCCTTAGTTGAAACTTCAACGTTTTAATACTTGCTTGAAAGGGGCAAGATAAATTGCTTGTCCTTTTCTTTTGCAACAAAGACAGATTTGATATGGATATTAAAAATTTAGTACCTCCGTTTACGCTTGAATCTGCGTTGATGAAGGTGCAATTGGCAGAAGATGCCTGGAACACCCGAAACCCGAATAAAGTAGCTTTAGCTTATACCGTAGATTCTGAATGGAGAAACCGGACTCAATTTATAAATGGAAGAAAGGAAATTATAGATTTCCTGACTAAAAAATGGAAAACAGAGCAATGTTACCGGTTAAGAAAGGAGTTATGGGGATTTCGCAATAACCGAATCGCGGTTCGTTTTGAATACGAATATCGGGATGAGCATCAACAATGGTACCGTGCATATGGTAATGAACTATGGGAGTTTGATGATGAGGGGTTAATGCAAAAAAGATACGCAAGTATAAATGATCTTAAGATTGAAAAGAAGGATAGAAAACTGTAAATTTATTTTATGATGCAGAAAAGTAAGCTGACCCTGGTTAACCCGCAAACCGGTAACCTGGCGTTTAAAATTTATGATATTGATACTTTACAGGCTTTTGACCATATTCAAAGGCTAAATTATTATGCGTTAATATGGGTTAAAAAGGGTAAAGGAACTTTAAAAGCTGACTTTTCGGAGTATAAATTTACAGCAAATACCCTGATGTGTTTTTCGCCATATCAGCCCTTCATGATCATGAGTGATTCAGAAGAGGTGAAGGTGACAATCATTCACTTTCATCCGGATTTCTTCTGTATACACAAACATCAAAAAGAAGTAGCTTGTAATGGCGTTCTCTTTAACAATATTTATTGCCCACCGGTAATGGAAGTCAAGGAGCCGGTTAGTAATAAACTTGAAATGTTTATGGAACAGATCAAGAATGAACTGCAGAGTGATGCATTGGCGCAGTACGAGTCGATCATATCCTATTTGAAACTTTTTCTTATTACCGCCTCGAGAGAAAAGACACAGCAATCGTTATCAGCTTACAGCCAAAAGGAAGCGCAGAATGAGGAGCCGTTTATTTTGCAAAATTTAAAAGACAGTATCGAAGAGCATTATAAGACCAAACACAGTGCAAGTGACTATGCAAGAATGTTGACGATAAGCACCAAGTCATTGGGAAAACTTACTAAAAAGCATTTTGATAAAACGATTACCAACTTAATTGCTGAACGAATCGTAATTGAGGCTAAAAGGGAGTTGTATTTAACGGATAAAACGATAAAGGAAATAGCCTATGAATTAGGGTATAGCGATGAATATTATTTTAGCCGGTTCTTCAAAAAGAATGTAGAAATATCACCTCAAATGTATAGAGAAACTGTAGGTTTTAATAGATTAGCAACAGGTAGATAAATAATTTAATTCGAAGTAGATATGAATGGGAAAACCTTAATAGAGCAATTAGACTTACAACCCCATCCGGAGGGAGGGTATTATAAGGAAACATATCGATCTGCAGAAACGACTTTGAATCGTGATGGAGAGAAAAGAAATGTGTGTACTGCTATCCATTTTCTTCTTGAAGATATGGATAAATCGCATTTTCATCGAATCCAATCTGATGAGCTTTGGTTCTTTCATAAGGGTGCGCCCCTGGAAATATATTATATATCAGAAGGTATACTTCATACCGTTGTCTTAGGTGATAATTTAGAAAAAGGGGATAAGTTATTTTATAAAATACCTGCCAACACCTGGTTTGCGTCTAAGGTTAAAGACGAAAAGGGCTTCGCCCTTGTAAGTTGTACCGTGGCTCCAGGATTTGATTTTGCTGATTTTGAATTGGCAACCAATGCTCAACTAAAGAAGGAATTCCCCGATCTGAAGAGCGTAATAGATGAATTTACATTGGAATAGCTGATAGCGTCAGATATATAATTATTGATGCTATGGGTTTCTTTGTCCCTGTCTCCATACAATTTTAAGCAAATGGACAACATTATAGAATTAATCAGAAATGAATTAAGAGAAAATAGTTCTGTTAGAGCTCGGGAGAGCGGATACCGGTTTTTTAAAGAAGAGGTAAGGCTTTATGGGGTTAAGGCGGCTGTAGTTCGTAAAATTGGTAAAGAGTATTTTAAAGAAATTAAAGGAGCAGACAAACAGACTATTTTTAATTTGTGTGAAACCTTGTGGCAATCGGGTTTTATGGAAGAATCGTTTATTGCCTGCCATTGGTCTTATTATATTCGCAAACAATACGAGCGAGAAGATTTTGACGTTTTTAAAAAATGGGTGAATACCTATGTAAATAACTGGGCTTCGTGTGATACCCTATGTAATCATACTTTAGGAACCTTTGTAGTGATGTATCCTGAATATATAGAGGAATTAAAAAAATGGACAACTTCCGAAAACAGGTGGGTAAGGCGGGCAGCAGCAGTATCTCTGATAGTTCCGGCAAAAAAGGGTGAATTTCTGGACGATGTTTTTGATATAGCTGATAGGCTATTGTTAGATGAAGACTATTTGGTACTAAAAGGTTACGGATGGTTGTTAAAAGTAGCCAGCCAGGTACATCAAAGAAAAGTTTTTGAATATGTAATGGATAAAAAAGATGTAATGCCTCGTACCTCTTTACGTTATGCAATTGAAAAAATGACTTCTGAAAGGAAAAAACAAGCAATGAAAAAGTAAGAAGTACACTAAAACATTCAATACAGTTTGATATGGCTATGACTAGTTTTATGGTCTCAACACTTAAAGCTGAACACTGAGTAGTAAAAGCATGGAAGATACTAACGATTTATTTAATCAACTCATTTACTTTGTCATATACCATATGGCTTTCCCATCCACGATACAACAGGTAATCGGCTAATTTTTTCTTTTTTTTATACAAATTGCGTTCAGTCAGTTGATCTAAACGTTTTTTAGCCAATGCATCGAAGGTCTTATAATATACTTTGTCAGGGATTTCCTTTAAAGCAGTTTGAATGTTGTATTTAGAGATGTCCCTAGCTTTCAATTCTCTTATAATTCGATTTCGACCCCATTTTTTATGATTGAATTTGCCACGGGCGAAACTTTTGGAAAAGCGTTCCTCATTTAAGAAGTTATGTTCTATTAAATGTCCGACGATCGTGTCTATAGCTAATGGAATCATACCCATTTGCGTTAGTTTGGCAACAACCTCTTTATGGCAGCGGTCTTGATAGGCACAATAGGCTTCCAGTTTACGTTTGGCTTCATCGACCGTATACGAACGTTTTTCAATCATGGTGTAAAGAAACGAAAAAAGATTTTTCTATATTAGAGCGAAAATTCATCGTAAGATTGTTTAAACTGCTTTTAAATAGAATAAATTAATCGCTATTTCAAAGAGAAAGATAGCTATGATTTATTGCAGGAAGGGGATCTGCATTTGAAAATTATGTTTTTCGTTTTCGGTGGACAGTATATATTAAATCTTTATTTATTAAAATTATTATGACACACTTTTTAGGAATGATCGGCCCATGGCAGATCCTTATGCTGATTTTAATTCTCTTTATAATCCCCGTAATTTTTGCAATAATTGATATTGTTAAACATGAATTTGAAGGGTATGGAAAAATTATTTGGTTACTAGTTGTTTTATTTTTCTACCCTATAGGAGTTGTACTATACTTCCTGATAGGAAGAAGTCAGCGGATAAAGAAAGTGTAATTGTTCTAATCGCTTGTTTTTCATGGTTGTAGAAGGCAAATTTTTCTTAACTTCATAGTCCATTAAGGAAAGATCCTGGTTATTAGGGTCTGAATTGCTAACCGTCAAACAAAATAACTCATGAAAAACTTTTCATCATTTTTGGTGTTAGGGTTGCTGTTGATAGGCGTTACCGCTCAATCACAGAATGTAAACGACACCAGATTGTTAAATTCCCCTGCAATTAGTAATGACCAAATCGCATTTGTTTATGCTGAAGACCTATGGATCGCTGATAAAGATGGCTCGAATCCAAAACGATTAACTATCGATGAAGGAAGGGAGTCGAATCCGGTTTTTTCACCGGATGGGTCTATGATCGCATTCAGTGCGGAATACGATGGGAATACCGATGTGTTTGTGATTCCTTCAACAGGGGGAGTTCCTAAACGATTAACCTGGCATCCTTCGTGGGATATTGTTAGGGGTTTTACTCCGGATGGAGCGGTGTTATTTAACTCCAGGCGTACGAATTATACGAATCGACACGCAAAGCTGTATACCGTAAGTGTGGACGGAGGGCAGCCAAAAGAATTGCCCATCCCCACGGTTTTTAGAGGTACTATTTCAGGCAATGGAAATTACATAGCCTATAACCCGAATTACGAAGCATTCAGTCAATGGAAGCATTATCGCGGTGGTACACAAGCCCGTATTTGGGTGTATAACAGGAGCAATAAAAGAGTAAGTGAAATTCCGAAGCCGGCATCGGGGTCAAATGATGCGCATCCGCAGTGGATTGGGAATAAGGTGTACTTCAGAAGTGATAGAAATGGTGAATTCAATTTATTCTCTTATGATATTAATACCAAAGAGGTAGATCAACATACTAATTATACTGATTTCCCGGTTATAGGAATGGGCTCGAATGGTAAAGAGCTCATTTATGAACAGGGTGGGTATTTACATATTTTCAATCCGGAATCAAACTCCAGTGAGAAAATAACGGTGGGTATAGCTACCGATTTACTTGAAATGAGGCCGCGGTTTGTTTCAGGGGCTAATTATATTCGAAGTGCCGGTATTTCACCTTCAGGAGTCAGAGCAATATTTGATTTTAGGGGTGACATTGTTACGGTGCCAGCTGATAAAGGTGACGTCAACTATATCACTCAGACCCCCGGGGTTCATGAAAAGGAACCTCAATGGTCACCTGACGGAAAGAATATCGCTTATTTTTCTGATGTAAGTGGAGAATACGCCATTCACTTGAAAGATATACAAAGTGATAAGTTAACTTCTATAACCCTCGATGGAACGGGGTTTTATGCGTATTTAAACTGGTCGCCGGATAGTAAGAAATTAACCTTTGTAGATAACGGCAGGAACCTCTACGTGCTGGATGTTTCATCAAAAAGAATTAAAAAAATAGCTACCGATACCCTTTATATTCCGGGTGCTTTCAGGGATATGTTTGGTTCATGGTCGTACGACTCTAATTTCATTACGTATACTGTCATTACAGAAACGAACTTTGAACAGGCATTTATATACAGTCTGAAAAACAGTAAATCATATCCTATATCTGATGGTTTGTCTAATGTGTCTGAACCAATTTTTGATCCGGGAGGAAAGTATGTGTATATGCTAGCCTCAACGGATGCCGGTCCGGTTGTAAATTGGTTTGATCAATCGAATCAGGATATGGAAATGACAAATTCCATTTACCTGGTGACCCTTAGGGAAGATATAATTTCGCCCTTGGCCAAAGAAAATGATGTAGAAGTATTGGATGAAGACGCAAGTGATTCGAAAAAGGATAAAAAAGATAAATTGCTGGAAATAGATTTTGATGGTTTGCAGCATAGAATTATAGATCTACCTGTACAACCCGGAATGTATTCAGGGTTGGCATGTCCTGAAGAGGGGAACTTATATTATATGAATTTTCTACCTCATAGTGGATATTCAAGTCCACAACCCTTGATGCATTTTGATTTGAAAAAGCGGGAAGCCAAAGAAGTGCTAAAGGCGAATCAGTTTGTTATTTCAGCTGATGGTAAAAAGACTTTAATTCGTAGCGGTAGTTCGTGGAATGTAGCTGATACAGGTAAAAAACCTGATAATGGGGGTGTGAAAGTAGATATGATTAAAATTAAAATAGACCCGGTTAAAGAATGGAAAAATATTTTTGATGAAGCATGGCGGGTGAACAGGGATTATTTTTATGACCCGGGGATGCATGGTGCTGATTGGGATGCAATGAAGGCAAAATATATCGAGTTTTTACCTGATGTTGTATGCAGAAGCGATTTGTATCGGGTAATGCAATGGATGTTTAGTGAACTGGCGGTAGGGCATCATCGGTTTCAAGGGACAGGAGATCGTTTAAATAATCCGGAAACCGTAAATGTAGGATTGTTGGGGGCAGATTATGAAATAGTTAATAACAGATATAGGTTTAAAAAGATATACGGTGGATTAAACTGGACCCCTGATTTAAGATCTCCGCTTACTGAGCCGGGAGTGAATGTGAAAGAAAGGGAATATCTAATAGCTGTTGATGGTGTTGAGGTAACTGCCGATGATAATTTATTTAGTTATTTTGAAAATAAAGCGGGTAAGATTACCTATTTAAAAATAGGAAGTAATTCCAATGGTTCGAATGCCAGAGAGGTGAAAGTGGTTCCAATAGGAAATGAGGATGCGTTGAGAAACCGGGCGTGGGTTGAAGAAAATATTGAGAAGGTAAATAAGGCCACAGACGGGCAGGTTGCTTATGTATATGTGCCTAATACTGCCGGTGCCGGTCATGAATATTTCAAACGTTATTTCTTTCCTCAGGTGAATAAAAAGGCAATTATTGTTGATGAGCGTTATAATGGTGGTGGGCAGTTAGCCGATTATTATATTGACATTTTAAGAAAGCCTTATCAATCACATTGGAATTTTAGGTATGGGAAAGATTTAAAGGCGCCCAATGCCTCTATACAAGGTCCTAAGGTGATGCTGATTGATGAAACGGCTGGTTCCGGAGGGGATTATTTACCGTGGATGTTTAGAAAGTATGAGCTTGGTACCCTGATAGGGAAGAGAACCTGGGGTGGGCTCGTTGGGATACTCGGATATCCGGAATTTATTGATGGGGGCAGCGTTACGGCTCCTAATGTAGCGTTTTATAGCGAAAAGGGCTTTAGGGTCGAAAATGAAGGTGTTGCTCCTGATATAGATGTTGAACAATGGCCTAAAGAAGTTATTGAAGGACGCGACCCACAATTGGAAAAGGCGATTGAGGTTGTATTGGAAAAATTAAAAGAATATCAGCCCAATTATCCTTCTCGTCCAGCATACCCAAACAGGGTGAAGGGGCCAGATCGGGACTAGAAGTATTTGAAGTATAATAGGAAAGGGGGGGTGCCCCCTTTTTTTGTTAGATATTTTAAAGGGTGAGAAGCGGTTGACTACTTATCATACCAGTTTTTCAAAGTCTGTATAATGGGCTAAATTGAGCAAAAAATATAACATGAAATTATATCTTCCTGCATTGCTCTTCACTTTTGTATTCATGATTGCTTGTAATCCAAGAGGGAGCCGTGGTAATGATTCAGCTTCAATAATAAGTACTCATGAAACTGGGGTGAAAGACTTTAACCGTCCTATGATGGGATGGGCGAGCTGGAATGCATACAGGATCAATATAAGTGAAGAAATCATTCAATCTCAGGCAGATGCCATGGTGGCCTTGGGTTTGGATACGCTGGGGTATGAATTTATAAATATTGACGATGGTTATTTCGGAGGGCGGGATGAAAATGGTGCTCTTATAGCCCACCCGGTTAAATTTCCCAATGGAATGAAAGCATTGTCGGATTATATTCACAATAAAGGGTTAAAAGCAGGTATATATACTGATGCGGGGATTAACACCTGTGCGTCATATTGGGATAAAGACACCATAGGTGCCGGGATGGGGCTGTATGGTCATGAGTATAATGATTTAAGTGTTTTATTAAACAAATGGAATTATGACTTTTTAAAAGTCGACTGGTGTGGAGGTCAATGGATGGGACTCGATGAGCAAACCAGGTATACCGAAATAGGAGATTTGATAGCCGAAATTAAACCAGAAGTTTTATATAATGTATGCAGATGGAAATTCCCTGGTAAGTGGGTTACACAGGTTGCTGATTCCTGGAGAATCTCAGGAGATATAGCCAATAACTTTAATTCTATTTTGCATATTATTGATCAAAATGCAGATTTGTGGAAGTATGCATCTAATGGTCATTATAATGATATGGATATTTTACAGGTAGGTAGAGGGATGACCTATGATGAAAATAAGGTTCATTTTTCCATGTGGAGTATGATGCATTCACCGTTAATTTTGGGGAATGATCTAACCAAGATGAATGAGGAGACACTCCAAATTATAAGTAATAAGGAAATTATAGCCCTTAATCAGAGTTCTTTTGTGTATCAGGCCAGACGGGTGGTAGATCATGGCGAATTGGAAATTTGGGCCAAGCCATTGGTTTCAACGGTAAGTGGCGAAGTTGCCGTAGGCTTATTAAACAGAAGTGCCGAATCGACCAATATCACATTGGAGCTTGCAAAAGTTGGAATCAACTCCTCGAAAGGTTACACTATGAGAGATTTATGGGAGAAAAAGGATTATCCAGTTTCTAAGCAAGATTCAGTTACCATGGAGGTTCCTGGGCACGGTATTGTGGTGGTGAAGATAGAAGGTACTGCTATGCCTTTTAATGTGTTTCAGTATGACGATAAAGAATAGACAGGCTATTGTTTAAACTTTATTAGAAGTTAAGATTTGAATGCTCCGGGCCAGTTTGCTATCTTTAAGGAAAACGGTGTTTTATGAAAGAGTCAAAGCGCTTGGTTATGGAATGGTTTTCGAAATGGAGTTCCGGAGATTTTACCAATCTGCCAATTTCTGCTAATTTCTCACATACAAGTCCTTTTGGCACCATAGAAGGAAAGCAGGGGTATATAGACCTAGTGGCTGCGAATAAGGATAAATTTCTAGGCTATACCTTTTCGATTATTGATGGTGTTTATGAGCAAGATAAAGCATGTGTGCGTTACAAGGCTGTTCAGGGTGATTTCGAATTGGAGGTGAGTGAATGGTATTATTTTAAAGAGGCATGTATTGATAAAATTGTGGCTTATTACCATATAGGTGACATTAGAGAAGACAGGAAACTCCAGCCTTAACTGACGTATTTAATCTGGTAAACATCCAAGTTGGTTTTTTATCGATGAGAATTTCTTTGGAGGAGGCATTTTAGTAAATTTATTAGAAGAGCCATTGACTTATCTTATGCTGGGAATAATTTAAAACCTGGCATTATGAAATTCTTTTTGTTGTTTTTTTTCGTTTTAACTGCAAGTGTATCAGCTCAAAATCTTCATCAAACCACAGGGCCATTCATTCGGGTGTTTAATCTCGATGGACAAAAAATAGCCAATGGGAAAATCGTTTCTATGACGACAGATACCTTGAGGCTCTATAGTGCTAAAAAGGTTAGAGATATTCCATTAGAAAAAATCGGGCTCATTAAAACTAAGCGAGCTATGGGGCACACGATAGGTTTAGGGGCAGCTGTAGGGTGTATTTTAGGTGGGGTTGCAGCTTATGCTGGAGATGATGGTCTTTTCATGTCTCGGGGAGAGTTCGCCGTTGCCGGAGGGATATTAGGTGCTGCTGCAGGAACAGCAACCGGAAGCGTCATTGCTATTACAAAAAAGCGAAAAGTTTATGTGATTAATGGTGACAAAAACCGTTGGGAATTATTCAGGAAATCCATGAGTTCAATTATGCCTAAAGTTAGTGAAGATTATAATGATGCATTACAACCAGAGACCAATACCATACATCAATAAAATTGATGCATAATGTGCTCTTTTCATAGTTTTGAAGGTTAAATAAATAATAGATTAAGAGCGCCTAAATGTTTAGAATTATTTGGTTACTACTACTTGTGTTACTGTCCTATTTTGGGGTAGCCCAAAATACAAATGACAAGCATATAATTACCTTGCCTATTTCAGAAAAAGAAGGGTTTGGTCCCTTCTCCCCGGAGTTTAAAGAATTAACGTATGATCCTGATGAATTGATAACGGATGAATGGAGTAATACCATAGAGACTGTTAGTGGTATTCCGGAGGATTGGGATAAACCTGTTGTTAAGCGTATTATTTTTGATATCTACCAGTTTACGTATCAAAATTATAATTTGGGAGCCATAAGTGAAGATTTCTTTAATCGAGTGAAGGTGTTGTGGCAGTGGGATCTCACTAACAGAGATCTTTCGGAACAACCCATTCGTTGTTATACGCATATTGTAATGCATAAAACTCCTGGAGGCATCATTGAGTATAAAATTGATACCAATAATAATGATGATTTTAGTGATGATCGCATTATTTCATCGCCGATAATGGTGGTAGCGTTGGGAAATGAGGCAGATGAGGAATATGCTCCCATTGTGCAATATGAGGCGTTTGTAAAGGGAGGTGTGGTTAAGAAATCGATTCCGGTGTTGATAGCCCAAAGTGGAATGAACAGGTTGTTATATAATTTTCCGGTATATAAGGAAGCTACATTCAAAGGTGAGACTCTGATATTGAGAGGAGATATTGTAAGTACCACATTTGATAAACGTACGCTTATTGGTATTAAGGCGGATAAAGAAAATTTTAAGCCTATAGCAAAGGAGGGTGTTTTAAAAATTGACGGGGTAAGTTATCAGAATATGGGTGTTGATGCTAATGATCAGTTGTTGCTTTTAGGGGAGAAGCCAAGTAATAAAAAGCGTGTTTATAAAAAACCAAATGTTGGGGATGATGCCATCGCTTTTTCCGGTAATGAATTTACTACCAACCAAAAAATAAGTCTTAGTGACTTTGAAGGTAAGTACTTATATCTTGAGTTCTGGGGGAGTTGGTGTGGTCCGTGTATGAAGGAGATCCCAAATGTTAAATACGCCAAACAAAATTTAGATCCTGCTTTGATATCTTTCCTGGGAATTGCATATGACAGGCCGGTGGAACTTGCTAAAACAATTAAAAAGAAAAAAATCACCTGGCCACAAATCCTTCATAACGGTGATAATAAGATTGCAGATATATACGATGTTCAGAATTTCCCAAAATCGTATCTGATAGATCCTGACGGGAAGATCATTGCTGAAGATCTCAGTGGTAGCAAATTGATAAAAATTTTACAAAAGTATATTAACAAACGGTCTGAATGATTTAATAGCTTTGTGGTAAATCAAGCAAAGTAATTATGCAAAGTATAGCAGTTTTTTGTGCTTCCAGCAATGGTTGTGACTCGGATTTTGAAAAAATAGCTTATTCAGTTGGGGTTAAATTAGCAAACCAAAAAATTAAAATCGTTTATGGTGGTTCTAATGTTGGTTTAATGGGGGCTGTGGCAGATGGTGCTTTAAATGTTTCCGGAGTGGTTACGGGGGTTCTTCCAACTTTTTTACAGGAAAAGGAGATCGCGCATGATGGTCTAACAGAATTAATTCTGGTCGACTCTATGCATGAACGAAAAATTAAGATTTTTGAATTGTCGGAGGGGTCATTAACCTTACCGGGTGGTTTCGGTACAATGGATGAACTATTTGAAATGCTTACCTGGGCACAACTAGGAATGCATCATAAACCGATAGGAGTTTTGAATATAAAGGGGTATTATGACCCGTTAATTGAGTTGGTTGACAGCATGACCAAAAATGGTTTGTTGAAACAGGAAAATCGAAACATGATATTGTTTGAAGATGATTTAGATCGATTACTGCAAAGAATGGAGCATTATGCAGCTCCTAATGTAGGTAAATGGATTACAACGAATCGGATATAAAATTATATAGGATCAGGTTCCAGGGATAGTTATAAATAAAAAACCACGCATAAATGCGTGGTTTTTTTTATTTCAATATTTTTCCGTTTTTATCTTTGAAACGGTATTCTAAATACGTGTAAGCGTCTCTTGGTAAAATCTTTACCCATTTTTTGTGTTCTAAAAACCATTTAGAACGGATGGATGGAAATCCTTTTGTTAGATAAGCGGCTATAAACGGGTGTGTGTTTAAAATGATTCCGTTTTTAGCTTTATCATTTTTAATAATTCTTTCAAGATCAAAAGTGATTTTATCAATCAAAACGATAGGAGCTTCCACTTCGCCATTGGCATTAGGGTTGTCCTCTCTTGTTTTAATTGTTAACTCTTGTCTTACTCTTTGTCTTGTAATTTGTATCAAGCCAAACTTGCTAGGGGGAAGGATCTTGTGTTTGGCTCTGTCGTCACTCATTTCTTCTCTTAAATGGTTGTATAATGTTCTTCGGTTTTCGGCATCAGACATATCAATAAAATCTACTACGATGATACCTCCCATATCCCGAAGTCGAAGCTGTCTCGCAATTTCAGTTGCTGCAATAAGGTTTACTTCCAGTGCAGTTTCTTCTTGCGATTTAGCTTTATTGGATCTGTTACCACTGTTAACATCTATAACGTGAAGTGCTTCGGTATGTTCAATGACCAAATAGGCACCTTTACTCATAGATACAGTACGACCAAAAGAAGTTTTGATTTGACGTTCAATTCCGAATTTTTCAAATACCGGAACAGGAGCGTTGTACATTTTTACAATGGATTCTTTTTTTGGAGCGATATTGCTCAAATAATCCTTAATTTGATAATAAAGCGTTTCATCATCTACATGTATTCCGGTAAAAGTATCGTTAAATACATCTCTTAAAATAGAGGCTGCACGATTCATTTCACTTAATACTTTTGATGGCTGAGGTGCTTTATAAATTTTTTTGCACATTGCTTGCCAACGATTGAGCAAGTTTTGCAAGTCTTTGTCCAGTTCGGCGACTTTTTTGCCTTCGGCTACAGTACGGACAATAACTCCAAACCCTTTAGGTTTAATGCTTTGTACGAGCCTTTTAAGTCTATCTTTTTCATCTTTGTCTTCAATTTTCTGAGAAACAGAAATTCGATTCGAAAAAGGCACCAACACCAAGTATCTTCCGGCTATTGAAAGTTCGGAACTAATTCTTGGACCTTTGGTTGAGATAGGCTCTTTTACAATTTGAACGAGAATAGATTGATTGGCTTTAATAACATCATTAATAACGCCATCTTTGTCTATGTCTTCTTCAAATGGGAAATCTTTTAAAGAGAAATCTTTTAATTTACCTGTGCTTACACGTTTGATAAACTTTAACAAAGAAGAGAGTTGAGGTCCGAGATCGTGATAGTGCAAAAAAGCATCTTTTTCGTATCCTACATTTACAAATGCAGCATTTAAACCCGGAACTGGTTTTCTGACTTTGGCAAGCATAATATCGCCTACTGCAAAATCAGAACTGTTTTCTTCTTTGTGTAATTCTATCAGTTTTCCATCCTTTAATAAGGCAAAATCAACGTCAGAGGAACCAGATCGAACAATTAATTCTTTATTCACTCTGAATTGGTTTGTATCGACCCATAATTGGGAAGATGGATTAAACAAAATATTTTATTACACAGGTTCCTGTTATGAAACAGGATTAAACCCGGCGAAACCCCATAGGAAATCTATGAAATTTCTATTTCAATGAACAAACTGTTTTAAAAAGAAAAAGTAGTTGAAGAACTACTTTTTCTTTTTGTGGCGGTTAGCTCTTGCTCTTTTCTTACGCTTGTGCGTAGCCACCTTATGTCTTTTTCTTTTTTTACCGCTTGGCATAGGGTATAAATTTTATAGTTAATAAATTATTTTACGTCTACGTTCGCTTTAACGCCCTCTACAAATACTTTAGCTGGTTTAAAAGCAGGAATGTTGTGTGCAGGAATCTTGATGGTTGTGTTTTTAGAGATGTTTCTCCCGGTTTTTTCAGCTCTTGTTTTAATTATAAAACTACCAAAACCTCTTAAGTAAACATTATCTCCATTCTCTAAGGAGTTCTTTACTTCTTCCATAAAAGTTTCTACAGTTGCCTGTACATCTCCCTTTTCCATGCCAAGTTTTTCTGAAATTTTGGCTACTAGATCTGCTTTCGTCATTTTATTATTCTGTTTTTAAGACTATTATAATTTTTGGGGATGCAAATATATGAATTAATTAACCAATTAAAGAAACTCAATTAAGTTAAAATTAACCATATAACTTAGTATTTTTGACGATGTTATAAAAAAAGTGGATGTTTTCGAGTAAGATTATAGGTTGGTACAAGGAGAATATGAGGGTGCTTCCGTGGCGTAAAACAAGGGATCCGTACCGTATTTGGTTGTCAGAGATTATGTTACAGCAAACCCGTGTGGAGCAAGGTTTGCCATATTATCAAAAGTTTATAAAACACTATCCTACTGTATCCCAGCTTGCTGATGCTTCGGAGGAGGAAGTTCTTAAAATGTGGCAAGGTTTGGGGTATTATTCCCGAGCGAGAAACCTTCATGCCACTGCAAAATATGTGGCTCGAGATTTAAATGGAAAATTTCCGGATACATATAAGGAATTAAAGAAATTAAAAGGGGTTGGTGATTATACGGCTAGTGCGATTGCTTCATTTTGCTTTGACAGACCTGAACCTGTAGTTGATGGTAATGTTTACAGGGTGCTATCTCGATACTTTGGTGTAGAAACTCCTATCAATAGTACGACTGGAATTAAGTATTTCAAGAGTCTTGCTGTCGAACTAATCGACAGATCCAGGCCTGCAGAATACAATCAGGGTGTTATGGAGTTTGGGGCCTTGCAGTGCAAACCGCAATCGCCAAGCTGCGGTGATTGTCCATTGAATGACGGGTGCGTAGCTCTGGAAAAAGACTTGATCAGTTCGCTCCCGGTTAAGCTAAAAAAAACAAAAGTTAAGGATCGGTTTTTTAATTATTTGATATTTCAATCAGGAGGAGAGACCCTAATTCAACAAAGAAAGGGGAAAGGTATTTGGCAAAATCTATATGAATTTCCTTTAATAGAGAGTGACGGAGAGCTTAGTATTGAAGAAATTGAAAATCATCCATTGTTTAAAGAGCGTTTGCAGGGGCGGGATTTTGAACTGAGCTTGTATAATAGAGAAACCATTACGCATAAATTATCGCATCAACATATATATACTAAATTTTGGGTTGTACATTTGCAGTCTTCAATTGAAAATGGAATTTCCTATCACGAATTAGAAGAATATCCAATGCCGGTTTTAATTGCCAACTTTGTGAAGGAATATAGTTTTTAGTTGTGGTAATTTTTTAATAATTTTGAGTTTAACACAAAAGTAACTATGAGCGGAACACTGAACAAAGTAATGTTGATTGGACATTTGGGAGATGAGGTTAAAATGACTTATTTCGATGGAGGAAATTGTATAGGTCGTTTTCCGTTAGCAACAAACGAATCATATACTAACAGGCAAACCGGTGAGCGTGTAACCTCTACCGAGTGGCATAATATAGTGGTAAGAAATAAGGCAGCTGAAATCTGCGAAAAATACCTTACCAAAGGGGATAAAATTTATGTTGAAGGAAGAATTAAGAACCGTCAATGGCAGGGTGAAGATGGACAAACCCGTTATACAACGGAGATACAAGTAACTGATTTCACATTTTTATCTGCCAAGAAAGAAGAAGGAGGAATGCAGCAATCATCTGCATCTCAACCGCAACAAAGGCAAGATCACAAACCTCAGTCTAATCCGGTTGCTCAAGAACCAGAACCAGACGACGACTTGCCATTTTAATTGTTTAACTAAACTGTACACATTTGGATCCTGAGCCCTCGAGTTTTTTATCAATTTTAATGGTTGTAGATACTGTAGCAACCACCAAGGTCATAGTTTTAGCTCTATTGTTAGCGTGTTCTGCACTTATATCGGGTGCAGAGGTAGCTTTTTTTACTATTAATGAGAACGATCTCGATGATGATAATGGTAAAAACAGTAAAGATAAATTGGTATTGAAGCTATTAGAAACTCCCAAAAAGCTTTTCAACACGATTCTGGTATTTAATAATCTGATCAATATTTCTTTTGTGCTCCTATTCAGTGCAACCGCAAATTATTTCTTTGGCACTTTATCTTCATATTCATTAGGATTTATTGAAGTGAAGTTTGTTGTTGAAGTAATTGTAGCGGCTTTCCTGATATTGATGTTTGGAGAAATTTTGCCTAAAATATATGTGACTAAAAATCAATTGCGGTTTGCGCGTTTCATGGCGCCTTCTCTGAATGTTTTAAGTAAGATACTTTCGCCTGTAAGTGTACCGATGCGTAATGCAAACAATTACTTTCAGGAGAAATGGGGTAAACAGAAATCTAATATTAGTGTAGATCAGCTATCCCAGGCATTAGAGTTGACCTCAGAAGGTGATACCACCTCAGAGGAGCAAAAAATCCTTCAAGGTATCGTTACTTTTGGAAATACAGAAACCAGGCAGGTTATGACACCCAGGATTGATGTGTTTGCGCTCAGTGAGGATACTAAATTTTCGGAAGTGTTTAAAGAGATCGTTAAAAATGGATATTCAAGAATTCCGGTATATAATGATCATATGGATAATATTACCGGTGTTCTGTATGTTAAAGATTTATTGCCTCATATAGATAAAAAATCTTTTAATTGGGTTTCTTTAAAGCGTGAAGCGTATTTTGTTCCGGAAAATAAAAAGCTGGATGATTTATTATTGGAATTTCAGGAGATGAAAAGTCATCTTGCAGTTGTAGTTGATGAATATGGAGGGACCTCCGGGCTAATTACTTTGGAAGATATTATTGAAGAAATTGTCGGAGATATTTCTGATGAGTTTGATGATGAGGATCTGATTTATTCGAAACTTGATGATAAGAATTTTGTTTTTGAAGGAAAGACGACCCTGAAAGATTTCTATCGGGTTATTCAGCTTGAAAATGAATCTATATTTGAAGAGAATAAGGGAGAGTCTGAAACGATAGCTGGGTTTATTTTGGAGATTGCCGGTAGTTTTCCTAAAAAAGGAGAGCGCATAAATTATGAGAACTATACGTTTGTTGTAGAGGCATTGGATAAGAAACGTATCAAGCAAATCAAACTAACTATTACCTGATGAGAGAGATCAGAGGTCTTTTAATTATATTTTTATTGTTGAATGTTATCGCTTGTAAAGAAGATACGCTTCCAAAGCCTCAGGCTGTATTAAGATTGGAGTATCCTCAACCTCATTATGTTGATTTTCATTCGGATGATTGTCCGTTTAGTATGCAGCTTAATGGCATAGCTTCGTTGGTTCCGAAGGGTCAATGTGTTTATGATGTTAACTATGATTCTATGAAGGCTACTGTGTTTCTTACTTACAAAAGCGTTAACAATGACATTGAGAAGTTATTGAAAGATGCTGAGAAGTTAACCTATGAACACGTAGTAAAAGCGGATGCAATAGCTCCTAAGACTTTTGTGAATGAAGAGGATGGCGTTTATGGGATGTTCTTTAAAATTAGTGGTAATGCGGCTTCGCAATCACAATTTTATATTACGGATAGTATCAATCATTTTATAACAGGTTCGCTTTATTTTCATGCGAAGCCTAATTATGATTCAGTTTTACCCGCAGCAGATTATTTAGAAAATGACATTCGGAAAATGATGGAATCCATCAAGTGGAAGAAATAAAAAAGGCTACTCTAGTGTAGCCTTTTTTTTATTGATTACCAAGAAGGTCTTCGGCGTTCTTTATGCTTGAATTAATTTTTTCTTTCAGATCATTAACTTTAATGTCTTCTTGTTCAAGTAATTGAATTTTTTTATCGAGACTATCTTTAGCAATAGTACCGCCAAACTGATCACCAAAATTTTTCATCCACGACATCATCATGTCATGAGATTCTTCAAGTTCTTGCTTTGCTTTCTCATAACTTTTTCCCATTTCGGTCGTGTCAATTTTACTGTCTAATTCTGTGATAAGGGTATTAATTTTACCCATTTTTGGCATCACTTCATCATGAACTTTAAGCACTTCTTTTTTGAGAGAATCAAAAACCTCTTGTTTTGAGTTGTCATTTCCACAAGAAATCATGAGGAGTAATGCAAATAAACTGAATGCCGTTTTAATTGTTTTCATAGTTGTGCTTTTTAATGAGTTGTTTATTAAATAATTAATTCCTTGAAAAAACGCTTATAAGTAAAACTTATTGAGCAATTACAAAAATAGTAATTAGGTGTATGGATAACTGTGATTTTAATGCGAATTTTGCGCCTTAACTTTTAAGTATGGGTGTACAAGGTAAAAAATGGATGTACCTTTTAGTGCTCACCTTAATTTGGGGAAGCTCTTTTATTCTTATTAAGAAAGGACTAGTGGGTTTGTCGGCTATTCAGGTAGGTGCTTTAAGAATTGTATTCACGGCTTTCTTTTTGTTTTCCGTTGGTTTCAAAAGAATGGGTGAAATTAAAAAGCAGCATTGGAAATGGATTGCTTTGTCTGGATTTTTGAGTTCTTTTTTTCCTCCTTTCTTCTTTGCAATGGCCCAGACTCAAGTGGATAGTGGTGTAGCTTCTGTGTTGAATTCACTTACCCCGTTAAACACCTTGTTGGCTGGAACACTCTTTTTTGGAATTACGACTTCACGAAAACAAGCCTATGGTGTTGTAATTGGTTTTGTCGGAACTTTGATATTAATTTTGAAAGGAGCAGAATTCAATCCGGATCAAAATTACTGGTACAGTATTTTAATTATATTATCTACATTAGGTTATGCATTAAATGTAAATATTATAAAAAAGCATCTTACTGATATCAGTGCTTTAGCGGTTACGACGGGTAACTTTGTTTTTATTGTTTTACCAGCATTCATCATTTTATGGGCGACAGGTTTTTTTGAAACTGTCATGGCATCAAAAGAGATGCAACTTTCTGTGTTGTACGTTACAATACTTTCTTTGTTTGGAACTGCATTTGCGAAAGTTCTTTTCAATAAATTGATACAAATAGCAAGTCCTGTATTTGCTTCTTCGGTTACTTATACAATGCCTTTATTGGCTATATTATGGGGCGTGCTGGATGGTGAGAGTTTTAGTTTTCTGCAGTTGATGGGGGGGTGTATTATTTTGGTTGGAGTGTATTTGGCAAATAATCGAAAGAAATGATATGACGGAGAATTATGTATGAAGAAGCCCTTTGCTGCGTTAACTTTTTCTGTAGCTATTTAGATAGGTAGATAGATTCTGATATTTTGAACGTATTAAAAAAGGGAGCTTATTGCGCTCCCTTTCGATTTGTTAATAAGAATAAATCATTAATTAAAATCGGCATCAGAAACGCCTTCGTTGATTTTTATTTCTTTTACTTCAAAGTCCATTTTTTGTGGTCCAAAAGTTTGGGACATTGTATAAGGGAATTTAATACCATCAACTTCTTTGTAGTTGTTGTAATAAATGGATGATGAAAAATCTTGTCCGTTTTGTTTGGTAGAAATTAGATCCTTAACCTTTAATCCGCTTTCAATACTGTAGAAGCTCGTTAGCTTATCAGAGACTTTTAATGCGTAAGCATCTTGCCCATCTACATTTTCAATACCGTTAAGTGATATATCACTATTGTTTATGTATTTTAATTCAGGGAAGGTGGTAGCGGTTAATTTAGATGATTTCAGATCTTCTTCTGACATTTCTTTTCTTTGTCCCTGAACTACCGTATATCCTTTATCTCCGTTTACAACTTGCTTATTTAGTGAATTCCCCATCATCTTGATGTCTACAGCCATTTGATTGTTTGGAGTTGTTTTAACTTCCATGTTTATTGACATACCCTGCATTTCAGCTTCGGCAGTTTTATATATGGATTTTACCATTTTGAGTTTATCAACGCCTCCGATAGCCTTAAGATATTTTTCTACGACATTGTTAGCGGTTAGTCCTTCCGGAACCGTTTTTTTAAATTCCGGCTTTTCTACCTCCTTAGCGAACTTGTCATAGTATTTGATCACTGTCGATTTGCCATTCAATTTTGTGTTTTCAAGTCCATCGATAACATCACTGCCTTTTCCTACGATAACAATTCTGGCATTGTCATACAAGAAGTATTTGTTGGCTGCGTTTTTAACGTCTGCCACGGTAACAGCATTAATTTTTTGAAGATATGTTTCGTAGAAATCTTCAGGAAGATTTTGAGTTTTAATATTTAATGCATAGCGGGCTACCGTACTTGGGTTTTCTAGCGCCATTACAAAATTTCCAAGGTATTTAGCTTTGGCGTTTTGAAGTGTTTCTTCTTTTACGTCTTCAGTTCTGATACGATTGATCTCTTTCATGAATTCGACCACAGAGCTGTCTGTCACCGCATTTCTTACCTTTGCTGAGGCCTGGAATAAACCGGCTCCATACTTATCCGTGTTAACCGATGATCTTGCTCCATAAGTGAAACCGTGTTCTTCTCTAAGGTTCATGTTAAGGTAGCTTCCAAAACTTCCCCCCAGGATATGATTGGCCATTAAGGTGTTAAAATAGTCAGGGTCCGACATTTTTAAATCTATATTATTAACCACTTTGATTTCTGATTGTACGGCATTAGGCATGTCGACAAAATTAATCTGCGTGTATTGTAGATTGTTAGGAGCGGAGTAGGACACTTGTGGTGCCTTGGCCTTATTCCATATTGAGAAGTTCTTTTTTACTAATTTTTTAGTTTGCTTACTATCAACATCTCCAACAATAACCAGGTAGGCTTTTTCGGGAGCAAAATACTGACTGTAAAAATTTTTAATATCATTAAGAGTGACATTATTTACGGTTTCTTCCGTAATGAATTCTCCATAAGGATGTTCTTTACCATAAGCCAGGGCATTTTTAACTCTGTTTGAAATGGCAGCAACATCTTTTTCCTGTGATTTTAACCCTGTAAGAAGTTGTTCTCTTTGTTTTTCGAACTCTTCTTGTGGGAATACAGGATTCAATGCTCCGTCAGCCATTAGTCCCAGAATCTCCTCGAAATATTTGGAAAGACAGCTTGCCGACGCTCCATTTGATCCATAATTAATACTGGCACCGAGATAATCGATTCGTTCGTTAAAGGCATCTTTGCTCATGTTTTTTGTTCCACTTCCTAAAACGGAGCCGGTTAGACTTGAAACACCTGCTTTGTTGCCTTCATAGATAGGTGCATTGTCGATACTTAGACTCACAGATACTCTAGGGAGTTTATGGTTTTCAACGATCATAACAGTTAAGCCATTGTTCAGTTGAAAAGTTTCCGGCTGTCCTAAATTAATTTTTGGGGTTGGCCCGGGTTCAGGTTGTTTCGATCTATCGATTTGCGCTTGTGTTAATAGAGCACAGAATAGAAAAGCTATAATGGATACTATTTTTATTTTCATTGTTTTTTGTTTGATGGTGTTATTTAGCAGATTCAGGTAAATACTCTAACTTCAGGCGTTGGTTCTTGTTAAGGTATTTTTTGGCGACATTTCTGATGTCTTCTCTGGTAATTGATCTGTAGATTTCGATTTCTGTATTGATCAGGTTCGTGTCGTCGTATAACATATAGTTTCGCGCTAAAGAATTTGCGATTCCCTGAATGCTCGAATTGGAGTTAACAAAATCATTTTCTAATTTATTTTGAAGCTTTTGATAATCCTTTTGTGAGATTAGTTCTGTTTGAAGTTTGGTGATTTCTTCATCAATTTCAGTTTCTAAAAGGCTCAATGGTTTGTCGCCTAATGGAAGTGCAAAGATGTTATACATGCTATAATCTTCTTGTGCTCTGTTGAAGGCGAATACCTGTAGGGCAGATTTATTTTCGTCTACCATTTTTTTATACAGCTTAGAGGTTTTACCATCGCTTAAATAGGTTGATATCATATTTAGAACGTATGCATCTTTTTCTGTCATGGCAGGAGTTCGATAGCATAGTGCTAAAGCGGGAATCTGGATATTCGAGTCGTATTCGGTGACTTTAATTTCTTGAGTAATAGGCTGCTCTTTAGGGAAATTCCTGATGATTGGCTCTCCTTTTGGGACCGCACCAAAATAATCTTTAATGAGTTGCTTGGTTTCATCGATATCAATGTCTCCGGCTACTACCAGAACAGCGTTGTTAGGCACATAGTATTTGTTGTTAAAGGCAATAAACTCATCAAGGCTGGCGGCATCTAAATGTTCCATAGAACCTATTACTGACCAACGATATGGGTGGTTTTTGAATAAGTGTGGTTGTACTGCGGTACCATAAATAAGTCCTCCGTAAGGGGAATTATCAACGCGTTGTCTTTTTTCCTCTTTTACGACTTCGTTTTGAGTGTCGACACCAATTTGGTTAATAACAGGGTGTAGCATTCGTTCAGATTCCATCCAAAGGCCTAATTTCAGGTTGTTTGAAGGGAAGGTTTCGTAATAATAGGTTCTGTCTGTAGTAGTGTTTGCATTATTGCTGCCTCCGTTTGAACTAACGATATTAAACCATTCGCCACGTTCAATGTTTTTGGTTCCTTCGAATAATAAATGTTCAAAGAAGTGCGCGAATCCTGTTCTTTCAGGGTTTTCGTCTTTTGAACCTACATGGTACATAACGGAAGTCGTGACTACCGGAGCGCTATTGTCCTGATGTAAAATTACATGTAGACCGTTTTCGAGGTCGTACTCTTCAAAAGCAACTTCCTGGGCTATACCGTTTGTTACAGTAAAAAATAAAGAAGTTACCGCTAAAATTGTTCTCTTCATTACTATAGATGATTTGATTAATGTGTATGTTAATTAGTGTTCTTAAGCACATTAATGTTACAAAAGTTTTTTCTTACAACAAATATAGTTTTTGTATAATGCAGGTAGAAATAAATCAGCTCTTATAACAAAAGTTTAAACTAATAGCTTAATAATTTTTCGTAAATTAATGGTGAAAATCAAAAAGTTATGAAAAAAATGGGATCATTTAAAATAAATTTCAGGTATGGTGCTATAATAGCGATTGTTTTGATAGCATATTTTTTAATTGTTCGTCTTTTTGGATTACATGAAAATCCATGGTTGAGAGTATTGAATGGTGTCATCGTGGCCTATGGAATATATGCAGCGATACGATTCAGACGTCTCACAGAAGGTGAAAAGTTTAATTATTATTCAGGATTTCGCACAGGAATATTCACCGGATTTATTGCCACACTTCTTTTTGTTGGCTTCATGGCTTTGTATATGTTTCATATTGACCCTGAGTTCCCAAAAGCTATTATGAAGGGTTGGATTGAGGAATACTATCAGGGTCCGGGTATTTTAGTTTTTGTTTTAATCGTTGAGGGTTTTGCCTCTACGGTTGTATTGACTCTGGCTTTCATGCAGAAATTCAAACCAAGTTGGAACACAAAAAAATCCCCTCAAAACACATAAAAACATTTGTTGTTTAGATATTTAGCGGTATATTTGCACTCATTTTGTGTAAAAAATAAATTTTAAACGAATCGCTATGTATGCAATTGTAGAGATAGCAGGGCAGCAATTTAAAGTTGCGAAAGACCAAAAAGTATTCGTTCACCGTTTAGGATCTGAGGAAGGTTCAAAAGTTTCTTTTGACAATGTACTTCTTTTAGATGACAACGGTAACGTTACAATTGGCGCCCCGGCTATAGACGGAGCCGCAGTAGAGGCAAAAGTCGTTAAGCACCTTAAAGGAGATAAGGTGATAGTTTTCAAAAAGAAAAGACGTAAAGGTTACAGAGTGAAAAATGGTCACAGACAAGCTCTTACTGAAATCGTAATTGAAAACATTGTGGCTTCTGGTTCAACGAAAAAAGCAGCAGCTAAAAAAGAAGCTCCAAAGAAAGAAGCTAAATCAGCTAACGAGTCTGAAGATTTAAGCAAAAAGACTGTAGTTGAATTAAAAGAAATGGCAAAAAGTAAAGGTATTGAAGGCTATTCTTCTATGAAGAAAGCTGAACTAATAGCTGCTTTAAGTTAATTTTAAAACCTTAAAATCTTAAAGAAATGGCACATAAAAAAGGTGTAGGTAGTTCTAAGAACGGTAGAGAGTCAGAATCGAAACGCTTAGGTGTTAAGATTTTTGGAGGGCAAGCTGCTATAGCTGGAAACATTATTGTTCGTCAGCGTGGTACTGCTCACAACCCAGGTAAGAATGTTTACATGGGGAAAGACCACACATTACATGCTGCTACAGACGGTATTGTAAAATTTGAAAAGAAAAGAAACAATAAGTCATACGTTTCAATTGAACCTTTCGAGGCATAAGAATTGATTTATTTTTCAAACTTACAGAGCCCTTACTGAATTTCAGTAAGGGTTTTTTGTTTGCTGTTTTATTACTTTTTTATAACCGCTGCTTAACACCTTGGATATAGTGTGGTACTATATTGATTGGTTTAATTGAATCAAGCTTGTTTGCAGATGATTAAGGAGCGTATAGTTTTTTTGATGCTTTTGATGTTTGGCCTTCAGATGCATTACAGTCAGGATCTACCTGAAAAAAATAAATTGAATCCAGTTGGCACTTCTTTTCTCGGGTTTAAAAATCGCCTGAAGGATGCGATTCGAAAACAAGACACTTCAAACATTATTTATAATCATATTTTACTGGCAGATTTTTATCGTGATCTGGGAGTGACAAATGAAGCGGTTCATCATTATAATGAAGCATTACTTTTTCATTCAAAAGTATCAGATTCCACTCATGTGATCATTCTCAATAATTTGGGGAGTATTAATTTGGAGGCAGATCAATATGCCATTGCCAAAAGTTATTTGCAAAAGAGTTTGCGTTTATCGAGAACTATTGACTTTCAAAAAGGGGAGGCTGTAGCATATGCATCTTTGGGAGCGGTTTATGAAAAGGAAGGTGAATATGACCAGGGCTTAAAATGTCAAAATAAAAGTTTACGATTGTTTAGTGCTTTGGGTGATTATGAAGGGCTTGCTGTGGTGTATGAGAATATAGGGAGTATATATGAAGATCTTCAGCAATACGATAAGGCTTATACCTATTTTAAAAGCGCGTATGAATATTTTTATCGCGTGAATGATGACAGAAAAATTAGTATTCTCAACAACCTGGGTGATGTAAACAGGAAGAAGGGTGATTTTGAAAAGGCGTTTTTCTACACCAATAAAGCCAAATATGAAGCTGAACGAACGAATAATGTTCATCAGTTATCTAGTGCTTTAAAGGACCTTTCTAAAACCTCTAAACTTACCGGAGATCATCTAAAGGCATTCGACTATTTAAATGCATCTATTTATAAATATAAGGAGGAGCAGAAGTTGAGGAGGATACAACAAATGAATACGCTGCAAATTGTGTATGGGGTGAAAGAAAGAGAGGCTAAGATTGCTTTGCTAACCAAGCAAAATGAGTTAAACAGAGCCAATCAGAGAACAGTGGTATTTGTGATCTTTTTAGTGATAATCATATTCGCAATTGTCTTTTTTAATTATCGGAAAAAGAAAGATCAACGGTTCAAAATAGAGCAATATAAGCAGCAATTATTGAAGGCTGATCTGGATAAGAAGATAGCCGAAGAGGAAAGTCTTCAGCGAGAGATACAAATAAAGACTTCTTCGCTTTCCAAATACAGTTTGCACCTTGCGCATAAGAATAAAGTTTTATCGGATGTTTCAAGCACCTTGATAAAGCTAAAAGACAGAGAACGAATGTTTATAAAGCCTAAACTTGAAGGATTAATAGCTGAGATAAAGGCTGATATTGAGGATGAACAGGGTTGGGTAGATTTTATTAAATATTTCGAACAAATTCACCCTGATTTTTTTAAGAAGATCCATAAAGTAACTTCGGGGAACTTAAGTACAGCGGAAATGAGGTTATGTATGTTGTTGAGACTTAGCCTTACGTCAAAAGAAATAGCATCTGTTTTAAGAATTACTCCTGATAGTATTCGAATTGCACGTTATCGCTTAAGGAAAAAACTTCTTTTGGAAAAAGGGAGTAATCTTCAAAATTTTATGCTGGATTTATAAGCATTCCCTGCCTTTTGTAAATCGAAAGTTAAGGAGATGTTTCGGAACCTTAAATGTTGCTTTTTAGTTAAGGGTATAATGTAGTGATCTTTACATTTTGTTATCCTGATATTTAAATCCAAAGGTGTTGTAAATCATAGTTTTGAAATGAAAACCAAACCATAAAAACAATGAAATTAATCAACGCTAAAAGACTGTTAATTGTTACGTTTATTTTAGGCCTCTTTACGAGTCATATTATTGCTCAGGAGGGTGCTGTACAAGGAGTTATTGTAGATAATTATGGAATTTATGTTCCGGGTGCCTCAATTGAAATTACTTCCTTAAAAAAGGGAACTGTATCTAATCAAAATGGTAAATTCACTATCGTCAACGTGCCAGAAGGTTCACACACTATACTTATTAAATATTTAGGATTTTCAGATAAGTCAGTTGAAGTGAAGGTGGATTCAAAGCAGACAACTTCTATAGTGGTTGAACTATCCCCATCGGATGTAGTATTAGATGATGTGGAAGTTGTGGGTAATTTTTTAGGAGGTCAGGCAAGGGCTTTAAATACGCAAAAAAACAATCCTAATATTACCAATGTGGTCTCTACGGAGCAAATCGGTAAATTCCCTGATGCGAATGTGGGTGATGCATTAAAGCGTATACCTGGGATCACCATGCAGGTGGATCAGGGGGAAGCAAGAAATATTATTATACGAGGATTGGCTCCCCAGTTGAATTCAGTTACGCTTAACGGAAGCAGAATTCCTTCTGCCGAGGGAGATAACAGAAATGTGCAAATGGACTTAATTCCATCGGATATGATTCAAACCATCGAGGTAAATAAGGCTGTAACACCAGATATGGATGCTGATGCTTTAGGGGGATCGGTCAATCTTGTTACACGTTCTACACCGCAGGATTTCAGACTTTCTGTTACTGCCGGTTCAGGAGTCAATACTATTTCGGATAAAGCCATTTACAACGGGTCTTTCATATTGGGGGATCGTTCAGCAAATAAAAAGTTTGGTTGGATGATTTCTGCCTCCATGAATGATAATGATTTTGGTTCGGATAATGTCGAGGCAGAATGGACTGATGAATTCGAGTATAATACCGGTAATCAGGATGCAGATGGAGAGGATATTCTAGCGGAGATGGAAGTGAATCCATATGCCAATGTTTTTGAAATCAGAAAATATTTGGTTCAACGTATCAGGCGAAGTTTTGCTGCTAATGTTGATTATGAGTTTGATGATAATAATTATGTGTTTCTTAAAACAATGTACAATTGGAGGGATGACCGTGAGAACAGATATCGCCAGGAAAGTGAGATTTTGGATGGAGATGATATATCGCAAGGGGACTTTATAATAAATAATGGGAATCTGGTTCGTTTTCCTGTGGAATCAAAACGACAAACGAAAGGAGGTATAGATAATAAGCGATCTAAAAACAGAAGGCTTGAAGATCAAAGAATGCAAAATTACAGTTTGGGAGGAGAGCATTTGTTTGGAAGTCTTCAGGTAGATTGGCTTACCTCCTACGCAAAAGCGTCAGAAGAGCGTCCTGACGAGCGTTATCTGGAATACGAAGGTGAGTATAGTATTAATAATGAAATCAACAGCAGAGAGCCTTATTACAGTCCTGTTGATGATGCCGACCTTGCATTAAATAATTTTGAATTTGGCGAGCTGACGGAAGAACATCAATATACTGATGAAAAGGACTTTAATTTTTTTGCAAATTTTACCCTTCCGGCCGATTTGTTTAATAATGGGGATGGGAATATCAAATTTGGAGTGAAAAGCCGTTACAAGAAAAAAGAGCGAGACAATAATTTTTATGAGTATGAACCTTTAAGCGGGCTTCAAACTTTGGCCGACGTACGTACTCAGGATTACTCAGATACTGATTTTACTGCAGGGGATAAATACCAGGTAGGAATATTTGCTTCTTCGGAGTATTTGGGGAATTTAAATTTAAATAACTCAAGTAGTTTTGAAAGGGAGGATGTGCCTGATGAGTATTTGACCGCGAATTATAATGTTGATGAGACAGTTTATGCCGGGTATATAATGGTGGATCAGAAACTAACGAATAAATTAAGTTTACTTGCCGGAGTAAGGTTAGAAAATACTAAGGTTGAAAGTGTTGGTAACGAATTGACATTGAATGACGATGGGGATTTTGAAGGTTCTATGGAAGTAAAAGGGGAGAGTTCATATCAAAACATAATGCCCGGACTTCATTTTAAATATAATTTAAACGAGAAAACCATATTGCGTTTAGCCTGGACAAATACACTTGCAAGACCGAACTATGAAGACTTGGTACCTTCAAGTGAGATTAACCAGGAAGATGAGGAGATTATAGTTGGAAATGCAGATTTAGATCCAACAACCTCCATGAATTTTGATTTTATGGCTGAGTATTATTTTCAGAATGTTGGTATTTTATCCGGAGGGGTGTTTTATAAGGATATAGATCAGTTTATCTATACTTTCACCTATGAGGATGCAGCAACCGGGTTTGATGTTTTTACCCCATTGAATGGTGATAATGCTTATGTATATGGAGCGGAAGTCTCTTTACAGCGCCAGTTGGATTTCTTGCCGGGTTTTGCTAAGAATTTTGGAGTTTATTTAAATTATACCTATTTGAACTCTAATGCTAATGGTATAAGAAATGAGGATGGAGATGAACGTGGAGATTTGGAATTGCCGGGAGCTACTCCAAACATGTTTAACGGATCTTTGTCATATTCAGGGAAACGCTTTACGGCACGACTTTCTGCTAACTACTCGGATGCATATCTGGATGAATTAGGGGGGAATGGTTTTGAGGATCGTTATTACGACGATCAGTTTTTCCTTGATTTTAATGCTGCTTATGCTATTAATAAGAATTTAAGAGTGTATGCGGATATTACGAATATAACCAATCAACCGTTAAGATATTACCAAGGCGTTCGAAATAGAACAATGCAAATGGAATATTACAGAAGTAGAATTAACTTAGGGTTGAAATACGACTTATTTTAAATACGACTTACAATAATGATTAAAAGAATAACAAGCATAATTGGTCTGTTGGGTATTTTAGTGGTAGTTGGATGTGAGGAAAAATTACCACCTGTAGCCCCGGACGTTATAACGGAAAAAGTAAATTATGATACGGATGATCCTGCTATATGGATTAATCCGGCGAACCCTTCAGAAAGTGTTGTCTTTGGTACCGATAAAGACACGGATGGAGCCATTTATGCTTTTGATTTGGAGGGGAAGGTGATTGAGGATATGGTAATCAGGGGTATTCGATATCCAAATAATGTTGATGTTGCTTATAACTTTAGAGTTAATGACTCATCAATGGTTGACATCATTGCTTTTACAGAGCGGGAGCGAGGTATGTTAAGATTGTTTTCTGTTCCCAATATGAAACCTTTAGACCGAGGCGGCTATCCGGTTTTTGAAGATGAGGAAAATCCTGAATTTCGACGACCAATGGGGATTAGCCTGTATAAAAATCCTGAAAATGGATTAACATATGCTATCGTAAGCAGGAAGAATGGGCCTAAGGAGAATTATCTATATCAATATCTTCTTTATGCGGATAGTTTGGGTGTTCATGCTAAGTTGGAGCGAAAATTTGGAGATTTTAGCGGGGTTAAGGAGATAGAAGCTATAGCGGTAGATGATGAAAACGGCTATGTGTATTATTCTGATGAGGGGGTTGCTATTCGCAAGTACCATGCTGATCCGGAAATGGGTACTACAGAATTGGCTTCATTTGGCGGGGAATATTTCAAAGATGATATTGAGGGCATTGCCATAGCTAAGCATGAGGATGGGGGCGGATATATAATCGTTTCTGATCAACAGAAGGGGCAATTCAATATTTTTTCAAGAAAGGAGAACAGGTTCGTTAAAGCTATTAATTTGAGCACTACAGAGACCGATGGTTGTGACGTGGTGACATATCCTTTGAATAAGGTTTTTTCCAAAGGCTTGTTTGTTGCCATGAATGATGATGGTACTTTTTACTTTTATAATTACGATAAATTACAATTGGAATAGGTGGCGGACCTCCGGTATAATCTTTCGAAAAGCATCTCTCTGTCCTGGGAGATGCTTTATTTTCTTAATCTTCTAATTTCTAGACAGTAAAAAAAGTTGGTTACTTTTTTTAAAGCACAATAGTCTGTAATAGTATGTAAAATTTTTCATATATTTAATACCGTATAACCATTATTTAAATCATCAGATATGAAAAAATTAGCTTTATGTTCAGTGCTATCACTGTCGTTACTTTGTACAAGTTGTTTAGGTTCTTTTAGTGCTTTTAATAATTTAAAGGACTGGAACCAGGGGGTGAGTGAGAATAAGTTTCTTAATAACCTTATTTTTTGGGGATTAAACATAATACCTGTATATGGATTGTTTTTCCTTGGTGATGCCATCATCTTTAACGTGATTGAATTTTGGTCAGGATCTAATCCAATCGCGATGAATGATGGTGAGGTTGAAACTCAGATTGTAGAAAAGGATGGGAATACCATTGAAATGACAGCAATGAAAAACAGAATGTTTATCAAGGTTGTAGATGGTCCGAAAAAAGGAGAAAAGTTAGAGTTGTTCTACAAGCCGGATGAAAAGTCTTGGAACGCTATTAAGCCTAGTGGTGAAATGATCAAGTTGTCTTCTTTTGAGCAAGGGTTCTATTACGTGTATTTACCGAACGGAGAAAAAGTACAATTAGACGCTAACACATCTCAGGAAGAGGGGTTAGTAATGATTAACAAAGCAGTTTCTCAGCATTATGGAGAAGGTATGGTGGCTGAGTATTAAGAGAAGTATATTATTCCAAGTAAAAAACTCCTGTGTGATAACATACAGGAGTTTTTTATTTTACGGTATTACGCAATAGATATTTTTGGTGATTTTTTCTTTAATTTTTTTCCTTGAGAAGCCTTTATAGTCAAATTGGCTTTTTCCCTTTTAATAGCTATGAAAGAGTCAAAATCATTAACTTCCATGAGTCCGAGATCGTCTTTTTTCATAAAATCAAACTGAAGGAAGTAGCCTACCAGGTCAAACTTACTTATCTTATCTTTTTTGCCCTTATTTATATGTAATGTAATGTAATCGGGTTTTCCAATGCGTACATTTTCTTTTAAATCAAATAAAGAAGGATCTTCACCTAGATATTCAGGTACGTAATCTTCTTCAGTTAGAATAAGGATACTTGTCCCGGAAGCTTTCATTCTGGCGGTTCTTCCGTTTCTGTGAATAAAAGAGTCTTCTTTATAAGGGATTTGATAGTGAATTACATAATCTAAATCAGGAATATCAATACCTCGAGCGGCGATATCAGTTGCGACAAGTATTTGAACGCTACCGTTTCTAAATTTGGTTAATTCAAATTCGCGTTGTTTTTGTTCGAGACCACCATGAAACAGTGCATAGATAATACCTCTATTGTCCAGTTGTTCGCTAATTCGATCACAAGCATCTCTATGGTTTGAGAATACGATAGCATTTTGTCCTTTTTTTAAATTGTTCAAAACTGCGATAAGTCCCTCTAGTTTTTCATCTTTCGGAACTATAATTTTTTGAATGGAAAGAGAGGCTTTTTCCTTCTCTTCAAATTCAATGGTATAAGGGTTGTCAAAATCCAGATAGTCTGGTAATTCAATAGTCTTGGTTGCCGAAACAAGGATTTTATGCTGAACGTTATCTAATTGCTTTGTGATGAATTTCAATTCGTTAGTAAAGCCAAATTCTAACGATTTATCAAATTCATCAAAAACTAATTGGGTAATACTGCTTGTATCAAAAGTAGCTCGTTCAATATGGTCTTTTATTCTTCCCGGTGTTCCCACAAGTATGGAAGGAGGAACAGAGAAGTTCTTTCTTTCAATACTAAAAGGATGACCGCCATAACAAGAATTTACCTTTAAATCGAGTTTCATTTGCTTGAGAACACTCTCAATTTGTAAAACCAATTCTCTTGTAGGGGCAATGATAAGGGCTTGAACCTCATTTTTTTGCTTTAACTTAGAGAGTGCGCTTAGTAAATAAGCTAAAGTTTTACCACTTCCGGTAGGAGCAAGAAGTATGACATTATTATTTTTGTGAGTTGCAACCTGGGTTGCTTTTTGCATCTTATTAAGAGACTCAAATCCTAAGGTTTTAAGTATCGAGGATTGATTTATTTTAATGGATTTCATTTTACAAAGGTAATTGAACTATATTTAGTTAATAAAAAATACGAATTAAGAAATTGAAAGAAACGCAGACTAACAATCCACTACACGGAAAGACTTTAGAAATGATTCTTAATGAGTTGGTAGATTACTACGGTTGGGAGCATTTAGGCACAAAGGTTACTATAAATTGTTTTACTAATGATCCCAGTATTAAATCGAGTTTAAAGTTCCTTAGAAGAACACCGTGGGCAAGGAGCAAAGTAGAAAAAGTGTATTTGGAAATGCAGGATAAAAAATCTGGTTTTTAGAATTTAATAGTACAATATTAATAAAATAAGGCTGCCTTAATTTAAAGACAGCCTTTTGTATTTATAAGATAAATTTAATACCTGTAGTATTCAGGTTTAAAGGGTCCTTCAACCTCTACACCAATATATTTAGCTTGTTCTTCGTTTAAGGTCTCTAGTTCTACCCCAATTTTTTCTAAATGAAGTCTTGCTACTTTTTCATCTAAATGTTTTGGTAGCATATAAACTTCATTACCATATTTATCACTATTCTTCCAAAGTTCGATTTGAGCCAAAGTCTGGTTTGTAAATGAATTACTCATCACAAAGCTTGGATGTCCGGTTGCACAACCTAAGTTTACCAATCGACCTTCTGCTAAAAGAATGATATCATTACCATTGATAGTGTACTTATCTACTTGTGGCTTGATATTAACGAATGATTCTCCGTGGTTTTCCTTTAACCAGGCAACATCAATTTCATTATCAAAATGCCCAATATTACAAACGATGGTTTTGTCTTTCATTTTTTCAAAATGACGTCCAACCACAATATCCTTATTACCTGTAGTGGTAATAACAATGTCGGCTTTATTTATGACATTGTCCAGACGTTTAACTTCGAAACCATCCATGGCAGCTTGTAAGGCACATATCGGGTCAATTTCTGTAACGGTTACGATGGCTCCAGTTCCTTTGAAGGAAGCAGCAGTTCCTTTTCCTACATCACCATATCCGCAAACCACCACTCTTTTACCTGCCAGCATGATGTCGGTTGCACGACGAATCGCATCAACTGCACTTTCTCTACATCCGTATTTGTTGTCAAATTTAGATTTGGTAACAGAGTCATTTATGTTAATTGCAGGCATTGGCAAGGTGCCATTTTTCATACGTTCATATAAGCGATGAACTCCAGTAGTAGTTTCTTCTGACAATCCTTTAACGGCATTCGCTAATTCCGGATATTGGTCTAAAACCATATTGGTTAAATCACCACCATCATCAAGGATCATATTTAGCGGTTTTCTCTCTTCACCGAAGAAAAGAGTTTGTTCTATACACCAGTCAAATTCTTCTTCGTTCATACCTTTCCATGCATAAACAGGAATACCAGCAGCGGCAATTGCAGCAGCAGCATGATCTTGTGTAGAGAATATATTACATGAACTCCAGGTTACTTCAGCACCAAGAGCTACCAATGTTTCAATTAAAACAGCAGTTTGAACGGTCATGTGCAAACAACCTGCAATTCGAGCACCTTTAAGGGGTTGCTCGTCTTTATATTCTTCACGGAGTGACATCAATCCTGGCATTTCAGCCTCTGCTAATTCAATCTCTTTTCTACCCCAATCCGCCAAAGAAATGTCTTTTACTTTGTATGGTACGTATGGAATTGTTTTAGTACTCATATTACTTTTATATTTTTACGTCTTTAAATGTGTTTAAATACATTAATTTGTGCCTGCAAAGGTACATAATAACTTTTAGATTTAATGCCTCTTTACAAAACTATAACAACCCCGGAGAACTCTAAAGTGCTGATTTGGAAGATAGAAGAGTCTTACAGTGAACTGCAAGAGGGAATTGAGCTTACATCGAATTGTAAAGCCAGAGTTGCTTCGATGAAATCTGAGATTCATCAACGAGGATTTTTAAGTGTAAGGCAATTGTTAAAAGCGGCTGGTTATAAGGCGTCAGACTTGTATTATAATAGTAGTGGAAAACCACATTTAAAGGATGGTAAAGAAATATCAATTACCCATTCATTTATATTTTCCGCAATCATAATCAGTGATAAGATTATTGGTATTGATATTGAAAAACAGCGAGATAAAATTGGCATTATCGCGCACAAGTTCGTTGATTATGAGTTTGGTTTTCTAAACAGGGAAGACATTAAAAGGCTTACGGTAGTTTGGTGTGTGAAAGAAAGCTTATATAAAGCATTCGCTACGGATGGTATGAGTTTTAAACAGCACACTAAAGTCATTCCGTTTAACTTAAATGAAGCGCAGACGGTGGGATGGATATTTTATCATGGACAGATAGAGCGCTACAAAATAAAATTTTTAGAATTTGAGGGGTTTACCTGCGCCTATGCAATTAAATCTTAGAAATAAATACTTAAGCTATGCAGATATCGGTTGAACTAACTTTAACTCCATTACAGGATGACTTTGAACCAGCAATTATTGAATTTATAAAAAAGTTAAGAGCTTCGGGTCTTAAGGTTTTGGAAAATCCTTTAAGCACCCAAATTTATGGTGATTATGATCAAGTGATGGGGGTGCTTACCAATGAAATCAAGGAAGTTTTTGAGCTCATTGAAAAGGGCTTGTTGTATATGAAAATTGTAAAATCAGACCGAAGTGATTATGAACCATTTTTTTGATTGGTTTTTTGCTCAATATGATGGGGTTCCCCTGCATATAGTGTTTCTGGAGATCATTGCGGTAGTGTTTGGCTTTTTGAGTGTATGGTATTCTAAAAGAGAAAATATATTAGTTTACCCAACAGGAATAATCAGTACGGCAATATTCGTTTATATTTTGTGGGTATATAGTCTTTTGGGAGATATGATGATAAATGCTTATTACTTTTGTATGAGTATTTATGGATGGTATTTTTGGACGAGGAAGGTTGATGCGACCCATTTTGTACCTGTAACCAAAACTACTTCAAGGGAGAAGAGATGGAGTTTATTGCTATTTGTAGGGACTATTGTTTTTGTTTTCCTGGTTTATTGGTATTTTGATAAATGGAATAGTTGGACAGCCTACGTGGATACGGTAACCACCGCCATATTTTTTGTTGGGATGTGGTTAATGGCAAAAAAGAAATTAGAAAACTGGGTGTACTGGATTATTGGAGATGTGATATCCGTTCCATTGTATTTGTATAAGGGATTGGTCTTTACTTCTTTTCAATATCTTCTATTCACCATAATAGCCATATACGGTTATAAAGCATGGAAGAAAAACTTAAACAAAAGTCCGGAAACCTTATTAAGGTAGTATTGTTAGGGCCCGAATCTACGGGTAAAACAACTTTGGCCAGAAGCCTTGCGACGTATTATAATACTGAGTGTGTTCCTGAATACATGCGTGAATATCTTCAAAGAAAGTGGGATTTGGAAATGAAGGTATGTGAACCTGAAGATATGCCACCAATTGCCGTCGGGCAAATGGAGCAGGAAAATAGTTTAGCAGAAAAGGCAAATGAACTTTTAATATGCGATACGAACTTACTTGAACTTAAGGTGTATTCTGAGGCATACTACAACGAGTATTGTGACGAACAGATAGAAAAGTATGCTATTCAAAATTTTTACGATTTATATTTGCTAACTTACGTGGACGTGCCCTGGGTTCAGGACGATCTGAGGGATAAACCTCTGGAGCGAGACCCTATGTTTTTGAGATTTAAGAACGCACTTGATAAATTTAATAAACCCTATCGCATAATAAAAGGCAGTAGGGATCAAAGGTTTAAAAGCGCCATTCAACACATTGATAAACTCATAAAGTAATATGAAATTATTTAGTACATCAGACGAAAAACAAATAGCTGATCATGGAATTTCTTTAGAAAAAATAGAAAATCAATTGGAGACCTTTAAAGAGGGGATTCCTTTTGTCAATATGATCTCAAGTGCTGTAATTGGAAACGGAATCAGAAGATGTACAAATCAGGAAAAGGAAGATTATATTTCAACATTTGAGGCGAGAAAAGAGGGGTTCAAATTGCTTAAATTTGTGCCGGCTTCAGGAGCAGCAACACGCATGTTTAAGGAGTTATTCAAGTTTCTCAAGGAATTTCATCCGCACGAGGAATCGATAAATGCTTATGTAAACAGAACAAATGCTTCTATGGTGAGTACGTTCTTTATCGGGATGGAAAAGTTTCCTTTTTACGATGAAGTTATGCATAGCTTAAAGATGAAACATGCTGATTACAATTTGCTGTCGGATGATATTCAAAAATATTATTTCGTTAAGGAAATGCTTTTGGAGAACGGCTTAAACTATGGAGGGTATCCAAAAGGACTTTTGCCATTTCATAAGTATACAGCCGAAACCATGACGGCTTTTGAAGAACATTTATATGAAGCAGCTTTATATGCAACATCGAATGGTGAGGCCTACCTGCATTTTACCATTTCTGAAGATCATGCCAATAAGTTTGATAAGGAGTTCGATCGAATCGAAAAAAAGGTGGAGAAAGAAACGGGAGTTTCTTTTATAATATCCTTTTCGTATCAAAAGAAATCCACTGATACTATTGCTGTTGATATGCAGGACAAGCCATTCAGGGAATCTGATAATACACTGTTGTTCAGGCCAGCCGGGCATGGAGCATTAATTGAAAATTTGAACGAACAGGAGGGTGATGTCCTTTTTGTTAAAAACATTGACAATGTTGTTGTAGCTCGCTTACGCAGTGAAATTGCCGCGTATAAAAAAATGCTGGCAGGGATGCTCTTTGATATACAGGAGACGGCATTTTCATACAGAAGAGCTTTAGATAAAGAAAGTGTCGATGAAGTGTTGATTAATGAGATCAAGGATTTTATTGCGAAAGAACTAAATGTAGTTGTAAAACCAGATTTCTATAAATACAAAGAGGTTTATCAGGTGGCATATTTAAAAGAAAAACTGGATAGGCCTATTAGAATTTGTGGAATGGTAAAAAATGAAGGCGAACCTGGAGGAGGGCCTTTTTGGATTAAAGATGAGGATGGAAATGTTTCTTTACAAATTATTGAATCTGCCCAAATGGATATGTCGAACAGTAAGCAAAGAGGTATTTTAAAAACGGCGACACACTTTAATCCTGTTGATTTAGTTTGTGGAGTGAAGAACTATGTTGGGGAAAAATATGATCTTTCTAAATTTACGAACCCCAGACAAGGCTTTATTACAGAAAAGACTAAAAATGGAAAGGCTTTAAAGGCAATGGAACTGCCCGGTTTATGGAATGGAGGAATGGCAAATTGGAATACTGTGTTTGTTGAGGTCCCTTTAATCACCTTCAATCCGGTTAAAACGGTAAACGATCTTTTAAAGCCCCCACATCAGGTAAGTAAATAAGTGTGTAAAACTTATACAGTGTTACAGTTTAATTACACATAATTACACAATTTAATTCATTAGTATAAAACCCATAAAAACCTGTAGATCAGGTTTTTATGGGTTTTTTCTTGGGGTTTGATTATTTGGAACAACTTTTTCATTATAGTTATCAAATTCAAAAAATTCAATAATTATAAAAATTAAAAAATCATGAAAAAAGTCGTTCTAACAATCGCAATAATCTTAGGTGGTCTAACTGCACAAGCATTTACTCCGGCAGCTAATCAAAGCAAAATTATTAAGATTGCGCAGGAAGAGTATAAAGAAATCGAAGTTTCTAAATTACCGACTGCGGTAACTGATGCTGTTCAAAAAGATTTTGCAGGTGCCAAGATTTCAAAAGCTTATGTAAATGAAAAAGGGGAGTATAAATTAGAGATTAGCAAGGATGGTGCTGAAAAAACTTTGTACGCTGACAAAGATGGAAACTGGATTAAAAAACAGTAATGATCTCTAAATTCCCCCAATCTTACATTTATTAAATAATTTAAACAGAAAGATCAATGATGAAAAAGTTAGCAGTCGTTACAGCAATTACCGTTGGAAGCTTTTCAACTTTTGCGGCCACTCCAGTAATATTTCACGATGGAGTAATGGAGGATGTTATAAGAGCACAGGAAGAGTTTACTGAAATTGAGGTTTCAAAACTACCTGCTGCAATCACTAAGGCATTGGGTAAAGATTACCCTGGCGCTAGCATTGATAAAGCATACGTAAATGAAAACGAAGAGTACAAGTTAGACGTGAGTCATAATGATGACGACCTCATTTTGTATGCCAATAAAACCGGTAATTGGATTGAAAAGGATTAATTTTAGGTTTATCTATCCATTTTTAGGACAGGGGGTGCTTTTAAAGCATCCCCTGTTCTTTTTTTAAATTTATTAACATCTTTTTTGATCCGCCTGGACGTAAGTATATTGAAATCGGATGTAGGACAGCGCAAAAAAGGCCATTAATTTATGGCTGAAAAATCTTATGATATCAATACTATTAGTTGAAGATGACGTTAGCTTTTCAGTGATGCTTGAACGTTTTTTGAAAAAGAAAAATTATCAGGTTCAAATTGCTCATTCACTGGAGAAGGCTTATGGTATGTTGAAAAGTGCAAAATTTGATTTGATATTTACGGATCTGAGGTTGCCAGATGGAAATGGGTTAGAGCTACTGGAAAAGGTCAGAGAGGACATTCCTTCTTTACCAATTATCATGATGACAGGATATGCTGAGGTACCTTCTGCAGTTAAAGCAATGAAACTAGGTGCCTTTGATTATATATCAAAACCCTTTAACCAGGAAGAGGTGCTTAATGTTATTAATAATGCCGTTAATAGTGGAGGGCAGTCTTTTGCACACCCTAAGGTGAAAAACAAACCGGATGAGGAAATTGTAGAAAAGTCTTCATTTGTTGAAGGTGTTAGTGCTGCCTCAAAAAAGTTGAATGAATTTGTAAGCCTGGTAGCACCTACAGATATGTCGGTGTTAATTACCGGAGAAAGCGGTACCGGTAAAGAGGTAGTAGCCAAATCGATTCATAATTATAGTCATCGAAAGAATGAGCCGTTTATAGCAGTTGATTGTGGTGCAATTCCAAAAGAAATCGCTGCCAGTGAATTTTTCGGACATGTAAAGGGTTCTTTTACAGGAGCGGTAACTGATAAATCTGGTCATTTTGAAGCGGCTAATGGAGGAACACTTTTTTTAGATGAGGTGGGCAATCTCTCGTATGAAAATCAAGTACAGCTTCTAAGGGCCTTACAAGAACGAAAAATAAAGCCGATAGGAAGTAATAAAGAAATAGAGGTTGATATTCGCTTAATAACTGCAACCAATGAAGATCTACAGGAAGCCGTTGACCGCGGTGATTTTAGGGAGGATTTATATCATCGATTGAATGAATTTTCAATTAGTGTACCCAGGTTATCTGATCGTACCGAAGATTTACCAATATTTGCCGACTTCTTTCTTGAGCGTTCGAATGAACAACTGAATAAAAAGATTATTGGTTTTACCGATGAAACCATAGAAATGTTTCAAGATTACCGATGGCCGGGTAATTTAAGGGAGTTTTCGAATGTAATAAAGAGAGCCGTTTTGTTAACACAAAATGACTTTATTACTCCTGAAGTATTACCGTCGGTATTTACTCAAATAGAACCAAAGGAAGTTAGATTTTCTACCAAGGAACACGAAAAAGAATTGATTATTAGAGCCTTAAAGGAAGCCTCGAACAATAAAACTCAGGCCGCAAAATTATTAAAAATCACTCGAAAGACTTTATACAATAAACTCAAGGAGTATGATATCCATTAATGAATTTGTTTAATTCTTTGGTTACCTTATGAATATGATCTTTTAAGGATTTCAATGTTTCCTGTATCGTATTCGAATTAAAACTATCCATGTTTTCTATTAATTCTAACTCATGAACGACCCCGTTTGCATCGAGTTGTTTAAACATTGTAAGCATTTTGTGGCTTGTAGCTTTAAGTCCTTGAATATTGCGGTTCAGATAATCTGTATTTAATTCCTCTAAATTCTTTTTGGTGTCTTTTAAAAAAATCTTCAAGACTTCTTTTAGAGCCAGGTCGTCATTTACAAATGACCTTAAGCTTTTAAGGTTTACTATTTTCGTATTGTAGTTAGGTTCGTCCTTGTATATATAAGTGTGATTATCCTTCAAGTCTCTGCTGAATAGAGTGGTTATTTGTTGTAGGAGTTTTTCGGGTGTAAATGGTTTAAAAATCACTTCTGAAAAGCCATTTGAAGTGTAGAAGGATTGGTCTATATCTTTACGACCTGTAATGGCAATAATAGGTTGACCCTTGTATGCTTTTACGTCATTTTTTAAAATCTCAACAAATCTGAATCCATTCATTTTTGGGAGTTGAATATCGGTAATAATCAAGTCGAACTCTTGATGATTAATAATATTAATGGCCTCGTCACCATCTTTACAGGTGTAGACTTCGCATTGATTTGACACAAGGGTTTCGGTGATAAGCTTACGTAATGTTTCATCATCATCAATCACTACAGCCTTCAGTTTAATATTTGGAAATGGAGTAGTTTGGTCGAATTCTTTTTTAGGTTCGGTAACCTGCTGTTTTTTAGTAAATTTGACAGGGACACTTAATTTAAAACAGCTTCCTTTACCCGTTTCGCTCGTAAACACTAAATCTCCATTCAATAAATGAGCTAACTTTTTTGAAATAGTTAAGCCTAGGCCATACCCATCCTTCTTTTTATTAATATCATCATCAACCTGGGTAAATTCACTAAAGATTAAATGTTGCTTTTCTTTTTTAATACCTACCCCGGTATCTTGTACTTCTATGGTGAGTCTTGAATCTCCATCAGCAAGATCTTTTGAGGTGTATGCTTTTATGGTTATTGAGCCTTCGTCAGTAAATTTATAAGCATTTCCAATGAGGTTGTTAAGGATTTGCTTAATACGATAGGGGTCGCTAATGATATTTCTTTTGAGTGATTGGTCAATATCCAAAATGAGGGATATATCTTTTTTTGGGTATTGTTGTTGAATATTTTGGGAGCTTTCTACAATAGTTGATTTCAAATTAAAGGAAACCAGGTCTAAGGTTATTTTTCCGGTTTCCAGTTTCGAGTAATCAAGTAAATCTTCTACCAAATGATTCATATAGGTAGATGCATTTTTGATTTTATTAATATAGTGCAATCCTTTTTCTTTATTTCCCAGGGACTTTTGTAATAATTCCCCATATCCAACAATCGTACTTAAAGGGGATCTGAGATCGTGACTAACCATATTGACTAATTGTTCCCTGGTGTTTGCAAGCAATTGTGCCTTTCTGGTAGTCTTTTCAAGTTGTTTTCTATAGCGTTGACTTTTCCAGAAGTCATTAAGTATTAAAACGGAGAATATTATAATGAGGGCAATGCCTATGACTGCTGCAAAAGTTATGATTTTTTTACTTCGATTGAGTGCCACTTTTCTTTGTTGACTAATTTCACTGGCATATAGAAGGACCTCATTTTCTATGGTGGATAATATTTTTCTAATTTGTTGAGAGATCAATAAGTCGTTGGCTATTAGTTCATTCTCTTTTCGGATTATAGATGCTTGTTGTTTGGATGAACTAGTTTGCAGTTCTTGAAGTGCTTGGGTCGAGGCTCTGAATATGGAGTCAAGTGTTTTTTCATTGATCTCATTATTCGAATCTCGAGGCGTATTTTCATTTAGGTAAGTAATGTAATTAATGAGCGCACTTCTGGTTCTGGAATCCAGACTTTCTGGTTCACTTACAAAGTCTTTTAAGGTTAATCTTCCAAGTGAAGACTCCATTGTTCTCAGCTTATCGATGGTTCTTAAAATAATTGTTTCGGTGGTATCCTGAAGTTTTAATGTTTTTAAGCTTTGGATATTGCTTTCTTTTTTTTCAATGAGCAGGGAAATACTATCGAGCAGGTGGTATTGTTCTTCGGTACTCAATAATCCTTTCAAGGTGTCGATTTCAATCAATAAACTATCGTTCATGGATTTGTATTCGTCAAAAGGAACCCAGGACTTTGATTGAATAGCTGCTCTGGCCAAGCCTTCATTTTCATACATTAAGCTTAGTACCTTTCCAACATGCAAAATTTTATTTTGATCAGAAATATTGTCTTTTTGTAATTGGGTATAAGATTCAATTTCAGCAAAAACGAAATGACCAACTACAATAGAGAGTATTCCGAGTACTATGTAGCTAATGAGTACCTTAAGCGTAATTTTACCTTTAGAAAAATCCATTTTCAAAATTAATCAACTGCTAAGTAAATATGAATAAATATGTTTCTAAAAAGGTTCGGGGAGTTATATAAATTAACTTGGAAATAAGTTAAAAAGTATGTTGGAATAGAAAATTGGCTGTTTTAAGCAATTTTAAGTTTAAGATCCTCCACGATTTCCTCGATGTGTTTATTTAAGATGAAGACAATGTTTTTCAAAATAGTTTCTTCATATGTTTTTGTGGTTTCGAGTTGTGAGAGTATAGGAATTACCTGATAAGCCTCTATTTGTTTAAACATACCCAGCATTTTGTGACTGATCTCGTTAATGCCTTCAATATTCTTCTCTTTGACATACTTCGCTAAAAGTTCGGCATTTTTATGCGAATCTTCAATGAAGAGGGATAATATATTCTTTAAAGAATCATCATTGGAGATATAGCGTTCTAATGTTTGGATGCTATAGGTTTCACTGGTGGAGTTTAAAGATACAGGTTTAATAGCGGCCGTTCTTTTAACCTTATGAACCGGAAATAATCCTTTTACGGTTTTTAGTAATGCTTCCGGGGTAAAGGGTTTAAAAATAACTTCTGAAAATCCTTTTGAAAGATAATGTTCCTTGTCGAAATCTTTTCTTCCTGTTAATGCAATTACCGGTTCTCCATTATAGCCATCAATTCTGTTTAAGGTTTCCATAATATCAAAACCGCTCATATGAGGTATTTGGATGTCAGTTGTAATAAAGTCAAACGATGAATTGTTTATGGCCTTTAAGGCTTCGTCTCCACTCTTAAAACTCTTAACTTTTATTCCTGCAGTATTAAAAATTTCTTCAATCAGGATTCTTAGAGGATTGTCGTCTTCAATAACAATGGCTTTAAGGTTACTTTTTTGAGTTTTGGAGATTGGTTTATTTGCCTCGTTATTTATAAAAATGGATTCAGGCACCTTCTTTTCCGATAGGCTTACAGGAATTTTAACGGTAAAGATGCTTCCAAAATTTTCCTGACTTTCAAAAGAAAGTTCCCCTTGTAGAATTTCTACTAGTTTTTTGGTGATTGTAAGTCCGAGACCAAACCCATTTTGAGTTACTTCATCTTGTTCTTCAATTTGCGTAAACTCATTGAATATTAAATCATGCTTTTCTTTTTTAATACCAACTCCTGAGTCTTTAACTGTTATTATTATTTCATTTAAATCGTTTATATGGGCATTGATTTTCACAAAACCTTCTTCGGTATATTTAAAAGCATTGCTGATAAGATTATTTAGTATTTGACGAATCCGATGTGAATCGCTGATGATATTTTGGTTTAAGGCATTATCTATGTTAATACCAAGTTGAATGGGTTTGTGAGAATGCTGTTGCTTAACGCTTTGACTAACTTCATTTATTAAAAGCGAAAGGTTAAAATCATTGTTTTTGGGTTTTATTTTCCCCGCTTCAAGTTTAGAGTAGTCTAACAGGTCTTCAACGAGCCTTATCATATAGCTTGAGGCATTTTTTATTTTATCAATATAAGAATCGCGTTTGGTTTTGGTTGTGCTGGTCTGTAAGAGATCACTGTACCCTAAAATGTTGCTTAGAGGGGATCTTAAATCGTGACTTACCATCTTAATGAGGTGTTCTCTACTTTTAAGCAATGTATTAGTATAACTGCTTGATAATTCAAGTTCTTTTTTAAACTTCTGGATTTTCAGAAAATCATTTAGGATGATTATTATAAACAGTATAATCATAATAACGCCTATTATGGAAGCAGACACAAGCCTGTTCTGACTTTTTTTAATAGCGGTTTTTCTGGAAGAGCTTACATTGGTATATTCCTGAATGGTGTCTCTCTCTATTTTTGATAAGATTTCTTGAATTTGTCGGGAGATCAATAGATCTTTTGCCAGTAATTTATTTTTTTCGATTGATGCCGAAGATAGCTGATCACCTGAATTTAGTTTGAGCTTTTTTAAAATGTTGGTTGAAGCATTTAAAATTGCATTAATCGATTGCTTGTTGAGGTTTTCGCTTTGTGATGTTAGTTGATTCAAAGTAGCGATGTATTCTTCCAGGGCTTTGCGTGTTTCGGGGTGTAAAGCATTTGGGTTCGAAACAAAATCCTTTAAGGAGTAATCTTCCAGAGAGGATTTCATTTGGCTCAATTGTAGAATGGCATCATCAACAGATTCGTATGTTTCATTGTTGGTTTTTAATGTCTTAATAGCTGAGATGTTTTCTTCTTTCTGTGCGATTAAATGTTTTACACTATCCAAAAGTTTAATTTGTTGTTCGGAGGAGTATACAACTTTTAAGGAATCGATTTCAGTAAACAGTTCGTCGTTATTAAGGAGGTATTGTTTATAGGAGCTTTGAGCGTTCGACTGAATGGTATATTTCGAAACACTTTCGTTTTTATACATTAAGCTTATAATGTTTCCTATTTTAAAAATTTTATTTTGATCTGCAGTATTGTTTTCTGTGAGCTTCAGATACTTTTGAAATTCTGCATAAAAAATCACCCCAACAGTGAATGAAAGAAGGCACAGTAAAATATAACTTATGAATGCTTTTTGAGGAATTTTACTTATTAGTAGATTCATCGTGCCATACGTGATAGGTTAACTTCAATAAATCTGAAAAACAGGGCGGTCTTTCAACTTAAGTTTTTAACTTTGCAACATCTCGTAAGGGGGTGCTTATATCTTCTATACAATTAAAAGAAGACAAGCTGAGATCATACCCATTGAACCTAGAACAGGTAATGCTGTTTAGGAACAAGATGCTACAATAAGGCTCATTAGTGATGTATTAGTTTCTTAAAAGTAGCATAGAAATTTATTTTTTGCAAGAAAAATGTAATCAAATCGTTTTTAAACCTCAGAATAATCCCCTTTTATTCGTAAAATACTATGAATGAAACAGTTATTTAGTTGTGTTGTATTGCTTTTTTTATGTGCCTTATCAACATTTGCTCAAACCAATAAAGTAAAGGATTCGACTTTACAAGAAGATGAAACCATTTCATTGGATGAAGTTTTGGTTTCAGCTATTCGAGTAACATCAAAGACTCCGGTTACTTTTTCCAATATGAGTAAAAAAGACATAAAGAAACGAAACCTTGGACAGGATATTCCTGTTTTAATGAATTACCTGCCTTCTGTGGTTACGACGACAGACGCTGGTGCAGGGGTGGGTTATACTGGTATTCGCGTGCGAGGAAGTGATGCTACCAGAGTTAATGTTACTATTAACGGGATTCCTTATAATGATGCCGAATCTCAGGGAACTTTTTGGGTTAATATGCCTGATTTTGCTTCATCTGTTGAAAATCTTCAGTTGCAAAGGGGAGTTGGAACTTCAACCAATGGTGCTGGAGCTTTCGGAGCTAGTTTAAATCTTTTGACAGATGCTATTTCTGAGGAGAGTTATGGAGAAATTTCAAGCTCTGTTGGGAGTTTTAACACACAAAAACATAATATTAAGTTTAGTACAGGGAAGTTGAATGATCATGTTGAGATTTCCGGGCGATTGTCTTTAATTGAGTCTGATGGCTACATTGACAGAGCTTCATCTGATCTTAAATCTTATTTTCTGCAGGGAGCTTATGTTGACGAGAGCACCCTTATTAAAGCTTTGGTTTTTGGAGGGCATGAGATCACTTATCAGGCGTGGAATGGAATTGATAGTGAAATGTTGGAATCGGACCGACGTTTCAATACTGCCGGGATGTATACAGATGAAGATGGGAATGTTCAGTTCTACGATAATGAGGTGGATGATTATAAGCAGGATCATGCGCAATTGCATTGGAACGAAAAGTGGAATAGTAATTGGAATACTAATTTCGCATTACATTATACATATGGTAGAGGATATTTTGAGCAGTATAGGGAAGATGAATCTTTTGAGGATTATAATCTGGAGCCAATCACCACGGCTGATGGAGAAATAAGTTCTACAGACCTGATAAGACGAAGATGGTTAGATAATGATTTCTATGGAACTACATTCTCTGCAAATTATCAGGATGATAATTTCGATCTTATCTTAGGAGGGGCATGGAATAAATATGAAGGTGATCATTTTGGAGAGGTTATATGGGCAAGATATGCTTCCAATAGTGAAATCCGCGATCGCTATTATGACGATAATTCTGTAAAAACGGATTTTAATATTTATGGGAAAGCCAGTTTTATGTTGACTAATAAGTTGAGTCTGTTTGGTGACTTGCAATATAGGAGGGTTACGTATAAAGCGAATGGCGAGGATACCGGGTTGGTAGATGATGAATTTGACTTTTTCAACCCTAAAGCGGGGATCACTTATAATGTGAATAATCAAAATAGTATATATTTTTCATACGCTAGAGCTAACAGAGAGCCCAATAGAAATGACTATGAGAATGGAAGTCCGAAACCGGAAAAACTGAATGATTTTGAACTGGGATGGAGGTATGGATCCAAAGCTGTTAAGTGGAATCTGAACGCTTATTATATGCGTTACAAAGATCAATTGGTGTTAACCGGGGAGCTAAATGATGTGGGTGCTCCACTAAGAGAAAATATTGGTGATAGTTACCGATTAGGGGTTGAGGCTGATGCAACCATTGTTTTTAACAGTAAGTTTATTGTACGCCCAAATGTATCCTTGAGCACAAATAAAAATATAGATTTTTATTTTGAAAGAGATGGAAGTTTAAGAGATTTAGGTAATACTACCATAGCCTACTCTCCAAGCTTTGTAGGGTCTAATATTTTTACATATCTTCCGGTTAATAACCTCCAGTTTTCATTGTTGTCTAAATATGTATCTGAGCAATATATGGGGAATATTGATTCAGATGGCTCAAAGCTTTCAAGTTATTTTGTGAATGATTTTAATGTTCAATATGAAATTCAGACAAACACCTTCATTGATTCCATAATTCTTACAGGTTTGGTGAATAATATTTTTGATAAAAAATACGTTTCAAACGGATATTTCTATACATATGATGATAACTGGACAGACCCTAATCAGGTAACTACCATTGAAGGGGCAGGTTATTATCCTCAAGCCGGTATAAACTTTCTGATAGGAGCTACGTTTATGTTTTAGGGTTAGAAATATGAACGTAGTAGAAAGTTTCAAAAGACCCTGTGTACAATTACATGGGGTCTTTTTCTTTTAACTCATTCTCATGTATGGTTTTTATCATGGTATGGAATGAAGCGGCCTGACTTTGCTCTTTGGAGCGATTTTTTTCATTTTTATATTCATCCATGAACTTTTTTGCTGGTGACCAAACAGTTTGAAGCATTCCCTGGTAATGTTCCTTCATTTTTTCAGTTGCATTTTTCCTGAAGAAATAAGTCATTTCTACCTGGGTTTTGGTGATTTCCGGTTTTCGCCAAGGACATGTTAGTACATCAAATCCTTTCATGGCGAAGAGGGTAGCGGTCGGTAAGGCATTTTCGTAATGCCAGTCACATATTACAACGGACTTGTTGATTAAATCAATTGCCCTGGCTGTATTGTTCATGCTGGCTTCCCACATCCCGATTCCTGTTGTCTTACCATCGATAAGGCGGTCTCCCCATATCCATAACCTAATGTTCTTTTGCGAAAGATGGTTTGAAATCTTATTAACCTCATTTGCAAATAACTCGGCTGGGTCTCTTCCATTACAGCGTTCACAGTTTTGATGAGCGAGATAAAATACTTCATCCATTCCAGCATGAAATGAAGTTGCCTCAAACACATCAACGATTTCATCAACTAAATCGAACACAACCTCATGTACTTTCGGGTGCAGGGGACAATAACTTTTACAATAAAGTCCGTCATCGTTGGGCCATTCATATTTTTTTGGAATAACAACATCAGGGGTTTCATCAAATTCCGGATAAACCTCTAAAAGTTTATTTGTTTTTTCCGCCCATGATTGATGACCTAACAAGTTAATCTGCGGGATGAGATCAATATTGTGTTTTTTGCAAACACCAAGAATATCTTTTATTTCTTTTTTGGTTAAGGGACTGTTCCCTCTTAGTTCGGGCCTCGAGACATAGGTATAATTAAAATCGATACGCAGTACCAGTGTGTTAATTCCGTCAGGCCCTAACTCGTCGTCTATAAATTGAACAAATTCATTCACGTATTCTTTGCTCGGAGCCGCAATACATAGCCCTTTTACGGGTAATTTCTCCTGTGCTACCAACAGGAGGGAATTAAAGAAGGTCAGGATGCAAATGGTAATAATCTTTGTTGATTTCAAAATAAGAAGTAATTGGTTATCACTTAAAAGTAATAACAATCAGTTAGATAACAAAGTTTATTGGGTATATTGGTATTAGTTAAAAATTGTTACAACGTTGTCATTTGCAGTGGTTCTGTAGATCAAGAGTTCATGGATTTTTTTATCGGCGGGAATTTCTGAGAGCATGGTTCCGTTAACCAGGCTATACTCATAATCTTCGCACGAGCACTTGCACATGTTTCCATTAATAATAGTCATTGTAGAACAACTGCTGGGAGTATGGTTGGGGCAACTTGCCTCCCATGCCAGAAATTGACCAAAACCTGCATTGTATACGAAAACCCCTTTTAAGCCAACACCTTCATTACCTATGTAAATTGCACTTCCAGGGTTTGCTAAACTTCCATATAATGGAAGGTTGAGGTTGATTTCAAAAGAGAAATTGGTTTCCGGCAGGTATGGATTTCGGGTGCTTGAATCATTGCTGCACGCAAGAAATATAAAGGAGCATATGTACGTAATAATTTTTTTCATTTTCAAAATTTTTAGCAAAATACAACAAAAACAAACTTCAATAAAATTTTGTATATTTGTCTAAATCCTCTTTGGAATGAAGGGGATTTTTTCTATTTATAAACGATGAAGTTATGAGTAACGTATCTTATTATACAGCAGAAGGATTAAAAAAATTAAAAGAAGAGTTGGATCACTTGAAGAGTGTCGAACGTCCAAAAGCATCTCAGGCGATTGCAGAAGCCAGGGATAAAGGAGATTTGTCCGAAAATGCAGAATATGATGCCGCGAAGGAAGCACAGGGTCTTTTAGAAATGCGTATCTCAAAATTAGAAGAAACGGTTGCCAACGCCAGGCTTATTGATGAAAGTCAGCTTGACACTTCAAAAGTACTGGTGCTCTCGACCGTAAAAATAAAAAATCAGGCAAATGGCATGGAAGTTAAGTATACTTTGGTGGCAGAAAGTGAAGCTGATTTAAAGAGTGGTAAAATATCGGTTAATTCACCAATTGGGAAGGGACTGTTAGGTAAAAAAGTAGGAGATGTAGCTGAAGTTAATGTGCCAAACGGAACTCTCAAATTTGAAATTTTAGAAATCACCAGATAAATAGTAGGATATCTGAATTAAAGGAATCCTTTCTGTTCAGGAAAGGATTTTTTATTTTTATAGGATCACAAAAGCAGAAAAAATGGCAAGTATATTTACAAAAATAATCAATGGAGAAATTCCTTGTTATAAGGTAGCTGAAAATGAAAATTTTCTGGCGTTTCTGGATATAAATCCCAATGCCAAGGGCCATACCCTATGTATTCCAAAAAAGGAAGTGGATAAGATCTTTGATTTGGATGAAGAGACCTATATGGAGCTTATGGCTTTTTCAAGAAAAGTAGCAAAAGCTATAGAGAAGACTGTTGTATGTAAACGTGTCGGAATCTCCGTTATAGGTTTAGAGGTGCCGCATGTTCATGTGCACTTAATTCCTCTCAATGAAATGAAGGACGCTACCTTTCAACATAAAGTTAGTTTAGATCAGGAAGAATTCGTACAAATTGCTGAAAAGATAAACGCAGCCTTAACAGAATAAAGTAAATTCAATACCACAAAAGCAGTGCTGCTATAACTGATAGTAATAGTGTTGCTATTAGTATAATACCTAATTTTGTTAGCTTAAAAGCTGATTTGGGCGATAAGGTTTTATAATAGAAATCGTATACTCGTTCAATATCCTCGGTCCATTTAACCGGGTATATCTGTTGTTTACATTTTTGGCAGAAAATTGAATGATTTATTTTTTTAGTTAGCTTTTCAAAAAAACCATTTTTAATCTGTTCCTGATAAAAGGTTAGTACCATTGCTTCCTGGGCATAACACTCAGGACAGTTATTCGCTAAAGTAAAATCTTCAATTTTAAGTTTATTGGGCTTCATGAGTTAATTTATTAATCTTCTTTCTTTAAAATAATTTGAATAGTTGTTCCTTTATCGATTTCAGAGTTAAGAACTTTTACTTTCCCTTTGTGATAATCTTCAATGATTCTTTTAACCAGGGAAAGGCCTAATCCCCAGCCTCTTTTTTTGGTAGTAAATCCAGGTTCGAAAATCTTATTATATAGTTGTTTTGGTATGCCTTTCCCTGAATCGGATATAAGAATACTGACATAGTTTTTATCGTCAGTTACCTCTATGATTAGCAATCCTCGTCCTTTCATTGCATCTATCGCATTTTTAACCAGGTTTTCAATTGTCCAGCTAAAGAGTTGTAAGTTGATTAAGGCATAAATTTTTTGGTCAGGCGCTTTAAATTTAAATTCGATTAGGTCAGAACTTCTCGCTTTAAGATATTCGTAGCTTTTTCTTGTTGCATCAACAATATCATGTCTTTCTAAGTCCGGGATAGATCCTATTTTAGAAAACCTCTCAGTAATGGTATGTAATCTGCTTATGTCTTTTTCAATTTCACTAATAATGGTATTGTCTACATTTTCGGATTTTAAGAACTCTGTCCATCCAAGCAAGGAAGATAAAGGAGTTCCGATCTGGTGAGCTGTTTCTTTAGCCATGCCGGCCCATAGTTTGTTTTGTTCCGACATTTTATTGGTTTTGTAATAAAAATAAACAACGGTACCGAATAGTAAAAAGATGAGTAAAAGAGCAATTGGATAATATTTTAATTTTCTTAAGAGGTCAGAGTTCCCATAATAGAGGGTTCCCATAAACTTATCTTTATAGGAAATTCTAATCGAAATGTTTTCTTGTTCAAATTCTCGGATTTTTCGTTTCAGGTATAAGGTGTCTTTTGATTTTTCAGAGTCGAGATTTCTCGGTTCCATTTTACCATCTGCCCTTAGGTAAATCATGGGAGTGGAATTGTTATTTTTAAGCACCTCCAGTGTAAGATTCCCAAGGTCTTTATTGAGATCGACCGTTTGAATAAATTCAGCGTATGCTGCAGCCCACACTCTCATTTTGGCCTCTTCTTCTTCCTTAAATCGCTGAAAGAATATGTATGTATTCCATAGAATCAACGATGTAATGATAAACGAAGCTGCAATCAATATCCATCGCGTTGTGCTTTTCTGATCGCTATAATCCATATACGTAAAAAAATCTTTACAACATAAATATAAAGGAAAACCATTAAATTTATTGTTTTGACATATTAAACATTTTTCAGGCTCTTGCAGATTGGTTATTTTTGCTCAAAACTATACACATGCTAACAATTAATCCTAAAGAAATTCCTACGGCTCAATTACATGGTTACATGTTGGGGGCTGTTGCGCCCAGGCCAATAGCCTTCGCCAGCACTATTGATGAGGAGGGAAGGCCAAATTTGTCTCCATTTAGTTTCTTTAACGTATTTAGTTCTAACCCTCCGGTTATGATTGTTTCTCCCAATAGACGTGTACGAAACAATACGACAAAACATACTTATGAAAATGCAAAGGCGACCAAAGAGATGGTAATCAATGTGGTTAATTACGACATTGTTCAACAAATGTCTCTGGCAAGTACGGAATATCCCGAAGGTGTAAATGAGTTTGAGAAAGCCGGGTTAACAATGCTTAAATCTGAAGAGGTAAAACCATTCAGGGTTGCGGAATCTCCAGTACAGTTTGAGTGTAAAGTTCGTGAAATCATCGAATTGGGGGATGAGGGCGGCTCTGGAAATCTTATTTTGTGTGAGGTTGTTAAGGTTCATGTGAATGAAGATATCTTGACCTCAGATGGCAAGATTGACCAGTATAAAATTGATCTTGTTAGCCGATTGGGAGGAAATTGGTATGGCAGAAGTCGGGAAGGGCTTTTTGAAGTACCAAAACCATTATCTACTATGGGAATTGGGGTAGATCAGTTGCCTGATCATATTCGCCTGAGCAAGGTCTTGACTGGAAATGACCTGGGGAAATTAGGAAATATAGAAGCATTGCCAACAGCAAATGAAATTGAAGATTTTATTAATTCAGAGATTAAATTAAATGGTACTTTAGAGGAAATAACCGAGGATGAGCTTCATAGGTTGTCTCAGAAATTTTTAAATAATAATGATGTGCTTTCTGCCTGGAAAGTTTTACTTGCAAAAAAATAGAAATAATGGAAATACAAGGAAGAATTAAAATGATTGAAGAAACTAAGACCTATGGAAGTAATGGTTTTAGAAAAAGAGAGTTGGTGGTAACAACGGAAGAGCAATATCCACAACATATTTTAGTGGAGTTTGTTCAGGATAAAACCGATTTGTTAAACAACTTTAATGAAGGACAATTGGTGAAAGTGAGTATTAACCTAAGGGGTAGAGAATGGGTAAACCCACAAGGTGAAACTAAATATTTTAATTCTATTCAGGGTTGGAGAATAGAAAACTTACAACAAGAACAGCAGGCGCCCGATCTTCCACCTGTTCCTCCAGCAGATGCTTTTGAGCCGACAAACGATTTTAAAGAAGAGAATTTTGATGACCTGCCATTTTAGTAGGTCGCATAATAAAATTTAAAGAGGGGCGGTTGTCCCTCTTTTTTGTTTATATGGTTTTCAGTAATTTGATCAAAATATTTTTCACCATATGAACTTCACCGCTTTTATCGAAAACATATTTAGAAAATATGTGCCCTCTCCATTTACGATTGCTGTATTGCTGACCTTGTTAACTATATTGTTAGCTTTTATCTCTATACCGGAGCATGATGCTGATGGATTTATACAGGTTTTGAGATTCTGGGAAGCAGGTGTTTGGAATAATAGTTTGCTGGTTTTTGGGTATCAAATGATGCTTATTCTGGTTCTCGGGCATATTTTGGTTTTAAGTAAACCCATGAGTAGGCTTATTTCTCTGTTGGTGGAGCGTGTTAAGGATACTGGCAGTGCTGTTGTTTTGGTGAGTATTAGTACCATGCTGGTGTCATTTTTTAATTGGGGACTTGGTCTTATTTTTGGAGCTATCATAGCCAGAAAGGTCGGGGAATATGCTCAGAAAGAAAACATTCCAATTAATTACCCTTTGGTTGGGGCTGCGGGATATGTAGGTCTGATGATATGGCATGGAGGTTTAAGTGGATCTGCACCCTTAAAAGTCGCCGAAGAAGGGCATCTAAAAGATATAATGAGCGGTGCTGAACCTGAATTACTAAATCAGTTACCTACTCAGATAGGCACCTACGAAACGATTTTCAGTTGGTGGAACTTAATGCTCTTTGGAGTGTTACTTATGGTAATCCCCATTGTATTAAAATACCTGGCTATAAAAACAAAACCTAAAAAGACTTATTTAAAAACATATAAATTAGGAACAACAGAAAAGTTAAAGGGAAATGGAGCAGACCAACTTGAATTCTCCCCTTGGGTTGCATTATTGTTTGGGATTATCATATTGCTGGCATTTATTGCACGGTATTGGCAATCATTATCTCAATTTAACATTACCCCTAACATGCTTAATTTTTTTATGTTGGGATTAGGGATTTTGCTTCATGGTAATTTTCATAGTTTTCTAAAAGCTTTGAATGAAGCCATTAAAGATACCTCGGGAATATTAATTCAGTTTCCCTTGTATTTTGGAATCATGGGACTAATGAGTGAAAGTGGGATGATAACTCAAATTTCAGATTTCTTTGTGTCTGTAGCGAATGACTTAACTTTACCTGTTTTAACATTCGTTAGTGGCGGACTGGTTAATATTTTTGTGCCAAGTGGAGGCGGTCAATGGGCCGTTCAGGGGCCTGTTGTTTTAGAATCAGCATTAAAATTGGGGGTGCCACTTCCGAAAGCTATAATGGCCCTTGCCTATGGGGATCAGATAACAAATATGTTACAGCCTTTTTGGGCTTTGCCTTTATTGGCTATTACAAAATTAAAGGCTAAGGAAATTTTGCCTTATACTCTTATTTTGATGTTGGTAGGATCTGTAGTTTATTTGACAGGACTTTTATTGCTATAAAAAATCCCGTTAAAGAATAACGGGATTAAATGTTGTGGTTTTAGGTTTACCTTTACATCAAACTCAAAAAGCAATGATGAAAATAATATTAACAGAATGTAAAGGTATGAACAAAAGTGAGTAATTTTTTCTATAAAAGCAATACAAAAATCATTTTTTTCCTGTTTTTCAATCAACTACTAAATTTATTTATTTGAAGGATGTTTTTTTTAAGTGATAAAATAGAATTTCCGGCCCTGGAGTTAGCTTCTTCAGATGGGCTTTTGGCAGTTGGTGGAGATCTTTCTCCTGAAAGGTTGATTTATGCTTATCAGCATGGTATTTTTCCGTGGTTTGATGAAGGCTCAATGATATTATGGTGGAGTCCGGATCCGAGAATGGTGTTATATCCTGATCGATTGAGACTGTCTAAAAGTATGAGACAAATCTTGAGAAGCGGAAAGTTTAGAGTTACTTACAACCAGAATTTTGAAGAAGTGGTGCGTAATTGTTCAACAATTAAGCGTAAAGGAGAGGACGGTACCTGGATTACTAATGAGATGATTACTGCCTATAAGAAGTTGCATGATTTGGGTTATGCCAAATCTGTGGAGGTTTGGAATGGTAATCACCTTGTTGGAGGTTTGTATGGTGTGGATTTGGGTCATGTGTTTTGTGGCGAGAGTATGTTCTCTAAGGAAAGTAATGCATCTAAAGTTGCGTTTATTTCTTTAGTTAAAGATCTTATGCATAAAAATTATCAATTGATAGATTGTCAGGTGTATACCGATCATCTTGCCAGCCTGGGTGCCGAAGAGATACCCAGAGATGAATTTTTAAAAGTTTTAAATAAAAGGGTTAAGGGATAACTTCCTTATATCTGAAGCAACTAATCTCGTGATCATTTACCATCCCGGTCGCCTGCATGTGGGCATAAATTACTGTAGAACCTACAAATTTTAAACCACGTTTTTTCAGGTCTTTACTGATTTGATCTGATAGTTCTGTATTGGCTGGGGCTTTTTTGTAATTTGTTAATTGGTTTTGAATCGGTTTTCCATTAACATATCTCCATATATAATTACTAAAGCTTCCAAACTCATTTTGAATTTGTATAAATGCCTGAGCATTGGTTACCGTAGCTCTTACTTTTAGTTTGTTTCTTATAATTCCTTCGTTTTCCAGTAGTTCTTGTATTTTCGTTTCGGAGTAGCTGGCTATTTTTTTATAATCAAATTCGTCGAATGCTTTTCTGAAATTTTCTCGTTTTCTTAAAACTGTAATCCAGCTAAGTCCTGCCTGAAAAGTTTCAAGAGTAAGGAATTCAAAAAGTGTTTCGTCGTCATAAACAGGAACTCCCCATTCTTCATCGTGATATGCTTCATATAATTGATCTCCTTCGCACCATCCACAACGTTTTTTTTCTTTCATGTTTTCTTTTTTAAGAACCCTTAAAAGTACTATTTTTTTATGACCAAGGCAGGTGTAAGTTTTCAAATAATGAAACGTCCAAGGTACTTCATGGCTTAAAAATAAAAGCTGATAATTGTTAGCTTTTTTTAGTCAGGGATGTGTTTATTTTGCAGATGTATGGAAGTATTGGTTAATAAAACAATTGAGCGTAGCTTGGAGCAAGCTATCTCATACGGGAAATATAGGGAGTTGGTTGAGTTCCTTGCTTTGGAAGGAAAGTCAAGTGCTCCGGAACAAAGTGAATCGATGACTGAATTTACGGTGTTGAATGACCGGCGAATGAAAAGATGGGATAAAACCATGAGTCTTACTAAAGAGGTATTGGCAACGGTTAAGGAGTTGAACAGGTCGGTTCGGTGGTTGGTTCTTACTGAGAGTTGGTGTGGTGATGCAGCACATGCCTTACCGGTAATGAATAAGATTGCAGAACAATCTGATAAAATACAATTGGAAATTGTTTTCAGGGATCAGCATGAGGATCTTATGAATATGTTTTTAACCAATGGAGGTAAATCGATTCCGAAACTTATTGCGATTGACATAGATAGTCAAGAAATTATTGGCACCTGGGGGCCTCGACCTGCGACAGCCACCCAAATGGTCGAGGATTATAAAGAAAAATACGGTAAGCTAACTCCTGAATTAAAGCAGAACCTTCAGGTATGGTATAATAAAGATAAGGGACAATCAATAGCAAATGAGTTATTGGAGTTACTCCCCCTGGAATTGGTAGGTGATGGTTCCTAACTGATCTGGTTTTTGCAAGTCTTTATTAAATTTTGCCTGAAGTGCATAGTTAATGGCATTGTCAATAAGGCAGCCATTTGAGGTGGTTGAGCTGGATTTGTTATATGTAGCTTCAACCACATTACCATAAGAATCCACTTTGATATTTATAACTACCTTACCAAAGGAGTCACATGTATAAACGGGATTAGGGATGATTCTTTTTGATCGACCGATCAAAGAGTATGAAATGGTAGTTTTACGCTTAATATTAACATCCTTGTCTTCGGAAGATTTTTTGTTGAGTTCAGCCATTTTTTGGCGTTGCTCTTTTAGTTTTTCTTTATACTTGGCAGTAGCACTGTTTAAAGATAAATCATTGAGTTCATCAGGGCTGTCTTCTCCTTTTGCTTCTTGTTGTTCTTGTTGAAGTTCTTCTAGCGTTTTGAACTCTTCAAGTTCATCGTTGAAACGACTTTTTACTTCTTTTTCAGCTTCATTATAGGCTTCGTGGGTTTCCAGTTCAGCAAGATCAGGTTTAAGTTCTTCTTTGAATTCCTCAGGAATCTCTTCCTCGTACACCATTTCATAGCGTATCTCGTCCTCCTGTTTCCCTTGTAATCGAATATTGAAAAGGGTCAATACGAATAGGGCCAAAATGAAGAACGAAATCATTAATGATAATTGTTTGTTGTTGGGGCTCATGATTACAATTTCTTCTCCCTAAATATAAAAGAAAAATAGAAATATCCTCTATAAACTTTCTGCAAATGCTTCGGGCGTTATTGCTTTATCTACGTTGAAATCCCCTATTTTGGTTCTTCTCAATTCAGATAAATGAGCACCGCTGTTGAGAGCTTTGCCAAAATCATGCGCTAACGATCGGATGTAGGTACCTTTACTACAAACCACTCTAAAATGTATTTCAGGCATTTCTATCTTTGTGATTTCAAATTCTGAAATTTTGATAACACGAGGATTAACTTTTACTTCTTTGCCTTCCCTCGCAAATTCGTAAAGTCGTTTGCCATCTTTTTTTAAGGCTGAAAAGACAGGTGGAATCTGTTCGATTTCTCCAATAAATTTATTGGTTGTATCAAGGATAAGTTCCGAAGTAATATGTTCTGTAGGGTAGGTTTGGTCTATAGTTGTTTCCAGGTCGTACGAAGGTGTCGTTGCGCCGACTGTAAATGTTCCGGTGTATTCTTTTATTTGTCCCTGGAGTTCAGGGATTTTTTTAGTGTATTTACCAACACATATAACCAGCAATCCTGTGGCCAACGGATCAAGAGTTCCGGCATGACCAATCTTAATTTTTTTGATCTTGAATTTTTTGAGGATTGCCCATTTCATTTTATTTACCGCTTGAAAAGAGCTCCAATTCAATGGTTTGTCAATCAACAGTATTTTTCCTTCCTTCAATTCTTCTAATGCGTACATGTTAACTGTAATAAAAAGAATAAACAATAGCAATTGTGCCAACGATCAGGCAATAAATAGCAAAGTAAGTCAGTTTGCTGCTTTTTACCAATTTTATCATCCAGGTACAGGCTAATAGCCCGGATATAAATGCTGCTATGAAACCTATAGCCAACGGGGTGAATTGCTGTGATTCAAAGGTGATGTTGCCTGAGGCAACTTCTTTACAGATGCTTCCAAAAATTAAAGGAACCACCATTAGAAATGAGAAACGCGCGGCTTTAGTTTTATCAATTCCCAGTAAGACTGAGCTTGAAATTGTTGCCCCGCTCCGTGAAATTCCCGGAAGCATCGCAACCGCTTGAGATATTCCAATAATAAAGGCGTTTCCATAAGTTACATTTTTGGAAGTGTCTTTAGCACGATCTGCCAGAAATAGTAAAAGGGCAGTTATCATAAGCATAAAACCAACTAACTGAATGTTTTCACCAAATAACTGTTCTAGCTGTTCCTCGAAGAAAAGACCTATAAAAACAGCCGGAATCATAGAGACTATAATCTTTAGAGAGAAAATGGTTTCTTTATTCCATTTAAACTGAAACAGGCCTTTAAGAATGTAACGCACATCTTTTCTAAAAACTACTATGGTACTCAACGCAGTTGCAAAATGTAAGACGACTGTAAAAATTAAACTTTCCTGGGGAATGGAATCATCCCCTAAAATAAACTTCCCAAGTTCTAAATGTCCGCTGGAAGAAACGGGTAAAAATTCGGTTAATCCCTGGATTATTCCAAGAATTATGGCATCAATTATATCCATTTAATCTGGTGTGGCTATTTGGTGTTTTTGTTTTCCTTGTTCGGGTTTAACAGAATTCCATAAGCTTCAATGGCAAAACCAATTAATACCAGAGTTGGTGCAAGCCTGATTCTTCGGAAACTAAAAATTTCAGGATTAAAAACATTTGGATCCTCACTGCCACCTCCGCTCATCAGGATAAACCCAAGGGCAATAACAGCCAGACCGATAAACATTACGATGTAATTCTTCTTTTGAAAAACGAAATCGTGATTAAATTTATGATGTTCTTTTTGTTGATTCTTTTTCATAATGTGATTTTAATAGTACAGATCGTCTGTTCTAAGGTTCAGGAACCGTTGAGTTGCAATAAAGGTACTTATTGTGGTAATTACAATACTGATGATAAAAATACCTATAAATAATACTACCAGCCAAACCGGATCATCCAGGATATCGAGTTGGGGTAAACGGCCATCAGCATAATAGAGTACTCCTGACATGGCCAAAATTGAAACGGTTGCACCTACCATGCCAAGTTTAACATTTCGCCAAATAAATGGTTTTCGAATAAAAGCTTTCGTAGCCCCAACCATTTGCATGGTTTTAATAATAAATCGGTTGGAGTATACCGATAAGCGTATGGAGCTGTTTATTAAGAGGACGGCTATAAGCGTGAAAACACCACTGGCTATCAAGATCCATAAACTAATTCGCTTTATATTATCATTAAGAAGTGAGATTAACGGTTGGTCGTATGCTACTTCGTCAACATAATTTTTCTCTGTAAGACCTGCGGCAATATTTTGAAGGCTGTCAGGATGAACATAGGCTGCTTTCAAATGGACATCAATTGAATTTTGTAATGGATTGTACCCTAGAAAATCCATAAAGTTCTCGCCAATTTCCTTGCTGTGTTTTTCAGCTGCCTCGTCTTTTGAAACGAATACAGCAGATTTTGTGTAGTCTGCCATGGCTAAACTTTGCTGAAGCTGCTTGATTTCAACATCTTTAGCCTGATCTTTTAAAAAAACAGTAACCGCAACCTGCTCTTTAAAATGATCCGCCAGTTTTTTAGTGTTTAAAATCAAGATCCCCAACATTCCCAGTAAAAATAATACTAAAGCTATACTTAGCACTACAGAAAAGTAGGATGAAATTAATTTTCGTTTTTGGTAACGTTCAAAAGAATTGCTCATTATTAATACGATTGCTGGTGTAAAAGTAATAATACCATTTATAATTTGAAATTGCTGTACAAAAAATGAATTATTTTTTGTGTAAAGTGCAAGGAGAAAAGAGCCTTTAGCGTGTGTTTCTCATTCGACTTGACTTTTGACCGTGATATAAAAGGTAACATTTTAAATAGATTATTATTAGTTTAATGTGTATTGTAGTAATTTTATCATTAATAATAATAACTCAAAGTCATGCGGATTGTTGTATACGGGATAGGTGGAGTTGGCGGATATTTTGGGGGGAAATTGGCGAAAACCAGTCATAAGGTAAGTTTTATTGCGAGAGGAAGACATCTGGAGGCTATTCAGAGAAATGGGCTTCAGGTAAAAAGTATTTATGGAGACTTTGTCGCTGCGCCTAATACTGTTACCAGTGATGTTCATTCTTTGCATGCTGCAGATCTGATTATCGTGTGTACTAAATCGTGGCAGGTAAATGATGTGGCCAGAGATATTAAGCCTTTGGTTTCGGAACATACGATGGTGCTTCCATTACAAAATGGGGCAGACAATGTGGATAAATTAATTAATGTCCTTGGAAAGGACAACGTTATCGGAGGGTTATGTCGAATTATTAGTTTCGTGGAATCTCCTGGTGTCATACATCATAAAGCATTTCATCCACAGGTGATGTTTGGAGAATTGAATAATGAAAAGTCAGAGCGAATTCAGCTTCTTAAAAAAGTTTTTGATGAAGCTGGTTTTGACAATTTGATTGCTGATGATATTCAAGCCGCCATATGGAAAAAGTTTTTGTTCATATGTACGATTAGTGGAATTGGGGCATTGACCAGAGCGGAAATGGGAGTGATGCGTGAAAATTCGTTTGTAATGGAGGTGATGCGTAAGACAGCGGATGAAATTTTGAAATTAGCTCAAGCCAAGGGAGTTCATTTAACTCAAAAAGATGTAGAAGCTGTTTTTGAAGGAATAGCGAATCAGGATCCTCATACCACTGCGTCTATGCAGCGGGATATCATGGAAGGAAAGCCATCCGAGCTAGAGGATTTTAATGGTTACGTGGTTAGAGAGGCAAAGAAATACGGGATTGAAGTGCCGGTGAATGAATTTATATATCATTTATTACTTCCCCAAGAGAAGAGAGCGAGGGCAAAATTTAAATAGTGCCTAAAATTACATTCATTTCTTTCAAGGCGTGTTCGTAGCCCATGGTGAATGCTTTGTCGATCATTTTTGTGTCCAAAACACTAATTTTATCTATGTTTTCAGGCAGGAAAACATAATTACAGCTTTTGAATTTATTGTAATAATTCGCATCTAATCCTATATGATATACCCGTTGAATTAATTTTAAGGTGGTATTAACTTCTGATTTTTCTACTTTTCGGATAGGGTTGACAAAACTTCCTAAAATGACCTCACAATCTTTTCGCAAAGGAGCTATTGGAAAATTATTCAGGATACCTCCGTCAGAGTATAAATCACCATTGATTTCGATTGGAGAGAAATAAGGGGGTAATGCCGAAGAGGCGATTAGGGGCCTGATAAGTTCTCCGGAATTGAAGAACTCGGCTCGGCCTGTGGTAATATTTGTTGCGGTAACCGTAAGAGGTATTTCCAATTCTTCAAAGTTAATTGCTTTGAAGTATTTTTTAAAAATATGATGGTATTTGGCACTGTCCATAATCCCTGGTTTGTTCATAGCGAATAGTGAAAACTTGAAAACAGGTGTTTCCTTGAAAAAAGAAATCATTTCTTCATGGTCATAGCCAGAGGCGTATAAAGCCGCAACCAAAGCGCCGCCACTTGTGCCAGACATCGCAGCAGGTTCAATTCCGTGTTCTTTCAGTGCTTTTAGAAATCCGACATGTGCCAAGGCTTTAACCCCTCCGCCAGAGAGTACAATTCCAATTTTCTTTTCAGACATGCAGCGTTAATTTTGAGTAAAAGTAAGAATTTTTAGCGTTTTTGAATGTGTTTGTTGCTGATGTTTAATCGGTTAAAGAAGTATTCATTTCTTTTTCAGAGTCATGCATTAATCGTATTTTTGCCCACCGAATTATAATAATTGTTTGTTAGATCAAACCAAAGGTCAGAGTTTTAAAAAAGATGAAGCCGACTTACTGAAATAGTCTTACCAATTATAAGGTTGTTTTAGTTAATGAGGTTGCATGTGACTGTTGAAAAGCAATAAAAAGAAACACATGAAATACAATTTCAACGAAATTGAAGCCAAGTGGCAGAAGTATTGGAGAGAAAACAAAACATTTAAGGCTGAAAATAACAGCGATAAGCCAAAATATTATGTGCTTGATATGTTTCCTTACCCGTCAGGGGCGGGACTGCATGTGGGGCATCCGCTTGGTTATATAGCTAGTGATATTTACTCGCGATTTAAACGTCATCAAGGGTTTAATGTATTACATCCAATGGGGTATGATTCATTTGGATTACCTGCTGAACAGTATGCGATCCAAACTGGTCAGCATCCTGCAATTACTACCGAGGCGAACATCACAAGATATAGAGAGCAGCTCGATAAAATTGGTTTTTCTTTTGATTGGAGCCGAGAGGTGCGTACCTCTAATCCTGATTATTATAAATGGACCCAATGGATTTTTATTCAGTTGTTTAATTCCTGGTATAATGTTGATGCTGATCGTGCGGAGGATATTGCAGGGTTGATTTCTGTTTTTGAAGTAGCGGGGAATGCACAAGTAAACGCTGTATGTGATGATGATGTAGCGGTTTTTACAGCTGCAGAGTGGAACGAATATACCTGGGAGGAAAAGCAGTTAATTCTGCTAAAATACAGGCTTACATATTTGGCAGAAACAGAGGTGAACTGGTGTCCGGCCTTAGGTACTGTTTTGGCCAATGATGAAATTGTTAATGGAGTTTCAGAGCGAGGAGGTCATCCGGTCGTGCGTAAAAAGATGATGCAGTGGAGTATGCGTATAACAGCCTATGCTCAAAGACTACTGGATGGTTTAGACAGGCTTGATTGGCCACAACCTTTAAAAGAATCTCAAACTAATTGGATTGGTCGTTCGAAAGGGGCGTCAGTGAAGTTTAAGATTGATGGTCATGATGAGTTTATTGAGGTGTTTACTACACGTCCTGATACCATATTTGGGGTTACTTTTATGACTTTAGCACCAGAATTGGATTTGGTAAAGACAATAACAACAGCCGAACAGGAGGAAGCGGTTGAGTCGTATATTGAGGCTACAGCTAAACGAAGCGAACGTGACCGTATGGCTGATGTGAAAACTATTTCCGGAGCTTTTACCGGAGCTTATGCAATTCATCCGTTTACTGAAGAAAAAATCCCGATTTGGATTGGGGATTACGTACTGGCTAGTTATGGTACAGGAGCTGTAATGGCGGTTCCTTGTGGCGACCAACGTGACCATGATTTTGCAAATCATTTTAATATTCCAATAAAAAATATTTTTGAAGGTGTTGATATCACCGAAGAGGCATTTGCTGATAAAGACAATACTAAAATTGCCAATTCAGATTTTATTACCGGATTAGGTTTTAAGGAAGCGACCCAGCTGGTAATTGAAAGACTGGAGGCTATGGGACAGGGTGAAGGGAAAATTAATTATCGCCTGAGAGATGCAGTTTTTAGTCGTCAACGTTATTGGGGTGAGCCATTTCCTGTATATTATAAAAAGGGTATGCCGCAGATGATCGAAGCGGAACATCTGCCAATTCGTTTGCCGGAAGTAGAGAAGTATTTGCCAACTGAAACAGGAGAGCCGCCATTAGGTAATGCCAATGTATGGGCTTGGGATACGGATAAGAATGAAGTGGTGAGTAATGACCTTATCGATAACGAGACCGTATTTCCATTAGAGCTTAATACCATGCCTGGCTGGGCCGGATCTTCATGGTATTTTAATCGCTATATGGATGCAACTAATGAAAATGAATTTGCGTCTCAGGAGGCTTTAAATTATTGGAAAGATGTCGATTTGTATATAGGCGGTAGTGAGCATGCTACCGGACATTTGTTGTACAGTCGTTTTTGGCAGAAATTCTTATTTGACAGAGAGTTATTGCCTGTTGATGAATATGCGAAAAAGCTGATTAACCAGGGAATGATCCTGGGAACCAGTGCTTTTGTTTACAGGGTAGAAGGAGAAAATAAATTTGTTTCCAAAGGTTTAAAGAATAATTATAAAGTGCAGGCAATACATGCGGATGTTTCTTTTGTAAATGCATCAGATGAGTTGGATGTTGAAGCCTTTAAGAACTGGCGTCCTGAATTTAAAGATGCAGAGTTTGTTTATGAAGAGGACAAGTATCTGGTTGGACGAGAAGTTGAAAAGATGTCGAAGTCTAAGTACAATGTGGTTAATCCTGATGATATTTGTGAAGAATACGGAGCAGATACTTTGCGATTGTATGAAATGTTCTTAGGACCATTAGAACAGGCAAAACCATGGAATACTGCCGGAATTACCGGTGTTGCAGGATTCTTGAAAAAGTTATGGCGTTTGTATTTTGACGATAACGGATTGGTGGTTACCGATAATGAGCCGAGTAAAGAATCTTTAAAAACGTTGCATAAGACTATTAAGAAGGCTACAGAAGATGTTGCTAATTTTTCATTCAATACTTCAGTATCCGGTTTTATGATTGCTGTTAACGAGTTGACCGCTCATAAATGTCACGAGCGAGCCATTTTGGAACCTTTGGCTATTTTGATTTCGCCATATGCTCCTCATATTGCGGAGGAATTATGGGCAAGCCTCGGTCATGCAGAATCGATAAGTATGGCAAAATGGCCTGAGTTTGATGAGAAGCATTTGGTAGAAAGTAGTAAGGAGTATCCTGTGTCTTTTAATGGTAAAATGCGTTTCAAAAAAGAATTGCCATTAGACCTTACTAAGGAAGAAATAGAAAAGGTAATTATGGCGGATGAGCGAACTCAAAAACAATTGAATGGAAGAACTCCGAAAAAGGTGATTGTAGTTCCCGGAAAGATTATTAATATCGTCGGTTAAGACGCTAAAGAGTATTCATGTATAGGGGTCAACGGTATAAATATTGACATTTATACCGTTGACCCTTGTTTTTTAGGGGGAGTATTATCTTAAAATCAGTATTTTATCGAATAATTTGATGTTTTTTGAGCAGCACCTATGTTTTATGAGTAATTGTAACGAAATTTAAGTTGATAAAAAGCTACATCATGAAAATAGGAGTTCCAAAAGAGATTAAAAACAATGAAAATAGAGTGGGGATGACTCCGGCGGGGGTGTTTGAACTCACAAAAAACGGGCATACGGTGTATGTAGAATCAACCGCTGGCGAAGGCAGCGGTTTTTTTAATGCTGATTACGAAAGTGCAGGTGCTACCATTTTGAATTCGATCAGGGAAGTTTATCTGTTAAGTGATATGATTGTGAAGGTAAAGGAACCGGTGGAAGAAGAATATGAGTTGGTTCGCGATAACCAGGTGCTGTTTACGTATTTTCATTTTGCTTCCAGTGAAAAATTGACCAAAGCGATGTTGAAAAGTAAAGCTGTTTGTATTGCCTATGAAACTGTTGAGGACGATAATGGAACGCTACCCCTTTTAACTCCGATGTCCGAGGTGGCTGGTAGAATGGCGGTGCAGCAGGGAGCAAAATATTTGGAAAAACCCATTAAGGGAAGAGGAGTGCTATTAGGAGGTGTACCGGGTGTTCCTCCTGGTAAAGTTTTAATTCTTGGGGCTGGAGTTGTTGGAATACAGGCTGCAAAGATGGCTGCCGGATTAGGAGCTCATGTTACGATATTGGATGTTAATATGAAGCGTTTGCGGTATGTTAATGATGTAATGCCTAATCATGTGGTAACGGAATTTTCTAATGAGTATAATATCAGAAAGCATATAAAAACTCATGACCTTATTGTTGGAGGAGTATTGCTCAAAGGAGCCAAAGCACCAAAATTGATAACCCGTGACATGATAACTGAGATGCGCCCCGGAACGGTTATTGTTGATGTTGCAGTAGATCAGGGAGGTTGCGTGGAAACTTCAAAGCCCACTACCCATGAGGCGCCCACCTTTATTATTGATGATGTGGTACATTACTGTGTGGCTAATATGCCTGGAGCAGTTCCTTATACTTCAACCCTGGCTCTGACTAATGTTACCTTGCCATATATCCTGCAATTAGCCAATAAAGGTTGGGAAAGAGCGTGTGATGAAGATCCCTTTCTCGCAAAGGGAGTTAATGTAGTTCATGGTAAGGTTGTGTATGATGAAATTGCAAACGCCTTTGGCTGGAATGTCAGTATAGCTTGATTCAAATAACATCAGGAATCTGCACCTTTCTGTTTATACTTCTTTTATTTTAGGGTTGTAGGGTGAGTTTACTGTTTTGGGTATCTAGACGATTTCATCTGAATTTAAGCTTTTTTGTTTTCTTTACCTACCCTGAAAAAACCAAAAAGTGATAGGGAGCTGACAAAACTTCATATTGTTAAAACCTCCCTAATTTGGCGAGGTTTTTGTTTTCTTCGTTGTATATTTATCAAAGTAAATTTTTAAAATATGTTAGGATATTATATTCTTATAGGTGGAATTGCTCTTATAAGTATGTTGGTTAGTTCTAAGCTTAAAAGTAAGTTTAAGCATTATTCTCAGGTTTATCTGAGAAATGGAATGAGTGGTAAGGAGATTGCCGAAAAAATGTTAGCTGATAATGGTATTTACGACGTAAAGGTGATTTCAACACCAGGTATGTTGACTGACCATTACAATCCCAAAAATAAAACAGTTAATCTTAGTGAGGCTGTTTATAGCCAGCGTAATGCTGCATCTGCTGCCGTTGCGGCACACGAATGCGGTCACGCGGTTCAGCATGCCAATGCATATGAATGGTTGGAAATGCGTTCTAAATTAGTACCTGTTGTGAGTATTACTTCAGGAATGTCTCAGTGGTTAGTCTTTGGAGGGTTGATTTTAGGAGCCGCTTCCGGTGCTGGATTTGGCTATTGGATAGCCGTAGCCGGACTTGTTTTTATGGGAATGGCCACGTTGTTTAGTTTTGTAACACTACCTGTAGAATACGATGCCAGTAACAGAGCTCTTGCCTGGTTGCAGAATAAAAATATGGTGAGTCAGCAAGAGTATAAGGCTGCTGAGGATTCATTAAAGTGGGCCGCAAGAACTTATGTTGTAGCAGCTATAGGTGCATTAGCCAACCTGGTTTATTGGGCCTTACAGGTTTTTGGAGGAAGAGATTAAATTTTTAGTGTTAATAAATAGGAAGAGCGTCCGGTATATCCGGACGTTTTTTTGTTAACTCAATTCAACTTATCTCGTCATATAATTTTGAGTGGGAGTAAGGATATTTTTTTAAATACTAATTTGTCTGTCAATTTGCTGAGCTAAAGAAATAAAGGTTTCTGTTCTGGAAACACCTTCTATGCTTTGTATTTCATGATTTAAAAGATTCATCAAGTGTTCGTTGTCTTTACATATAATTTTAGCAAGGATACTCCAGTTTCCGGTTGTATAGTGACATTCGAGTACTTCAGGTATTTTACGTAGTTGTTTTACAGCCTCTGGATTTCGCATGGCTTTATCTAAATAGATTCCGATAAAGGCTACTGTTGTATAGCCTAAAACTTTGGGATTTATTATGAATTTGGAGCCCGCAATAAGTCCGCTTTGTTCCAGTTTTCTAAGCCGCTGATGGATTGCTGCTCCTGAAATTCCAATTTTTCGGGCAATTTCGAGTATCGGTTTACGGGCATCTTCCATGAGATAACGAAGAATCTCTTTGTCAATACCGTCAATTTCTATTTTATTGTCGTTTACTTTCATTTTATTGGTTCTAATCTGAAAGTAAAGGTACAAAATAGGTTGTAAAATGAAACAACCTCCCGCTTAACCCTTAAACAAAGTGGGAGGTGTGTTATATTGGTAGTGAGGTTGGTTAGCCTGCTACATTGTTTGGATTATACCCCTGGTAAGGTAATTGATGTTCCTTAAAAACGATATTATACTGTTCTAATTCCTTCAACACGGGGAGGTAAATATCCTTTTGCAAGGGCATTTGAACTCCTGGCTTAGTATATTTTTTATTGAGGATTTGTAATGTTGCTATTCCTAAAGGTAATCCAACTGTTTTTGACATTGCTGTATACGTTTTATCGTCACCTATAACCACAAGGTTAGCATCTATTTGATGTTTTACACCATTGAGTTCATAACCGAATTTGTGATACATCGCGATCATGTCTTTGTCATTCTCTGAAAGTGACCAGCTGTCTTGTAAAATCTTTTGTAGAATTTGAGCAGGTGTAGCTTTAATGAGATTTACTTTTTTATCAGGATTAAAAATGTCTAATTCAACCAGTTTATCCCACATAATATCATCCTGGTCTATCTTTAAATAATGTCTTAGTTTTAGTTCTACAGAGTCAGAAGGCGAATAGGGTAAAAATGCATTTACAAAGTCGCGGTAGCTCATGTTTTCGGAATCTTCGATAACGTAGCTATCATCTGTCATTCCTAGTTGAACAAACATGTTCCATGCTTTGGAGAATCCAACTCTCCTTAAGGTTCCTCTATATAAAGTCAGGATATTGTCGAGTCCATAAGCTGACCTGTATTTAAGGGAGTCCCGGTTGGCATAACCTTCGAAATTACCATATCCTTCTATGTTTAAGAATTCTGTTCTTCTGAATAATTTGTGATAGGGGATATATTTATAGGATCCTTCCTGAATAAATTTTGCGGCTCCTCCTTGTCCGGCTAAAACTACGTTTCTGGGATTCCAGGTGAATTTATAGTTCCATAGATTGTTATCGCTTTCCGGAGCAACAAGTCCCCCGGTAAAAGATTCGAATAAAATCATTTTACCTTCCTGATCTCTTACTTCATTAATGATTTTCATTGCGCTCATATGGTCAATTCCGGGGTCGAGTCCGATTTCATTCATAAAGACAAGACCTTTATTCTTAACTTCTTCATCCAAGGACATCATCTCATCACTGATATAAGAGGCAGTAATAAGATTCTTTTGGAGACTAAGACAAGTTTTGGCTATTTCTATGTGGAATCGTGCAGGAACCATGGAAATGACAATAGCCGCATTCTCGATGGCCTTATGCCTGGCTGTTTCATCAAATAAATCCAGTTCCAAAAGTTCAACATTAGTAGCATCCTTAATCAAGATTTTGGCATTTTCCAGATTTTTATCAGCAATGGTTAGCCTTAGATTTTCCTGTTGAGACTTTTCCAGAAAATATTTAACTAAATATGAAATTGATTTTCCCGCTCCAATGATTAAAATGTTTCTCATTCTATCGTAAGTTGTGTATTTTTGAAATTTATAACACGAATGTAGCAATTTGTTATATTTATAAAAAACTTCTTATATAAAGTTATGAACAAAACAATTTTAGGTGTTGCTGCCCTTTTAGGAATGTTGGCAGTGATTTTGGGTGCTTTTGGAGCTCATGGGCTAAAAAAGCTTATCGATGCAGATGCTATCGGTACATTTGAAACGGGTGTTAAATACCAGATGTATCATGCATTACTTTTATTATTTGTTGGTGGAAGTAGTTATCTCAGTAATGGAGCCAAAATGACTATTTTTTACCTGGTTTTGATAGGTGTAGTTCTATTCTCAGGTTCAATTTATGGATTAGCCACTAACAATTTATCATCATTTGACTTTAAGAAAATAGGATTTGTCACTCCAATTGGTGGTTTACTTCTGATAATCGCATGGGGAATGTTAATATTTAACGTTTTATCTATAAAAACCAAATAAATATCACAACTCAAACGTTGTAGTAGGTATATTTTCATATTTTTGCGTCATAAGAACTCTTAAAACAAACTAACAAAAAAAGAAGTTATTATGGCTACAAATTCCTTGGTAACGAATCACATTTCGTTAAAGAAGTACGGAATACATAATGCCAATGTGTATTATCAACTTTCACCGGATGAGCTGCACAGTATTACTATCGAAAAAAATATGGGTAAGGAAGCTTCATCTGGAGCTTTAGCCATAAATACCGGAGAGTTTACTGGACGTTCGCCTAAAGACCGATTCATTGTAAAAGACGAAATTACTAGCGACAAGGTCTGGTGGGGAGATATCAATATTCCTTTTGACCCTGATAAATTTGATAAACTATACGATAAGGTAGTTGCTTATCTTTCAGAGAAAGAGGTTTATGTTAGGGATAGTTATGTGTGCGCTGATGAAAACTACAGGCAAAACATTCGAGTTGTAAATGAATACCCGTGGAGTAATTTATTTGCTTACAATATGTTTTTACGTCCTGAAGAGGAGGAGTTGGAAGGTTTTAAAGAAGACTGGTTGATTGTAAATGCTCCTGGTTTTATGGCAGATCCTGAAACTGATGGCACCCGACAACATAACTTTGCTATTTTAAACTTTTCTAAAAAAATAGCTTTAATAGGAGGAACCGGTTATACAGGAGAAATCAAAAAGGGGATTTTTTCTGCATTAAACTTTTTATTGCCTGTATATCACGATACCTTGCCAATGCACTGTAGTGCGAATGTTGGTAAGGAGGGAGATACTTCAATATTTTTTGGGTTATCAGGTACGGGAAAGACGACCTTATCAGCCGATCCGAATAGAAAGCTTATCGGGGATGATGAACATGGTTGGACTCCTGAAGATACCATTTTTAACTTTGAGGGGGGATGCTATGCAAAAGCTATTAATCTTTCTGCAGATAGTGAGCCTGAAATTTTCGGTGCTATAAAAAAAGGTGCTATTCTCGAAAATGTTATTATGAATGAAAATGGTAAAGTTGATTTTACCAATGTGAGTATAACACAAAACACAAGGGTCAGTTATCCTATATACCATATTCAAAACATTCAGCAACCTTCTATAGGGAAGCATCCGAAGAATATTTTCTTTTTAACTGCTGATGCATTTGGTGTATTGCCTCCAATTTCTAAACTAACACCAGGTCAGGCAGCATATCATTTTATTTCCGGATATACTGCTAAAGTTGCAGGTACAGAAGCTGGTGTTAATGAACCGGTACCAAGTTTTTCGGCTTGTTTTGGTGCGCCATTTATGCCATTACACCCGACGGTTTATGCTGAGATGTTAAGCAAAAAGATGAAGGAATCAGGTGTGAATGTCTGGCTTATCAATACGGGTTGGACTGGTGGTCCTTACGGGGTTGGAAAACGAATGGCGCTTAAGCATACCAGAGCCATGATTACTGCCGCTATGAATGGAGATTTGCCGGAGGAAATATCTTATGATGATTATCACATCCATTCCGTTTTTGGACTGGCACAGCCAAGATCTTGTCCTAATGTGCCAACTGAGGTACTAAGTTCCAGAAGGACCTGGAATAATGACGAAGGTTATTATAAAAAGGCTCAGGAATTAGCCGATGCGTTCAAAGCGAACTTTAAAAAATTCGAATCATATGCAAATGATGAAATAAAAGCTGGAGGACCTCTAGTTTAATTTGTTTTATAATTAATTGATGCAAAAAAAGGGTAACCGTCGGTTACCCTTTTTTATTTTATTTGATACGTCCTCCTTTTAAGAAGTCCTGCCATTCATGAAGTCTTTGCCATTTTCCTTCATAAGCCAGTCGGGCTTGTTCAGGCCACGTAATCGGACTATGTATTTTATAAGCTTCGCCACCATCATCTAAGATGTCCTGACATTTATGAACGCTCGTTTCAGAAAGTTCTTTCCATGTGGCTATGCCGTGGTCTTTGAATAGTTGTTCTATTTTAGGTCCAATACCTTCAACGATCTTTAGATCATTTTCTTTGACTGCTTTGCCAAAAATAGATTTTGCCAATGTAGCATCGAACGGAATGATATTTAGGGTATTTTGATCTTTTGAATTTAACTTTTTATTGCAATCAGCCAAATCTTTTTCCAGAGCTGAATATTTATTTTTCCACTCATCTATTTCACGAGTATTGTTTCCAGCGGCTGCTTTTCCGATCAAATAACCTAAAATTGCGCAGATTATTCCTGTGATTAATGGGATTAGGATACACAAATTCATAATGTCTAGTTTTGTTTATTTATAGTTAATACTGTTCTTCTATTTTTTGCTTTACCTTCATCAGATGTGTTGTCTGCTATAGGTTCGGTTTCGCCTTTTGAGTCTGTGGTTATTTTGTCTGCCGGAATTCCGTGGGTCACAAAATAATCTCTAAGGAACTTTGCTCTTTTAAGTCCAAGTTCGTAATTGAACTCTTCGCTGCTGGTGTTATCAGTATGTCCTGTAATGTGACAAACAGCTCCAGATACTTTATCGAGATAGTCGGAGATATCAGCTACCTTATGACGTTGTTCGGCGCTGAGGTCGATTCGACTTTCTCCATATTCAAAATAAATAATTAAGGGATCGTTTTGAATTTTCTCGAGCAAAGCTTGAAGTGATTCTTCGTCGTGTTCACCAGTTGAAGTTATTTCGAATTCAACAGGTCCGTATAACATATCATTAAAGGTGGTAAGGTTTTCTTTTAATTCACCATTGGTAATGACCTGGTTTGATGGAACCCCATTGGATACAAAATAATTTTTGACATGTGTTGCTCTGGCAATACCCAAGTTAGGATAAGGTGATAAGTTTTCTTCGGAAGCCAGGTAAAGTCCGGTAATATGAATGTATTTAGTATCATGTGAAGCTAAATAATTCCTTACGGAGTCTACGCCTTTTTGGACTCCTGTTGCTACCGGTGAAACAATATCAAAGCCGGAAGTTTTAAAGTTAAAATTATCTGGATCATTATAAGAGAAACTGCCATCGTTTTCTCGTATTTCCAGAGGATTAGTCGGAGCCTCAATTTCTTCTGAAATAGCAGGGATTTCTGCGGGAGAAGAAATATTGCAACAGTACAGCCAGTTTAAAATCATTCCAACGATGATGGTGAGGATGATTCCTAAAATGTAAAGTGTTTTTTTTGTCATGTTTGGTTTATTGAAATTAACTCTTCTTAAATTTAAGACAAATTTTAACAATAAACCACTGATATACAGATAAAAAGCAAGCCGATTCGATGAATCGAACCGGCTTGTGGCTTATAAAATGATTATAATTTATGCGATCTTAAAGATCAAACTTTATTCCTTGTGCTAATGGTAATTCTGTTGAGTAGTTTATGGTGTTGGTTTGACGACGCATGTAAACTTTCCAAGCGTCAGATCCACTTTCACGACCACCACCAGTTTCTTTTTCGCCACCAAAAGCTCCTCCAATTTCTGCGCCAGAGGTTCCAATGTTTACGTTGGCAATACCACAATCGGATCCGGAGTGGCTCAAGAATTGCTCGGCTTCACGTAGATTTGTGGTCATTATTGCAGAAGATAGCCCTTGTTTAACACCGTTTTGAAGTTCTAGTGCATTGACAACATCTCCTGAATATTTCATTAGGTATAAAATGGGAGCAAAGGTTTCTTCCTGTACAATATCAAAATGATTTTGAGCTTCTGCAATGGCTGGTTTAACATAACAGCCACTTTCGTATCCTTCACCTTCAAGAACACCACCTTCAACCAGAATGTTTCCTCCTTCTTCAACAACTTTGTTCAGTGCATTTTGATAATTTTTAACGGCATCTTTATCTATAACCGGACCTACATGATTGTTTTCATCAAGAGGATTTCCGATACGCAATTGTTTGTAAGCATCTACCAGTTTCTTCTTAACAGTGTCGTAGATTGATTCGTGTATAATTAATCTTCTGGTAGAGGTGCATCGTTGTCCGGCGGTTCCGACAGCACCGAATACCGCACCAATAATAGTCATTTTCAGATCTGCCTCCGGAGTCACTATAATGGCGTTGTTACCACCTAACTCCAATAAGGATTTACCAAGGCGTGCTCCAACTGCCTGCGCCACTATTTTTCCCATTCTTATCGAGCCAGTAGCAGATATCAAAGGAACTCTGTTATCATGAGTCATGAGCTCTCCAACTTTATAATCACCATTGATCAAACATGAGATACCTTCTGGCATATCATTTTCTTTTAGCACTTCAGCGATTAGGTTTTGGCATGCCACCCCTGTAAGAGGTGTTTTTTCCGAAGGCTTCCAAATACAAACATCACCACATACCCAAGCGAGAGCAGTGTTCCAGCTCCACACAGCTACCGGAAAATTAAAAGCGGATATTATACCTACAATTCCTAATGGATGATATTGTTCATACATTCTGTGCAATGGACGTTCAGAATGCATGGTAAGACCATGTAATTGACGAGATAATCCCAATGCAAAATCACATATATCAATCATTTCCTGTACCTCACCCAGGCCTTCCTGATAACTTTTTCCCATTTCATAAGAAACAAGTTTCCCCAAAGGCTCCTTGAATTCGCGAAGTTTATCGCCAAATTGACGTACAATATCACCTCGTTTTGGGGCAGGTAACATTCTCCACTCTTTAAAAGCTGCATGCGCAGTTTTTACAACATTCTCATAATCTTCTTTTGTGGTGGAGGTAACCTTTGCGATTAGTTGACCGTCTACCGGAGAGTTTGATTCTATTTCACTTCCATTAGAAAACCACTTAGAGCCTGTAGAAGTACCGGCATTAAGTTCTTTAACGCCTAGGCTTTTCAGGGCTTCTTCAATACCAAAATCTGTAGCAACTATTGACATTTGTAACTTTTTTTAATGTTTTTGTTATAAATTTTCACGAATGTACAAATAATTAATTGCTTAATCATCATCTGCCGTAAATCGTTTGTCAACAGGCATTACGGTTCCGCAATTATTACAGGTTCGAATGTCTTCCGAACTATAAAAATTCTTGAAATGAGGGAGGAAATCCTTTTCTATGTCTTTTAGTTCAAAATAAACGTCGTGTATTTTGTTATTGCAATTGTCGCAATACCAAAGTAGTCCGTCAGTGAAACCTTTTCCAGCTCTTTTCCGTTCGATAACAAGCCCTATTGAGCCTTCCTTTCGAACTGGCGAATGGGGTACTTTAGCGGGATGTAAATACATGTCGCCAGGACCTAATTCCATTGTTTTTTTTACTCCTTCTTCTTGTACATGCACCTCTATTTTCCCTTCAATCTGATAGAATAATTCTTCGGTCTCATTATAGTGATAATCTTTACGGGCGTTAGGTCCCGCAACAACCATTACAATATAATCTTCAGCTTCCTTGTAGAGGTTTTTGTTACCTACCGGAGGTTTCAGGAGATCTCTGTTTTCCTCAACCCACTTAAGTAAATTAAAAGGTTTTTTAGTGCTCATGAAATTTAAAGTTTAGTGTATAAAGTTACGGATTATTGAATAGACCATTATGGACTAAACAGGACAACACATTAGTTGAGAATACAGGACTGTTAGAAGTTCAGGTTTGTTATAGCAAATGTTGCCTTTAGGCAGTCAAGTTATCCATATCTGAAAATGATTTATTGTGTTGTAATACAGGTGGTTGTAAATATTGGGTAGCGGATTTTTCTTCTGTTAAAACAAACAGGATAACCCTGAAAAGGGCGAGAATCACGTTATCGAATTTTAATTTGTTATATGAACATGCCCCCCATCGAAAAAAGCGCGTCGCACGCATAGGATGTTAGCATTTTTTTATGTCGGATAGAAGTACCCTAATAGAAAGGGTTGAATTTTATTTGTAGAAATTCATGCTGTCAATGTACTCCCAGACTTTTTCTGAAAGCAACGGTCTTATGTTTTTACCCTCGGCGATACTCTTTCTGATAAATGATGCTGATATTTCCATGATCGGAGCATCTACATGGTGTATCTTAGGATGGTTTTTCAGGTCGTCCACTATATTGCCGGATGATATTCTGGGATAAACGTACAGGTTATTTCTCTCGAGGATAACTTCGTAATTTTTCCATTTATGGAATCCTTTAATGTTGTCTTCACCCATGATCAGAGCGAATTGATTTTCTGGATATTTTTCTTCGAGATAGGCCAAGGTGTTTACCGTGTAATATGGAGGTTCCATTTTGAATTCTATATCAGAGGGCTTCAACTTTTCATAATCCTCAGTGGCCTTATATACCATTTCGAGACGATGATGGTTGTCAAGTAATGAAGATTTCTTTTTAAATGGACTTACAGGAGTGATTACAAACCACACCTCTTCCAGATCAGAAAACTCAACCATATGATTAGCGATGGCTAAGTGACCAATGTGGATAGGATTAAAGGTTCCAAAATACAGGCCTATTTTTTTATTCATTAACCTTCTTTTTTAGTCCAATAAAATCAGCTACCAGATCATAGGCTTCTTGTTTGGCCGTGTCAAGATCATAGTTTTTTATAATCGTGTCAAATTGAGGAGCCGTAGCCAATTCGACTGAAGCTTTGGCAATACGCATATTAATTTTGTCTTCGCTTTCTGTTTTGCGCTTTTTCAATCTGATCTTTAATTCGTCAATACTTGGGGGTTTTACAAAAACAGCTAGTGTTTCTTCCGGAAATTTTCGTTTGATTCGCAAACCACCTGCCACATCAATATCAAAAATCACGTTTTTGCCTTGTGCCCAAATACGTTCGACTTCCGTCTTAAGAGTGCCATAGAAATTATCTCTGTAGACTTCTTCCCATTCAACAAAATCACCATTCTTAATATGTTGTTTAAAGTTGTCTAGCGATAGAAAGTAATAATTGATTCCATCTTTTTCTTCACCTCTGGGCTGTCGTGTTGTCGCTGATATAGAGAATTCCAGATTTAATTCGGGATGTTCCAGTAAATGTTTAACAATAGTAGTTTTTCCACTGCCCGAAGGTGCAGAGAATATAATAAGCTTGCCGTTGGCCATTTAAAGTACGTTTAAAATTTGTTCTTTTATTTTTTCCAGTTCGTCTTTCATCTGAACAACCAATTGCTGAACAGGGGCGTAATTGGCCTTAGAACCCATCGTGTTGATTTCTCTTCCAATTTCCTGACATATAAAGCCTAGTTTTCTTCCGTTAGAATCTTTAGATTTTAAAGTGCTTATGAAGTAGTCCAGATGATTGGCCAGACGAACTTTCTCTTCGGTAATATCTAATTTTTCAAGATAGTAGATCAACTCTTGTTCAAAACGATTTTCGTCAACATTTTCTTTTAAGTCTGCGATGGCTTTTGTGAGTCGTTCTCTAACGGCATTTAAGCGCTCAGCATCAAGAGTCTCCACTTGAGAAAGGAGATCTTTTATATTATTGATTCTGATGTTAAATTCTTTTTCTAAAGCTTCCCCTTCTGAAGTTCTAAATTTGTTGATTTCTTTTAAGGCATTATCAAGTGCTTCAGCGATCGCCTTGAATTCTTCCTCGTCAATTTCATCACGTTCCGTTTTCAGGGCATCTGGCAGGCGAACAGCCATTTTCATCAGCTCAATGTTGTTGTCAGATTCGGCTGCTTCCGGCGTAACTTCTTTAAGTTGCCTGATGTATTCTTTAACAACAGGGATATTAATCGCGGAAGAAGTTTCTTCCCCTGTAATCTCCACATACAATCCAAAATCAACCTTTCCTCGTTTTAAGGAAGAGGCTATAGTATTTCTTAATTCCATTTCCTTTTCTCGGTAAAGAGATGGTATACGGGCATTAAGGTCCAGGCCTTTACTGTTTAATGATTTTAGCTCTATGGTTATTTTTTTGCTGGGAAGCTGTATTACATTCTTCCCGTAACCTGTCATGGATTGTATCATGCTCTGATTTTAAAAGTTATGCAAAAGTACGTTAAAATTTATGTCATTTAAAATTACATAAAATACAATAAAGAATATTTATTTGAAAGTAGGGTTGTTATATGCCTTTCAGGGATTTAATGTATGATCTTTTACCAACTTAGCTTATTTTTGAGAAGTTTATGGATTACGTTATGAAAAAAACCTTTCCCGAAGTTGTGTATTTAAATGGTGAGTGGCTTAGGCAAGAGCATGCTACTATTTCTGTTTTTGACAGAGGGTTTATTTTCGGTGATGGACTTTATGAGGTTATTCCTTTTTACAGCGGAAAGTTTTTTTTAAAAGACGCACACTTAAATAGGTTAAGGTATGGGTTAAACCAGGTTCATATTGATTTTGATGTCAGTAGGCTAAAACCTGTATTAGAAGAAGCTGTTACTAAAGTTAAACTGGGAGAACAGGATGGGGCTGTATATATTCAGATTACTCGTGGAGTAGCACCCCGTACTCATTATTACCCGGAAAATGTGACGCCTACTATTTTGGTGTATGCCTTTCCTGTAGCGTTAAAAGGATTTGATAAGAGATTTGTGGATGTTTTAATTACCGAAGATTACAGATGGCATCGGTGTGATATTAAGGCCACCTCTTTAATAGCCAATGTAGCGATGAATGATGAAGCTATCAAAAACGGGTTTCACGAAACTATTTTACATAGACAGGGAGTAATAACAGAAGGGTCGCATTCTTCAATTTTCTTTGTAGTGAATAATGAAGTATACACTCATCCTGAAGGGCACTACATATTACCTGGTATTACTAGAAAGGCTGTTATTGATCTTTGTAAGAAATTAGATGTGGTAATACATGAAGATCCATTGAAAATTGATCAATTGTCGGAGGTTGATGAAGTTTTTTTGACAGGAACCACTACACAGATTTTAGGGGTCAAATCGATGATTATGAATGGTGAAGTGTGTTTTAAAAAGCAGGAAGCCGGGGAAATAACGAAGCGATTACAACATGCTTTTATCGCGTTAACTGCTCAATGACCATCTTTTAGTTTTTTATTACCTGGTGCTTTTTTAAAATCTTTAAAACTTTTGAAACAGGTAAGGCTTCAATAGTTCTACCATTTTTGCCGACCGTTGTTTTTGACTTAAATAATGCGTTTAAAATAGCTTCTTCTGTAGCTTCAATGGCGGCCATGAAAATAGGAGACATATGGTCGTTAGATACCGTTTGCCAAGTCATTAGTTGTGGGGTATTGTATGGAATTCGAACTTCTTCAGCGGTGGAAAATGCAATTACGTAATCGCCACTTCCGTTGGAAACAATCCCTCCGGTTTTGGCAATACCTAAGAATGCTCGTTTGGCCAGTCTATTCAAGTTTCTGTGGTCAAGAGGGGCATCCGTAGCGACGACAATCATGCAAGAGCCATCAACGTTGTTTAACAATTGATTGCTAAAGGCAAAATTACCTAGTTCTTTCCCTACATTTATTCCGGCAACCTGGAGAACCCCTCCAAAATTAGATTGAACGATAACACCTACAGTGTAGCCGCCCAGACTTTCGGGGAGTTTCCTTGAAGCAGTGCCAATACCGCCTTTGTACCCGAAAGAAACAGTTCCTGTGCCAGCTCCAATGCTGCCTTCCTGTACATTGGTTTCTGACGAATTTTCAATGGCGCTAAATATATCGTTTGTGGTGATGTGTTGCCCTCTAATGTCATTTAAATAACCATCGTTAGTTTCACCAACAATGGCATTCACCGACCTTACATCTTCATTCCCATCCTGGCGGAGTGTGTATTTAATGAGGGCATCCATGGCAGTGGCCACATTCAAAGTGTTTGTTAAAACGATTGGCGTTTCAATGTTTCCCAATTCATTAACCTGAGTACTTCCGGCTAATTTGCCAAAACCATTACCGACGAAAACCGCAGCGGGCACCTTTTGCTGGAAAATGTTTTCGCTGTGAGGTAATATTGCCGTTACCCCCGTTCTTATACTATCACCCAGGCATTTTGTGGTATGACCTACTTTTACTCCTGAAACATCTGTAATAGCGTTCAGTTCTCCTGTAGGAATGACACCTATTTCAATTCCATAATCTCTAAGCCGCTTTTGAGCATTGTTAGATGCAAAAATGAAGCTGCAGATGAAAAGCGCTATTAGTTTTTTTGAAATCATTTTTCACTGGTGATATAAAAAAGCCTTGAGTAGGTGGAATAATAGATAGGGTCGATTGATGCTTTATAGCTCCCGAATCCAAATATTCCTAAAGCTGACTCCGCTATGGTCCATATGGTCCTGAAGCTTTAAAGGGGCTTTACCATGTGGTTCGTTTTTTGGCCAGCCAATATATTCGGTAGTACCTTTTATGATTACGTGATCTTGTACCAAAACATTATTGTGTAAAACGGTTACTGTAGCCGAACGTGTTTTATTCCCTTCACTGTCGAATTGTGGTGCTCTGTAGATTACATCATAGGTTTGCCACTCTCCCGAAGGCTTACTTGCATTGACCAAAGGGATGTGTTGCTTATAAATAGCTGCTGCCTGTCCGTTTACATAAGTTTTATTTTGGTAGGTGTCCAAAACCTGTATTTCATATCTGTTTTGGAGAAAAATACCGCTATTTCCTCTACTTTGATTGGTTGCCTCGGATTCTGCCGGGTTTTTCCATTCTATATGGAGTTGAATATCTCCAAATTTTTGTTTTGTTTGAATGTTTCCTGCACCATTTTTAACAGTCATGCTGCCATTGTTGTTCAGTATCCAATCAGCGGTTTGAGTGGTGTCTTTACTGCTAACCCAGGCATTTAAATCTGATCCATCAAAAAGGATGACCGCGTCTGATGGAACACCGTTATTTCCGGTTGGATCTACTTTTGGTGGGATTGGCTCCCATATTTCAGTTTCTTCAGGTTTGGTAGGTTCCTTTTCTTTAATAGAGTCCTTTTCTACAACTTCATGAATTGCTATAGAAGTGGAGTTTTCTTTTTTGTTTTTGCATCCCGTCAAAAGAACTATGGTTAAGATGGTGGCAGCTATATTTCTTAAAACCATGGCTTAAAGAGGTTTTATTTTTATGTTTCTGTACCAAACTTTGTCGCCATGATCCTGTAGGCCAATATGTCCTGTTTGGTATTTTCCAAAGCCTTCCCATCCTTTGAATTTGGAATTTTCAACCATTACATCCCATTTCGGACCGTGTACCGGAAAAGTAACAATTTCAGTACCATTAAGGGTGATGCTGCCAGCATTTGTTTCGTGGTTTATCTTTAAAACACAAGTATTCCACTCGCCTGCCGGTTTTACCACTTTTTCTGAAGGAGCTATCATATCGTAGAGTGATCCTGCCTGATGGGTGGTTCCGTTTTTGGCGTCTGGATGACGTTCATCATCTAACACTTGAATTTCCGGACCAGTTTGATAGGCTTCCGGGAATTTTGGATCTTCATAAACACCCCAAAAAATGCCACTGTTTCCTCCTTCAGATATTTTCCATTCCAGAGATAATTCGAAGTTCTTGAATTTTTCTTTGGTTATAATGTTGTTTCCTCCATTTTTTCCGGGAGTAAATACCATGGCCTTATCTTCGATGGACCATTGTGATGGCATTTCTTCTTTAAGGTATCCTCTCCATGCATCAAAGGAGGAGCCATCAAATAAGGTAATCCAACCATTGTTTTGGATGTCTGTATTCATAGCTGCTGTTTTTTCAGGAGCTTCTTTGTTTTCTTTTGCCTCTTTTTGTTTGCACCCGATTACCGTCAGGCAGGCAAAAATGATGTAAGCTAGCTTCTTCATTTTGTTAATTAGTTTTAGAGTCCTAAGATATTCTTCAAAGTTTTTTGATCTATTTCTGCTCCTGCAAAATCATCAAATGCCTTTTCAGTGGCTTCAATAATATGCCTCTGAATAAAAGGGGCGCCTTCTCTGGCTCCTTGTTCCGGACTTTTAATGCAACATTCCCATTCCATTACTGCCCATACATCGCAGCCGTATTGTGTAAGTTTAGAAAAGATTTTTTTAAAATCCACCTGTCCATCACCAAGAGATCTGTAACGGCCTGCTCGCTCACTCCAATTATTGTATCCACCAAATGCTCCTTTTTTACCTGTTGGATTGAATTCGGAATCCTTAACATGAAATGACTTAATAAATTCATGGTAGTGATCGATATACTCAATATAGTCCAATTGTTGTAGTACAAAATGCGAAGGGTCATAAAGGATGTTAACACGTTTGTGATTTCCTGTAGCTTCAAGAAATCGTTCAAAGGTGTCACCATCGTGAATATCTTCTCCCGGGTGAACTTCATAGCACACATCTACTCCATTTTCATCAAAAACGTTTAAGATCGGGAGCCATCTTTTTGCAAGTTCTTCAAAGCCCATTTCTACAAGACCGGGCGGTCTTTGTGGCCATGGGTGAAAGGTATGCCATAACAGAGCTCCTGAAAATGTAGCATGTGCATTAAGTCCGAGTCGTTTACTTGCAATAGCAGCTTTTTTAACGGTATCCACGGCCCATTCCGTTCTGGCTTTTGGATTGCCTTTTAAGGCTTCCGGAGCGAAATTATCAAACATGAGATCATAGGCAGGATGAACAGCAACCAGTTGTCCTTGCAAGTGGGTTGATAACTCTGTTATTTCAAGTCCGTAGGAATTTATTTTACCTTTTAATTCGTCGCAATAAGTTTGACTCTCGGAAGCTAAGTCCAGATCAATAAGGAAGTTTTCCCAGGTAGGGATTTGTATTCCTTTATACCCCAGGTCTGAAGCCCATTTACACATGCCATCCAGGCTGTTGAAAGGAGCTTTATTGTCTACAAACTGAGCTAAGAATACTGCTGGTCCTTTTATCGTTTTCATATAATCAGTTTTAAAGTTTTGTCCAGGCTGTATTATTTTTATCACTATGAACTGAGGCATGAATAAATCTAACCCCTCTTACACCATCAGAAACTGAAGGGTAATCTGGTTGTTCGATGTTTTTTCCAGCAAGCACATTATTGAGGTGAATTGCAAAATTTTTGTAAATGGTAGCGAAAGCTTCTAAATACCCTTCCGGATGACCGGCTGGTATCCTTGATGTTTTAATGGCTTCCGGATAAAGGTCATTGCCATTAGGAGTGAATACTTTTTTAGGCTGATCGATCCAACGCGTAATTAGCTGGTTTGGATTTTCCTGATGCCATTCGATACTTCCTTTTTCTCCATAAACGCGGATCGCTAAATTATTTTCTTCGCCAACGGCTATTTGTGAAAAAGACATGGTTCCTTTCGCTCCATTTTCCATGCGCAATAGAATATTGCCGTCATCATCTAAAACTCGTCCTTCACCAAACCTGCCCAGGTCGGCTGCGAGTTCTGCAATCTTTAAGTTTGTAATGTATTCCACAAGGTTTTCTGCGTGGGTGCCAATATCACCCAAGGCACCGCCTACCCCTGATTTCTTTGGGTCAACTCTCCAGGAGGCTTGTTTGTTATCTGTTTTTTCCACCTGCGTAGCCATCCAGCCTTGAAGGTATTGTACTTGAATCTTTCTGATACCTCCCAAATCACCATTTTTAACCATGGCCTTGGCTTGTTTTACCATGGGGTGTCCGGTATAATTATGGGTTAGCGCAAAGAGGAGTCCGGTTTCATGAACTATTTTTTCTAGTTCTTCAGCCTCAGTTATAGTAAGCGTCATTGGTTTGTCGCAAACCACATGGAATCCATTTTCTAAAGCCATTTTAGCCGGTTCGAAATGCATATGATTAGGAGTGACAATAGCTACGAAGTCCATGCGCTGATCTTCCGGAAGTTCCTTTTCTTTCCGGATCATTTCTTCATAGCTCGCATAGCATCTTTCTTCAGGTAATAGCAGGGCTTTCCCCGATTGCTTTGATTTTTCCGAAGAACTACTGAAGGCGCCACATACAAGTTCTATAATTCCATCAATTGAGGCTGCTTTACGATGTACGTCTCCTATAAAAGATCCAATGCCGCCACCGATCATCCCCATTCTAATTTTTCTCATATTTTACTGTTTGTATTCTACTTTTTCATTTTTAAAGAAGATAATGAATAAGATTAAAACACCCAAGGCAAAGAATGCCGGATATGTCCAGATTGAATTCCAATCATGAGTGCCGTCAGACAACAAGAAATGATCTGAAATGTTACCTGCCACCCAGAATCCAATGAGCATTCCCACTCCATAGGTTGCCAGCGTGATCAATCCTTGAGCTGCACTTTTATATTTTTCTCCAGCTTTCGAGTCTGTATAGATTTGTCCGGAAACAAAGAAAAAGTCGTAGCAAATTCCGTGTAAGGCAATCCCTATTAACAGCATGAAAGCAAGTTCTCCAGCATCTCCATAAGCAAATAGTAAGTACCTGATTGTCCAGGCAAGCATTCCAACCAAGAGGGTCATTTTAATTCCGAATCTTTTAAAGAACACAGGCAGTAATAGCATGAAAAGCACTTCAGAGGCCTGTCCTAATGTCATTTTACCGGTTGGGTTTTCCATTCCAACCTCGGCTAAAAACGGATTGGCATTCTGGTAATAGAAGGCCAAAGGAATACATATGAGTACTGATGACATAAAGAATATTAAAAAGTTTTTACTCTTAAGCAGACTTAAAGCTTCCAGCCCCAGAATTTCAGATATGGTGGGTTTTTCTCCAGACGATTTCGCTCTCGGAGGTGTTTTTGGTAAGGTGAAACTAAAGAGTCCTAAGAAGGCTGATGCAGCGGCCGTCATAATAAAAGTATTCTTCAGTAAGCCTTGTTCAATACCTTCGGAAGAATCCCAATTAAAGACGAAGCTTATTGTAAGTCCGGCGATAATCCATCCCAAAGTTCCAAAAACTCTCACTAAAGGAAATTCTTTGGCCGGGTCTTTCATTTGGTTAAATGACACAGAATTAACCAGGGCCAGGGTAGGCATATATAATATCATATAGCCTAAAACATAGGGATAAAAAATACTGAAGTCGGCGGCATTTGCCATTTGATACATTAAAATAGCTCCTATTAAGTGCAATAAGCCCAGGATTCGCTCAGCATTAAAAAACCGGTCTGCTATCAGGCCAATAATAAAAGGCGCTATTATAGCACCCCATGATTGTGTTGAAAAAGCCATTGCTGTCTCTGCGCCTGTTGCATTGAGGTTATTTCCCAGAAAAGTACCCAGTGAAACAAACCACCCTCCCCAGATAAAAAATTCGAGGAACATCATCAGGGAAAGTTGAAATTGTATTTTTTTGTTCATTTTAAAAAGTAGTTTTGATTCTTGTTATTATGCCAATGCAGATCCAATTCGAATAAGAAGATCTCTTGTAGCTTTGATGCCGTCTTCTTCACTCAATCTGCCACCTTCGTATTCTACACCAATAAATCCAGAATATCCTGAATCTTTAACTAGTTGTAATGCTTTTTGGTAATCAATTGTTGTTTCATTTCCTTCGGCATCAAAGTCATAAGACTTGGCACTAACCCCTTTTGCATAAGGAAGCAGTTCTTTAAGGCCTGTATAACGATCGTATTCGTCAACACATTCGCCATTTTCTTTTTTAATGCAAAAGTTTCCAAAATCTGGAAGCGTTCCGCAATTATCCATGTCGACAGTTTTCATAACTTCAGAGAGGTATTGTCCGTTTGACGAAAAACCGCCGTGATTTTCTACAATGATATTTAAATTTTGCTGAGCGGCATATTCTGAGAGTTTAGCAAGCGATTCTGCAGAGAAATTTTTCCAGCCCTCTAACTCTGAATTTCCATGTAAGTTAACTCTCATGCTGTGGCAGCCCAAAGCGGCAGAAGCATCTGCCCACAATTGATGGCTTTCAATCGCTTTTTTTCTCATTGCGCTGTCGCCAGATGCCAGGCTTCCGATATCTCCTGGTAGGTCTACCATCATAATTAAGTTCTCGACATTATTGTCTTTACTTCGCTTATTTAATTCGGTAGTTAATTTATTAACAGATAAGGCTAAATTTGTGTTTTTGTCTAACTCCTTATTGTAAAGATGATTTACGTACTCCAGTCCTGCAAATCCCCACTCACTTGCTTTTGCAGCAAAATTCATTGGATCTAGTTCATTGTTGTGAATCATCTTGTGAACTGACCACTGCGCTAATGATAATTTAAAGAATGGATCCTTAGGATCTTCAATGGTAACGGTGTTTTCTGGCTCTTTTTTCTTTTTATTATCGGCGCAAGAGGTTATTCCAAGTACAGATAAAGCTAAACCAAACTGACTTGTGTTCTTTATAAAAATTCTTCTTTTCATAAGGGATAGATTTTTAACCGAATAATCGGAAATTAGATATGTAAGGTGTTGTTTAGTTGTGAATTTGTTAAAATAATTATCCAACTAATGTAAAAAATTAATTTATATATTTGGAAGGCATCGAATTTTTAAAACAAAAAATATGAGTATTTTTCATTATAACACACCTCAGGAATCTTACGACGCTATAGTGGTAGGGACAGGAATTTCTGGCGGTTGGGCGGCTAAAGAACTCTGTGAGAAAGGGTTGAAGACTCTTGTTCTTGAAAGAGGCCGTGACCTTAAGCACGTGAAGGATTATCCTACAGCAAATAAAGATCCGTGGGATTTTGAACATGGAGGAAGGGCTACCAGGGAAATGATAGAAAGAAAACCTAAACAAAACCGTACTGGTTATGTTGTTAGTGAAGCGTCGGATCATTTGTTTGTTAATGATCATAAACACCCATATAATGAAGATAGGCGCTTTGATTGGATAAGAGGTTACCATGTAGGAGGAAGATCTCTTATGTGGGGAAGACAGAGTTATAGATTAAGTGAAATAGATTTTGAAGCCAACCTTAAAGATGGTATTGGTGTAGATTGGCCTGTAAGATATAAAGATATAGCACCCTGGTATGATCATGTTGAGCGTTTTATCGGAGTGAGTGGAGAAAACCTTGGGCTGAAGCAATTGCCTGATGGGCAATTCCTGAAAGCTATGGAGCTTAATTGTGTTGAAAAGCATTTAAAATCTTCTATTGCTGAAAAGTTTAGCGACCGTTTATTAACCATCGGAAGGGTTGCACATATTACTGAAGGAACAAAGCCAGGAACGAGAAGTTCATGTCAATATAGAAATCGTTGCATCCGTGGCTGTCCTTTTGGGGGTTACTTTAGTAGTAATTCTTCAACTTTACCTGTAGCTGAAGCAACAGGTAATATGACATTACGCCCAAACTCAATTGTTCATGAGGTTATTTATGATGAACAGAAGGGAAAAGCAACTGGGGTGCGTGTAATTGATTCTGAAACTAAGGAGACTTATGAGTTTAAAGCTAAGGTGATATTCTTGTGTGCTTCTGCTATTGCTTCTTCATCAATTTTACTGCAGTCTAAATCAAATCGATTTCCTGAAGGATTTGGGAACGATAGTGGAGAGCTAGGGCATAACTTAATGGATCACCACTTCAGAGTTGGAGCAAGAGGAAAAATTGATGGCTTTGAAGACAAGTATTATAAAGGAAGAAGGCCAAATGGAATATATATCCCAAGATTTAGGAATATAGGCGGGGATACTGATCGTAAGGATTTTCTTCGTGGATATGGTTATCAGGGTGGAGCCGGAAGAGCAGGTTATGATGGTGGTTATGTCAGTGAGCTTCATTATGGAAAGGAACTGAAAGAAGCTATTCTTCATCCAGGAGGATGGAGTATGGGAATGACTGCATTTGGAGAAACACTTCCTGATCATAAGAATAGAATGTATCTGGACTATGATAAAAAAGATGAATGGGGATTACCAACAGTAACTTTTGATGCGGACTTTGGTGAGAATGAATTGGCGATGCGTAAAGATATGAAGCAACAAGCCGTTGAGATGTTAGAAGCAGGGGGCTTTAAGGATATCAGTACTTATGATGATATAGGAGGAATGGGGCTTGGTATCCATGAAATGGGAACTGCCAGAATGGGGAATGATCCTAAAACATCTGTATTGAATGGGTTTAATCAGGTTCATGCTGCCAAAAATGTGTTTGTAACGGATGGGTCTTTTATGACTTCCTCCGGATGTCAAAACCCTTCATTAACTTATATGGCATTTACAGCAAGAGCTGTAGATCATGCAGTTAAGGAATTAAAAAAACAAAATATTTAATACCAGATCAAATGGATAGAAGAAAAGCACTTAGAAATATAGGATTAACTACCGGGTTTGTAGTTGCCACTCCATCATTGTTGAGTTTATTGCAAAGTTGCCAATCTGAAGTGGAGAACTGGCAGCCAGAATTTTTAACCGTAGAACAAGGTATTGTTTTAAAGGGATTGGTGGATACCATTTTGCCGAAAACAGACTTGCCATCGGCATCTGAGGTAAATGTACCTCAGTTTATTGATGTTATTTTTAAAGATGTCATCAGTGTGAAAGAACAGGAGCAGAAACAGAAAGCCATGGACGCACTGATAGCAATTATTAAATCTTCATATTCTCAAGATTTAAATAAGGTAAAAGAAACGGACTATAAAGAAATTTTAGACACCTATCTTTCTAAAGCTGAAAGAACAGGGGAAGAAAAGGAAATTGCACAATTACTGGGTAATATAAAATGGATGACCATTAACGCTTATAGAAATAGTGAACTAATTGGTGAGACTGTTTTGGCCTATGATCCTGTTCCGGGACAATATTTAGGTTGCGAAAATTTACAAGATCTTACCGGAGGTAAATCTTGGTCTTTATAAAGGTACATCAGCATAAACCACCAATTCAGAATCTTTAATGAAAACATTCTATTATAGCACCCCATTGCAGGAATATGATGCCATTGTAGTTGGTACGGGTATATCAGGTGGATGGGCGGCAAAGGAGCTCTGTGAAAAGGGCTTGAAGACCTTGGTTTTGGAACGGGGACGAATGGTAAAGCATTTAGAAGATTATCCAACGGCCAATATGGATCCGTGGGACTTTGAACATGGAGGTAAGATTACCAGAGAAATAAGGAGTAAAACCGCTGTACAAAACAGGACCGGAGGTTGGGTGAATGAAACCAATCATCATTTTTTTGTTGATGACACGAAACATCCATACAACGAGGAGAGACGATTTGACTGGATTCGTGGTTATCAGGTTGGAGGGAGATCCTTGATATGGGGAAGACAGAGTTATCGTTTAAGTGATATAGATTTTGAAGCTAACCTCAAAGAAGGAATTGCAGTAGATTGGCCGGTAAGGTATAAAGATATAGCACCCTGGTATGATCATGTTGAGCGTTTTATAGGGGTGAGTGGTGAAAAACTTGGTTTAAAGCAATTGCCGGACGGCCAATTTTTAAAGCCGATGCAACTCAATTGCGTTGAAAAGCATTTGAAAGAATCCTTAGGGAATTCTTATAGTGATAGAACCTTAACCATAGGGCGTACAGCTCATATAACAGAAGGTACAAAACCAGGATTGAGGAGTACTTGTCAGTATAGGAGCCGCTGTGGTAGAGGTTGTCCTTTTGGAGGATATTTTAGCAGTAATTCTTCAACATTGCCGGTGGCAGACGCTACGGGGAATATGACCTTGAGGCCGAATTCAATTGTTCATGAGGTGATTTACGATGAGCAGAAAGGTAAAGCAACAGGTGTTCGTGTTATTGATACGGAAACCAAAGAGACCGTTGAGTATAGGGCTAAGCTGATATTTTTATGCGCGTCTTCAATGGCCTCTACTTCAATATTACTACAATCTAAGTCAAGTCGCTTTCCTGAAGGTTTAGGGAATGATAGTGGAGAATTAGGACATAATATAATGGATCATCATTATAGAATTGGAGCTTCCGGTAAAATTGACGGTTTTGAGGATATGTATTACAAGGGTAAGAGACCGAATGGAATTTATATTCCAAGATTCAGAAATCTAGGAGGTAAAACTGACCGGAAAGAATTTCTTCGAGGATATGGTTATCAAGGGGGAGCGGGAAGAGCAGGTTATGATGGAGGTTTTGTTGCAGAGCTTCATTATGGTAAGAAGCTTAAAGAAGCTATACTTAAACCCGGAGGATGGAGTATGGGGCTTACCGGTTTTGGAGAAACTTTACCTGATCATAAGAATAGAATGTATTTGGATTATGATACAAAAGACTCCTGGGGTTTACCTACTATTACCTTTGATGCAGAATTCGGAGCAAATGAATTAGCTATGCGAAAAGACATGAAGCAGCAAGCTGCTGAAATGTTGGAGGCAGGAGGATTCAAGGATGTTAGTACTTATGATGATATCGGTGGAATTGGTTTGGGGATCCATGAAATGGGAACCGCCAGAATGGGGAGGAACCCAGAAACTTCAGTTTTAAATAAATTTAATCAAGTACATGCGGCTAAAAATGTATTTGTGACAGATGGTTCATTTATGACATCTTCTGGTTGTCAAAACCCATCTTTAACCTATATGGCGTTTACTGCCAGAGCCGCCAACCACGCAGTTGAGGAACTTAAAAAGCGAAACCTGTAAACGTTACGGTTTTTTGTTTTAGCGTTGCTTGTCAATTGTTTAAAGCATCCAAAAATATCAATAAATGAAGAGAAGAAAATTTATACAAAACACGGCCTTATCGACACTAGGAGCTTCTATGATAACTTCAGAGGCTTTATCGTTTAATAAAGAGGACCGTAAGAAAAATATGAATGCATTTAATTTAAAGTATGCCCCTCATTTGGGGATGTTCAGAAATCATGCCGGTTCTGGGGAGGTTGCTCAGTTGGAATTTATGGCGAGTCAGGGTTTTAAGGCTTTTGAAGATAATGGAATGAAGAATAGAAGCCTTGACATTCAGAAACAGATGGCGGGCACCATGGAAAAATACAATATGCAAATGGGGGTGTTTGTAGCTCATAAAATATATTGGAATAAGCCAAATCTGGCCAGCGGTGACGCGACTTTTAGAGATGAATTTTTAAATGATATCAATGAGTCGGTAGAAGTGGCTAAACGAGTGAATGCCAAATGGATGACTGTGGTGCCGGGTTATGTAGACCTAAGGAAAAATGAAGCTTATCAAACTGCTAATGTGGTGGAGTCATTAAAGAGGGCCGCAGAAATCTTAGAGCCACATAATCTGGTTATGGTATTGGAGCCACTTAACTTCAGGGATCATCCAGGGATGTTCTTAAGTGAGTCTCCGCAAGCTTACGAAATATGTAAAGCTGTAGATTCTCCTTCTTGTAAAATATTGTTTGATATCTACCATCAACAGATTACTGAAGGAAATTTAATCCCAAATATTGATGCTTGCTGGGATGAAATTGCCTATTTTCAAATAGGTGATAATCCTGGTAGAAAAGAGCCAACAACAGGAGAGATTAATTATAAAAATGTGTTCAAGCATATCCACTCAAGAGGATTTGAAGGAATTCTGGGGATGGAGCATGGAAATTCTAAACCTGGTAAAGAGGGTGAAGAGTCACTGATTAAAGCCTATAAAGAGGTTGATAGTTTTTAGTGAGTCCTTATTACAATTTAAATAAAAAAAAGTCGATCATAGATCGACTTTTATTTTGCTTCTTCTTTTAAAATGGTTTCAATGGTAGTTTCCAGAAGGGGCTTGTCGTTATAAATAGGTTCCAAATCAATTATTTCAACTTTTCTGAACTCTATTGGATGGCTTTCACTTTGAAGAGAAATGTATCCTTGGGTCAGTGCCTTTCCTTCAATTTGAACTCCTTCGGAGGTTTCATTCACCATACCTCCACCAATTTGAGGTTTTGTATATTCCATAACTACTTTATCGCCTGTATAATGTTGGACCAAGGAATCCTTTAATACTAAGAATCCTGCTCTTACCCATTGATCACCATGATAGGTTTTTGATGTTGAGCTGATACAGTGAGGGGTGAATAAGGTGTCTTTGATGAACACGTTAGTGCCCGGAGTGCATAGATTAAGAGTGGTTCTTTCATTTTCTCCATCCCCCCCTAGAAATTGTGCTTCAATGCTTATTGGGAAATTTTGATTAACGGTCATGGTTTTTGGGTCCTGACCGTGGAGCATCACCCCGCTATTTCTCCAGGCCCAACCCTCTCCTTCCTGAGCTTGTTCGCCAACAAAGCGATATTCTACTGCTAAGAAGTATGCAGAAAAGGGTTGATTGTAAAAGATATGACCATATTGTTGATCGAATGCACCATATTGGTCATAACGAACGACCATTTTACCGTCTTCTATACGGAAAGTCTCTCCGAAGTTTTCCCCCAATTCATGTTTAGATATTTTAGGGGTCCAGCCTGAGAGATCTTTACCATTGAACAATTGCTCCCAGTTGAGTGTTACGGTTGTTTTTGATTCTTGTTTTACTTCCTTTTTCTCGTTTTTACACGATGTAATAACAGAGAATAGTATGAGTGTACTTAATAAAAGGCTTTTATTCATAAGTTTTGGTTGGTTTTGTAGCGTGTTATTCTACTATAAATTTACCCTGCATCATAGCATAGTGTCCAGGGAAGCTGCATAAGAACTGGTATGTTCCTTTTTCAGGAGCTTCAAACTCTATGATGTCAGTCTCACCACCACCAAGGATTTTTGTGTGGGCCAATACATCATTTTCAGAACCTTCAGGAATGTATTCGGTGTCTTTTGCAGTAGCAGCCTTGGTTGCAAAATCAACGAGGTCTACACCTTGAGCAAGTAATACAAAATTATGTCCCATTACATTTTTATCAAGCTTACCGATGTGTTTTAAAGTCAGTTTAACCTTATCGCCAGCTTTCACCTTAATTTCTTTAAGGTTAAACTTCATCATATCGTCTCCGGTGATAACAACTTCGCTAACCCCATCTTCCTTTTTTGTTTGGGTGGTTGATTCAGTTTTTTTGCTTCCTTCTTCATATTGAAAGCCGTCTTTTTTCTTTTCTTCCTTACCTCCACAACTAATTAGCAGGCCGGTAAAAGCAACTACGAGTGCTCTATTAAATAATTTCATGATGTGTAATTTTAGTTTCTCGCTAAGATAAGTAATAGAATAGTTTTTTGCCCCTAGACACTACCAAATTATAATAGAATTTTGTTTAAAATTTAAGAATCGATCTATTTGAATTAACGATGAAATAGTGGTAGTTTTGCTATGCACGCATAATAATAAAAATGATGTATACGAAAGAATTTGAAATTAGATGGAATGACATAGATGCAAACAGGCACCTTGCCAATCAAGCTTATATAGCTTATGCTGCGCATACAAGAATGTCTTTTTTAATTGAGCATGGGTTTAATCAACAATTGTTACAAGAAAAAAATATTGGACCTGTAGTATTCTATGAACATATTTATTATTTCAAAGAAGTTTTTGTAGGGAAGCCTGTTAAGGTCTCTCTGGAGTTAACCGGATTAAGTGATGATGCCAAGTTCTTTGCTTTCAGGCATAATTATTATGATCACAAAGGGCGAAATTTTGCCAGCTGTGAAATGATGGGGGGGTGGATTGATTTAAAGTCCAGAACCTTGATAGGTTTGGAACCGGAAATACGATCACTGTTTGATATGGCTCACAAGGCTGAAGATTTCAAGGAGCTTACCAAAGAGGATACCAGAAAATTTAATAAAAAGCCTAAAGATCTAAACTGATTTTTCGGTTTTTTTGGTTACCAGATAAACGCCTGTGAAGATCATCGCGGCAGCGGCAACTTTCATTAAATTTAGTTGGTCTGCACCTACAACTACCGCAAACAGAATTCCTATTAGTGGCTGTAGGTATATAAAAGCTCCGATGGTTGATGCTTTCAGTGTTTTTATAGCAAAAATATTAAGTAAATAGGTGGCAAATGTTGTTCCTAATACGACATATATAATCTTTAAAACAATATCAACAGGTAATTCTTGCCATTGGACCTGGGAGAACTCACTGTAACTAATTGGAAAATTAATGAATACGGCAATTAAAAAGAGCCATTTCATTAATGTAAAAGCGTGATACTTATTTGTAAGTGGCTTTACTAGTATCAAATAAAGTCCGTATGAGGTTGCGTTAATCACAAACAACAAGTTGCCCAAAGGGATGTTCGGGGCGTTTTCTGCAGTAGTATTATCGTATAAAATGAGACCGGCAGTACCCGCAAAACCTAGTAAAATTCCGAATGCTCTGAGCCAACTAAGCTTTTCACCTATCAACAAGGCTGATAGTACAAAAACCAGTATCGGGGTTACTGTAATAATCAGGGAGCTGTGTATGGGAGTGGAGAGACTTAAACCTTTAAAAAACACTTGCATGTTAATAACCATTCCAAGAATTGCACAACCAATAATTCTAGGCCAATCGGATTTAGCTATTTTTTCTTTAGGCCCCCAAAAGCTTATACCCCAAAACAGGATGGCTGCACCAAGTACTCTAATCAATATAAATCCATAAGGCTGTACATAGGTTGGCATCACTCCTTTCGCAAGTGTATGATTAATACCATAGATGGCAGAGGCAATAAAGGCGGCAATTAATGCAAGAATTCTTTTATTCATAACTAAGGATGCAGAGCTTTATAAGTAGCTTCCGTTACTTTTTTACTATTTCCAACAAAGATTTGTTTGTCAATTATAATTACGGGTCTTTTAAGAAAGGTGTAGTGTTCCAGTATTAAAGATTTATAATCATCTTCACTTAATTCCATGTCTTTCAACCCACGTTCTTTATAAAGCCTAGCTCTTTTACTAAACAAAGATTCGTACGACCCGGATAATGATTTCATTTCTTCTACCTGTTCATTAGTTATAACTTCCTTTTTAATGTCTTGCATTATAGTGTCTTCGGGAAGATTTAACTCTTTAATGATTCGTTTGCAAGTGTCGCAAGTGCTGAGGTAGTATATTTTTGTCATGAAAATTAGTTTTCGTTCCGAAAGAATATGCAAAGTAAATCCTTTTAAAATATCTTTGGAAAAAAATATAGTAAAATGGAATGGACTTTTGATATAACAACAAAAAACAGAGCCATATTTAAAAAAATATTGGAAGAAATGTCTTTGGAGGACTTGAATAAAGTTCCGAAGGGGTATAATAACAATGTCTTTTGGAATATAGCTCATGCTGTGGTAACACAACAATTACTCGCGTATAAGTTATCTGGCCTTGAAGTAAATGTTTCGGATGAAATGATAGCATCATATAGTAAAGGAACCAAACCTACCAGGGATGTAACCCAAACGGAGGTTGAAGCCTTGAAAGGGCTTTTGTTCTCAACTTTGGATCAGTTAAAAAAAGATTATGAAGAAGGTAAATTCAAAGTTTATCAACAGTATACAGTGTCTACAAACGACAGTACTTTAAGTAATATTGAAGAAGCATTAGAGTTCAATAATTTCCACGAAGGTTTGCATTTGGGGTATGTATTAGCTCAGCGAAGGTCGCTGGGAGCTTAGTGATTATTTTATAATGAGGTTATTTTGCAGGTCGTCGAAAGGGATTTCAATTTTAATCATTCCTTCAGCATAAGCCGCAATGTCATAGGGGTTGTAAATTAGTACAATCCCTTTTTCATTATAACCGATATTTTGGGGTAATTCGAATACATCGTTGTCAAACATAAATCCTGTACTATTGATGCTTTCTTTTTCAGGGATGTTATGGATTTGTCTGAATTTTTTTTCTACTAAAACTTTAAATGCAGAAAAATCTGTAAAAAGATCTTTAGTCTCCAATAATGCTCCGGTTTTAGCGTCGATATTCATGTAAGAAACTGCTCCATACCCATGTGCTCCTCCGGTATAAACATACGAGTCGAGTTGAAGGCTGATTAAATCTTCAGTTTGGTAAGATACATTTCCATCGATAGTAGCTTCCCACACTGCGGCCATATCAGGGAAATCTTTTTTCATTTTTTGATATTCGGATACAAAATTTTCCACTTCTTGTTTTATGGATTCAGAAGTATGCTCTTCGGTATAATTCAACACTTGAATTGCGTAATCATTAAGGTGCTGGTTAATCGAGTCTGCTACAAAATTACCAGTGGCCTTAGGTAGGTTAATAGAGACTTTAGCGCAATCTTTACATGATTTTGAATTGATAGCCTCGGTTGTTAATTTAATTCCGTCTGAGTTACATGAAATGAATGCAAGAATTGCCAGAAACAGGAAATAGTATTTTTTCATCTGGATAAAAGTCATATTATAATAGGATAAAGGTACGTTCTTCGTTGGAATCCCCAAAAGGAAACGATATTTTTGTTAGAGGGATTTTAATAAATAATCATATGAAGTTCAATACCAAGACAATTCACGGAAACCAGAAACCCGATGAGGCTTATGGAGCTGTTATGCCTCCGATCTATCAAACTTCCACCTATGCCCAATCTACGCCTGGCGGTCATAAAGGATTTGAGTATTCAAGAACCCACAATCCTACCAGAAAGGCTTTGGAAGATGCAATGGCAAGTATAGAAAACGGGAACTACGGTCTAGCCTTTGGCAGTGGGTTGGCTGCAATTGATGCAGTATTAAAGCTTTTGAAGCCAGGCGATGAGGTTATTTCGACGAATGATCTTTATGGGGGTACTTATCGTTTATTCAATCAGATATTCTCAAATTTTGGTATTAAATTTCATTTTATTGGGATGGGAACAGTGGAGGATATATCCTCCTGCATTAATCCAAATACGAAGCTTATTTGGGTAGAAACACCGACGAATCCAATGATGAATATTATAGATATAGAGGCTGTCTCTAAAATAGCGAAGCAACATCAATTGATTTTGGCTGTTGATAATACCTTTGCTACTCCATACCTGCAGCGCCCTTTGGATTTAGGTGCTGATATAGTAATGCATTCCGCTACCAAATACCTGGGCGGGCATAGTGATGTTGTTATGGGAGCTTTGGTGGTGAAGGAAAAGCTTCTGGCAGATAAATTATACTTTATTCAAAATGCCAGTGGTGCGATATGTGGGCCTATGGATAGCTTTTTGGTGTTAAGAGGAATCAAAACACTTCATGTTCGAATGCAGCGTCATTGTGAGAACGGACGCGCAGTTGCTGAATATTTGGCCGGACACTCCAAAATTGAAAATGTGTATTGGCCCGGCTTTGAACACCATCCTAACCATGAAATAGCTAAAAGGCAGATGAAAGATTTTGGGGGTATGATTTCTTTTGTTACAAAAGACAGTAGTTTTAAAGACGCTATTAAGATCATAGAAAGTCTAAAAGTTTTTACGCTCGCTGAATCCCTTGGAGGGGTAGAGTCTTTGGCTGGTCATCCTGCAAGTATGACACATGCCAGCATCCCAAAAGAAGAAAGAGAAAAGTCGGGGGTGGTTGATGCCTTAATACGCTTAAGTGTGGGGATTGAAGATGTTGAAGATTTAATTGAAGATTTAAAACAGGCTATTGGTTAAAAATCAATTTTTGTTAATATAGGCTTAATGTTTAAGACTGATATTATAAAATTATAAAAAATAGATGGTCATTTTTGAGTATATCGTATATTTGCTCTGATTTATTACGAACTTTTTAAAACGCATTATTTGCTAGACATGGAACAAAAAATCCACGATTTTATGGAGCTTGTAAAGGCTCGTAACTCACATGAGCCGGAGTTCATGCAAGCTGTTCAGGAAGTAGCTGAAACGGTTCTTCCGTATATCGCTCAACATGATATCTATAGTGGTAAGAACATCTTATTAAGAATGGTAGAGCCTGAAAGGGCGATTACTTTCAGGGTGTCATGGGTTGATGATGAAGGAGAGATACATGTGAACAGAGGTTATAGAATTCAAATGAATTCAGCAATTGGTCCTTATAAAGGAGGGTTGCGTTTTCACCCGAGTGTAAATATGAGTATTCTTAAATTCCTTGCTTTTGAGCAAGTGTTTAAAAATAGTTTGACGACACTTCCTATGGGTGGCGGAAAAGGAGGTTCTGACTTTGATCCTAAAGGAAAGTCTGATGCAGAAATTATGCGCTTTTGCCATAGTTTCATGACTGAGTTGTGTCGTCATATCGGTCCAAATACAGATGTTCCTGCAGGAGATATTGGTGTTGGAGCTCGTGAAGTGGGGTATTTGTTTGGGATGTATAAGAAGATAAGAAATGAGTTTACAGGGGTGCTTACCGGAAAAGGACTTTCTTGGGGAGGTTCTTTAATAAGGCCAGAAGCCACTGGATATGGTACGGTATATTTCGCGCAAAGTATGCTTGAAACCAAAGGTGATAGCTTTAAAGGTAAAAAAGTTGTTATATCTGGTTCTGGTAATGTTGCTCAATATGCGGCAGAAAAGGTGCTTCATCTTGGCGGTACCGTTCTTACTTTGTCTGATTCATCCGGGTTTATTTATGATAAGGATGGTATCGATGAGGATAAGTTAGCTCATGTAATGTATTTAAAAAATGAGAAGCGTGTTCGTATCTCTGAATATGTAGAGAAATATCCGGACGCAGCGTTTCATCCAGGAAAGAAGCCATGGGGTGTTGCTTGTGATGTGGCTCTGCCTTGTGCCACACAGAATGAATTGGACGGGGAGGATGCCAAAGCGTTATTGGCTAATGGTTGTATAGCTGTTGCCGAGGGTGCTAATATGCCGTCAACTCCAGAGGCAATCCATGCTTTCCATGAACATAAAATATTATTTGCTCCGGGGAAAGCTTCAAACGCTGGAGGGGTTGCAACTTCAGGACTTGAAATGTCTCAGAATTCCTTAAGAATTAGCTGGACAAGAGATGAAGTAGATGAGCGTTTAAAAGGGATCATGAAGAATATTCACGATATGTGTGTATCATATGGTGAAGAGAATGGTTATGTAAATTATGTCAAAGGCGCAAATATTGGAGGCTTTGTAAAAGTTGCTGATGCTATGCTTGCTCAAGGCGTAGTGTAATTAATTTGTTTTACGTGTTATTAACTGTAAAAAAAGCTCCTCAGAATTACTGAGGAGCTTTTTATTTGATAATTTTGAATCGTACATTGTCGTATGAAATCTTTATAGAATTGAGGTTATAATGCTAGTAACAACAAAAGCGATTGTGCTATCAGCTATTAAATATTCTGATACGAGTTTAATAGTTAAATGTTACACCGAATCTGAAGGCGTTAAGAGTTATATGCTTAAGGGGGTGTTGGCCGCTAAAAGAGGTAAGCTAAAAGCTAGTTATTTTCAGCCCCTGACGCAGCTTGAAATAGTTGCTAACCATAGGGGTAAAGGAACTTTAGAACGTTTAAGCGAGGTTCGGGTTTTGTATTATTTTCAATCCATCCATATCGATATTATTAAAAATTCTATCGTTTTTTTTCTTTCCGAAACTTTAGCAAGCGTATTACAGGAGGAGGAGGAAAACAAGTCTATGTTTAAGTTTATTGAATCTTCTATACAGTGGCTGGATACACATGAAGAGGTGGCAAATTTTCATATATTTTTTCTGCTGAAATTATCAAGATATCTCGGTTTTCAACCATACGAAATTATGGAAGATGCAAAATACTTTGATCTTCAGGAAGCAGAGTACACCTCAATAAAGCCGAAACATTCCTACTTGAGTGAAGACCAGCTTCAATTGTTTAACGCGTTTTTAGGTTCCGATTACGATACATTTGTATACATTCGAGCTAGCAAGGCAACAAGGAAGGAGTTGTTAAAGGCTATTATTCGTTTTTACCAATTCCATTTACATGGATTCAGAGAGCCTAAATCCCTGGACGTTTTAGATCAGTTGTTTGGGTAGTTTTCTTGAAAAATTCTTCTGGTAGGGGTAGGGTTAATGCGTTGTGTTATTGTTTTATTATAGAGCACGACATTTTTCGTCACTTGTTGTCAGTGGTTATGAGGTTGAATAGGGAAGGTGTATTTCGGGTAAGGATTTGCTAATTCGAATGGTAATAATCCAGAGTCATAAGCAATAAGATTGTCTTTAAAAAATATTTATAGCAGGTTAAATCCATTAAAAATGGATTTAGTTGTAGTTAATAATTAGCCTGTTTTTGTAAAAAGCCTCCTTTTTAAGGGGCTTTTTTTATGTATTTAAAACCTACAATTCGATGAAAATCACTAATTTCGCGCAACTCATAAGAGTGAGTCAGGGTTGAAAGCTTTATGTGAAGTGATTGGCAACTTACTCTCAGGGTTAAAATTGAACATTTAGTATTAAATATCCAGAATTAGGAAAAAGATTTTTAATGAAGTTTACTGAGTACAAAGGACTTGATTTACCGAAAGTAGCAGAAGAAATTTTGAACTACTGGGAGGAGCATGATGTATTTGAAAAAAGTATAACTACGCGTGAGAACGCTCAACCTTTTGTTTTTTTTGAAGGACCTCCTTCAGCAAATGGTTTGCCGGGGATTCATCATGTGATGGCTCGTGCCATCAAAGATATTTTTTGTCGCTATAAAACTCAAAAAGGATATCAGGTAAAGCGAAAAGCCGGTTGGGATACCCACGGCCTACCCGTGGAGCTTGGTGTTGAAAAGGAGTTGGGTATTACTAAAGAAGATATTGGAAAGAAGATTTCTGTCGAGGATTATAATAAAGCATGTAAGCAAGCGGTAATGCGTTATACGGATGTTTGGAATGATCTTACCAGAAAAATGGGTTATTGGGTAGATATGGAGAATCCATATATTACCTACAAGCCTAAGTATATGGAGAGTGTATGGTGGTTGTTAAAGCAGATATACAACAAAGATTTGCTTTACAAAGGGTACACGATTCAGCCGTATTCTCCCAAAGCCGGAACTGGATTAAGTTCGCATGAATTGAATCAGCCTGGCACTTATAAGGATGTATCAGATACAACGGCAGTGGCTATGTTTAAGACGAAGGAAGAAACATTGCCGGAGTTCTTAAGAGGATATGGGGAGATCGATCTGCTGGCCTGGACGACAACACCATGGACACTTCCGTCAAATACGGCATTAACTGTTGGTCCTAAGATAGATTATGTGTTGGTAAAAACCTATAATCAGTATACACATAAACCGATAAATGTTGTGTTAGGGAAGCCATTGTTAGCCAGTCAGTTTTCGGGTAAATATGTGGCCGTTCTGGGAGAAGAGGAGCTGCAGGCTTACGCTGAAGGTGATAAAAAGATCCCTTATTTCGTTGTTAAAGATTTTAAAGGAGCTGATTTGGTGGGTATAAAGTATGAGCAATTATTGCCCTATGCTTTGCCTTATCAAAATCCTGAAAATGCATTTAGAGTAATCTCTGGTGATTTTGTTACCACTGAAGACGGTACAGGTATCGTTCATACAGCGCCAACTTTTGGTGCAGATGATGCCAAGGTGGCTAAGGAGGCAACTCCTGAGGTGCCGCCAATGTTGGTAAAGGATGAGAATGATAATTTGGTTCCGCTTGTAGATCTTCAGGGACGATTCAGATCAGAACTTCCTGAGATTGGAGGAAAATATGTGAAGAATGAGTATTATGCTGATGGTGAGATTCCCGAAAAATCTGTTGATGTTGAGATTGCCATTAAATTAAAAGAAGAAAATAAAGCTTTTAAGGTTGAGAAGTATGTCCATAGTTATCCACATTGCTGGCGTACGGATAAGCCTGTTTTATATTATCCTTTAGATTCCTGGTTTATTAAAGTTACTGAGCTTAAGGATAGAATGTTTGAGCTGAATCAAACTATTAACTGGAAGCCGAAAGCTACAGGAGAGGGAAGGTTTGGAAACTGGTTGCAAAATGCAAACGACTGGAACCTTTCTCGTTCACGTTATTGGGGGATCCCATTACCTATATGGAGAACGGAAGATGGAAAAGAAGAGATTATTATTGGTTCGGTAGAAGAACTGAAAGCTGAAATGGCTAAAGCTGTGGAGGCGGGATATATGGAATCAGATGTTTTTGCCGATTTTGAAGTCGGTAATATGAGTGAAGACAACTATGACAAGGTAGATCTTCATAAAAATATTGTGGACCAGATAACCCTGGTATCTCCTTCAGGAAAACCAATGAATCGTGAGGCAGATCTAATAGATGTTTGGTTTGATAGTGGTTCAATGCCTTATGCCCAATGGCATTACCCATTTGAGAACAAAGAATTGATTGATGATAAGTTGTCGTATCCTGCAGATTACATTGCTGAGGGGGTTGACCAGACAAGAGGTTGGTTCTATACGCTCCATGCTATTGGAACCCTGGTTTTTGATTCTGTTGCTTACAAGAATGTAGTTTCAAATGGTCTGGTATTGGACAAAAACGGACAAAAAATGTCTAAACGATTGGGTAATGCTGTCGATCCTTTTGAGACGCTTTCAGAATACGGACCTGATGCAACCCGATGGTATATGATTAGTAACGCTAACCCATGGGATAACTTAAAATTTGATATAGATGGTGTTGCAGAGGTTAGGCGAAAGTTTTTTGGAACACTATATAATACCTATGCGTTCTTTAGTCTATATGCAAACATCGATAACTTTACGTATGCTGAAAGTGATATTCCGTTGGAAAAGCGTCCGGAGATAGACCGTTGGATTCTTTCGGAATTGAATACTTTGATCAAGAAGGTAGATGATGCGTATAATGATTATGAACCTACAAAGGCAGCGCGCGCTATTTCAGAATTTGTACAGGAGTACCTGAGTAACTGGTATGTTAGACTATGTAGAAGACGCTTCTGGAAAGGGGAGTATGGAGAAGATAAAATTTCGGCATATCAAACGCTGTATACATGTCTGGATATTGTAGCGAAGTTAGCGGCACCTATAGCGCCATTCTTTACAGATCAGTTGTATAAAGATTTAAATGGAGCTACTAAAAAAGAAGCGCTTGAAAGTGTGCATTTATCAGAGTTTCCAACATGTGATGAAGGGGTTATTGATAAACGTCTGGAGCGTAAAATGGAAACTGCCCAGACAATTACTTCCCTGGTCTTGTCGTTAAGGAAAAAAGAAAAAATTAAAGTTAGACAGCCGCTTAAGAAGGTGATCGTGCCAGTATTGGATGAAAATCAACGTCAGGAAATTTCGGCGGTTTCAGATTTGATTATCGCGGAGGTAAATGTAAAAGAGGTGGAGCTTTTAGACGATGCATCAGGAGTTTTGGTGAAGCAGATCAAACCGAATTTTAAAGTTCTTGGTCCTCGATTTGGCAAGGATATGGGGTTGATTGCCAGTAAGATAAAAAAATTCGACCAACAAGATATCCAAAAACTTGAGCAAAATGGCGATATAACGCTTGTTATTAACGAAAAAAATATTACTTTAGGAATCGATGAAGTAGAGATTTCATCGAAAGATATTGAAGGTTGGTTGGTTGCTAATTCAGGGGCCATCACTGTAGCTTTAGACGTTACTATAACCGATGATTTACGTAAGGAAGGAATTGCCAGAGAGCTGGTGAACAGAATTCAAAATCTTCGAAAAGATTCTGGTTTAGAAGTGACTGATAAAATAGATGTTAAGTTTCAAAAAGACAGTACTGTAATAGAACAGGCGGTAATGAGTAATATAGATTATATCAAGGCCGAAACCCTTACAGCAGACTTAGGCTTTGAAGAGCATCTTGAGAATGGTACGGAAATTGCTTTTGATGACGTAAACACCAAATTGTCTATTCAAAAACACTTATAGCTATGAGCACAGACGTTAAAGTAAGATACTCTGATAAAGAGCTAGAAGAATTCAGGGCTATAATCGAAGCTAAAATCGAGAAAGCCAAGCAAGATCTGGATCTTTTAAAAAGTGCTTACATGAATGATGGGAATAACGGTACGGATGATACTTCTCCTACATTCAAAGCATTTGAAGAAGGATCAGAGACCATGAGTAAAGAAGCAAATTCTCAATTGGCAATTCGTCAAGAAAAGTTTATTCGGGATTTAAAAAATGCTTTAGTACGTATTGAAAATAAAACATACGGAATTTGTAGAGTTACAGGAAAACTTATTAATAAAGAGCGTTTAAAGTTGGTTCCTCATGCAACTTTAAGTATAGAAGCAAAAAACATGCAAAAGAGTTAAATTTACACAGCTCTTTTCTATCGTAAAAAACGTCCATTACTGGGCGTTTTTTTATTTAGTTCAATACGTTACACTAGTTATCATGCAAGGTATTCGTAATTATTTTACAGGATTATTACTTTTTGTTTTTACCATGAGTGCGATGGGGCAGAAGAAGGTTGAAAAGGTATTTCCTTCTTCAGGTATTTCATCAATGGAGATTCAGGGTTTAAACGCCTATAAAATTATAGTATTTGCCAAAAAAACTGATCACGTAAGGATACAGGCCCAAATGAACGGAGAATATAGAAATGAACTATATGTGGTAGCTAATGTAGAGGAGCATACGTTAAATGTTAAAGCAGAATTTTCACCTTCATTTGATATGCCAGACGATAAATTAAGTGCGCATAAGGTGATCTCGGTGCGAATTATTGTTGAAGTACCCGAATATTTAGAAGTGCTTGTGCTGGGGGCGGATACTGAAGTAGATGTAAGTGGGAAGTACAATCAGGTGAAAACCAAAACACGATCAGGTACTACCAGGTTTTATGATGTGGAAGGCGATTTGGATGCTTATTCTTTTCAAGGAGATATACGATATAAGTCTTCCGGAGGAAATATAAAAGCTTCCTCAAAATTTGGAAAGGTTATAAATCGTGGAGTTTCCTCAGGTAATAGTTTAATATCATTAAAAACGGTTCATGGTAATATTTACATATCTCAAAATGAATAATATTCTTATTTTTGGAGCTCATTTTGGGGAAAATCCAGACCCATTTTATATTTAAGAACATATGTCATTAAAAAAATCGATTTTCATTATAGCCTTGGTCTTATTGGTAGATCAAATTTCAAAAATATATATTAAGACAAATTTTGTTCTGGGAGAGCATACTGACGTTTTTGATTGGTTTAAAATATTATTTGTAGAAAATGAAGGAGCTGCCTGGGGTACCAAGTTAAGTGATATCGTTCCTTTTGTTTCCGATGAGGTGGCCAAGTTGTCGTTAACAATCTTTAGAATATTTGCTATTGGAGGCATTGGATACTGGTTATATGATAGTGTGAAGAAGAAAAGTCCTAAGATTTTAATTGTTTCTATTGCATTAATTTTCGCTGGGGCCTTGGGAAATATAATCGATTCTGTTTTTTACGGAATGATTTTTAATGACAGTTATGGTCAGGTAGCAACTATGTTTTCTGATGATCCTTATGGTAGTATTTTTCACGGAAAGGTGGTGGATATGCTATATTTTCCAATGATTGATACAACGTTTCCTGAATGGATACCTATGGTAGGAGGTAATCACTTCAGGTTTTTCGAACCGGTCTTCAATATCGCGGATACCTCCATTAGTTTTGGGGTAGGAATATTATTGGTTTTTAACAAAAAGGCATTTCCTAAAAAAGAGGAAGATCAGGGGAAAGCATAGACTTTTTCCGGGGTGACGCAATAATCAATTTTTATATCGTCTTCCCGAAGGTCTTCAATGAAACTTTCGGCTTCAAAAAAGGATAATCCTATTTTTATTGTAGTGTTTTTACACTCAGAAAGAAATTGGTCATAAAACCCTTTGCCATAACCAACTCTATTGCCTTTTTGGTCAAAAGCTAATAAAGGGACAAATACCACGTCAATTTTTTCTAACGGAACTTCAATACCATCTACAGGCTCAGGGATATTATAACTGTTTTTTATGAACCGTGTATTTTCTGTAAGTAAATAATGGGTAAGGCTTAGGTTTTGAAAGTTACTTTTAGCAACTACAACCTCCTTATCCTTACCTTGTAAAATGCTTAATAAAAAAGAGGTATCAACTTCTTTTTGTTCTTCAATTGGTAAGAATAAATGATAATAGGTCTTATCCCAAATAGGTAGTTTCAGAGATTCATTAGCAATTTTTATGCTTAATTCTTCCAGGTCTTCCGATGATAATTGACTTCTTAAAATTTTATATTTCTTTCTGAGTGTGTTTTTTAACATCTTAGTGTTTGTGTTTCTTTTTCTGTTGCCCAGGAGCATAATCTTTTGCGCTCTTAGAGCCAGTCATTTTTTTCATTTGTCCTGGAGGTACTTTTTTTCCTGAATTTATTGAAATAGCGTGGTGTGAAGAGCAAGATCCTAATATAGTAATTCCGAATATTGCCATGGCGCTAAGTAAAATAACTTTTTTCATAGATCAATGTTTAGATAAGTTTGGGTTAAAATTTTGTTTAATCTTTATACAATTAAATGTAAAAGCAATGGCAAATTAGTAATTTCGTAGTTATGAGCCAAGCATCAATCGAACTTCAGCTACAAACCATCCCAAATAACCCTGGTGTTTATCAGTTTTACGACAAAGAAGGCAAGATTCTTTATGTTGGTAAGGCAAAGAATCTAAAGAAAAGAGTTTCTTCATATTTTCATAAGGAACACGATTCTGGTAAAACCAGAGTGTTGGTAAAAAAGATCGTAGAGATCCGACATATTGTTGTTCCAACTGAAACCGATGCCCTGTTGTTGGAGAATAATATGATTAAAAAGTATCAGCCTCGGTACAACGTAATGCTTAAGGATGATAAGACCTATCCTTGGATCTGTATTAAGAATGAACGTTTTCCAAGGGTGTTCTCCACCAGGAAGTTGGTCCGGGATGGATCGGAATATTTTGGTCCGTATACCAATGTACGAACCGTTAGGGCGTTACTTGAATTAATTAAAGATTTGTATCCTTTAAGAACATGTAGTTATGATCTCTCTAAAGAGAAAATTGATGCCGGACGGTATAAGGTGTGTTTAGAATATCATATTGGAAACTGCTTAGGTCCATGTGAAGGACTTCAGTCGACCGAATCTTATGATCAGCAAATTAAGGCTATTCGAGAGATCGTAAAAGGGAATTTTAAAGAGTCTTTACAGCTTTTTAAAAAGCAAATGAAGGATTTTGCCGAAGCGTTAAAGTTTGAGGAGGCCCAAAAAATAAAGGAAAAATTAGAAGTTTTAGAGAATTATCAGGCCAAGTCTACGATAGTACATCCTCGAATTACTAATGTTGATGTATTTACTGTTGTGTCGGATGAGGCTTATGGGTATGTTAACTTTCTTCAATTGTCTTATGGCGCAATTATTCGTTCGCATACCATAGAAATGAAAAAGAAACTTGATGAAACCGATCGAGAGTTGTTGGAGTTAGCAATAATTGAGCTAAGACAGCGTTTTCATTCACAGTCTAAAGAAATTTATGTGCCGTTTGAAATAACGATGGAGGAGGGCATAAAGGTAACGATACCCAAAGTGGGGGATAAAAGGAAGCTTTTGGATCTGTCTGAGAGGAATGCGAAGTTTTATCGACAGGAGCGATTTAAGCAAGCTAAAATAACAGATCCCGATCGACATGTGAATAGATTGATGGCTCAAATGAAGAAGGATCTAAGGCTTTCGGAAGAGCCCCGACATATTGAATGTTTTGATAATTCCAATATTCAGGGTACGAATCCGGTAGCTGCTTGTGTTGTGTTTAAGAATGGTAAGCCTAGTAAAAAAGATTACCGGCATTTTAATATAAAGACTGTTGAAGGGCCTGATGATTTTGCTTCTATGGAGGAAGTGGTTTACAGGAGATACCGAAGGTTGTTGGATGAAAATCAGTCCCTTCCCCAGTTAATTATTATAGATGGTGGAAAGGGGCAATTATCATCAGCTTTAAAGAGTTTAGATGCCTTGGGTTTGAGGGGGCAAATAGCAATAATAGGCATAGCAAAGCGATTGGAGGAGATTTACTATCCCGGAGATTCGATTCCAATGTACTTGGATAAAAAGTCTGAAACATTAAAAGTAATTCAGTATTTGCGGAATGAAGCACATCGATTTGGAATCACATTTCATCGGCAAAAAAGAAGTAAAGCTGCTATTGATTCCGAACTTGAAAACATTCCCGGGGTAGGGGAAAAAACCGCTGTGGAGTTGTTAAAAGAGTTTAAGTCAGTGAAGCGCATTAAGGAGGCATCAATTGAAAAGCTAATCGAAGTAGTCGGTGTTTCAAAAGCGCAGAAAATTTATGAGGCATTTCATTAAAAATACTTACCTTCATTTTATGAAAAAAATACTTACGTCGTTGATCTTCATTCTTCAATTTGGCTTTGTTTTACAGGCTCAAAATGATAGCGATCAGGATTTAAAAGTAGGCTTAGTTTTAAGTGGAGGAGGGGCTAAGGGATTGGCTCATATTGGAGTGTTAAAGGCTATAGAAGATGCGGGTTTAAGGATTGACTATATAGGTGGTACGAGCATGGGGGCGATCATAGGTGCTATGTATGCTTCCGGATATTCTTCTCATGATCTGGATTCGATCTTTAAAAGTGTTGATTTTCAAAAATTAATTCAAGATGAAGTACCTAGATCAGCAAAGACCTTTTACGAAAAGAATAACAGTGAGCGTTATGCCTTAACGCTTCCTTTTGACAATTTTAAAATTGCCATTCCGACTGCTATATCTAAGGGGCAGAATGTTTATAATCTTTATTCACAGTTATTATTTCACGTTAGAGATGTTGATAATTTCGAAAAGCTGCCAATTCCTTTTTTTTGTATTGCCACGGATATAGAAAAGGGTGAGCCGGTAATATTGGATAGGGGGTATTTGCCACAGGCTATAGCTGCCAGTGGTGCATTACCGTCGGTTTTTGAGCCAGTAGCGATTGATGATAAACTCCTTATCGATGGTGGTGTAGTGAATAATTTTCCTATAGATGAAGTTAAGGCTAAAGGAATGGATGTGATAATAGGAGTCGATGTTCAGGATGAATTATCTGATCGGGAGTCTTTGAAAGCCGCTAATGAGATTCTATTACAAATTAGTAATTACAGGACGGCTCTGAGCATGAAGGAGAAAATTAAAAAAACGGATGTATATATTAAACCGGACATAACGGATTTTAATGTGCTTTCTTTTGATCAGGGGGGGAAGATCTTTAAAAAAGGATATTATGCTGCAATAGAGCATTCAAGTGTTTTAGATAGCCTTGCGTTGCTGCAGAAAAAGCATCCTGAAAAAAGTAAATTAAGACCTTATGCTAAAGATACCATTAGTTTAAGCAGAATTCAGATAAAGGGTTACGATCGATATTCCAGGGCTTATATACGTGGAAAGCTTCGATTTAAAATGGAGGAGCCTATCACTTTTGAAAAATTCAATGAGGGTATTAGCAATTTGTCAGCCACCAACAATTTTAAAGCCATACAATACGAATTAAAGCATAACGAAGCATCTGGCAGGGAGGATTTGATGATGCGAGTTGAGGAATCGCCTACAGATTTGTTTTTGCGTTTGGGAGTTCATTATGATGATTTATACAAATCTGCCGTATTGGTTAATTTAACACAAAAGCATTTGCTTTTTGATGATGATGTTGTATCGCTGGATTTTGTTTTGGGAGATAGGATTCGTTATAATTTTGAGTACTATTTAGATAAAGGTTTTTACTGGAGTTTTGGTATCAAGTCGAGATTTAATTCGTTTTTAAAGCCTATTGATTTTAACTTTGTCAGAGAAAGAGCGGGGTCTGAAGATGCAGGGGTGAGGCAGGTAGATGTTGAATTAGACGATTTGACAAATCAGATATATCTTCAGTCTGTTTTCAGGGAGGAATTTTCTTTTGGGGCGGGCCTGGAACATAAGTATTTACAGATTGAGTCAGAGACTATTTCCGGACAGGATAGTAATAATGCTGTATTTGATAACAGCAACTACTTTAGTACCTATGGATTTTTAAAATTTGATTCCTTTGATGATAAATATTTTCCTTCCCGGGGGATTTATTTTGATGGTGATTTTCATTTATATTTTAGCTCACCGGATGACTTTACGGGCTTATTTGATGAATTTTCAATTGCTAAGGCTAAGCTTGGATTTGCAATGCCAGTAACCAAGACAGTGTCTTTTAACGCATTTTCTGAGGGTGGATTTAAAATAGGAAATACAGCTTTGAATTCTTTTGATTTTATTTTGGGAGGATACGGCAATAACCTGATTAATAATTTCATTCCGTTTTTAGGTTACGACTTTTTGAGTTTTGGTGCTGATAGCTTTGTTAAAGGGTTAGCGATTGTAGATTGGGAGTTTGTACGTAAAAATCACCTTAATTTTTCGGCTAATTTCGCTAATGTTGATGACCGCTTGTTCGACACGGGCGAATGGTTTAGTAAGCCTGAATATACAGGGTATGCAATAGGTTATGGACTGGAAACTTTTCTGGGTCCAATAGAGGCTAAATACACCTGGTCTCCTGAAAGAGGGAAGGGGCTTTGGCTTTTTAACGTTGGCTTCTGGTTTTAAGATCTTTTTATGGAAAGTCACGAAACATTCTAAATGTTTGTGTTTTTCTCTGAAAAATTACCGATATTTGTGAATATGACAAATTTTTGGAAAGATTTACTCATATTACTCCATTACCTCATCAAGAGAAATCCTGAGTGAGTGATACTTCTTAGGCAACCGCAATATAATACAAGGTTGATAGTAAAATAACAAAGAAATAGATACTATTTTATTATATTATCTAATGCTTAATTTCTTCAAAAATTAAAATTATGCCTTTTTATCATAAATTGGGAGAAATCCCGCATAAACGACATACCATATTTAGAAAGTCAAACGGGGAGTTGTATTACGAACAATTGTTTGGTACCATTGGGTTTGATGGCATGTCAACTAATATGTATCATGTGCACAGGCCTACTCAGGTTAAAAACATTCTGGGTAAAAAGGATGTTGCTCCAAGGGTGTCTATAAAAAACAATATTCAGTCATACCGGTTACATGGCTTTAAAATTAAACCGGAGCATGATTACCTCGATAGTAGAAAGCCTGTTTTGACCAATAGTGATTGTACCATTATATTGGCGGCTCCAAAGGAATCTACAGCTTCATATTTCTATAAGAATGCCGATGCGGATGAAATGATTTTTATTCATAGGGGAAGTGGTAAGTTAAGGACTCATTTAGGGAATTTAGATTTTAAGTATGGAGACTATTTAATAATACCCAGAGGTACTATTTATAAAATAGATTTTGACACCGAAGACAACAGGTTATTTATTGTAGAGTCGCACAGGCCTATTTATACCCCTAAAAGATATCGAAATTGGTTTGGTCAGTTATTGGAACATGCGCCTTTTTGTGAGCGTGATATAAGAAGACCTTATGAGTTAGAAACTAATGACGAAAAAGGATCATTCCTGATGAAAATTAAAAAACAAAATGAGCTTTTTGACATGGAATATGCCACACATCCTTTCGATGTTGTGGGGTATGATGGTTTTAATTATCCATATGCATTAAGTATTCATGATTTTGAACCTATAACCGGTCGAGTTCATCAACCGCCACCAGTGCATCAAACTTTTGAAACTGATGCTTTTGTGGTTTGTAGTTTTGTGCCTCGACTTTATGATTATCACCCACAAGCAATTCCAGCACCTTATAACCACAGTAATATTGATTCGGATGAAGTGCTGTATTATGTTGATGGTGATTTTATGAGTAGAAATGATATTGATGCAGGGCACATTTCTTTACATCCGGCAGGAATTCCTCATGGGCCGCATCCGGGTGCAGCTGAAAGAAGTATTGGTAAGGAAAAGACCGATGAATTAGCGGTTATGGTTGATACCTTTAAACCATTACAGCTAACTGAGGAAGCGATGGCCATTGCTGATGATTCGTATTATCAATCATGGTTAGAAGATTAATTAATTGTATAGATCACAACTAAAAACAAAAATAAAATGTCAAAGGAAGTTAAGTCAGTAGAATACGGACTGGAAAAAATATTTGAAGGAGCAGAAGATTTTTTGCCTCTTTTAGGAACGGATTATGTGGAATTCTATGTTGGTAATGCCAAGCAGGCAGCTCACTTTTATAAGACTGCTTTTGGATTTCAATCTCATGCCTATTCAGGGTTGGAAACAGGCGTGAGGGATAAAGCCAGCTATGTTTTAAAGCAGGATAAGATCCGACTAGTCTTAACCACACCTTTAAACTCATCATCGCCAATCAATGATCATATTGTGAAGCACGGAGATGGTGTAAAGGTTATTGCTCTTTGGGTTGAGGATGCGCGAGCTGCTTATGAAGAGACGACCAAACGCGGTGCTAAATCATATATGGAGCCAACGGTAGAAAAAGACGAACATGGCGAAGTGGTAAGAGCAGGAATTTATACCTATGGAGAAACTGTTCATATGTTCGTGGAGCGCAAGAACTATAAAGGTGCATTTTTGCCTGGTTACCAAAAATGGGAATCTGACTATAATCCATCTCCTGTTGGTTTAAAATATATAGACCACATGGTTGGTAATGTTGGTTGGGGAGAGATGAATAAGTGGGTTAAATGGTATGAAGACGTTATGGGGTTTGTTAACTTCTTAACATTCGACGATAAGCAGATCCATACTGAATATTCCGCTTTAATGAGTAAAGTGATGAGTAACGGTAATGGGCGTATTAAATTCCCAATAAATGAACCTGCCGAGGGTAAAAAGAAGTCTCAAATAGAGGAATACTTAGATTTTTATGAAGGATCAGGGGTTCAGCATATCGCGGTGGCGACAGATGATATTATATCGACTGTCAGAGCTTTGAAAGCCAGGGGAATTGAATTTTTACCACCGCCTCCGCAATCCTATTACGATGCTATTCCTGAGCGAATGGGAACCCATATGAAGATTATGAAAGAAGATATTAAGGAGCTGCAGGAGCTGTCAATATTAGTTGATGCAGATGAGGAGGGGTATCTATTGCAAATTTTCACGAAGCCAGTAGAAGACAGGCCAACGCTTTTCTTTGAGATCATTCAGCGTATGGGAGCTCAGGGATTTGGAGCAGGTAATTTTAAAGCCCTTTTTGAAAGCATAGAAAGAGAGCAGGAATTAAGGGGAACGCTTGAATAAATTTCGGTTTTTTTGCGTTTTTGACAATATTAAACTTTGTTTATTGTCAAGGTGCTGTTAAATAAGTTAAAGTTTAGTTATTATGCTTGCATAGTAAAAAACTTGACGTAAATTTGTCGATGCAAAAGTGGGTGGTGCCCTTTTGTAACTTTAAGTAAAGTTTTCATAATTTAAAGTTTTGGTTGGTTAATGGAAGCCCGGTTTTTACCGGGCTTTTTTCTTTATAATTTTTTGATAACGTGGGTAACCACACCCCAGATTTGAAAATTATTTTCTGTAGTTATCTCAATAGGTCTGAAAATCTCGTTTGCTGGCATTAGAAAAACCTTTTCTTTTTCAATCTTTAATCGTTTTACAGTAAATTCACCATCAATTAAGCATACAGCAATTTTTCCATCTCGTGGTTCAATGCTTTTGTCAACAACTAAAAGATCACCGTCATCAAGGTTCGCATCAATCATTGACTGACCTCTAACCTTTGCATAAAAGGTAGCTTCTTTATTTCGAACTAAGGTTTTGTCTAAGCTTATTCTGGTTTCTGTATAACTGCCCGTTGGTGATGGTAGCCCTGCAGCAATGCCTTCAGTCACAAAAAAATGATCTTCCTCATGATCTAGTTCCGGAATATAAAACGAGAGGTTTTTTGAGTCATGTGTTAATTTTAGTTGCATATTACTTCAATTATATCACTATTGCCAGGATTGATTGTAAAGGTTTTAACCATCCAAATATAAGTTAATTGCTTATTGGTTTCAATTTTATTTTTACAGGGCCCGTCTTTTGGTTTGAAATAACGGCAGGTTTTAATTATTAAAAGGTTTTTGATAGTTTGTTAGAGAATAAAAAGGCGCACTATGGTCTTTTGGTATTAAAAGCACATTGTACGCCAGCTTATGTTATTCAATAGAATTGATATTACTTCTCTGCGTGATAATAAAATGTATACATCTGGAGATTTTATTTAAATGCTGGCATTCCGGTAATATCAGCTCCGGTAATTAATAAATGTATATCGTGTGTCCCTTCATAGGTAATCACACTTTCAAGATTCATCATGTGTCTCATAATGCTATATTCTCCGGTGATACCCATACCTCCTAATATCTGTCTTGCTTCTCTGGCAATTTTTAGGGCCATGTCGACATTATTGCGTTTCGCCATAGATATTTGAGCTGTAGTAGCTTTATTTTCATTTTTTAATTGTCCTAAGCGCAATACCATCAATTGGGCTTTGGTGATCTCGGTAAGCATTTCAGCTAGTTTTTTTTGCTGAAGTTGTGTTGCAGCAATGGGTTTGTCGAATTGTATACGCTCCTTTGCGTATCGTAAAGCTGTATCGTAACAATCCATTGCGGCACCAATGGCTCCCCAGGCAATACCATAGCGAGCAGAGTCTAAACAGCCCAATGGAGCGCCTAAGCCGCTTTTTCCGGGCAATAGATTAGTTTTGGGTACTTGTACATTGTCAAATATTAATTCACCAGTAGAAGAAGCTCTCAATGACCATTTGTTGTGTGTTTCAGGGGTGGAAAATCCTTCCATACCTCGTTCTACAATTAATCCGTGTATGCGACCTTCTTCGTTCTTTGCCCACACAATTGCGATGTCTGCAAATGGAGCGTTGGAGATCCACATTTTAGCACCGTTAAGAAGATAGTGATCTCCTTTGTCTTTGAAATTAGTAATCATTCCTCCGGGGTTTGACCCGTGATCTGGTTCTGTTAATCCAAAGCAGCCCATGAATTCTCCCGTGGCTAATTTTGGGAGGTATTTTTGACGTTGTTCTTCTGAGCCATATTTCCAAATTGGATACATGACCAATGAAGACTGCACCGAGGCAGTAGATCTCACACCACTATCTCCACGCTCTATTTCTTGCATGATGAGGCCATAGCTGATTTGATCTAATCCGGCACCACCGTATTTCTCAGGAATGTATGGTCCGAAGGCGCCAATTTCGGCTAACCCGTTAATGATTTGTTTGGGGAATTCAGCCTTCTGAGCGTACTCTTCTATAATAGGAGATATTTCGCGTTTTACCCAGCTGCGAGCTGCATCCCTTACTAATTTATGTTCTTCTGATAATAAGTCGTCTATATTGAAATAGTCGGGCGCTTCAAATAAATCTGGCTTCATGCTAAGTTGGTTTTAATTACTTCAAATATAGCAATGAAATGTAACAAAACAATGATTGTAAGTTTCATTTTTAACAAGCGTTATGCGAGGTCATAATTATCCCAATTGGCTATTTCGTTTCGCTCTTCTGGTTTAATACATTCGTTAAGCGTTTTCTCGTCATAAGATAATTTATGTCGATCCAGTACGTCTCGAGGAACGCCGTCCCAAACATTAGGAACGTTTCCGACATAGCCTAGGTACTCTATACCTTCTTTGCTTGTGAAATACCCTGTTGCCACCAGGTTTCTAATTCTCGAGAAGAATTTAGCGCCTTGTAAAAATTCAGGTTTCACATCATCCGGATAGGCAATATCTTCAATGATTTCAAGTTGTTGCGTCTCAGGGGTGTCTTTAAAGACTTTATCAAATCGTTTGTTGCTTTCGTGGTCTAGCCACATGAGACCGCCACGCATTGGTGTCTGGTGATGAGGCATGTCTTTTACGATAAACTCTAAAAACTCGGGTACCTTTGCATCTGTAGCCGATCCGGAAGTTTCATCTGCGGGAATTATAATATCCGACAAAACCGCCAGTGTGGCCATTTCATGTTCATTGAAGAATGTTTTGCTATATAATTCTTTATCTCTTGCTAATTCTTCGGGAGTTCGGCCATACCCACTTTCTTCAATCTCAGGGGTCGGGGTTTCATTGGCTACTTGTTCTTCAGAATCAGTTAAACATCCGGAAAACATAAATCCGGAAGTAACCGTTCCTGCAACCATTGCTTTTAAGCTTTTTCTTCTATCCATGACTTATGTTTTAAATATTCATTTTTTTAATTTCTTCAGTTAAATATTCAGAGGCTCTCCAAGCCAAGGCAAGTATAGTCCATGTTGGGTTTTTATCGGCCTGTGATACAAATCCACCCCCATCCATAACAAATAGATTAGGAACATCGTGGGCTTGGTTGTATTTGTTTAAAACGGAAGTTTTCGAATTGTCGCCCATTCTTGTGGTGCCGACTTCATGAATAATCCGGCCGGGAACATCTAAGCCATAGTCACTTTCTTTTCCGGGTTTATTTCCTAAGGCTATACCTCCCATATTGTGAATTAATTCTTCGAACGTTTCATGCATATGTTTGGCTTGTTTTCGCTCTTCATCTGTCCATTTATAGTTGAAGCGCAGAACAGGAATACCATATTTGTCTACAACATCCGGATCAATTTCACAATAGTTATCTTTTTGCGGTATACTTTCACCTCTTCCTGCCATGCCAACAATGGCGCCATAGAATCGATTCACATCATTTTTAAAATCCAGACCATAACCACCTGGTTTTTTCATTTGTCCATCTTTTCCAGGAACCAATCCGTTGATATTCTCCATTCCAAAACCTACTCCATAGGCAGGCATTCCCATGCCTCCCCAGAATTCCATGTGATATCCTCTGGTAAAACCAAGGTTTTTACTATCGTTTAACCACCATGGCACATAGAGGTGCATGCCTCCAACGCCATCTTCATTGTAGCGTTTTCTGTCCATTAAAGAAGGTACAAGCGCTGTTCGTGCTGCGCCGGTAGAATCGTGCAGATACTTACCGACAACGCCACTTGAATTCGCTAATCCATTTGGAAATTTAGAAGATTTGGAATTCAAAAGGATTCTTGCTGAACCGCATGCGCTTGCTGCTAAAATAACGACTTTAGCCTTTACCGTATATTCCTGCAGATCATGTTTGTTGATATAAGAAACCCCTGTTGCTTTACCGTTCTCATCTGTGAGTACTTCCCTTACCATTGCATTTACGTATAAATCGACATTGTCGTATTCAAGAGCAGGTTTAACCAAAACGGAAGAGGATGAGAAGTCTCCATAGATGCTGCATGATCTTGAACATTGCTTACAGTAGAAACATGCTCCCCGGCGATTGTCTATTCTTTTTGTAAGAATTGACAAACGGGAAGGGATTACTGGCAGTCCTGATTTTTGCCCCGCTTTTTTAAGGTAAAGTTCATGAAGTCTGGGCTTTGGTGGAGGAAGGAAGTATCCATCCGGTTCATTCGGGATATTTTCCTTCGTACCAAATACCCCTATTAATTTATCGACCTTATCATAATATGGTTTTACATCTTCATAACCAATAGGCCAGTTATCACCTTTGCCATCAAAGTCTTTTCTTTTAAAATCTAAAGGACCGAAACGTAAAGAAATACGACCCCAGTGATTGGTTCGACCTCCTAACATTCTGGAACGAAACCAATCAAACTTAGTTCCGTTTTTGCGGGTGTACGGCTCTCCATCGATTTCCCATCCACCATAAGCCATGTCAAAATCTCCAAATGGTCTTGAAGTCCCAGCACCTCTTCGAGGAGATTCGTAAGGCCATTTAAACTGTGTTTGTTGGTCAGGGTTTGCAGGGTCAAAATTTGGGCCAGCTTCTAATAAAGCTATTTTAAAACCAGCTTCAGAAAGTACTTTGGTAGCCATTCCGCCACCTGCTCCTGAGCCTACAATACATATATCATAAACCTTTGATGATTTCTTAATTTGAAAGGACATAATTCTAAATTGGTTAATAACCTCATAAAATTATGTTTTTGGTAGAGAATTCAAAAAAATATTGAATATAAATTAATAAAGAGAGCACATGTTTAACATTTACATGCACTCCCTTTGTAAGTTTTACTCATTTGATAATGAGAATGGAAAGTCTGATTTTTGAATTCCTCTATTTTTATTTGGCTGTTCACCCATTTCAAAGTCAATTATAGCACCTTCCATCAATGCTGAATGATTAATGAAATTTTTTGAATAATCCTGACCATTAAATTGAGCATTTTGAATGTACTTGTTCTTCTCGCTGTTTTTAGGAGCGTTAATTACTACCTCATTCCCGTTTTCAAGTTTAATGGTAATTTTTTTAAATAAAGGAGCACCAAGTACATATTCATCGGTAGCCGGGCATACGGGATAAAAGCCCATTGAGGAAAACACATACCATGCAGAGGTTTGTCCATTATCTTCATCGCCACAATACCCATTAGGGGTTGGGGCGTACATTCTGTTCATCGTCTCACGAACCCAATGCTGAGCTTTCCATGGCTCACCGGCGTAATTGTAGAGGTAAATCATATGTTGGATGGGTTGATTACCATGAGCGTACTGTCCCATGTTCGCAATTTGCATTTCCCGAATTTCATGTATGACAAAACCGTAGTAACTTTCATCAAAAACAGGAGGTTGGCTAAATACTTTATCGAGTTGAGAAATGAATTCTTCTTTACTACCCATAAGGTCTATAAGCCCTTGAATATCATGGAAAACAGACCAGGTGTAATGCCAGCTGTTTCCTTCCGTAAAGGCATCTCCCCATTTAAAAGGATTGAAAGGCTTCATGAATTCACCATTTTTATTCTTTCCTCTCATCAGCTTTGTTTCAGGGTCATATAGATTCTTGTAATTTAAACTACGTTGCTTGTAAAGTTTGATTTCTTTTTTAGGTCTTTTAAGTGCTTTTGCCAATTGATAAATGGCAAAGTCATCGTATGCATATTCCAACGTTCTCGCTGCATTTTCGTTAATGTCAACATCGTATGGTACATATCCTAATTCGTTATAATATTCTACCCCTGCACGTCCAACAGCAGTTAAAGGACCGGCATTATTAGCACCGTGAATTACAGCTTCATAAAGGGTTTCAATATCGTATTTATGTTCATCGTCTATTTTAAGAAAAGCATCCGCAACGACAGAAGCAGAATTATTCCCAACCATTACATTGCGTAACCCCGGACTTGCCCATTCTGGAAGCCAACCACTTTCTTTGTAAGCATTGGCCAGACCTTCTTGCATTTGAGCATTCAATTCAGGATACATGAGGTTCAAAAAAGGGAATAGTGAACGGAAGGTGTCCCAGAACCCTGTATCGGTAAACATATATCCCGGTAACACTTCCCCGTTATAAGGGCTATAATGAATTACCTTGCCATTTGCGTCATATTCAAAAAACTTTCTAGGGAACAATAAGGAACGATAAAGGCAAGAGTAAAATGTCTTCATTTGATCTGCTGTACCACCCTCAACATTAATTCTGCTTAGTTCTTTGTTCCACTGTGTTCTTCCTTTTTGTTTTAGATTATCAAAGTCGTGATCACCAATTTCATTCAGATTTCTTTCTGCTTGTTCATGGCTTATGAATGAAGAGGCAACCTTAGCATTTACGATCTCTCCTTTTTTAGTTTTAAAGCTAATCACAGCTCCTGCATGTTCTCCTTTTAATTCAAGACCGTCCTTAAGGTCTTTACCATCAAAAGTATTAGTGCTGGTAAAATTTTTATCCAATACTATGATAAAATAGTTTTTAAAGTTTTCAGGAACTCCGCCACTATTTTTGGTGGTATAGCCTATTATTTTATTTTCCTCCGGAATGATTTTCACATAGGAGCCTTTATCAAAGGCGTCTATTACTATATGAGCCTGTTCGGTTTCCGGAAAAGTAAACCGAAAGCGGGCAGCTCGTTCTGTTGGTGTAATTTCCGTGGTAACATCATGATCGGCTAAATATACTTTATAGTAATGAGGTTTTACCGTTTCGGTTTTGTGAGAGAACCAACTGGCGCGATCATCTTCAGTAAATCGTAATTTCCCCGTAACCGGCATGATGGAAAACTGGCCATAATCATTCATCCACGGAGAGGGTTGATGTGTTTGTTTAAAACCTCTTATTTTATCCGCAGTGTACATATAGGCCCAGCCATCACCCATTTTACCTGTTTGTGGGGTCCAAAAGTTCATACCCCATGGTAGGGCTATAGCCGGATATACATTACCATTAGATAAGCTATGCTTTGAATCTGTTCCCATTAATGGAGAGGCCCAATCAACCGGTTCCGTTATTTTATCAATAAAAATATCTTGAGAAATGGCAAGCTGACAGCAAATTGCCATAGTAAAAGTTAAAATTAATTTCATGTGGTAAATACGTTAATAGTTAGTTTGTTTTGACGGAACTAAAATTAAGAATATAAAAAAAAATCCCCATTAATTTTAGCTAAACAACGTAATTACCACTCAGTATGCGGTGAAAAAAAGTATAGATGCCTTTAGATTACATCTTTAAATAAAATTCTTTGGTGAGATTGATGTACTCCTGAGTATACTTATGACGTTCTATTTCAATGGTAAGTTCTGAAGTTTTAATTTCGGTTTCCTGAAAGGAAAACGCTATTAGACTTCTTTTATATTCAGAAACGGGAGTTCCCTTTACATGGGTTACTCTATTTGGATAAAGGCGGAAATGAGCTGCTAATTCAATAAACTTCTGTTCTTCTTTAAATGGGATAATTGTATTGAATTGTCCTTTTTCAGCCAATAATTTAGCTACCCCTTCAAGCAATTGGTCAAATGGAAGTGAGAATGAGTTTCGAGCCATGTCTCTCTGTTGATCGCCGCTAGTGACGTTCTCGGAATAAAAAGGAGGGTTCGAAACAATGAGCTGATATTGATCGTCAATTTCATCCACAAATTCATCAAATCCTGCATGATAGCAAAAAAGACGATCACTCCAGGGAGAGGCTTCGAAGTTTTCCACACATTGCTCAAAGGCGTTGTCGTCTATTTCGATAGCATCCATTAATTCAGCAGGACAACGCTGGGCGAGCATAAGTGATATAAGGCCTGTGCCAGCTCCGATGTCTAATACAGTATAAGGAGCGTGGTCTACTGAGGTCCATGCGCCCAATAAAACACCATCGGTCCCAACTTTCATCGCGCAGCGATTTTGTTTGATAGTGAATTGTTTGAATTTAAATGGCTTACTCATTGATGATGCCTTAAGAAATATTATAAATATAGATCAATTAACCCTTCAGGAGTATTGACGATAATTGTCTTTTTCGATCGATCTATCTTTTTGATAAACTCATCATTAATAGGAATCAAAATTTCCTTGCCATCTTTCTCAATTTCAAAAAGGGCTTGGGATGAATTGTCATTGATATTAACGATTTTGCCGACCAATCCATAATTTTGGTCTTCAATATTAAAACCAATGATTTCGTGATAATAGAATTGGTTACCACTTAATTTCGGCAGAAAATCGAGAGGTAGGTACAGTTCCGACTTCATAAGAGCGTCAGCATCTGCCTCAGAATCTACATCTTCGAGTTTTAACCGGAGTAGATTTGATTTCTGTAGGGAAGATCGTTCGATAAAAAAAGGAATCAGGTTATTGCCGTGAGCAATAAACACTGATTCCAGATTTTTGTATAGTTCAGGTTCGTCAGTGTCGAGTTTGACAAGGATTTCACCTTTAAAACTAAATTTTTTAACAATCTTACCGAGATAGAAGCATTCTTCTTTTCTCATGCAATTTGTTTAAGCTTCCGCTTCTTTGTTTTCATCAGCTTCTGCAGCTGGAGCTTCTTCTGTAGTTTCAGCAGCAGTCTCTTCTGCAACTTCTTCTTCAGCTGGAGCTTCTGCCTCGGCCTGAGCAGCTTTACGCTTCTCGTTTACTTCTTTTTCAGCTTCTAAAGCTTTTGCTTTAGCATCTTCTTTAGCTTTAGCTAAATCTTCTTTTTTAGCAACAACCTTACCTGATTTTTCTTCTAACCAAGCCTCGAATTTTGCTTGAGCTTGCTCTTCAGTTAAAGCCCCTTTTGCTACACCTCCTAATAAGTGGTGCTTTAAAAGTGCTCCTTTGTAAGAAAGAATTCTTTTAGCAGTGTCAGTTGGTTGTGCACCATTCTGTAACCACTGAACTGAAGCATCAACATCTAACTCGATTTGAGCAGGGTTGGTGTTCGGATTGTAAGTTCCTAATTTTGCTAAGAATTTACCATCTCTTTTTGCGCGAACGTCCGCAGCAACTACCCAGTAAAAAGGTTTTCCTTTTCTACCGTGTCTTTGTAATCTAATTTTAACTGGCATAATGCGAATTAATTTTGGGGTACCCGACCCCGATTATTAGTTTAATTAAACCCTTAACTCTTGTAAAGGCGGGTGCAAATATACGCTATTTTCTAGTCTTTACCATAATAGCGTATATATTTTGCTGAATTTTAGTCTATTGGTGTCCGATGTGGCATCCACAACCAGGAACGGTAAAACTTTTGGCCTCTTCATGCCAAGGGAAAGAAGCGTTGTATTTATTGTTTTCCCAATAAAACTCTCCTCGCTCTTTCGGACTATTTCCAATTTCATTCATTGTTTTGGTATCGTATAGTCGACCGTTTACCATGGTGAATTCTACCGATTCAGAGTTGCGGATATTATCCAACGGATTCTTAGAAAGGACAATCAAATCGGCTAATTTTCCTGCTTTAAGTGAACCAATTGAGGCACCGGCTCCAATATAATTTGCCGGATTTATAGTAGCGGTTTTCAATGCGTCGAGGTTACTCATACCACCTTGCTGTATATTCCATAGTTCCCAATGAGCTCCCAAGCCTTGAAGTTGTCCGTGAGCACCAAGATTTACCTTAACACCATTTTTTGCTAATTCCGTAACCGATTTTGAAGTTAATATATGTCCGTTTTCATAATCCTCATCCGGTATCATCATACGAAATCTTGATCTGGAATCTACAATGCCACGAGGGGTGAAATTTAATAGTTTCTCATTTTCCCAAACATTGGTTTTTTGGTACCAATAAAATTCACCATTCACACCGCCATAGTTAACAATAAGAGTTGGGGTGTAACCTACATCGCTGTTACTCCAAAGTTCAATAACATCTTTGTATACCGGCGCTACAGGGATGTTGTGTTCAATACCTGTATGACCATCCATGATCATGCTCAAATTATGAAAGAATGTTGAACCGCCTTCAGGAACAACATTAATATTATATTCTTTGGCAGCCTGCATTACTTGCTGGCGTTGATCACGACGAGGCTGGTTATAGCTCTTTACTGATTGTGCCCCAAAGGCTTTGGTTCTTCTTATTGCGGAACGGGCATCTTCAATATTGTTGATAACCGCCTTAAAGTCTCCATCGGCGCCATATAAAATGAATCCTGTAGAAAATATCCTTGGTCCAACGATCTTACCATTTCTTACCAATTCGGCTAATGAGAAAATGGCTTCCGTATTAGCTGAAGGGTCATGAGAGGTTGTTACCCCGAAAGCGAGATTGGCATAAAACTGCCAATGCTTTTGGGTATTCAGTCCATTTCTAAATCCGCCTACGTGTGCATGGGCGTCAACGATACCCGGCATAATGGTTTTACCGGTAGCGTCATATATTTTTGCTGATGCGGGAACGTCAATTTCGTTTGAATTTCCAACCGCTTCAATTTTGTTTCCATTGATAATAATCGTGCCATTCTCAATAACCTGATCTCCTTCCATGGTAATGATTCGGGCATTGGTGAATGCAATTTTTCCCGTAGGCTTGTCAACGGGAGCTTTGAGATTAATCGGAGTGCCTTTACTGGTGATTTCCGGAATTTTCTTCGGGGAATCCTCAAGAAAAGTAAATCGGTCTGAAACTTTATTGGTAAAATATTCTTCTCCGAGGGTCCAGTAAATGGTCTTGCTGTCCGGAGACCAGTGAAGGTTGACCCCGGCGTCTTTTGAAATTTGAGAGACCGGAATATTCTTTGAGTTGTTGTCAATATCAATAGTTTGTCCATTCATCACTAAAGGAGCAAGATATGCTTTGTGTAAATGGGTGAAAGCAATCCATTTACTATCAGGGCTAGGAACCAGACGGTTAGCGTATTTGGATTTGAGGTGCGTTCGTTCATCCTTTCCGTTTAGGTCAACACTTTTTAAGGTCTTGGTCAGACTACCAAAGTATTCTCCCCCGGTTTGATAAAAAATACGTTTATCATCAGCAGAAAAAGTTGGATGTGCTCCAGATGCCGTAATGAATTTAACATTGCTGCCTTCGGCTGTCATGGTATAGATACCGGGTTTTACAGTGTAAGCGTACCCCATATCACTGTTACCATTTTCTTTTTGGTATACTATACTTTTACCATCATTGGAAAAGGAAGGATTGCGATAGATACTTCTTTCAGAGCTAAGCTTTTCCGGTGTGCCTCCGGAAATGTTTACTTTATAAATTTCTCCTAACTTTTCGTCATTCCACGTAACATAGATGATTTCTTTTCCATCAGGAGAAAATGAAGGTTCAAATTCAAAGTCCTCAGCATTGGTAAGTCGCTTCGGAGTTCCATTCGGTAATTTTTTAGTCCAGATATGTCCGATAGCACTAAAGACAAGTGTTTTTCCGTCAGGGGATGTTTTAGCATCCTTAATAACTTTTACGGTAAAATCCTTGTCCGGAACTGGGTTGTTAAAATGGACAGTTTCTGCAATATTGATGTTAGCGTCTACAGTAAAAGGTATTTCCGTAACCTCGGTAGATTCAATGTTTACCTTATGCAGCTTTCCTTGAGCCCAAAATACGATTTCCTTATTGTCAGGCATCCAGCTGAAGTTGGGGTATACCCCAAAAATAGCCCAGGCGGTTTGCTGGTCTTTACTAAGATTGTCATAGATGGGCCATTCTTCTTTGGTTTCCAGGTCGTGAATGTATAGTACTGATTTGGTGCGAACGCGTTTTATGAAAGCGAGTTTTTTTCCGTCTCTTGAGACGGTGGGTCTTGCTGCACCACCGGGTCCTCCGGTAATGGTCTTGATCTCCCCGGTTTTAAAGTCGTAACGTTTAACCACATAGATTTGCTTATTAGGATCTCTATTGTAATCAAAGGCTCCACCGGGTGCCATATCCTCAGAATAGTAAAGATATCTTCCGTCAGGAGATACAGATGGCTCGTTTACGTCTTGTTGATCGTTTTTGCGTTTTGTAAGTTGAAAACCACTACCGCCCGTAATATGGTATTGCCACATTTCACCAGCACCTAAAGAACGTCCGGAAGTGAAGTGTTTTCGTGCAATTAGAAAATCGCCATCAGGAGTCCATGTGGCATTGTTCAAAAGTCTAAAACTTTCTTTAGTTATTTGACGGGCATTATTACCGTTCCTGTCCATTACCCAGATATTGTCTCCGCCACCAGCGTCGCTGGTAAAGGATATCTGTTCTCCGTTTGGAGAAAATCGGGGTTGTACTTCATAGGCTAACCCTGTTCTTAGCGCTTTAGCCTTTCCTCCATTGATAGGCATGGTGTAAATGTCGCCTAACATATCAAACACAATGGTTTGTCCGTCAGGACTAACATCTAAATTCATCCACGTCCCTTCATTCGTAGTAAATTGATGTTTTTTTAGTTTCCAGTCAGCAGGATTATTCACGTCCCATTTTTCCTTTTCCTGAGCAATCAGGGACAGAGGAATAAATAAGAGCGACAATAATGCAGTTTTAATATGGTTGTAACTCATAGTTGTGAAGAATAAAATTTAGCCGCTAAAATACCCAATATTTTTTGGAGTCGTGTTTAAACACTGTGTTAAAAAAAGTTACCAAATTTTGTTCACGTGTGGCGGGGCTATATCTTTGCTTTAAAATAGTTAAGTACGTGAGTAAAAGTATTATCTCGCAAACCTTTCAAGAGTCTTTGCAACAGCAAAAACTCGGAAAGGCTATTGCCGATTCGCAAAGTAAGGTCCATCTTAAAGGACTGGTGGGTTCGTCATTGTCATTTGTTATTTCAAATGCTTTTCATGAAGCTGAAAAACCATTTCTGTTGGTTTTTAATGATAAAGAAGAGGCGGCTTATTATTTAAATGATCTGGAGCAGTTGATCGGTGAGAAACATGTGCTTTTTTATCCAGGAAGTTACAGGAGGCCTTACCAGATTGAGGAGACAGACAATGCCAATGTTTTGCTCAGAGCAGAGGTTTTGAATCGGATTAATTCCCGTAAAAAACCTGCGATTATCGTCACATATCCTGATGCCCTTTTTGAAAAAGTAGTTACTAAGAAAGAACTGGATAGAAATACTTTGAAAGTGCAGGTTGGGGATAATCTCTCTCTTGATTTTGTTAATGAAGTACTTTTTGAATATAAATTTAAAAGAGTAGATTTTGTAACAGAACCTGGGGAATTTTCTGTTCGTGGAGGTATCGTAGATGTCTTTTCATTTTCACATGATGAACCTTATCGAATAGAATTTTTCGGAGATGAGGTAGATAGTATTCGTACTTTTGATGTAGAGACCCAGTTGTCGAATGAAAGGTTGAAGAAGATCTCCATTATGCCGAATGTCGAGGATAAAATGTTAGAAGAAAGTCGGGAGAGCTTCTTGAAATATATTTCCAGTAAAACGGTAGTTTTTGTTAAAAACATCGATTTGCTCGCTGGACGTTTGGATAACTTTTTTGACAAGGCTGTTCAGGCCTTCGGACAGTTGTCAGATGATGTTAAACACGCCTCTCCCGGGGAACTCTTTTGCTCTTCAGAAGCCATAAAGAAAGATCTTTTCGATTTTACTTTGGTGGAGTTAAGCAATCAGCCATTACTTAAAGCTGATTATTTTATAGATTTTAAAACAAAACCACAGCCTTCATTTAACAAGCAGTTTGATTTATTAATTGATAACCTCAATGAGAATCACCAAAGAGGATATGTAAATTATATATTCTGTGTAAGTGATCAGCAGGCAAAGCGATTCCATGATATTTTTGATGATATAGAAGGAGATGTACATTATAAAACGGTGGTGTTTTCAATGTATCAGGGATTTATTGATGAAGACAACAAGATTGTTTGTTATACAGATCATCAGATATTTGAGCGTTATCATAAGTTTCATTTAAAGAACGGGTATGCTAAAAAGCAAGCTATTACCCTAAAGGAGCTTACCAATCTTGAGGTAGGGGATTATGTAACCCATATAGATCACGGAATAGGAAAGTTCGCCGGGCTGCAGAAGATTGATGTGGAAGGGAAGATGCAGGAAGCTATTAAGCTTATATATGGTGACAGGGATATTCTTTATGTCAGTATACATTCGTTGCATAAAATATCAAAGTATAATGGGAAAGACGGGAAACCCCCTAAGGTTTATAAATTAGGGTCCAATGCCTGGAAAAACCTTAAAAAGAAAACTAAGAACAGGGTTAAGGAAATAGCATTTAACCTCATTAAATTATATGCCAAAAGAAGAACTGAAAAAGGACATCAGTATGGTCCTGATACTTATATGCAAAACGAACTGGAAGCTTCTTTTTTGTATGAAGACACGCCAGATCAGAGTACAGCAACTGCAGATGTAAAAGCAGATATGGAACGTATCCAGCCAATGGATCGTCTGGTTTGTGGTGATGTGGGGTTTGGTAAAACCGAAGTGGCTATTAGAGCTGCTTTTAAAGCCGTCGATAATGGTAAGCAAGTTGCTATTTTGGTGCCAACAACAATTCTGGCTTTTCAACATTATAAAACCTTTACAGAGCGTTTAAAAGGCTTTCCGGTTACCATTGATTACCTGAACAGATTTCGAACCGCTAAGGAGAAGCGGGAAGTGTTGGAACAATTACCTGAAGGAAAGATCGATATTGTAATTGGAACTCACCAGCTTACTAATCCGAAAGTGAAATTTAAAGATTTAGGGTTGTTGATTGTAGATGAGGAACAGAAATTCGGGGTGGCGGTAAAGGATAAATTGAAGACCTTGAAAGAGAATGTAGATGTATTAACCTTAACAGCAACGCCGATTCCAAGAACATTACAGTTTAGTTTAATGGCAGCAAGAGACCTTTCGGTTATTAATACACCACCGCCAAACAGGTACCCAATCGAAAGTCAGGTAATTCGATTTTCCGAAGAAGTGATCAGGGATGCTGTTTCTTACGAGATTCAAAGAGGCGGGCAAGTCTTTTTTATTCATAACAGGATCGAAAACATTAAGGAAGTGGCAGGAATGATTCAACGACTCGTTCCGGATGCAAAAGTTGGAATTGGTCATGGGCAGATGGATGGAAAAAAACTTGAGAAATTAATGCTTTCCTTTATGAATGGCGAGTTTGATGTATTGGTATCTACCACGATAATTGAAAGTGGTTTAGATGTGCCTAATGCCAATACGATTTTTATCAATAATGCGAATAATTTCGGATTGTCGGATCTACATCAAATGCGAGGTAGGGTTGGTAGGAGTAATAAGAAAGCCTTCTGTTATTTCATTACGCCTCCTTATTCTGCAATGACGGAAGATGCCCGAAAGCGTATACAGGCTTTAGAACAATTTACAGAACTAGGTAGTGGATTCAATATCGCCATGAAGGATCTTGAGATTCGAGGCGCTGGAGATTTGTTAGGCGGAGAGCAAAGCGGATTTATAAATGAAATAGGATTTGATACCTATCAGAAAATCTTAAATGAAGCCATTGAAGAATTAAAGGAAAATGAGTTCAAGGACTTATATCCATCGGAGGGGGAAGAGAAAGAATATGTTAAGGAAACCCAGATAGATACTGATTTTGAATTGTTGTTTCCGGACGATTATATTAATAGTATAACGGAACGACTCAATTTATATAATGAATTAAGTAATATTGATTCTGAAGAAAAGCTGGAGGCTTATCAAAGCAGGCTTGAAGATCGTTTTGGTCCTTTGCCTGGTGAAGCTGTAGATCTTTTAAATAGTGTCCGTATCAAATGGATTGCCAATAAAATGGGGTTAGAAAAGGTCGTGATGAAGCAGGGTAGGATGATAGGTTACTTTATTGCAGATCAACAAAGTCCTTTTTATCAAAGTAAAGCATTTCAGCGTGTACTTCAATTTGTGCAATTACATCCTAAACTGTGTAAGATGAAGGAAAAAGAAACGCGTAAAGGATTACGTTTATTATTGAATTTTGACCATGTCAAATCTGTAGAAAAAGCCCTTGTTGTTCTGAATCGGTTTGTTGAAGAAAAAGAAACTGTTTAATTGTAATCGGAAGAAGTTAAATAACCGTTTTCCTTTAGACAATTCTTGTCATTGATTGCGATTTTATGACCTTTTTGGAGTAAGAAGCTACGATTTGAGATTTCAAGTACATCATTATAGTTATGATCAGTGATGATGATGCCTTTGTTTGGTTTAATGTTTAAATAAAATTCTTTAATGAGTTCCTTGTAAAGTGGTTCGATCATGGAAAAAGGTTCATCCAGTAATAAAAACGGGTGTTTTAGATTCCCGACAATTAAGGATTCTAAATACCGAACTTCGCCTTGAGACAGATATCCAATTTTCTTATTCTCGAAAGTTGAAACACGAGGGGCATAAAAAATTTTATCCTGTTCATCTCCTCGATAGCACATGGGTATAAGATTACGCACATTTAATTCTTTTGGTAAGAATGAGGATTGTGGCAGGTATCCGATAAGTTGGGATGATCTTGATTTTTTGGGATTGATCTCCTTCTCGTCAATCGTTAAAGTCATCTGATCGGCTTTCAATGATCCGAATATAATTTTTAACAAAGTAGATTTGCCACAACCGTTTCTTCCAAATACACTTACGATTTCTCCCTTTTCACATTGAACTGATAGATTCGAGATGATACCGTTGTTTCCATAGGACTTATTTAATCCTTCAATGCGTAGTTTCATTTAAATGCTTATTAGGATGCTCATGGAGATAGTAATAATACTATTTAATACAAACGTATTTTTTATGAGACTAAGTTTGGTGTAGCCCAGATTAAGGTATAAGTAATACTCCTGTTTTTTAAAATATTGAAACCCTAATAAGCCAATAATTATACCCAGTGAACAGAATGAAATAAGTCCCCAGAAATAGTTTGAAATAATGCCAAAGATAATTGAGAAGACCAAATTGAAAATAGTTACATCTTTGTAGTATTTCCAAAAGGCCCGTCGGTTTCTCATCTTCTATAACATTTTGAGGTCCTTAATAACCTTAAAGGCTTTATCGACCTGATCTTCACCTACAATAATTGTAAATTCATTGGTTGTTGATATCACCTCGTGTAACACAATACCCTCCCAGGCAAGTCTTTGGAAAATGAAATAGTAAATACCAGGTATAATTACATTTTCTTCAGGAAGCTTTACGCTTATTGATGAAAGGTTGTCTACTTTCTGAGTTGTTTTTTCATCCTTGAAAATTTCTTCAACAAGTTTATCCATACTGTTGCTGACAACAATGTTGGTTTCATTTACTCCTCTGGAAGAAGTATAGAAAACATCCTGATTGTTGTTGATTTCCTGCATCAACTTGGCTTGCTTGTTTAAGATGGTGTCGGAAACTAAAAAAGTGTAGTCTGTTAAAGAGGATCTTACTGTGATCTCTCCAATGTTCTTCAGTACCTTTAAAATGCGGTGAGTAGCTCTGAATTCAAGGTCGGCGGATAACCTTTTTAGAGCCATAACAATAGCACCATTTCTTACTTCTTTTCCTAACTGATCTTCGATATCCGGTTTAATTTCCCTGGATAATGAAGTTAGATTGATAATTCCTTGTGCCAATGCACTTTGCAAGAAAGGCTTGGCCTTAATATACTCTTCTACTACCGATGAAATTGTCTTCATTTTGACACTTTGTTATAAATTGGTTAATGGTGTGATAAAATTAAAGAGTAATGAAATAAAAACAAAAAAATAAACGATTTGTTTTAAATAAAACAAAATTAGAAATGGTAAAAAGCGTCTTCAAAGTGTTGTATAGTAAGGCTTTCAGAGGTTTTTAGAATGGAGATGATGTCGAATCGTACCTCAACATCTAAATCGTTTTCGTAAACGTAATTATCAATGGCTTTAACCAATAATTTTATCTTTTTCTGCGTAATTGCGTCTTCGGGGTTCTGAAAAACGTTCGTTGAACGTGCTTTTACTTCAATTACACATAAGGTGTTTTCTTTTATTGCGATCAGGTCAATTTCGGCTTTTTGAAATCTATAATTTCTTTCGAGAACTTCATACCCTTTTTTAGAAAGATATTCAGCTGCCAATTGCTCTCCTTTTTTGCCAAGATCATTGTGTGTAGCCATTATAAAAATTCCAATCTGGAAAGATCTTTTTTAACAGTTAGTAGGACCTCTTTACCAATAAGAAGTGTTTTATTGTCTTCGATGTGTCCGGCAGGGAAATCAAAAACAATAGGGAAGTTATATGTTGATGTAACATCCAGAATGATTTCTTTTACTGTTTTTCCATACGGAGTGGTGTTGTCTTTAATGTCAGTAAAAGCACCAACAATCAACCCGGACAGTTGATCAAAATAGCCATTTCGTTTTAAGTTGATAAACATGCGGTCTATGTGATACAGGTATTCGTCCAGATCTTCAATAAAAAGTATTTTGTTAGCAGTCTGAATTGAAGATTCGGATCCTAACAGGCTATATAGTATACTTAGGTTACCTCCGACTAATTGTCCTTGTGCAACCCCGCCTTTGTTCTCAGCTGAGGATTTTATTTTATAATCAAGCTTATCTCCTAACAATGCCATTTTTAATGACTGTAACGCCTCCATGGTGTTCTTTTCAATATTAATGGGCATAGTGGCATGAATACTTGTTAGCCCCAAAGTGTGAAGGTGAGAATGTAGTACGGTAACGTCAGAATAGCCAATAATAGGTTTTGGATTCTTTTTAAAATGAGAAAAGTCTAGTTTGTCAATAATTCTTACAGTTCCATAGCCTCCTCTGGCACACCAGATAGCATCAATCTCCGGATGATCCATTGCATACTGAAATTCTGAAGCTCTTTCTTCATCAGTCCCCGCGAATTGATGATTTTCCAAACCAATGGTTTTACTGATTTTATAATCAAATCCCCATTTCATTAAAAGCATAGTGGCAGCCTCAATTTCAGTAAAATCGATTTTTCTTGCTGTAGATGTAATCCAAATAGTTTTCTTCACCGTATATATGTTTAGATTCAAATTACTAGTTAATAACACGTTTTGATTTAGCAAACCCCGCCCTTCTTCGGTGGGGTTATTTTTTATATTTTTCAAACCATGCTATTGTATGTGCAATCTTGGTGATAAGATTGCTTGGTCTTCCCGCAATATTATGACTTGCGCCTGGTATTTCAACTAATACAGTTTCTTTCTTACGTAATTTTAATGCGTGGTAATATTGCTTTGCTTCGCTGGGAGGGGTTCTTAGATCGTTCATTCCTACCATTACCATTGTCGGTGTTTCTACATTGGCAACTAACGACAGCGGAGAAAACTTCCAGTACCCTTCAACATTCTCCCAGGGTTGTCCGGGGTATCTGTAGTGGGCATATCCGTAATAATTATCTGCTACCAAAGTTTTGCTGATCCAGTTAATTACGGGCTTTGCAACTACGGCGGCATTAAATCGGTTATTTTTCCCAATAATCCATGCAGTCATTATGCCGCCTGCACTTCCGCCGGTTACAAACATATTATTGACATCAACAATTCCCTGGTCTATTAAATGATCTACACCATCCATTACATCATTATAATCTTCTCCCGGATAATTGTTATACAAAAGGTTAGCGAACTCTTCTCCATAGCTGGTGCTTCCTCTTGGGTTTGGATAAAAGACTAAGTAACCCTGCGCTGCATACAATTGCATTTCGGTAGAGAATCGATCACCATAATTGAGAATTGGACCGCCATGGTTTTCCACCAATAGCGGGTATTTTTTTCCTTTTTCATAGTTTGGAGGATAAACAATCCATCCTTGAACATCTCGGTTATCCACTGACGATTTGTACCATACTTCTTCTACTTTTCCCAGGTCTCTGTAAGCTAAAAGGTCGTCATTAAGTTTGGTAATAACTTCTGAAGATTTACCTTTTATGACCGCAATGGCTGCCGGATCGTAAGGAGTGGTTCGTGTATAGGCAATTACTCCCTTGTCAGAAATAGAATACGAACCGCTTGGGTAGGGTCTTCCGACAGTGGTGCCTCCTAAATTATCCGCAATTTTTTTAATATTTCCATTGAGTCCGACGTAACCTATTTTGGAATTGCCTTTGTTGTCATAAGTGAAATAAATTCCTTTCCCGTTTTGGTTCCACTGTATATTTGAAACACTTCGGTCAAGGGTTGCTGTTAATTCTTTTTTATTGGAACCATCAGCACCCATAATATGTAGGGTTCTGTTTTGATAAGCCTGAATTTTGTCATCATTACTGATATAGGCAATATGCTTTCCATCGGGGGAGGCTACCGGATGATAGTCGGGTCCTTTTCTGGAAGTCAATGATTTTATCTCTGTGGTTTCCGTATGAACACTATAAATTTCACTATTTCTAAAATCATATTCCCAATCATCATTTCTATTGCCTGAAAAATAAATGAGTTTACCATCAGGAGACCAAGAAATGTTACCACTGTGATTGTAATTACCATGGGTCAGCTGTCTGGCAGAACCGCCATCAGCTGGTAATAAAAAGATGTGATTATACCCGGGTTTTATATAACCTCTACCATCAGCCTCGTGCTTTAGCCTGTCAGTGATTCTGGGAGCTTCCGACCATTTGGCGCCTTCGGGTTTAGACGGCATTTTGGCAATTACAGGAGCTTTTTCTGCTATGTTCATTGAAAAAGCAATCCATTCTCCGTCAGGAGACCAGCTTATAGAGGATGGGCTTTTTTCTAATTGGGATATTTTGGCAAATTGCCCTGTCTTAATCCAGTAGATGTAAATTTCCGCGCCTTCATCAGAACTACTCACAAAAGCAATCTTTTCGCCATCTGGCGACCATCTCGGAGTTGACTCTGATGTTTCGCGGGAAGTTAGTTTTGTATGCCCGGTTCCATCGATATTAAGGATCCATAGGTTTCCAAATGATCTGTCTTGCATGATGTCAAAGCCTATCCTTTGATATACGATGGTTTTTCCATCTGGAGAAATTTGTGGATCAGAGGCATACTCTATTTCATAGACATCTAAATATGAGAATGCTTTTTTCTGATTCTGAGCACCCAGGTGCAAAATTGAAAATAGCGTTAAAAAGCCAAGGATAAGATTGCGCATTTGATAAGTTTTAGGTATTAAACTTAGCGAATAATACCCAACCAATCAACAATAATTTATAATTATGGATGCAATGACTATCCCAAAGCAACATCTAATGTCATCATCACCAGAAAACCACCAATAAACCCTAAAGTTGCTATATCGGTAAATTTATCTTGCTGCGTTTCCGGTATTACTTCTTCCACCACTACATAAATCATGGCTCCCGCAGCAAATGCTAATGCATAAGGTAAAGCAGGTGTGAAGAAAGTGACTGCTACCGCACCGATAACCCCGGCAATGGGCTCTACAATAGCTGATAACTGACCATACCAAAAGCTTTTGCGCCTGCTGAGTCCCTGTCTTCTTAAAGGCATGGAAACAGCAATACCTTCCGGAAAGTTCTGTATTCCTATACCCATGGCTAATACCACTGCGCCCGCAATTGATGCTTCAGGAATTCCTGCCGCCACTCCGCCGAATAATACACCTACAGCTAAGCCTTCAGGAATATTGTGTAAGGTGATAGCCAGTACCAGTAAGGTGGTACGATGCCAGCCTGTATCAATACCTTCCTTGTCACTGGGTTTAAAATTTATGTGAAGATGGGGAAGGAACTTATCCAGAACAAACAGGAAAAGAGCGCCCAATCCAAAGCCCACAACAGAAGGAAGTACTTTTTTGAAACCTTCTCCTTCACTCATTTCAATGGCAGGAGCTAAGAGACTCCAAAAACTTGCAGCTACCATTACTCCTCCAGTGAATCCTAGCATTCCATCCAGAACACTTCTTTTCATTGTTTTGAAAAAGAAGACGAACGAGGCTCCAAGAGCGGTTAAAAACCAGGTAAAAGAAGTTGCTAATAAGGCTCCCCAAACAGGGTCAATCGACTCAAAGAATGAAATTATTTCTTTAAACATTATATTATTTGTTTTTCTTAATGTAAATGTTATTTGCTGTTAAAGCTGATATGTTGATCTGTTCTTGATTAACTCTTATTTGCATAGAGTTATCAAAGGCTTCTTTTTCGATGATATCGATGATGTCTCCCAGGGATAATTTCAGTTTATCCAGATATTGCAAAAACTCAGAAGAAGAGTTTTCAACCCCGACAAAGACTCCAGATTCCTCAGCTTTACACGATGCGAGAAGTACTTTGTCTAGTTTTTGAATATTTCCATGTTTATCGGGAATTGGATCGCCATGTGGATCTACTTTTGGATATTCTAAGAATGAATCGAGTTCCTCTACCAACTTTTCTGACTTAATGTGCTCAAGTTGTTCTGCAACTTCATGGACTTCATCCCAATTGAAATGTAATTTTTCAACGAGAAACACTTCCCAAAGCCGATGTTTTCTGATCACTTTTGCGGCATGAAGTTTTCCGGGCGCCGTGAGTTCCACGCCTTTATATTTAATGTATTTCACAAGGTCTTTTTCAGACAATCGTTTCACCATGTCTGTTACAGATGAAGCTTTGGTGTCCATTTGGTCGGCAATGGCATTCGTCGCAACGACCCCCACACCATTATTTGACAAGTGAAAAATGGCTTTTAAGTAATTTTCTTCAGAACGAGTCATTATACTTTTAAGTTTAGGCAAAAATACATTTTTATTTACAAAAACAAATTTTTAGATTTGCCTAAAAATAATTTTACCTAATTAAAAATTTAAATTAAATGCCACCTAAGTTGTTAGTTTTGGTTTTAGTATTGATGAGTTGCAGTTTGGTATTCTCACAAGAAAAGGGAAGAGTGAAAGGTATTGTAAAGCATGATGGGCACGCGGTTGAATTTGCCAACGTATACTTACCTGAAATAAATGTTGGTGCCGTAACAGATGATTTGGGTGCCTTTGAATTTGCAGTACCGGTTGGAGATTATGAGTTAGTGGTTTCAAGTATAGGGTTTAAAAAGATCACAAAAAAGGTTAAGGTGATTAAGGATGAAACACTCGATTTAGAATTTTATCTCAAAGAAGACGCATTGGGACTTGATCAGGTAGTGGTGTCTGGTTCCCGAAATGAGCAAAACAGAAGAGAGGCTCCGGTGATTGTGTCTGTAACCAGTGAAGAGGTCTTTAAGGCAACCCAGGCCATTTCACTTTCAGAGGGATTGAATTTTCAGCCTGGATTAAGAATGGAAACTAACTGTCAGAACTGTGGGTATTCACAAGTTCGGATGAATGGTTTGAATGGAGCCTATTCGCAAATACTTATAAATAGTAAACCAATGTTCAGCTCATTAAATGGTGTTTACGGTTTAGAGCAAATACCGGCAAACATTGTAGATCGAATTGAAGTTGTTCGAGGAGGAGGGTCAGCATTGTATGGTTCTAATGCCATTGCAGGAACCATAAATATAATTACAAAAGAGCCTATTGAGAATATGTTTGAAGTAGCCTCTAATGTCGGGTTTATCGACGGTGAAGCTCCTGATAAATCGTTAACTTTAAATGGTTCGATTGTCAATGAAAAAGATTATGCTTCCGGAATAACCTTCTATGGGATGTACAGAGATAGAAATCCTTACGATAAAGATCAGGATGGTTTTACCGAATTAACCGAATTAGAAAATAAAACTCTGGGTTTTAACGGGTATTATAAGCCAGGGAAGTATAGTAAGTTGAGCGCAGATTTTTTCACTATTTCTGAATTCAGGCGAGGTGGAAATAAGTTGCATCTTCAGCCTTTTGAGTCTGATATAACCGAACAGATAGTGTCTTCTGTGGCAGGGGGCGCTCTTAACTATGATTTATTCAGTCCGGATAATAAACTTAAAACTTCATTTTATGTGTCTGGACAGCATTCTAAAAATGATAATTTCTATGGAGGTAAGGGAGATTCTTTGGAAGAGAGTATTAAAGGCTATGGGAATTCTGAGAATATAAGCCTTTTGGGAGGAGGACAGTTAAGTAATGACTTTGATGATATATTAGGAATGCAAGGGACATTTACCGGGGGAATTGAGTTTCAGTATCAGGAAACGGAAGATGCCAAACCCGGATATAATGCATTTATAGATCAAATGGTGAGAGTCTATGGTTTCTATGCCCAACAGGAGCTTCAGCTTACAGAGCGTTTAAAGGTGCTGGCTGGATTGAGAGCAGACGTTCATAATTTAACTGAAAAGAGTCTCAATATAAATCCCAGGTTTAACCTTTTATACGATTTACAAGAGACTATGCAATTACGTGCAAGTTATGCCAAGGGATATCGGGCCCCTCAGTATTTCACCGAAGATATTCATGCTACATTGGCTGCTGGGGAAGTTTCTTTCGTTCGATTTGCACCGGGATTAAAATCAGAAACATCGGATAGTTATGTAATGTCTTTAGATTTTGGAAAATCTACCAGGGATTTTGATGTTTTATTCACAGTTGAAGGTTTTTATACACGATTAAACGATCCTTTTATTACTGAAGAAGCTACAGAAGAAGAGCTCATTGCTATGGGTATAGAAGCCTCTGAAGGACAGGTGATTTACTTGAAAAAGAATTCGACTGGAGCTGATGTTTATGGGGTCAATTTTGAAGGGAAATTTGCCCCAAGTGACAAACTTTCATTTCAAACGGGTTTAACCCTGCAAAATTCGGAATACGATGAGGTAGTAGGTTGGAGTGATGACGAATCTGTTGTAGATGAAAGAGCGAAGAACTTTTTTAAGTCTCCCGACTTTTACGGTAATTTTATGATTAATTATCAGCCTGTCCAAAAATGGGAAAACTCCATATCCGGAGTGTATACTGGAGGTATGTATGTTCCGCATATGGCTGGCTATATAGATAGTGACAGGTTAGAAGAAACGCCTTCCTTTTTTGAACTGAATATCAGAACCGCCTATACCTTTGATTTAGCCAATCATTTTCAGTTACAAATCAATGGCGGGATACAGAATATATTTAATAGCTTTCAGGCCGACTTTGATCGGGGAGCAGATCGCGATGCAAATTATGTGTATGGTCCTCAAAGACCAAGAACATTTTTTATCGGATTAAAAATTGGAACTGATCTTAACCGATAGACGGTTACACGGTTCTTCCCATAAGCTGTTCTCCAAACTCTTGTAGAACAGCTTTTTTGTGAACGGGGATATCAAGTGTGTTTAATACCTCAAAGGCTTTTTTGGTGTACTTTTCAATGGCTTCTTCGGTAAGTTTAACAGCTCCACTGTTGTGCATTAAAGCTTTAACACTGTCGATCTTTTCAGCAGGATCTTCAGGAGTCGTGTTGAAAAGTGTTTTTAGTGCTTCAGCCCGGTCATCATCAAGGTTTTCTATAGTTTTAATGTATAAATAAGTTTTCTTGTTTTCGATAATGTCTCCACCAACTTGTTTCCCGAAAGTTTCCGGATCTCCAAAGGCATCTAAATAATCGTCTTTCAATTGGAAGGCTATCCCCAGGTTTAAACCAAAATCATAAATTGCCTGAGCTTGTTCTTCCGTTGTACCAGCTACTATGGCGCCCATTTTCATCGCTGTACCCACTAATACAGCGGTTTTATAGGTGATCATTTTCAGATACTCCGATTCACTGACGTCATTTCTCGTTTCAAAATCAATATCATACTGTTGCCCTTCACAAACTTCAATAGCCGTTTTACTAAAGAGCTTAGCAAGGTCTCTGAATTTTTCAGCAGGGTAATTTTCAAAAAATCTATAAGCTACGATAAGCATTACATCTCCTGAGAGTATCCCTGTATTAAGGTCCCATTTTTCATGTACTGTCTTTTTTCCTCTTCGGAGTGGAGCGTCATCCATGATGTCGTCATGAACCAAGGAGAAGTTGTGGAATATTTCGATGGCAAGTGCTGCGTCTAGTGCCTTAGTGTAATCCTCTCCAAAAACTTCAGTAGTCATTAAGGTTAATACAGGTCTTAACCTTTTGCCACCCAAATTCAAAATATAAACCATCGGTTCGTATAGATTTTTGGGTTCCTTAACTGCAACTTTTTGGTCGAGATAAGCACAAAAGGCCTCTCTGTACGTGGCTATTGACGACATATACTAGATATTTTCGGCTAAAATAATATTTATACTGCCACTCTCAATGATAAATTGAATGTTAAATAACCTTAAAACTTTGGAAACTTTTTTTGTTTTTAAAGTTTCCATGTCTAAATTTGCCCTCAATTATGAAAGAAAAAATTATAGAGAAGGCATCAGACATGTTTTTAACTGTCGGTTTTAAAAGTGTGACAATGGATGATATTGCCAATGAAATGGGGATATCAAAAAAAACAATATATCAGCACTTTAAAAATAAAACCGAACTGGTTGAGGCGTGTACGATGCATAGATGTGATTTCATTACCAATGGAATTAATTGTATTCGTGGCCTCCATAACAACCCTATAGAGGAACTATACGATATCAAGGGATTTGTGTTGTCGAATTTAAAAGATGAAAAATCGTCACCATATTATCAATTGCAGAAATATTATCCAAAGGTTCATGTAGCACTTAGAAGTAAGATATATCAGCAAATGGATAGTTGTATCCTCGAAAACCTTAAACGAGGTGTAGAAGAAGGGTTTTTTAGAAAGGATATTGATGTAGATGTGATTTCAAAATTTTATTTCTATGGAATGATGGAATTAAAAAATGGAGATGTTTTTCCTCCTCACCAATATAGTATGCCCTATCTCATGGAAGTGTTCCTTGATTATTATGTAAGGGGGATTGCAACCGAAAAAGGACTTTTAATACTCAATTCAATAATTAACTCAAAACAATGATAAAAATTAAATTAACCTATTTCTTTTTGTTGATATGCGTAGTCGTATCAGCTCAACAACGGACGTTTTCTTTGGAAGAAGCAGTTGAGTTTGCATTAGAAAATAACCGAACAGCGGTTAATGCAACGAGGGATATAGAAATTGCCGAAAAGCAAAAATGGGAAACCACTGCTATCGGACTACCTCAAATTGACGCAACTGTAGATTATCAAAACTTTTTAAAACAACAGGTGTCGTTAATTCCTGCCGAATTTTTTGGTGGAAACTCAGGTGAGTTCGAAGAAGTTGTATTCGGAACAAAGCAAAATGTAAATGCTACGGCAACTTTATCCCAGTTAATTTTCGATGGCTCTTATTTGGTAGGGCTTCAGTCGGCAAAGGTATTTCTTGAAATTTCTAAAAATGCCAAGGTAAAAACAGATTTAGCTGTACGTACTAATGTAATTAGTGCATATGGAAATGTGCTGGTTGCAGAAGAGAGCGTTAAAATTCTGGAAAAGAACAAAGCAACACTCGAAAATAACCTGTTCGAGACTCAAAAAACATTCGAAAATGGTCTGGCGGAAGAAGAAAGTGTAGAGCAGCTTCAGATTACTTTAACTGAAATCGAAAATGCACTCAATAATAGCATAAGGTTAAGAGATATAGCTTACAAGCTTCTAAGCCTTTCCCTGGGTATTGACGTTACTGAAAAAGTTGATTTAACTGATCAACTGGAAGATCTTACGATTCAGAGTCTTGCCATAGAGTTACAAGATGATACAGCCTTTTCAATGGAGGAGAATATCGATTATAAAATTGCAGCGAATGATGAGCGCTCCAAGGAATTATTGGTGAAATTGGAAAAGTCAAGAGCACTTCCTTCTTTATCAGGATTTTTAAACGGGGGGTATCAGGCTTACAATGATGAGTTTACCTTTTTTGATAAAGATCAGGAGTGGTTTGGAAGTTCGTTAATTGGACTTACCCTTAATATTCCAATTTTCAGCTCATTAGAACGAACCGCCCGCACCCAACGTGCAAAAATCGAATATGAAAAGTCAAAAACCGATCTTACCGAGGTAGAACAACGCATAAAGCTTGAATTGGCAAATGCTCAAAGTAATTATGAGTTCTCTGTGGAGAAATATAACATCTCCAAAAAAAATCTCAACCTGGCTGAAAGAATTGAAAGAAAGAACCAGATTAAATTTACAGAAGGAATTGCAACTAGTTTTGAATTACGTCAGGCTCAGGTTCAGTTATACTCGTCACAACAAGATTACCTTCAGGCAATGTTAGACGTAATTAATAGCAAAGTTGAACTCGATAATATTGTTTATTCGGGAGATCTGGTGCCATTAGAAGAATAGAAATATAATAAGTATACCAATTAGAATTCAAACAAAACAATCAATGAAAAAGATATATTCACTATTAACCGTAGCCTTTTTATTAGCCTCTTGTGGAGGAGGTAGTAAAAAATCGACTGACGATGTTATTGCGGAAGGAGATTTAACGGCCATTAAAGAAAAACGATCAGAAATAGTTGCTCAATACGATGAACTAGCCTCTGAGTTAAGGACCCTGGATGCAGCTATTTCGAAGTTGGATACAACATCAAAAGTATCACTTGTTACAGCATTAACCACAAAAGACAGCTTGTTTCATCACTATGTTGAATTGCAGGGTAGTGTGGCGACCAAACAAAACATTGTAATTAATGCTGAATATCCAGGTACCTTATTAGATGTGCTCGTTAAGGAAGGGCAAGCAGTGAGAAAAGGACAGGTATTAGCCAGAATTGATGATGGTGGACTCGCAGCACAGTTAGCTCAGTTGGAAGTACAGGCCGAATTAGCAGCCACGACCTATGAGCGTCAAAAAAGATTGTGGGAGCAGCAAATCGGTTCTGAAATTCAGTATTTACAGGCGAAAACACAATATGAGTCTACTAAAAATGCCGTGGCCCAAATGAAAAGCCAATTGGCTAAGACCAGGGTAGTCGCTCCATTCTCAGGAACCATCGATGAAATTATTACGGATGAAGGATCTGTTGTAAATGTTGGAGTTCCTTTAATTCGCATTGTGAACTTGAGCAATATGTATATTGAGACTGAAGTGCCGGAACGATACCTGTCATCGATAAAAGAAAGTACAAACGTAAAAGTGATTTTTCCTGTGTTAGGAGATGAGGTGATAGAAACAAAAGTACGCCAGGTAAGTAATTATATCAATCCAACAAACAGATCATTTAAAATAGAGGTTGCTGTCCCAAATCATAAAGGACTTATCAAGCCTAATTTAACTGCAAAAGTTCAAATTAATGATTATACCAGTGAGCGTGCTATTCTTATTCCGCAAAGTATTATTTCAGAGAATGCTGAAGGCGAGCAATATGTGTATAAAGTTGGTGAAATAAAAGGGGATAGCGTAGCAACCGCTCATAAGGCTATAATTAAGACTGGAAAAACCCAGGGTGATTATGTAGAGGTGATCGAAGGACTTGCCAATGGGGATGTAGTAATACAAGAAGGAGCACGTCGTGTTCAGGAAGGACAAAAAGTAAAAATTTTAGACAACAAATAAGCCATGGCTGATAATAGTAAAAAAATAGATAAGGAATTTCGATTATCCTCGTGGGCGATAGATAATAAAACTACGATCTATGTGATGATATCTATCTTCTTGGTGCTGGGACTTTCAGCATATTTTGGAATGCCAAGAGAAGATTTCCCTGAGGTAAAGGAAACCAAGATATATATCAGTACCCCTTATCCGGGGAATACGGCTGAGGATATTGAAAAGCTAATTACCGACCCGCTTGAGGAAAGTTTGAAAAACGTAAGTAATGTTGTTGAGATTTTATCTACATCTCAGGAGGATTATGCAATTGTTACCGTTGAGTTCGACGATGGAATTTCGGTAGAAGCTGCTAAGCAAAAGGTAAAAGATGAGGTCGATACCGAAAAAGCAAGTGAAGATTGGCCGGTTTTTAATGGAGCTAAAGTAGAGCCCAATGTTTTTGACCTGAATTTTTCGGAAGAATTCCCAATAATGAATGTGAACTTTTCTGGAGACTATCCCGTCGAAAAGTTGAAAGAATATGCAGAGTATCTTGAAGACAGGATCGAAGATCTTGAAGAAATTAAACAGGTAGATATACGCGGAGCTCAGGAAAAAGAAGTTGAGGTTGCAGTAGACATCTATAAAATGATGGCGGCTAAAGTAAGTTTCGACGATGTTATTAATGCTATTCGCAATGGGAATGTAACCATGTCTGCCGGTAATTTAATTACCAGTGGGCAACGAAGAACCATTCGAATTTTAGGGGAGGTCGAAAACCCAAAGGAGCTGAATAATTTTGTGGTTAAATCAGATAATGGCGCCGTTTACCTAAGAGATATTGCTCGTGTTAGTTTTAAGGAAGAGGAGAAAACCACCTATGCAAGAGAGTTTGGGAATAATGTAGTCATGCTCGATGTTAAAAAAAGAGCAGGTAAAAACATGATTGAAGCTGCTGATAAGGTGAAGGCGGTTGTTAAAAAAGCGGAAGAAGATTATTTTCCCGGCGATTTAAAAATTTCCATTACCAGTGACCAATCAGAAAAAACATTAAACCAGGTTAGCGACCTGGTAAATAATATCATATTTGGTATTATTTTGGTAGTGGGAGTTCTGATGTTCTTCCTTGGATTCAGAAATGCTTTATTCGTTGGTTTTGCAATTCCAATGTCTATGTTTATGTCCTTCATGATACTGAATGGAATGGGATATACACTAAATACCATGATATTATTCGGATTGATCATGGGGCTGGGGATGCTGGTGGATAACGGTATTGTGGTTGTGGAAAATGTGTACCGTTTAATGGAAGAGGAAGGAATGTCTAGAATTCAAGCAGCTAAAAAAGGAATTGGTGAAATTGCATTCCCTATTATCATTTCAACCGCTACCACGGTTGCCGCATTTATACCACTGGGTATGTGGCCTGGGGTAATGGGTGAGTTTATGAAATTTTTCCCGATTACCCTGTCAGTAGTTCTTGGTTCATCACTCTTTGTAGCAATTTTCATTAATTCCATGCTGGTTTCTCAATTCATGGAGATCGGAGAAAAGGTTTTGACCAAAAAACAACTCATTAGATTGAGTCTGATTTTAATACCTCCGGGGATATTTATCTTGATCTTTGGTGGGCCTGTCAGAGGGTTTGGAACGTTAATGATATTTACAGCCGGCATGTTTTGGTTGTATAAATATGTGGTTAAAAAATGGGCGAATCGTTTTCAGCGCAATACCTTGGTAAAGTTAGAAAACAAGTACAGAAACTTTCTAAGATACGCCCTCGGCGGTTGGAGACCACGTGCTTTTGTGATAGGTACTTTTGCTTTGCTAATAACCGTTTTTATGTTGTTTGGAATGTCTATAGGCAGTGGGAGAACTAAAATTGAGTTTTTTCCAGACAATAAACCAAATCAGATCATTGTATATGTAGAATATCCCCAGGGAACAGATATCGATAAAACCAATGCGCTTACAAAGGATATAGAGAAGCGGGTATATGCTGTTCTTAACGAAGATGAGTATAAGAATGGAGGTTATAACTTCATGGTTGAATCTGCGGTTGCTCAGGTAGGTGAAGGAGCTGGAAACCCACAAACGGATGGAGGTTCCTCAGCTGAAATGCCACATCGAAGTAAGATTACCGCTACTATGCGTGAATATAAATTTCGTAATGGCAAGGACTCTGAAGAACTAAGAAAGAAAGTTCAGGAGGCTTTACATGGAATCTATCCGGGTGTTGCAATTTCTGTGGAAAAAGATGCGGTCGGACCTCCTGTGGGATATCCTATTAATATTGAAATAAGTGGTGAAGATTATGACGAATTGATTGTTGTAGCAGAACAAATGCGTGACTTTATCAATAACCGAAATATTCCGGGTATCGAAGAACTTAAAATTGATGTGAATAAAGGGAAGCCTGCAATGAAGGTGATGGTCGACCGGGAAAAAGCCGGAGAACTAGGTGTTTCTGTCGGACAGGTGAGTAATCAGTTAAGACGTTCTTTATTCGGTGAGAAAGCAGGAGTTTACAAGGAGTCCGGAGAAGATTATGATATCAATGTGAGATTCAATCAGGAAGACAGGTATAATAAAAGCGCCTTGTTTAATCAGAACATTATTTTTAGAGATCCTTCTGACGGGCAGATCAAGGAGATTCCTGTATCGGCAGTAACCACTCAAAAGAATACCTCAGGCTTTAGTGCCATAAAACATAGAGACACAAAACGTGCTGTAACTGTTTATTCAGGACTGTCTCCCGGTTTTACAGATGCTGGAGCTGTTGTTGCTGAAATTGAAAGGGAAATGCAAAGCTTTGATACCCCGCAGGGCATAGAATTTGATTTTACCGGTCAGATCGAAGAACAGCAAAAACAAATGCAGTTTTTACTCGGAGCATTTTTTGCCGGACTAGGCTTGATCATGTTATTGCTGGTGTTTCAGTTTAATTCGATCTCTAAGCCAACCATTATAATGATTGCCATTTTCCTGAGTTTAATAGGAGTGTTTGGTGGTTTAATGGCAACGGGATGGTCTTTTGTGATCATGATGACCATGATGGGAATTATATCGTTAGCCGGAATTGTGGTGAATAACGGGGTTGTTCTTCTTGATTACACCCAGTTATTGATAGATCGAAAAAAGCATGAACTCGGCATGGAAGAAAGTGATTTGTTGAATATTGAACAGGTAAAGGATGCTATTGTCGATGGTGGTAGAGCAAGGCTTCGTCCGGTACTTTTAACTGCTATCACAACCATTCTTGGCTTGATCCCATTAGCAATCGGACTCAATATTGATTTCTTCTCCTTGTTCACTAATTTCAACCCGGAAATATATTTCGGAGGAGATAACGTGATCTTTTGGGGGCCGTTGGCATGGACGGTGATTTTTGGACTGTTCGTCGCTACTTTCTTAACTCTAATAATGGTGCCGTTAATGTTCTTAATGGTGTATAAAGTGAAGATATGGTTTAGATCAAGAGTCAATTCTAAAAATGAGAAAAAGGAAGAGGAGACCGAGGTGGCTAAAGAAAAATTAGCATATACCGAATAAACAAAAAACCAGGTTTACCTGGCTTTTTGTTTATTAAAAAATAAAGATCAATTAAATGATTGTCGACGAAATAATTTGTCAGTAATAAAAATGTCTTTATATTTGCTGTCCGGTCATTTTGAAATCGATAAATAATGAGAAAGCAAAATAGCTTTTTCATCAAAAATATAAATAAGAGCTCTCTTACTATTGGGAGCTTTTTTTGACCCATTAATGTTTAGTTGTGTTGTTTATCACGCATTAGCGTGAGGTTTAGTAGTTAAACCAATGAAAGGCTTTTCCGCCGAGGCGGAGGGCTTTTTTTATTTTATCACATGTTGTTCTGCAAAATAATAATACAGTTTTACATAGAGTTTTTTCAATGAGAACGGTTTGGTAATGTAGTCGTTCATTCCAACACTTATAGCTTCATCAATTGCTTCCTTTGTTACATTGGCAGATAATCCAAAAATAATCACATTAGAATCAAATTCTCTTATGAAACGAGTGGCATCAAATCCATCAAGTTCCGGCATATGAATATCCATAAAGATAAGGTCGTAACGATTTGATCGAGCCATTTCAATCGCAACATGGCCATTTTTTGCTACATCCGGATCTTTTATTCCAAAGCGTTCAATCGATTTTTCCAGCACCGTTATGTTTAACTGGTTGTCATCGACAATAAGTACTTTTAAATCCCTTAAATTAAGTGCAGATGAGTTAATCTGTTCCTCCTGCTTGGGTTGTTTGCTTGTTAATGGGAAATGAAGTTTTACTTCAAACTCAGAACCTATTTTTTCCGAGCTGCTTACTTTAATAGTCCCTTTCATTAATTCTAGTAACTGGTAGGTGATGGTTAGGCCTATTCCACCGCCTTCATGTTTTTTTGTTTTTCCGGAATCAACTTGGGTAAACCTATTGAAAATGGAACTTAATTTATTTTTTGGGATGCCAATACCTGTGTCCTTAACTATAATTTTCAGGTATAATTTTTGGAATTCTATACGTTCATCATAAATGATCTCTATTGCTCCATGATCAGTGAACTTGATTGAGTTTCTGATGAGATTGGTGAATATTTGCCCAAATTTACCAGCATCACCAACTACATTATGATGGTTGTTGCGAATGAATTGTAACGAGAGGTTTATTTTTTTATCCTGGGCACTTAGCTTGTAGAGCTCTTTAATGTTTTGTAATTCTTCTGCAGGAGAAAAGACATCTTCCTTTAAAACTGTTTTACCTGACTCTATGCGGTCAAATTCTAAGATGTCATTTATTAAGTTCAGGAGCTTTTTTGAAGAAAGGTCCATCAGGGATAAATACTTTTTATGATTTTCACTTAATTCGGAATCTTTGAGCACCTCGATGAATCCTAAAATTGCATTAAGCGGAGTACGGATTTCATGACTCATATTAGATAGAAACTCGGTTTTGGCCTTCGATGCTTTTTCAGCTTTTAACCTTTCTTTCTGCAAAGATTGATTTAAATGAATCAGGCGTTCGTTAGACTCGTAGACCTTTTTGTTTTCCTTTCGGGTAGACATATAAAAGTATATCAGGAGACTGGTCAATATAGAGAACATCAGCCCTGCGGCTAGCGATAGATTCGCAATCTGCTTCTTATTAATTATGGGATGCTGGTTGAGAGGAGAGAACCAAAAGGTCCACTCTTTATTATCCAGTCCACTTAATTTTACAAGCCTTTTTACAAAATGCTGTTCTTTAAAACTGCTGGTTTCAAGCTTGTTGTATTCATAGAAGGTTGTTTGGTTCTGATCTTTTATTAATACCGCATATTCTTCTTCTAAACTACCAAGAATAAAATTAAAATCAGATGTGAAGTCCATCCCGGCAGTAATCGTACCTTGAAACTTATCATCAAAAAATACGGGAATATCTACCAAAAATGCATTTCCACCTTGCGTCATAGTGGCCCATGGAGTTATATTGATGGTGGAGTCTTTAACGTGCTTTTTCCATTCATCGGCGCGGTATTCTACTTTGGAAATGTCTAGATTTAGTGCTTTTTCATTTCCCTTCTCAGGGACTATTTTTTTAATGACCATCGAACTGTCAATCCATTCGATGAACTGAAAGGAATGGTTTTGCTTTAGAATTACAGAAGCATCTTCATTCCAGTATCTATAGTACATTCCATCGGTTAATTCCAGTCTGTTTTTCAGATTGTTGAGTTCAATAATATCATTATATACTATATGGGTGAACTCTTTGATTGTTTGAATACTTGTGGAGTTTAATTCCTTCTCTAACTCATTGTCGATGGTTTCAATGAAAATGCCATATAAAAAGTACGCTACACATGTGAGGAGGACAAATGTAGAAATCGAGATAATGTGCCTTTTTTCAAATCGTGGAAGGGGCATAGTTGTTTGTACGTTTGGGATACAAAAAAACTCATTTTTTATTTAAAACTCCCTAAAAGTAAGTAATTTATGTTTGAATCAAAAAATATCAAAAACTAAACAAGGCTTCACTATTCGTGATAATTACTTTAATAAAGATAACAAGGTAGGCTATGGCCACAGCAAACTTCAAAAAAGTACCGGTTAAAAAGCCAATAAAGGAACCAAAAGCAGACTTTAAGGCATTCTTAGAATCAGCCTTATTAATCAATTCGCCAACAAATGCACCAATAAAAGGCCAGATGATAATTCCTAATATACCTAATACCGGAAATATGATAGCGATCACCAAACCTACAGTAGTACCAATCATTCCAGCTTTGGAGCCTCCGAATCGTTTGGTCCCTACGACAGGAATAATATAGTCTAAGACAAGAATCAGGATAGCTATCACAAGTGTTATGCCTAAAACCCACCAGTTATCGGGTACAGATTTAGTGAGGTATAGAAATAACAGACCTACCCAGCTTAACGGTGGACCAGGTAGAACAGGTAAAAAACTACCCAGAATGCCTAAAATTATGAATACAAAACCTAATGCTAAAAAGAGGATGTCCATGTACTATTTTATTTGTTTGACGAAGATATAGAATCTTTGTTACATATATTTTATAACTAAACAATTAGTTTAAACTAAAAAATTAGTTATATTTGCATTAATAAACTAAAACATTAGTTGATATGAAACAACTAACAAAAGCCGAGGAAGAGATCATGCAGTGGCTGTGGACTTTAGAAAAAGCCAATGTAGCCACCATCATTAAGAATTTGCCGGAGCCAAAACCCGCCTATAATACGGTTTCTACGATTATTCGAATCCTGGAAAGCAAAGGCTTTGTAGGGCATGAAAAAGAAGGGAAGGGGTATGTGTATTATCCGCTGTTAAAGAAAGAGGAGTACAGCAATCAATCGCTTAATAAGCTAATGGACAATTACTTTCAGGGTTCCTTTAAAAGTATGGTATCGTTCTTTGTCAAGAAGAATGACATCAGCCTGAAAGAGATGGAAGCCATTTTAAAAGAGTTGAACAAAGAAGACGAATAATCATGTTACACTACATTATCCAAACCATAGCGTTCCAATTGCTATTTCTTTTAGTATACGATGTGTTGCTAAAGAAAGAAACCTTTTTTAACTGGAACAGGGCGTATTTAATTATCACGCCACTACTTTCGTTAGCACTGCCTTTCATTCAGTTGGATTCCTTTAAAGAAGTAGTGCCCCAGGCATATGCGATGCAATTACCTGTTATCGTTTTAGCGGAAACCACGGTTACAGAGAGCCAGGCTGCACAGGCCTCCTTGTTGCCAGATTTATTCTGGTGGCAGTGGTTGTTGCTTGCAGGAAGTTTGCTAAGTGTACTTTGGTTTGGATATAAGTTATATAAGATCTATCAATTAAAACGACAAGGAAAGATCCACTGGTATCAGGAATATACTGAGGTGCTCTTGACCAAGAGTGAAGTAGCCTTTTCCTTTTTTAAGCATATTTTTCTCGGAGATAGTATTAAAGAGAAGAATCATCAGCATATCATCGAACACGAGCTGGTGCATATCAAAGAAAAGCATACGTGGGACTTAATGCTGTTCGAACTCTTACGCATCGTATTTTGGTTCAATCCACTCATCTATATCTATCAGGCACGAGTTTCAGAGTTGCATGAGTTTATAGCCGATGCGCACACGGCAAAGAAATCAAAGAAACAATCGTATGAGCTGTTATTGGAACAAGTGTTCAATACAGAACATATATCATTCATCAATCAATTTTTTAATCATTCATTAATCAAAAAACGAATCGTTATGTTACAAAAAACAAGATCTAGAAAAGTCTGGCAATTAAAGTATTTGCTAATGGTACCTTTGGTATTAGGCATGTTGGTTTATACTTCATGCGAAAAAGAGGCTAAAGAAGAATCAACACCGGAGAATACGGTCCTGAATACTGAGGATGTTCCATTTACAGTTGTAGCTCAAAAACCTACATTTAAAGGTCATGAAAATGACGAAAATTTATTTGAGAGTTTTAAAGAGGAAATTAATGCCCATGTTCGAAAGCACTTCACTTATCCAAAAGAGGCTATGGAAAATGGAGAAGAAGGAAGAGTATATGTATTGTTTAGAATTGATACCAACGGAGAGGCTGAGGTACTAAGATTAAGAGGTCCCGCTAAATCACTTGAAAAAGAGGCCAACAGGATTATCGAGCTACTTCCGCAACTGAATCCGGGTAGAGATAAAAGCGACAATGTCGTTCCTGTAAGTTTTGCTTATCCTATATCTTTTAGTCTAGACACCCCTACTCCTGGCGAAAATAAACCCATGAATAAACAAGATGGAGGACCTGAGGTGCCGTTTGCGGTAGTTTCTCAAAAACCGGCATTTCCAACTTGTATTGATATAATTGAAAAAGAACAATTTCAGTGTTTTAAGGACCAGCTCGATGCCCATGTAAGAAAGTATTTTCGTTATCCTAAAAAAGCTCATGATCAAGGAGTACAAGGAAGAGTGTATGTTCAGTTTAAAATTAATCCTGACGGATCTACTACGGTAATGAGAACCAGGGGGCCACATGAGTTATTAGAAGCTGAAGCCAAAAGAATCATTAATGCATTACCGGTAATTGAACCAGGAAGAGATGATAATGGAAATGCCGTGCCTGTGACTTTTGCTTATCCAATTGTTTTTAGGTTATCAGATCAAACTAAATTTACAAAGGTGTCAGATAAACAAACTTCAATGGTAAAACCTAACGCAGGAGCTCGTGCTGTTTACCAAGAGTACGATTCCTCATTGGAATCGGGTATAGTTAAGGGGAATGTATCTAATAATGGAAAAGGGCTACCGGGCGTGGCAATTGTCATTGAAGGTACCAGCAAGGGAGCTGTAACTAATTATGACGGTGACTTTGCAATCAAGGTAGAGAAAGGACAAAAACTGATTTTTCAATATAAAGGGTTACCAAATACTGAAGTAAAGATTGCTGATAATAATGTTTTAAAGATTATAATGTAATCTGACTTCATGAAAACTTTTGTTCGATTAATTGTAATGTTTTGGGTTTTAGTAGCCGGGGCGCAAGCCCCGGTTTCCAATGAAGCTGACAACCTCTTTAAAAATGGTCATTATACCAAAGCCATTAATTTATATGCCCGAAACCCATCTTATACTAATCAGTTAAAAATTGCCCAGGCATACGTCGCGTTGGGAAACCTGGATAAAGCGATCCTGCAATATGAAGGTATTGTTTCCAAAAATCCGGAGAAGTTGCTTCCACAAAAAGAATTAGGAAAGCTTTATTTTAAAACCAAACAGTTTGAAAAGGCCGAAAACACCTTCCTTCTACTCACACAGAAAGACTCATTGAATCCGGATAATCATTATCGATATGGGTTGTCGGTTGAGGCTTTGGGAAAACGTGATAAGGCCAAAGACAGCTTTAAAAAAACCTTTCATCTCGATACCACTCATATTAATAACATTAAAGAATTAGGGGCTTATTACCTTAAAAAAAAGTATATGGATTCGGTTCATTTCCTGGTAGACAAAGGCCTGAAGGTAGCTCCTACAAATGCGCAATTACTCAACCTGAAGGCATTAGCTCATTATAATTTTCAGGAGTACAACAGTGCCATTCCATATTTCGAACAGCTTATCAAACAACGCTATTTGGAAACCTACATTTTTATGTATTTAGGACATTGTTATGAAAAAGACTGGCGAAATAAAGAGGCTATAGACAGTTATTTGGGAGCGATCGGTATCGACAATGCCAATAGCGATGCTTATTTTAATATTGGAAATATTTACAGAAAGGAAAAGCAGGCAGATAGCGCAATCGTTTATTTTAAAGAAGCCATAACGGTGAAAAGAGTAGATCTCTCCAGAGAATACCATGCTATAGCAAGTTCCTACAGAACCAAAAGAGATTATAAAAAGGCCCTGGATTACTATTGGTTAACCTACGAACAAAATCCTGATGATTACATCACTTATTACAATATCTGTTTTGTAAGTGATCATTATTATCAAGATCCAAAAACGAAAATCAAGTACTATCAAAACTACCTGGATAAGTTTGGAAACCATAGGTTTGGTAAACGTTATCGGGTACATGCAGAAAAACGCATATCCGAATTAAAAGCCGAAATTCATCTTGCAGCTGATTGATGAAAAAAATGTAATTTTTCATTGATAAAGATTAATTATGTAAATTCGTCACAGAATTGATTTTCATGCGTCTAACAGCTGCTTTTTTACTCATAGTATTATGTGTCTCATGCGATATTTTTGGAGGTAAGCCTTCCAAGGAAGAATTGGTCAATAGAGAGATGCAAAGCATTAACTGGAATGAAGTAGATCAGTACCCTCTTTTTGAGGCCTGCGATGAAACAGCTGACAAAACGCAGCAACGAAGATGTTTCCAGACGACCTTCACGAATCAGGTTTTTAAAACCCTTCAAAACAATCACATAGTGGTTCATAAGAGTCTGAATGATACCGTAAAGGTCCATATGTTGATCTCAAATACCGGAACCATTAAAATTACGGGTATCGAGAAAACAGACGTGATCAATAAACAGATACCACAACTCGATAGTATTATCAATGAGTCATTAAAACAATTGCCAAAATTATATCCTGCTATTAAAAGAGATATTCCGGTGAGCACCAAAATTAAACTTCCTATTGTTTTAAAGGCGGATTAGTGTAGCTTTGTAGAAAAGGGACACCGCTTCATATCATACATTTTGAACACAGAAAAGATCATATTAGGAATAGATCCCGGAACCACTATTATGGGTTTTGGTTTGATTAAGGTCGTTAATAAAAAAATGACCTTACTGCAGTTGAATGAATTACAGCTTAAAAAGTATACAGACCCTTACGTAAAGCTAAAATTAATTTTTGAACGTACGATCGAACTAATCGATACACATCATCCTGACGAAATAGCCATTGAAGCACCTTTTTTTGGTAAGAATGTTCAATCGATGCTTAAATTAGGGAGAGCCCAGGGAGTGGCCATGGCAGCGGGTTTATCACGTCAGGTGCCCGTTACAGAATACTCACCCAAGAAGATTAAAATGGCTATAACCGGGAATGGTAATGCAAGTAAAGAACAGGTAGCAAGAATGCTTCAAAGTTTACTTAGTATAAAAGAGTTGCCTAAAAATTTAGATTCAACTGATGGTCTGGCAGCTGCTGTTTGTCATTTTTTTAATTCCGGAAAAACCCAGCAAACAAAAAGCTATTCCGGTTGGGAGTCTTTTGTTAAGCAGAATCAGGATAAGATTAAATAGCGGTTGGCAGTATTCAGTAGCAGTAACTCACTAAAACCAAGATTAAACATGAAGTTTCAAGATCTTTATTCGTATAGGAAATAGTTTGAATTGGCTATGAGAATTTTTGAAGAGACCAAAGCTTTCCCTAAAGAGGAAACTTATGCCCTGATAGTGATGCAGAAAATTCTGAAACTCAGGTTTGGATAGAATTCTCATTTAGATGTGATTATTTAACAGAAAATCTGTATAATGAATTTATAAATGAAAGTTATGAAGTGATTAAGCTTATTAATTACACGATGTTGAACCCGCATAAATTTGGGGTGAAAACATCAAAATAACAAGGCTCAACACTGAATACTGAACACTGAATACTAAATATGGCTGGAATTTATATACATATTCCCTTTTGTAAGCAGGCCTGTCATTACTGCGATTTTCATTTTTCGACCTCCTTAAAGAAAAAAGATGATTTGGTAATTGCACTGGTCAAAGAAATGCAATTGCGTAAAAACGAGTTGCAGGATGAACCTGTAGAGACCATATATTTTGGAGGTGGTACACCTAGCTTGTTATCTGTTCAAGAGTTAAAATCCCTTATCGCCGCAGTTTATGAAAATTACAAGGTGATTGCAGATCCCGAAATTACGCTGGAAGCTAATCCTGATGACCTAACAGAAGCATCATTAGTTGGAGAGCAGTCGAAAACTATTTTTGAAGCATACAAAGGCATCGGAATCAATCGCTTGAGTATTGGAATACAATCATTTTTTGAGGAAGACCTAAAATTGATGAACCGCGCTCATAATGCCAAAGAGGCTAAAAAGTGTATTGAAGCAGCTACAGCCATTTTTGATAATATCACCATAGACCTGATCTACGGGATTCCGGGAATGAGCAATGAAGGCTGGATGCAAAATATCGAAACAGCATTAAGTTTTAATATTCCACATATTTCGAGTTATGCCTTAACCGTAGAACCCAAAACAGCTTTAGAAAAATTTATAGAAAAAGGAATTGTTAAACCAGTCGATGATGAAATAGCTCAACAACATTTTCAACTTCTGGTAGATACCCTAATGGAGCACGACTTTATTCATTATGAGTTGTCTAATTTTGGGAAAGAAGGATACTTTAGTAAAAACAACTCTGCCTATTGGCTCGGTAAGAAATACCTTGGTATCGGTCCGTCAGCACATAGTTATGATGGCCTTCACAGAAGTTGGAATGTAGCCAATAATTCAAAATACATTAAAAGCCTTCAGGAAAATATATTACCATCTGAAGTTGAAACCCTGTCAACGGTCGATCGATTTAATGAAACCATAATGACAGGTTTAAGAACCATTTGGGGGGTGTCGCTCAATAAAGTTAAAGAGAGCTTTGGAGAAAAGTATCTGGAATACCTGATACAGCAGTCTCAGAAGTATATAGAAGAGGGTTTATTGGAGATCGATAATGCCAACCCGTCCATGCCTGTTTTGAAAACGACGGCCAAAGGGAAATTTTTAGCCGATGGTATTGCTTCTGATTTATTTCTTTTAAATTTACAGTAAACACTAAAAACCTAAATAAACTTGAAAGCTACAATTCAGTACAAAAACAAAAAATACCCTATAAATTTTAATAACCCTATAGACATTTCGATTCCCATTAAAAATGGGGGCGAAAATGTAAATGCCTGGTATGTGGGGCCACCCACCATTCAACCTGTTCAGGATGGAGATTTTATAGGCGCAGTTTCTGAAGGAGCTTCCACAAACTTCAACGCCATAAACGTTATACCTCATGCTCATGGAACACATACCGAGTGCCTCGGACACATAACACATGAGTTTCATTCGATTAATGAACACTTGAAAAAGTATTTCTTTATGGCCGAAGTGGTAACGGTTGCACCGGGAAAAATTGAGGATGATTTTATAATTCCGGCCCAACAATTAAAGGTTGCCTTACACGGAAAAAGACCTGATGCCGTGGTTATCAGAACCCTCCCAAACTATTCCGATAAATTAACGAAACAATACGCGCACACCAATCCGCCATACCTGGAAGAGGAGGCTGCAACATTTTTAAGAGAAAAAGGAGTAAAGCACTTATTAATCGATTTGCCCTCTGTAGATAAAGAAAAAGATGAAGGAAAATTATTAGCACATAAAGCTTTTTGGAATTTTGATGGCTTGAGAAGGTATGATGCTACCATCACAGAATTTATATATGTACCCAATGAAGTTAAAGATGGCACTTATTTTTTAAATTTACAGGTAGCCCCCTTTGAAAATGATGCCGCTCCTAGCAAACCTGTTTTATATGAAATAATACCTGATGAAAAATAGTATCAAAATAGAAGAACTCCTGATGCTGGGCCTGGCAATATATTTGTTTAGTACTTTGTCTTTTGCTTGGTGGTGGTTTTTAGTTTTAATATTACTACCGGATATCGGAATGCTGGGTTATGTCTTTAACCCGAAAACGGGAGCCTTTACCTATAACCTTTTTCATCACAAAGCTGTAGCGGTATTGATGTTCTTTTTAGGCTTATATCTTGCTAATGAGTACATTCAGTTAATTGGGATTATTATCTTTGGGCATGCCTCGTTCGATAGAGCACTGGGTTATGGACTAAAGTATCCAACATCTTTTCACGACACCCATTTAGGGAAAATAGGAAACACGAATGAGTGATATAATTCAAATATTTTTAGGTCTTTTCGTTGGAGCGGTATGTATGTATTGGCTTTTCTCAACATATCGATTAAAGCGAAGTAAAGAAGTGACCAATACACAGTCGGTTGTGCTGCTTGAGAAAATAAGGAAAGTATGTAAATTGGTCGTTGTAGAAGGAGAATTTGCTGAGATTTATGATCATCAGCAAGATAAAGGGTATTTCTTTGGAATGATTTCCAGCACCAAACGCGCCTTATTAATCGTGAAAGCCAAGGTACATATAGGATTCAACCTTCAAAAACTAAAAATGGAAGCTGATAATAAGCGCAAACGAATTATTTTACATGCGTTTCCAGAACCTGAGGTGTTAAGCTTCGAGCCGAACTATAAATTTTATGATATCAAAGATGGTGTATTGAATAAATTTAAACCAGATGAGATATCTCAGTTAAATGAGAAAGCCCGCGAATTTGTGATGGATAAGATTCCTGAAAGTGGACTTATGGATACAGCCAGGAAGGAAGCCCTTGAAACTATTCTGATCATTCAGAACATTGTTGAAACCATAGGTTGGAAACTGGATTATTCAGCTTTGGAGATTACAACAAATGAAAAACTCCTAATGAAGGAAGCCTTAAAAGAATAATTATGCATATAGAGGCTTATAGAGCATATTGTATCTCAAAAAAGGGGGTAACCGAAGCGTTTCCTTTTAATGAGGATGTATTGGTATTTAAGGTCATGGGTAAAATGTTTGCCTTATCGTCTTTAATGAAGTGGGAGGAAGGAACACCTGAAATAAATTTGAAATGCGATCCTGATTGGGCTCGTGAATTGCGTGAAGAATATGAAGGCATTCAGGGAGGGTATCACATGAGTAAAAAACACTGGAACACCATTTCACTTTCTGACACACATATCTCTGATGTATTTTTACAAGAGCTTATTGATCATTCTTACGATCTTATAGTTGCCTCTCTTCCTAAAAAAGATCAGAAGGCTTTACGATCCATGTAAATTGAGCTAAATCGCCAAGATTAATACTTCCTTAACACACATTTTAATTATTTTTTTTAGTTATATTATAGGATATGATTGTATAATTAAAAAAAAGATATGCTAAAAATTATAGTGAAAAAGGATGAAAGTATTGAAAGAGCTTTAAAGCGTTACAAGCGAAAGTTCAACAAAACCAAAATGATCAGAGAGATTAGGGATCGAAAAGAATTTACCAAACCATCAATGGCTCGTCGTAAGACCAGAGAAAAAGCCAGGTACCGAAATATATATCTGCAAGGTCAGGAAGAGTAATTGTATAATTTATTTAAATCAAAGGTATGCTGAGTTTTATCTTGTATAATACCAATAATAAACCCGACGAAAAAACGAAATCTGTAATCGTCGATTTTCTTTTTAATAACCTCGAACAATATGGAGATCCAAAGGAAGACATCCTAAAGTGTCTTAACTATGCTGTCATGGATGAAGTTACAGCCCATGGAGGTTTTGCTTTGGTTGCGAAAGATCATGGAAAAATTGTTGGAATTACCATTATTAACGAAACAGGAATGTCTGGCTATATTCCAGAAAATATTCTTGTTTACATCGCAGTCGCTACAACTGCCAGGGGTAAAGGTGTTGGGAAAGCCGTTATGGAAAAAGCAATCAGTCTCATTGAAGGAGGTTTGGCACTGCATGTAGAACCCGATAACCCTGCTAAAATACTATATGAAAAATTAGGGTTTACGAATAAATACCTCGAAATGCGCTTAACCAAATAGTATGGGTACGATAGATATAGCAATTTTTATTGTCTACATCATAGTCGTTCTCGGAATTGGTTTTTATTTCCACTACAAAAATAAAGATGCCAAAGACTACTATACCGGCGGTAATAAAATGGGAAGCTGGCATATTGGACTTTCTGTTGTAGCTACCGATGTGGGCGGAGGATTTTCAATTGGATTGGGGGGCTTAGGTTTTCTTATGGGAATCTCCGGTTCATGGATGTTGTTTACAGGGTTGTTAGGAGCATGGCTCAGTGCCGTATTTCTCATTCCTAAAGTCATAAGTGAAGGCCATTTGTTTAACTTACTAACATTTCCCGAACTCTTAAAAAGAAAATATGGAGCCAGAGTGGCCCTTCTTGCAGGAATCATATCCTTTATCGGATACCTTGGGTTTACCTCCTCGCAATTATTGGCAGGAGCTAAATTAGCTGTTGGTACTTTTCCTGAATTATCAGTCAACAAAGCTGTATTGATCATGGGCGTTATTGCCGTAGTGTATACCGTTTTTGGGGGTATTAAAGCGGTGGTTTATACCGATACATTTCAGTGGGCGATATTAATGTTAGGACTCATTCTGATAGGCATTCCAATTTCGTATGTAGAGCTCGGCGGTTATGAGGCAATCGTAAAGGTTTTGCCCGATGGTTTTTTAAGCCTGACAAGTGTAAGCTGGGTACAGCTTATTAATTGGGCAGTAACGATCATACCAATTTGGTTTATAGGAATGACACTCTACCAGAGAATTTATGCATGTAAAGATGAAAAGACAGCGAAAAAAGCCTGGTTCACAGCCGGACTTTTTGAATATCCCGTCATGGCCTTTATGGGTGTGCTGCTCGGCCTATTTGCAAGGGTAGGAGCAGAACAAGGTATGTTTTTAGCTGATGGTTTTGCATCTGTAACAGCTATGGATCCGGAAATTGGATTACCACTCTTACTTAAAAATATTTTACCTGCCGGATTAATGGGGCTCATGCTGGCAGCTTATTTTTCGGCTATTATGTCTACAGCAGATAGTTGCCTGTTAGCTTCTTCCGGGAATTTTATAACGGATATTCTGGGCCTTAACAGTCAGAACAATAAAAATATTCGCCATTCACAGCTCGCAACATTAATTATTGGCGCTGTTGCGGTTTTATTAGCGACATTGATGAAAAATGTGTTGGAATTGATGTTAATGTCTTATGCCTTTATGGTATCGGGGCTATTTGTGCCTGTCATTGGGATGCTTTATGTTAGGAAACCCTCGGGAAAAGCAGCACTATGGTCGATGATTGTTGGTGGAGCATCTACTTTATTGCTGACTTTTTTAAAAATCGATATACCATTTGGGTTCGATCCAATACTTCCGGGAATTTTACTTTCGGCTTTTATTTTCTATCTTATATCCAAGCAAAGCAGAGACCATGGCATATTTACAGCTTAATACAAAATCGTTAAAACACAACTTTAAATATTTAGATGCAATATTTAAAAAGGACAGGAAAGAATGGGGTGTGGTAACCAAATTGTTGTGTGGTAATGAACTATTCCTGAAAGAGCTTCTCAAGTTAAAACCAAAAACGGTTTTAGATTCCAGGTTAAGTAATCTGAAAAAAATTAAAGAGATAGACCCATCAGTAGAAACCGTATATATCAAGCCGGTACCCCAACGAAGTATAGATGATCTTCTTGCTTTTGCTGATATTAGTTTCAATACCCAGTTCTCAACCATTAAAGCTATTAACGACCGCGCCTTAAAATTAGGGAAACGACATCAGATTGTGATCATGATAGAAATGGGCGATTTGAGAGAAGGGGTCATGCGTGAAGATTTTATAGATTTTTATGATAAAGTTTTTAATTTGAAAGGGGTTGAGGTTGTGGGGCTCGGTGCCAACCTGAATTGTATGAATGGCATCATGCCATCCCATGATAAATTAATCCAGATGAGCTTGTATGAACAGCTTATCGAAGCCAAGTTTAATAAAAAAATAAAATGGGTATCAGCTGGTACTTCGATTAGTTTTCCATTGTTAACTAAGGGACTGGTGCCTGAGGGAGTCAATCATTTCAGAATTGGTGAAACCCTGTATTTTGGCAATGATATTGTCGAACACACCAATATTCCTGAAATGAAACAGGATGTGTTTTTATTGAAGGCGGAGATTATTGAAATCATCGAAAAACCAAAAAATCCAACGGGCCTGGTAGGTGTTAATGTTGCCGGAGAAAAACCAAGTTTTGAAATCATGGATTATAAGGAAACCAGTTATCGGGCTATTTTAGATATCGGCTTGCTTGATGTAGATCCAAAGCACCTCACTATTATAGATGAAGATCACGATAAATATGGCTTAGTAGGGAGCAGTTCCGATATGATTGTTATTGATGTCGATGAAAATAAGGCCAATTTTAAAGTAGGTGATTTAGTGAGTTTTAAGGTAGACTATATGGGAGCCTTAACCTTGCTTAATTCCAAATATATAGGGAAAAGAATTATTTAATTTAGTAAGGGTTCTTACGAAATTTTAACCCTATTGTTCTGCCAATTAATAGCGTATAAGTAGTTGTAAAACAAAAAGATATGTTAATTAATTGTATATTTGTATTACTTCTAACACAATCTATACTCAAATTAGTGCATACTCCAAATTTAGGTGAAGCTACTGCTGTGGAAATTATTCACTAACTAAATTTTGGAACAATGAAAACAACCAAACAACCGATCCTGATCTTATGGACATGTTTATTATGTCTGTATGCATTCACTATCCAAGCACAAGAACCTTCACAGTATTACCTTACTGTCACTACCAACCACTGGAATTTTGATAAAGATGGCGGCTCCATGGAAGATTGGATTGCCACTGAAAAAGAGTACCTGGAAAATGTAATCAAAAAAAACGACCTCATTGTTGATGCAGGGGTTTACACTCATTATTTTACTCCTGATAATTCTGAGGTAATTTTTGTAACAGTCTATGATTCCTGGGAAAATATTGAAAAAGCACAGGATAAAAATGACGAATTAGTTGAAGCGGCATGGCCAGATAGTGATGCACGTAAGGAATACTTTAAGAAAAGGAATTCTTATTATATGAATGCGCACTCCGACGAGATATACGTTAGTTTTCCATATATGAAACCTGAAGACCCTGAAAAGGCAAAAGAATCATTAGTATCTTATGTAAGGGTGAGTCATGGTGCATTTCCGGAAAATGGTACCATGAAGGAATTTAATGACCTTTATAAAGAATGGTTCGATAACGTAGTGATGAAAAATGAACATGTTATAGGCTTTTACCCTCATATGCATGCCTGGGGTTCTGATCGTACCGACTTTATAGAAGTGTTTGTCGTAAAAGATTTAGCAGGAGTACAAGCAGCTCTGGAAAGGAATGGAGAACTCTTTGAAGCACATTTTACCACCGAAGACGCCCGTAAAGAATTTGGGGAGAAGATGGGGAAATATTTTACAGGAAAACACGAAGATTATTTGTATCGTTCGGTACCTGAGCTTTCTAAGAATTAATTTTATGCCGAATCAGAATTAAAAAAGGAGGCGCTAGCCTCCTTTTTATATGTAATACTTGTAAACTGTTATGATTAGCAGTAATATTGCAGCCAATTCAAGATACATATGAGCGTTTTAAAATCACTACAGGACAGAAGTCAGTCTTCGTGCGAACTGTGCGGAGCCAAAGAACAATTAAGTGTTTACACCGTACCCCCTGCAACCTCAGAGGGCATAGATGACAGTCTTCTTGCGTGTGCTACATGTATCGAACAAATGAGTGATTCCGATACAATAGATGCCAATCACTGGCGATGTTTAAACGATAGTATGTGGAGCGAACACCAGGCGGTAAAAGTAATGGCCTGGCGAATGCTGAACAGGTTAAGAGGTGAAGGATGGTCGCAAGATTTATTGGATATGATGTATCTGGAAGAAGATGAATTAAAAATTGCTAAAGCTATGGGGGATGGAGAAGACCCCGATAAGCCAAAGCATAGAGATAGCAATGGCGCTGAATTAAAAGACGGCGATAGCGTTGTACTGATCAAAGACTTGAATGTTAAAGGGGCGAATTTCACTGCCAAAAGAGGTACTGCGGTTCGCAGGATATCATTGGTCCATGATAACCCGGAACATATTGAAGGGAAAGTAGACGGACAGCATATTGTAATTTTAACCAAATATGTAAAGAAGTCATAAAGACCTCAATATATCCTTCAGGTGTTAAGCCGAATGCTTTAAGTTAAAATCAGCGGTCATTTAGCCCTTTACCATCCATTATTTTAGGAATGTTTTTCTCAATACGTGCTTCACGTGTTTTAGATTGTTTGGCGCTTGAAAAATGAAGTAAATAACCACGTTGCCTGCCAGGTGTTAATGCTTCAAATGCTATTTTCAGGGCATGGTCTTCATCAAGTTTTTTTTGAAATTCTTCGGGCATATCGAATTCTGAAGTCTTTTTATAACGAACCTCAAGCCCTGCTTTTTCTACTTCAATGGCCTCGTATATGTAGGTCTTTAAGGTAGCTTCCATGTCAACTATCTGTTGGGCATCTGTGAATCTGATCTGTCGCGCTGCTTGTACATTTTTGGTTTGTTGAATTAATATGGAATCCGTGTCTTGTAGTAAAGCGCCTTTGTGAAATAAAAGAGCACAATAATCTTTAAAGCCATGTATTAAGACAATATTGTTGTTTTTATAAGTGTAACACGGAACGCCCCATTTTAAATTCTCGGTTAGACCACATTCCAGAACCAGGGTTCTTAATTGGTCATAAGCAGTTTGCCATTTTGTATCCTTATTAAAAAAGAAATCCACCTTGGGGTTCATAATTGCTATTTTTTTGGTTTTTAAAAATCTAATGTTTTAAGAATTGCCAGCCTCTCATTCACAATGGAAGAATCAGCCTTTTTTTGTAAACGTTCTTTATCTGTAAAATAGTACTTATACTTAGCCTTTGATAGTTTGATGTGATGGTCTTTAAAATTTTCACCGGTAATATCTACACCTGTCTTGAAAGGAATAGGAGATTTTAATACGGAAATATGGTAATGATAGCTCATGTCATGTTGTTGTGTGCCACCAAGTACAAGTTTGTATTTGTCGATTTCAATCAAAGCAGGTAAGATATCCACACCATGATCCTTAAATGCCATTTGCATCTCTAAGGTTTCTATCGGGTTTTTTTGCTTGTGTTTAAATTTAAATGTATTAGCCAGATCTTTGAATGCCGGGTCATTCACTACGAAAATATCAGTAGCCTTCATTGCTGCAACCCCTCTGACTGTTTTAAGTTTGAACTTTAACTCTTCATTCAGTTCTACGTTTCCTTTTATTCTGAAATCCACCTTCCCTTGAAAAGAATGAACTGCCGGAAATAAGGAGTCCATTACAGGTACCACTTCATTAATATGAGCCATTTCTATTTCACTTAGATAAACTTTAAAATCTAAATTTGCAGCTTCATTTTTTGGAGTGTTAAATGCCAGATCAGCATCCAGGTCAGAAACAAAATTCCTAAACTGCATATCCTTCATTTTAAATAAACCTTTCTCAACACTAACATTTCCGGTAATACCATATAATTGCATTTGACCCATCTGGAACCTTGAAATGTTATTGTATAATTCAAACTTAAAATACTCAGGCAATCGGAATTTGCGTTTTCTGTTTTTGTATGCTATTGAAGTTGTATCAATAATGACTTTATTATCTAAACTAACGATGGCTCCATTGTCCATCGGGGCCATAACATCAATCAATTGATTGGCATCCATATAAGAAGAAGTTATTTGAAGACTTGCGGATACCAGGTCACCCGTCTGTAATCCCTTCGTATTGTATATGTCGCCACTAACAACCATATTAGAATCTCCAAAAGAGATAGAAGTCTGGTTCAGGCTGAGGTTATCATTAATAAATGAAATACTTTGTTTTGGGGTTTGAATATGATAAAGAAACTCGGGTGCATGTGCATATATATTGTCAAAGTAAAGGGTGCCTGAAGGTTCCCAAACGGAATCCCTTTGGGTGATTTTCATTTCAGTTTCACCTTTTAAAACGGTTAAAAAGACTTTCTTCTGAGAAAGGGTCAAGCTATCTGCTCTTAGGATGGAGTTAATGCCGGGAGGGGCAGTATCAGTTTTTGGGAAATAGACAATAGCCATTTCAGACTTATTACTAAAGGCAACAATAGAATCGTATGCACTGAATTTGAGATGATGTACTTTGGTTTGTGCCCTGTAACTATTAAGATCAGTATTTTTCGAAGGACTAAAATCCGAACTTAGTTCGGCAATACTAAAATGAATATCTTTGGTATGAACTCCCAGTTCCTTTACAGAAAGAAGAGCGTCCCAGTCCTTTATATTTTGAGCATGGTTAAAAGCTCTTCCTTCAATTTTTTCCACTTCGATTAATGTACTGTCTTCTTTTGAATGAAGTAAGAATTTATCAACGCTGAGGGTGCCTTTCATTGGGATCTCATTAAATTGAAAATTTAAAAGGTCGGTGGCATTAAAATTTGAATATAATTCTGATGTAACTTCACCTTGTAAAATCAATGACTCACTTAAAGGAAAGTTTTTTGAGATCGTGTTAAAATTCAGGGCACTGTGTAAGTCGATGTCTATAATTGGTTTTTTTAAAAGCTGCTGGATACTACCAGATCCATTAATATCAATACCGGTCCCCTTTATTTGGAGGTTTTTAATACTTGCATATGAATTTAGCGGTTCCTTAGGTTTGACTACAACAGCTATTTCACCATGGATGTCATTAACTTCTCCAGCGTACCCGGCAAAAGAAACAGAGCCATTATTTAACACAATATCGGTGGTAATATCAGGAAGTTCACTTTTGCTTAATACACCATTAATTTCGCAGGCCATCAGGAGCTTCCCTCTGGTGCGAATTCCTTTTTTCTTTAAATATTGCTCAGGCATATAAGCCAATAAATCTTTTAATGAATTTGTGGTAAGTTTGGTTTTGAGAGCCAATCTAATCTTTTCTTTCTGTGGTAAGAGCTCAATATTACCTTCACTCCTCAAATTTATGTCCTTAATGCTTAAATCCGCTTTTTTTATTTGCAAGAGCGTGTCCGTTGGTGAAAATTTCAACTTTGAATCAAGACTTATTTCGGGTACTGTAAATGCCCCCAGAGAATTATGATAAACAGTGATTTTATCATTATTGCTTTTAAGACGTATATCTATATCAGTTCTACGTACACTTGGATCGATCTCCAGATTGAAATTATCAATTTGACCCTGAAGTCCGGAAGAATGGTCATAATAGTTAACATGCGATTTTTTAATAGTTATCTGAGGGATGTAAAGCGCGTCCAGTTTATCGACAACACCAGAGGAATCTGAAGTTTTAAGAGGTAACTTTTGTAAACTGCTCCAGTTGGAAACCCCCATAGAGTCCAAACTAAAATTTATATCTGCCTCCTGAATCTGTATTTTTTTAATAGCCTTTTTACTTTTTTGCAGTACTCCGACAAGGTTAAGTTTCAACCTGGCAGTGTTAAAATGAAGTAGCGTATCATTTGCAATACTGTCTTTGGCATATAAAGTTCCGTTCGATAGTTTTAAGGCAAAATTCGGGAAACTTGAAAAGTATGTTAATTCAGCACGATCTATAGTTGTGGTTGTGTTGAATTCTGAGTTAATAATATCTAGAATTTTCGGGGTTAATTTACCGGGGGTGATAATGAAGTTAATGACTATCGATACTCCCAAAAGAAAGAATAACACAAGGCCAGAAAGGACAAGCAAAGCTTTCTTAACCTTTTTATTCGACCTTATATTTCTAATGGAAAGCATGCTGTATCCGGAAATTTTATAGTTAATTGCTTCTTACTTCGGTAATTCAGTATTAGACATTTATATCTAAATTATGCATAGATAATGAGATACGCAACTATGCAAATCACTGTAGTGTAGTTGAATTTATTTTTTTGTGAATCTGAATCTGAAGCCCCGTAGCATCCCCTATTCATAAATACTTTGGCAGAAATTGCTATTCCGTAGGTAATTTTAAAAATCTTTTAGCATTGTCGTACAGGATCATCTGTTTTTCTTCTGCCGTAAGAAACGCTATGCTATTTAAGAATTCAATCGATTTGCTAATCGCTCCCGGCCAAACCATCTGATCGCTACCAAACATAATCCGATCAAGAAGTCCGGCTGCTTTGGCTCTTTTTAATAAGTCTATAGCGTATGATTTTACTATAGGGTCAACCCAAAGCATAACCCCGAGATCCACATAGAGTTGTCTATACATTGACATCATCCGAACAGCATGTTCATAAAAAACTTCACCTCCGTGCATCAGGTATATACGTAACTTCGGATACCTGACTAAAACATCTTCTATGAGTAATGGATCACCCAGGGCAATTCTGAACTTCGGACAACAATTGTATGGGGTCATTGGAGGGCCTCCACCCGTATGGTAGGCTACCGGGATATCATATTTTTCACAAATGGCCAGATATGGAGCATAAATGGGATCGTTTAAACTGCGACCATAGTAGATGCCTGCCACTTCACCAAAAACTTTAATGGTTCCGTCTTTTATGAGGGCTTCAAAAGTTTCTATGGGTATGAGTTTTTCTTCATCGGAATATCCGGGAATAAATCTTGGATCAGCCGCCGAATAAAGCTTGATACTTGCTATAGATCCACTGACTACAGCATGTTCAATATTATGCTTATTCATCAGCATAATGGTTTCTCTAAGGTGCTCGGCAGCCGTTTTAGGTGCGGTTACCCCTGAGGGATGCCCATTAACTCCCCAATAATCTTCCTGGGTATAACTATGCATATGAACATCAATGACCTGTGCACTTGATACCTGATAAATAACAAACAGAAAAATAACGGATAATATGATTTTAGAATTCATAAACGAGATGTTTGTGTAGGTAAAGTGATCTCTTCAGAGTACACTAAAATACATTAAAAATCAGCTAGTTACAAATTCGGAGTAAATTGTTTTAGCTAAGGAAACTTAGAATTTAGCTTCTTCGCGTAATAAAGAATGGATAAGGAATAAAACCCCGGGAATAAATGCAAGACTTAATAATAATAGATTGGAAACCAGGTCAGGTCGAATGATCATTAAGATAATCATGCTCATCAATGCAATAATACTTCCGGTTCGCTCCCGAATAAAACACACAATAAGACCTAATAAAGTGCCTATGGGAAATAAAATAAATGCAAAGATATCTTTGGTTGGAATGGCATGGTTATCTGTATTGCCCTGGTTAGATAAATGAGTAAGTAGAAAAAATAAAATAAATGCAATGACCAGTGCGGCAGATATCCGCGCCAGCCATAAAATAGTTTTTCTGATCTTTTCATGCGGTGTCGTCGGTTCCATGACTAAACTGGTTGATTCACAGCTTTTTTGAGTTGTGAATAGATACTCTAAGTTAATGAAACTTATTCAGATGAACTAAAAAAGCGATGTTTAGACCAGGAAAGTTGTACTGATAATATTTACTAAAAGCGTTTTATTTAAGAATTGTTTTAACACCAATAGTTTTGAAAAGTTCCTTGGTTTTAATCATGTCATGAGCCTTAACAAGTTTAGAAAAATGTCGTTTGCTGCCATCGACAAGAAGTAAACTATATTTTTTTCTTCCTAATACGGAGTACTCTATTAAGGCCTCAATATCATTGAGCTCCACATAATTAATTTTTGATTTCTGAAAGAAGGAAAAACTATAATAAATGAGCATAATAACAGATGAAGTGGCAATAGTTACCCATAACATTTCAAATACGCCCCATTGGTTATCTTTTAGAATGTATAGATTAATACTAGCATTGATGATGTTTAAAATAAAGATGATAAATACAATTTTGTACTGAGCCGTAAGATCGTGATGAATCACCAATGAGTTTCGCTCTTTTAGGTAGTCTATGTTCATAGTTTAGTTCGTTTTTTTAGACTTGGTCGGTCTTGTGTACGATGCTTGGGGATGATAAATGTAGGGAAAATATTCGATTAATTAGAGTCTTAATTTGATGTCGCTTGTAAAGTTATTAACGATAACTTGTTAATAGTGTGATGAGTAGATGTTTTTAGTAGTGGGAGGTACTGATGGTTGTTATCGAAAGTTTGCTACGAATTTGTAGAGGGCAAGTCTTACTTTGAAGCATTGAAAATAATGGGGTTTCAATGGACTAAAGAACTTTAGAGTTTAGTTTTATTCAAAACACGGTTTAAACTTCTGGGGGTAATGCCCAGGTAATTTGCGATGTCTTGCTTAGCAAGTTTTTGAAATAATTCAGGAAAATCTTTTTCTAAACGTTGGATCTTATCTTCAATAGTATGAGATTGGTTGTAGGCATGTCGTATCGCTTTGTACTGTATTTTATTGGTCAAGGCTTCCAAAATGAGACGATTGAATTTTTTATCCGTATCCAATAATGTCATAAAAACCTTTGCAGGGATTTGTATAATCTCCACCGGATTGATCGCCTCAATACAACAAAAACTTAAGCCACCTTTTAAAGTTTCAACTTCACCAAATAGTTCACCTTCACCAAAAAATTCCTGTATGAATTGAGTTCCGTTATCCTCGGTAAGATAACACTTTGTGACTCCCTGTTTTATTATATATACATTGGATACACGCTTGTTTTGATCGAGAATGACTGCTCCGGCTTTATAGGTATTACCCACAATATCAACTGGAATCTCTTGGATGAGAGTCTCTGTTAAGTACTGTAATAATTTTGGATTTTTACGAATCATTGTTTTACCGGGACAAATGTCCTTTTAGAGCTTTGGGTATTATTGTTACTTTGCCTGCATAAAGGTCGAATAATTTTTTATTCAAACAAATAGTTCGAGATCAGTAGTCAATATCAATGAAAAAAATACCTGCTTTAAATAACTCACACCCGGTTTATAACCTTAAACTAGGATTGGTATGTGTGAGTTCATTGCTTTTTTCAGCAAGCTATAATATGCTAATTCCGGAACTTCCGGCATATCTTACCTCATTAGGAGGAGCCAGGTATATAGGACTTATTATTGCATTGTTTACCCTTACAGCAGGAGTGTCAAGGCCGTTTAGTGGAAAGCTAACGGATACCGTTGGCAGAATTCCTATAATGATATTTGGTACGGTGGTCTGTGTGATCTGTGGATTATTATATCCTTTACTTCACACCGTTTTTGGATTTTTACTCTTGCGATTGTTGCATGGATTTTCTACCGGTTTTAAACCAACAGCCACCTCAGCCTATGTGGCAGATATCACACCGGCTAAATTTTGGGGAACAGCCATTGGTATGCAAAGTCTTTTTTATAGTACCGGAATGGCTGTAGGACCCGCTCTGGGAAGCCTGATAAAAATGAATTATTCATATAATATATTGTTTTATGTTTCCTCAGTTTGTGCGTTACTCTCTATGCTGGTAATCTTAAACATGAAAGAAACCTTAGAGTCAAAGCAAAAGTTTAAATGGAACCTTCTGCAAATTCAACGCAGTGATATTATTGCATTTGAAGTGTTACCGGCCGCCTTCGTTGTATTACTCGTTTACGTTTCATTTGGGGTCATTTTAACCCTTATACCGGATTGGACAGCTCACTTAGGGATTGCTAATAAAGGAATGTTCTTTATCGTATTCACCGTCTCATCTCTGTTGATTCGGTTTATTGCCGGCAAAGCTTCCGACACCTACGGACGAAAAATACTAATCATTATAGGATTGGTGTTTTTGATTGTTGCCTTGCTGCTGCTTGGTATGGCCTCATCGGTGCTCATTTTTATTATCGGAGCCGTTCTGTACGGTATTGCAATGGGAATACTATCACCTTCTTTAAATGCATGGACCATAGATATGAGTTTGAAACATGCCCGGGGAAAAGCCGTGGCTACCATGTATATAGCCTTAGAGGCCGGTATTGGTTTAGGAGCATTGTTCTCAGGCTGGTATTATCAGGGAAACATCGGAAATATACCTGTGGTAATGTATGCCATCAGTGCAATAGCCTTCATCGGACTTCTTTATATGCTTATAAAAAAAGGTAAAGAGGCTTAACTTTAAATTTGAGCAAGCATCTTTACCTATGAATTCGATCTGAATAAACACGGTAGATTTAGTCAATCATGATCCCCGCATCCAGTTGTGTTAGCATCTTTTTTCAGTATAATTCCTTGATTTCATGATCAGTGGAAGCCTTTGCATCAAAGGTTATATCCTGTCCGTTATATGAAACTGTACACGGTTGATTGTAATCAGACCTGATATTAACATACATTAGTTTACCTTGTTCCCAGCTTAGGTCAACTGTAAAACCACCTCTGGCTCTAAGACCTGAGAAGCTCCCGCTTTGCCAATCTTCAGGAAGGGCTGGTAACAGTTCTATTTTACCTGTGTGACTCTGAAGTAGCATTTCAGCAATTCCGGCCGTAGTTCCAAAATTAGCATCAATTTGAAATGGAGGATGTAACCCAAATAGATTCTTACTTGTACTTTTAGTTAAAACCGTATTTAAAGCATTATGAGCTTCTTTAGCTTCACCCAGACGAGCATACTGACTAATAAGCCATGCGGCACTCCATCCCGTATGGCCACCTCCGTTTTCAATCCTGTAGTCTAATGATTTTTTAGCTGCTGCTGCAAGTTCAGGCGTATCGACTAAATTGATTTCAGCCCCCGGGTGAACCGCAAATAAATGGGAAATATGGCGATGACCAGGTTCTCGCTCCTTAAATTCTTCAGCCCATTCCATAAGCCTTCCGTCACTTCCGATCTTCGTTGTAGCTAATCGATCTAAATTACTTTTGGTAATAGCGGTAAAGCTATCACTAATTTTAAGTGTTTCTGAAGCCTTGATAAGGTCTTTAAAAAGCTGGGAGATTACTTGTTGATCATGTGATGGTCCCATACTGATTTGAGCGGTGGTACCATCTTCGGTAATAAAAGTATTCTCAGGGGAAACTGCCGGTCCCGAAACCAACTTCTGCGTCTTTGGGTCTTCAGTAAGCCAATCGTTATAAAAGGCGGCAGATCCCTTTAAAACAGGATACATTTTCTTTAAAAAACTGGTGTCCCTGGTAAATTCAAAGTGTTCCATGATATGTTGAGACAACCAGGCCCCACCTGTCGAATGCATTCCCCAGGAAGCCATTTCTCCCGGAGCTGTATACCCCCAGACATTGGTAATAGGGTGTAAGACCCAGCCATTATTCCCATACTGTACCTCGGCGGTAACACTTCCCGGTTTTACGAGATTTTGTAATAAGTCGAAAACGGGGAGGTGTAATTCTGATAGGTTGGTGGTTTCCACAGGCCAGTAATTCATTTGAATGTTAACATCAGTATGGTAGTCACCATTCCATGGGGTCTGTATCTGATTGGCCCAGATACCTTGTAAGTTAGCAGGAAGCGTTCCCGGTCGCGATGATGAGATCAATAAATATCGACCGTACTGAAAGCTCAGTTCAGTTAAGTGTAGATCATTTAATGAATCTTTGAATTGTTCCACGCGTTCATCAGTGGGGATGTTCGCTATTTTACCCTGACTTAAGTCAAGTTGAACCCTGTCAAAATATTGTTTATAGTCTTTAATATGATCAGCTTTAATAGCTTCAAAACCCTTCTTAACGGAATTGTTGAGGTTTGCTAAACTAACGCTCTTATAATCGCGACCGGTATAATGTGGATGCTCCAATACGTAATCAGTCGATGCGGTGAGGTAGAGTGTTACTTCGTCAGCATTTTTAATTTCAATGCCATCATCAGCGTAAGAAACAGTACCGTTTTTAGCTACCGCTTGCAACCTGGCTATATATTTTAAATTAGTGCCACCTTTTCCGTCCGGTAGTTCACCGGTCATGATCAATTGATCATCTTTTGTAAAGGTCTTGTAATACTCCGGGCGATTCATTTTAACATCAAATGAGATGCTTCCCGGCTTACTTGCTTTAAATGAAGCGGCCAATACCTGATCCGGATGACTGGTTAAAATTTCTCTGGTATAGCTTATTTCGTCTTGTACATATTTAACCGTAGCGATCGCATTGTGCAAGTTTAAATCGCGATAATAATCAGTATATGGTGACTTTGAATGATTCTCTATCCATAGATCTCCTAAGGTCTGAAAGCATCCAAAAGGAACATTCGCCCCATTACCATGTCCTGATCCTTTCCCACTACATACCTGAGTCTGGTTGGTGAGGAGGGTGGCTTCCTTGTATTTGCCTTCAAACAATAACTTTCGAATGCTATCCAGATGTTTTTGAGCTTCAGGATTATTGTTGTCAGCGGGACTCCCCGACCACATGCTCTCTTCATTGAGTTGAATGCGTTCGGTATGTACGTCGCCAAAAACCATGGCGCCCAGACTGCCATTTCCCAATGGTACAGCTTTCATCCATTCAGGATTGTTTTTCCAGCCGTTTTCAGGATCTGCTTCCAATGCATTAGCAGGTTCATCAAACCAAAGTTTCAGGGTCTGTAATTCCTCGTTATTTTTCGCTGGATTACAACTGCTCACAAGAACAATTAAAACAAGAATGGGTAAATAAAGTTTAAACATAATTTAAAGGGTAAATGTTTCTAAAATAGATAAATTTTTGAGTAATATAGAAACATTTAGATGTATTAGACAATCAAAACCCTACAGTATGTTTTTCTGTTGTTTATAAAAAGCGTCGGCCTGTAGTTGCATGATCTCACGTGCAGATTTACGCTTATAAGTATATAATTCGTCTTCTTCACTTAAGTCCTCATATACCTTATCATTGATAACAGCATCAGTGGCCAATTGTTTTTTGCGCTGGTAGGCTTTTTGTTGGGCCCAGGTCTTAGCGGCATCTTCGGCATCAGAAAGTTTGATGTCGTAGGCTCCTTTGGGAGCCATTAATTTTGCAAAAATAGGGGCAGTTTCAATGGCAAAGAATAATAGAAAAATAAAGAATGAAGGTAACCAGGGTAACTTATCAAGTGCATTTACCCGTGCCATAAGACCATCAAATCCGTCTATAACGGGTTGTGTTTCAGTAACCTTCTTGTCGTAGTTGCTTTTTAAGGTGGCGATCTGCCCCTCTATCTCACCTATTTTAGCAGTGTTGTTCTCACGTAGTGTTTGGAGTTCCTTTAAGCTCGCGTCGTGCTTTTCACGTTTCTCTTTGTATACCGGACCTTTGCCTATTTTCAAAGTACCTTCACGTCCTTCTGCCTCTGCAATATAAGTGTCGTATAATTCATTTACTGCCGCTTCCTTTTCGGAGACTTCTTTTTTCAGTACAGAGATTTGATTTTCCAATAGCTGAATTTCCGGTTGGTATTGGAGTCCGATTTGTTCTTGATTGGCAAGCGTAAGTTCATTTTTTTCTTCAAGTAAAACCCGATCGATCTCTTTTTCAAATATTTTTAGCTCTAATGGCTTGGCAATAACAATAGCAATGATAATGGCCAATAGAATTCTTGGTACCGCCTGGATAAATTCACTCTTAAAGCTCCCGCTCTTTTTTATTGTGGAAACGATAAACCTGTCCAGGTTAAAAATAAGTAGTCCCCATATTAATCCAAAGAAAATAGCCAGATATACACTGTCAAACACCGTATACAAGGCATAGGAAGAAGCGATAAAAGCCATAACGGCTGTAAAAAACACAGTACCGCCTATACCGGCCTGCTTTATTTGTTCAGATTTTGAACAGGTTTCAAGGAGGTCCGTATCAGCGCCGGAACACATCCAGAAGAATTGCTTTAACATAATAACACGTTTTTTGATTGATCTATCCGCCGGTTTGAGAAATGCATTCCTACCCATCGAATCGAAAACATGAGACTTATCCAAAAACATAGCTATTCCGGATACCATTTTCTTTAGAAAATAATTCGAATTGTCGATTTGAAATTGTGATCGTGCAATGAAACTCTAACCAACTTTAATTATATAACGCAAAACCACTCCAATTGTTACATGTTATTTTTACTTACTGTAACTTATGTTACTGATAAACATGGGGTTCTGTAGTACCTTTAAGTATTCAAAATCAATAAGTCATGAAAACATCAGTAGTTATAGGAGGCAACTTTGCAGGGATGACCGCTGCACTAGAACTTAAACGTAAAGGGAAAGACCAACAAAGGGTCATTATGATTGATAAATCACCTTTATTCTTATTTATTCCTTCCCTGATCTGGGTGCCATTTGGCCGAAGAGAAGTTAAGGATATCTCTTTTAGAAAAGATGAAATACTGAAGAAAAAAGGAGTGGAATTTATGCAGGCAGAAGCCTTGAAGGTCGATACGGAATTGCAAATTGTTCAGACTACCAAGGGGGATGTTCATTACGATGATTTGGTTGTTGCAACCGGACCAAAAGTAAAATATGATGTGGCTCCCGGAGTAGAAAAATACGCTCACTATGTAGGTACCCCAAACGGGGCAATGAAAATTAGAAAAGCACTGGAGGAATTTAAAAAGAACCCCGGACCGATAGTGATAGGCGCTACGCAAAATGCCGGATGTATGGGCGCAGCTTACGAATTTTTATTCAATATAGAGAAATGGCTAAGAGAACAAAACATACGTAAGGAGGTTGACCTGTATTGGATAACCCCTGAAACCTTCTTAGGACACTTTGGGATTGATGGGATTAAAGGTGGTGAGACCATGTTGAAATCGTTTATGAAGATGTTTAATATTCATTACCGAACCGAAGTAGGTGTGGAAGAAGTAATGGAAAATAAGGTGAAACTAAGCAGTGGAGAAGAATTACCAAGTAGCTTTACCATGTTAATGCCTCCATTCATAGGGGTTGATTTTGTACAGAATTCACCGGGACTTAAAGCTACCGCAGCGGGATATATACCCGTAACTGACGATTATAGACATGTAACACTGCCTAATGTATGGGCTGCCGGAATTGCCGTCGATGTAAAACTCCCGTTCGAACCAGGAAAAGTTCCATTCTCCGGACCGAAAACAGGATACCCTTCCGATGAGACCGGGAAGATTGTAGCAGAAAATATTATTCGAGTACAACAAGGCAAAAACGAACTTAAGAAAAAAGGATGGGGTAAAATACCAGGTATTTGTATCATGGATGCCGGTAAAAAAGAGGTAATCATTTTAAGTGATAAACTTTTTAAACCCAGAAAGTTTGCCATCATGATCCCAAACATATTTTACGACTTCAACAAGGTCTTATTTGAGAAATATTTTCTGTGGAAAACCAAACACGGATACTCCCAGTTACCTTGATGTTTTTTGATTGATTTTTTAGAACAAAGCCCGCTTTAATAGCGGGCTTTGTTATTTAAACTAAAATTATAAAGCATTTAAATAGTAATCATTGGAATCATTTCTTTTTAAAATCGACATTATTGGTATCTGTATACGGAACGTAAATATCGAAATGGTCATTATTGGTTTTTATTTTAAGATACACCCCGTTCTTGTCAATTTTTTTGATTTTGGCTTTTAATTCATTTTTCTCACCTTTAAAAGGGTGCAGAATCCAAACAAGCGGTTGAGCGTCCCTGACCGTAGTCTTATAAATGGTGGTCGTGTTAGGTCGAAATTTATTGTATTCCGAACTATACCAACCCTGAATGTTTGGCGTCTCAGCACCACTGATATTAGAGATTTCGAAATCTTGATTATTTACAGGAATAATAGCCAGGTTACCACCTGAATTATTTGTAGAAGCGATTTGATCCTTCACCTGAATTTGATGCTCCGGATGCCAGTGCCAAAGGGTTTCGATGCTTCTGGGCTGATCACTAACCACACGATCTGTAATGATCCAAAATTCATCGCGAACATATAGCATAGTCCGTTGGTGTTCAGCCGTCCCTTCGAGATCGTCAAACTGATCAAACGAACCCCAGGCATAATCATAGACATCGGTGATCTTATAGTGCAACGCCGATAAAGGCTTTTCCGTTTCCTTAGGCCCCGGAGCCTGTCCCTGACCATCGATCAACAATGTATTGTGTCCTGCACTGCTTTGCGCATATTTTCTGAATTTTTTTGCCACCGCTCCCGTATAGGCAAACCTTCCGGAGTCTACCAAAAAGTCCTTTCCAAAAGCAGCCACCGATAGATGGAGTTTGTCTTTGTGTTGATGCCCTGTTCCCCAGGGTCCAATGTCAAAGAACGACCAGTGGGCATCAATACCGTAATGATTTCGGGATATAAACTGACCCGCCCATGGGAAAATAAATGAAACCTCGTCCGGGTTACTTATGTATTTATCGGTGTGTTTATGGAGATGTTTCCAGTTAGGGATATCATACTTTTCATTGGCCTTTTCCAATCGTTCGAAATTATAGTCCAGGTCACTATCGTTGTTTAATACCCCATAACCATTCGGGCGAATCGACTGGGCCAGGTAATTATACATTTTTTGCAATGTTTCATGATAGTATTCCGGTAAGGCTTTACCGGCGATCTCACATGTGGATTTAAACTGTTCAAAATTGTCGATGGTTACATAGTGATAGTGAGAGCTAAGTTCCTTTTGCACCCCATCAGGATATACCTGTTCCGTAATGCTCTTGCCCATTTTATCTATGGCATAATCCAACCACTCATCTGCACCTTTAAATTCCGGAAAATGAGCAGCAATAACGGCTAATCCCGATAGCTCCATGGTGAGCCAGTTATTCTTTTTTGCATGAAAATGCCTGCTGTAATGCGCATGATCCGGTAAGCTGGACAATAATAATAGTTTGGTAGCATCTGAAATTAAATCGTTATTGATGGTTCCGTAAAAAATGGAAGTCCAGTATTTATTCCGGTACGAAACTTCTAACCCCCTCCAGATAGCATCAGTTCCCCATTTCTCAGGGTAGGGCTGACTCTTAATAATGAAATCGCGAAGAAACTCATCGATATAACTAACATATTTGGAGTTTCCGGTTTTTAAATAAGCATGGTAGACCGTATCAATCTGAAAATGACGATTCGATAACCAGGCCCATTCCCTGTCGTTATTCGGACCTTTATAGTGCCAGTCTCTATGTCCGTCTTCACCCCATGGTACTTTTCCCTTTACATTTTGAATCGTAAATACATTTTTAAGGATGGTATCGGCTTTGGCAACTGAAATATCAGTAGGGGGGATGTTTGATTTTCTGTATTTAGAACCGTTGGGATTCTTTTGATAATACTGAATTAATAGTTTACAGGCTTCAATGGTATCGTTCTGCCGGAGCGCACTATCTACAGCATCAAGACCATTATAGGTGAGATCAATTCGGGAGAAAAGATGGTTGATTAATTCAGGATAGTTGGTGTTTAAGTCCTCAACTGATTTAATTTCTTTCCAATGTTGAGCATGTGCGGGCTGGCGATGGAGGAAAGAACAAATTAGGAAAAAAGCGATTGTTATAAACTTCATCAATGTTTAGATTGTTTGATACCTCTAAGCCTAAAAATAGGGGAACTTAGGGTTGCTTACAAACTGTTTTTAATTTTCTAACATAAAGAGTGTTTAATGGAACAATAATCAGAAAATAAAAGCCCGCCATTTTAGCGGGCTTTTATTTTAACCACACCAGTAAAAGAGTTTTACATGTTTATACTTTTTTTCTTTCCTTATTTTTCTACAGATTTCTTGTCCCCTTTTGTATTTTGCAATCTTTTCTTCCATTGGTTCTAAACCAATAGTTTCTCTTCTTATATTATACTCCTTATACTTTGTTGTATCTGTAACAATATGATGTTCATTAAACAATTTAAGATTACTACAAATGGTATCAGCCCTTTTTCTAATTTGAAAATCTATAATTGTAGCGTAATCTCTTGGACTCATATTGCCTTTATATACCTCATTTAAAAAAAGAGAATTGTACCTACACTGTTTTTGAGTTTTTGGGATGCCATAATAATGCATCAATAAATTTCTAACCGTTATTGATCTATAGCTACTTCTACCTGTTATTCCTGTTCTTCCATGCCCTATCATCCGTTCCCCTGGATAACCATATTTTTCTATGATCGGAATCAAATAATCCTCCACAATTTCAGATACAATCGTATCATATTGGTATTTGTATAATTCCTCTTTTTCTGGGTGAACCTTTGATAAAGAATCAGTATAATATCTTTTCCATTTACTGTCCCATTGGGCTAATTTAATAATGGAGTCTTTAAGAGATATATTTATACGATTTTTATAAACCGGATTATTTTTTTTATAGCTACTATGTAAGAAATCATTTAACTTATGCGTTCTTATATAATCACTTAACAAAGAGTCACTAGTAATATCTTCAATTTCCAATCCACATTTAAATGTTTGGTTAGTAAGATTTTTGAAATCTTTTTCTTTGTCTAAATATGCACTGGTCTGCATAGCAGTAAAAGAATGTCCTGCCAAAGGTTTGTCTATATTTTTAAAGGCTCGCTTATACATAACCAATGCACTATCATATTGCTCTTTTAAAATATAGCTTTCAGCTTTATTGATAGTCCGCATATAAGCAATATAATCTATTGGTTTTTTCTTTGTGCTCGAAGGGCTTAAGTTGTAACTAGACATAGCCACAACCAAGAGTACACCTAGCACCAAAAACATTAACTTTTTGTTGCGCTTGTTTATTTTTTGTAAGATTTGATTCATTTGAAATTAAATTAGAATATCGTTATTTTTAAATAATATCACCCTGATAATTCTTCTGATTATGATTTAAGAGTTCTTTTTTGATATTAACCACACCAGTAAAAGAGTTTGATGTGCTTAAAGTTTCCTTCTTTAATTTCTTTACAAGCTTTTTGACCTCGTTTGTATTTTTTATTTCGTTCCTCGATTGGTTCTAAACCAAGTTGAGCCCTTCTGGTATTAAACTCATCAAATCTTGTGGAATCCGTTACGGTAAAATGTTGGTCGTAGATTTTGACATTGTTACAAATAGTGTCGGCACCTTTTCTTGCCTGAAAGTCAATAAAGGTAGCATAATGTCCGGGGTCTAAGTTCCCGTTCGTTACTTCTTCCCAAAAAAGATCATTGTATTCACATTTTTGTCTAGGCAGGGAATAATAGTGCCATAGAATTAATTTTGCTGAATTTTGGACGTATGCTCTGCGATAGGAGTCATTAGGATCATATCCTACAGCACTAGCGCCAATTAGCCGTTCACCCGGATACCCAAATTCTTTAATCAAGGGAATCAATTTGTTTTCCACAATATCACTGATGACAATATTGTATAAAGAATCATATTTAGGTTTGTTTATAGGGTCTACCCTTGCTAAGGAATCCCAATAATGTACTTTCCATTTTTGATCTAAGAGAGTTAATTGTTTTAATGTATCAATTAAAAAAGTATTAGTACTTTCTTCGTAGATTTTATGATTGGGTTCAAAATGCTCATCGATAAAATCGTACAGATCTTTCTGTTTTAAATACGCATTCAATAATGAGTCTTCTTTGTAGTATTTTGGTAATAACCCCCGCTTCATACCGGCTATGCTGTACTTTTTAAAATGATCAAGGCTGTCTACGGTAGCACTAACCTGCATAGCGGTAAAACAGTGTTTGGCAAGTGGCTTTTCTACTAAGGTAAAAGCAGTTTCGTATTCTTTTAAGGCATCAACATAAATAGAGTCTAAAATATGCTTTTCAGCCATACTGATATGGCTTTGATAAGCAATATAATCGGGACGAATAGAGGTGCTAGTAGTTGATTCTTTTTTTTCAGGATCTGACTTGCAGGCAATACATAATGTGATTGCCATAAACATGAGAAGTGTTTTGGTCATAATTTTGGATGTATTTGATTGGTTCAATAATTTAATCCAATTCTCACAAATAATATGCCGAAAATTTAACACAAAAAAAGCCTCAAAGAATTCCTTGAGGCGAACTGGTCAATATAGTTACTTGTTTAGTGTTCAATAGGTTGGTCGGTTAGTTTTACCGTAGGTATGCCTTGATTACCTTTGAGAACCGATATGTTGATCGCTTTTTTTGATTTTACCAGTTCAATCGCTTTTTTAGCACTGATCTTCGAACCGTTAAAATAAAACGTTGCGTTTTGCTTGGCCAGTTCCTTCATGTGCTCTTCCGGATTCGGTGGTGGCGGTGGTGGAGGTACGGCACCTTCTACCTCCATAACCTGAATTACCTTTTTAGGAGTGTTTTCTGTTTCTACAGGAACTTCAACCACCTCAATGACCTCGCGTACCTCTACTACCTCATGCGCTCTTTCTTCAACCACCTCTATTACTACAGGCTCTTTAGGTCTTGGTGGAGCAGGGGGTGCCGGGACCTCAATAACTTCGATGATTTCTTCTTTTACCTGCTTGTGTTTCCGCGCAGGTGGAGGAGGTGGTAATTTTTCCTGGTTACTTTTTTCTTCCGCACTCAGTTGGTAATAAGCCTCAATCATACGGTCGTATAATTTTTTAGCAACCTTGGCTTCGTCCTGTGGTAAACTTAAATAAACTTGTGGCCATGCTCCTTTAGGCGTAACGTATGCTAAAAATTTGCTTCTGGATTTTGAATAATTGGCCGTGTTAGATGATCCTGGTGGTGGGGGTGGGAAATTGGGATAAGGCTCCACCTCCTTTTTCTGCGCTTCCGTCATGATACCGTAGATATAATACATACGCTCTACCTCCTTTTTATCAATTTTAATGGTGCCGGAATTAGCATTCTTGTATTTTCTCGCCAGTTTGTTGTATTCGGCAATCATTTTTTTGGAAGCACTCTGTTGTATGGTTGTAATTAACTTTTTCGAATTTTTAAAAGAGGATAAATCAGGATAAGGTTCAGCAGATTTCTTTTGCTCTGGCGTTAACTTTTCGTAGAGATGTTGAATTTTACTAATATCGATAAGGTCCATACCCTTATCCAGCTTGAAGGTGTTATAATGTTTAACTAAACTATTATATTCGCGCAAGGCTTCCTCGGGAGTGTTTGCTTCCAATAGGTGATTGTACATTTCCTTCATCAGAATTCCATTCGTTCCAATAGCATATTCTTTAATCGTAGGAAAGCCAAGCGTAATCAAAAGGTTATGAAGTGAATTGCAAGCCTCAACGCTTACATCCGGACCATATTCAATATGAACTTCCCCTCTTTCAATATAACTGGAGAGTTTCTGTTCGATGGTTTTTAATGTGAAGGTAGATTCTTGAAATTCAATTTCATTATCGATTGACATTTTCAGTACAATCACATCTGGTTGATCGTGTATCAACTTAGTTTCTTTTTCACTAAAACTGTAAATAAGTACCGCTAACAGTGGCAATAATAAAGCCGACTTTAGCCAGGTGAAATTTGATGTTTGTTTTTTCATAACGGTAAATCGTTTTTTGATTGATGAATAATTAATGGCACTAGAAAGGCCTGTATGTTTGGCACTTGATGAGAATGCCAGTAATAGTTCCTGATAGGTTGATGAATGAACTCCGTGATTTAAAACCTCGCGGTCTGCTAAGAACTCATGGTTTAGTTTGATATGCCTTTTAGCCCAATAAATGAACGGATTAAACCAGCATATAATTTGTAAAACTTCCAGAAATATAATATCGAGTGAGTGTTGCTGCCTGGCATGAGCCTTTTCGTGTAATAATACCTCGTCCGGGATGTTGTTTTGATGGTAGTCGTCGCCGTTTAAAAAGATGTATTTTAAAAAGGTATGGGGCGCTAGTTTGTCATTATGTAATACGTTGGTATAAATAGCGTATTGCTTAACAGGGTTCAGTTTTATTCGGTTTATAATGCCTTTTATTCGTACCAGGAATCGCAGGTAAAAGAACAGGACTCCAATACCGTAGATGCTCCATAAAACCGCAGGCCGGTAACTAACGGTTGATAAGGCACTAGTGTCTTCATCAAAAGACATGGCACCGGTAAATACCGGAGTAGCCCGTTCTGAAACCTCAATATATTGCGTGAAGGTTATCAAAGGAATAACAAAACTTATAATAACAGCTGTCAGGAGGTAATAGCGCTTAAAGGTATGTATGCCTTCCTTTTCTAAGAAAAACTTATAAAACACTAATAAAATAGCTAAACAAGCTCCCGATTTTATAAAGTAGAATAGCATGATTTACGATTTCTTTAATTGATCGTCGATAATCTTTCTTAATTCCTTTAATTCTTCCTCGCTCAAATCAGTCTTCTCCGTAAAAAATGAAGCAAACTGAGCCGGTGAATCGTTAAAGAAGTTCTTGATCAAGCCTTTCAATTGTTTTGAAAAATAACTCTCTTTCGAAACCAAAGGATAATATTCCCGCGATTTACCAAAAAGCTTGTACGAAACAAATCCCTTGTCCTGCATACGCTTTAAAAGGGTGGCAATAGTCGTATTGGCAGGCTTTGGTTCTTCGTATTGTTCCAATAAATCTTTCATAAAAGCTTTCTTTAACCTCCATAAATGATTCATCACCTCCTCTTCTGATTTTGATAGTTTCATAGACTATGATAAAATTGTTCTCTACAAATGTAGAAATAAAATTTAATTCTACAACTGTAGAGGTAATAATTTTAAGAATTAATTAATAAAGCTTACCGAGATAATAGGGAAGATAAAAAAGATTCAATCCTCATATAATGATCGCGGTTGCCGGCAAATAAGGTTTTTTTAGAGTAGCTTAAAGAAACATTAAATATTTGAATACTATGGGTTTAGGCACTCTAGGCCCGGTGCAAAGGCATGGATAAGGTATAGATACAGTATGGATAAAGTATAGTTGGTGTATGCCAGAAGTATGTGTTGGAAATATATAAGAATATAAAGAGGCTCCTTTCAAAAGGGGGGTATTCCACTTTTGATATGTATTGATGTGAAGAGCAGTCAAAAAAAAGCCCGCCTGGGTAACTTTAACCAGGCGGACTCATTATATGTTGTGAATATTATTAAGAATTCTTCAACTCCTCTACATCAGCAACCGTTTTAGCAACTGGCTTTCCTAGAATCTGACTACCATCTTTAGTAATTAAAAGATCTTCTTCTACTCTGATTCCTCCAAAGGTTTTAAATTTTTCTACTGCATCGTAATTCACGAAGTCAGTATACTTCCCTTCTGCTTTCCATTTGTCGATCAGGAATGGATTGAAATATAAGCCTGGTTCTACAGTAATAACAAATCGTTCTTCTAGGGCTCTACCCAATCGTAACGATCTGAATCCGAACGCTGGATTTTTCTTAAGTGTTTCTGTGTATCCCACATATTCTTCTCCTAAATTCTCCATATCGTGAACATCCATCCCCATCATATGTCCTAATCCGCACTGGAAGAATAAGGTGTGCGCTCCTGCTTGAACTGCATCTTCTGTATTCCCTTTCATGAGTCCCATGCCTTTAAGACCTTCAACAAGCCTCGAAGCAGCTAACTCGTGAACATCTTTAAACAAGACACCCGGTTTTAATGCAGCGATAGACGATTCGTGCGCATCTAAAACAATATTATAAACCTCTTTTTGCAGGTCGGTAAATCGCTCTCCTGCAGGCATGGTTCTAGTCATATCTCCTGCGTAATTCATCAAAGTTTCCGCTCCGCAATCAACCAATACCAGGTCGCCTTCATTCAATACGGCTGAGGTAGCATGATTATGTAAGTATTGTCCATCCTTTGTTAAAATAATAGGGAAGGAAATACTGCTTCCTTTGGAAGAAGCAATGGCCTCTAATTCTGCAGCGATTTCTTTTTCAGTGCGACCCACCTTTACATTTTTGATAGCATGGATATGCATGTCGGCCGTAATGTCAACTGCTTTAGTGATTTCCGATAATTCAATATCACTTTTATAAGAACGTTGTGCTACAACGGCCTTAATGAAATCAACAGATTTTTGATTAGCAACCTCCTGGGTAGGAATGTCCAGCATTTCACTGATTTCAACAGTGGTCTGCGCTCGGTATGGAGGTAGATAATGTACTTTCTGTCCTTTACCGCTTGCCGTTTTAAGGTATGAGGCAAGCTCCTTTAATGGTCGAACTTCTTGAATGCCTGCTTTGTCTGCAAATACCTGCAACGGATCAGCAGCACCTACCCATACCATATCTTCCGGAGTGAGGTCGTTACCAAAAAGAATTTCTTTATCGTTGTCTATATCGATCAGAAAATATAAATCAGGTTGATTGATTCCCGTATAGTACAAAAACGTGCTGTCCTGACGGAAATGAAACCAGTTGTCTCTGCAATTCATTCCAACATTGCCGTTTCCCGGAAATAATAAGATACCACTTTTAACAGTCCCTTGTAACTGTTGCCTTCTCGAAACATATATATCTTTTGAAAACATAGGTGTGTTTTTTTAATTGAGCCTCAAATGTATATAGAATTATAGGATCTAAAAAAAGTCCTTGAAGATTTTCAAGGACTTTTAGAACTATTTAAGGTATTCGATGATTAGAGCTCGTCTAATGAAAATTCTTTAGGCGGTTCAACTCCTTTTAAATGTTTTACAAAATAATCCCATCGCTTACGCATCATGTACTTGGTCATATCGCCATAACCATGTCTTTTATTCGGATACATGATGAGATCAAAATCTTTATTTGCTTTAATAAGAGCTTCTACAACCAATAGCGTATTGGAAGGAGGAACATTGTTGTCCATCGTGCCATGGGCTAAGAGTAATTTCCCTTTTAAATTTTCTACCAGGAGTTGGTTAGCCTGACTGTCATAGTTGGTAGTTCCGTCAGGATTCGTTTTTAATAAACCATGCCATTTTTCACCCCAATCAGCTTCATAGTTTCTGTTATCGTGATTCCCCGAACTCGAAACGGCAACATCATAAAAGTCAGGATAACGCAATACAGCATCTGTTGAAGCATATCCACCTCCGGAGTGCCCCCAGATTCCAACGCGTGTGGTGTCCATTGCCGGATACTTTTCCGCAAGTTGCTTGATGGTGGTAATATTATCTGGTAAACCATTATCTCCCATATTACCATAATAGGCATCGTGAAACGATTTCGATCTTCCCGGAGTACCCATAGCATCCACAGCTACGACCACAAAACCTAATTCGGCAATAGCCTGGAAATCGCTTCGGGCAGCTCTGAACGAATAATTGCCCACACTCCCTGATTGTGGCCCGGGATAGATATAGTTAAGCACCGGATACGACTCACTATCCTTATACGAGCTAGGAACATACATGATACCGTATAAGTCGGTTTCTCCATCCCTGGCCTTGGTAGTGAATTCAATTGGCTCCTGCCATCCGTTGGCTTTTAATTCCGAAATATCAGTAACCTCTAAATCAAGGATCTTTTCACCTTTCATGTTTCTCAAAACAGTTACAGGTGCATTGGTAGTACTAGAGTAGGTGTCTACGATATACTCCCATGATGGAGAAATTTGCGTACGGTGCGTTCCTTTATCAGGAGTAAGACAAATAAGGTCACTCCCGTCGAAATTTACGCTGTAAAGGTAATCGTGGTACGGGTTTCCTTCTTCTTTTCCTCCGGCAGTAAAGTATAGTTTTCTTGCCTCAGTATCTACTTTCAATACCGCTCTTACCTGCCAGTCGCCTTTAGTGATCTGATTTTTTAACTCGCCTGTTTGCAGGTCGTACAAATAAAGGTGCCCCCAGTTATCCCTTTCCGAATACCAGATAAATTCATTGCTGTCAAACAATACATGCCAGTTAACTTCATCTACACCCGACTCAAAATAAGTGTCTGCCTTTTCCTTAAATACAGAAGTAACCGCACCTGTTTTCGCATCTGCGATTTTAAGTTCAGCAATTTTATGATCTCTTGATGAAGACACAAAAGCAAACTTAGAGCCATCCTTACTCCATTCAGCATCCAGTAACTCACCACTCCAGTCAGCGACATGGTCCGTAATGGTCGATCGTTGATAATCGGCATTTGTTTTTAAACGAGTTATTTTTCGGGTAGGAATATCGATAATAACGCGCTCCAACATGAATACGATACTATCTCCGGGTAATTCATATTTCCATGCCTCTAAATCAGGGTGACCAACTTTAGTACTGGTAAGATACATTTCTCCAACGCCTCTGGCATCTTGCTGAAAAGTGGCAATTTTATCAGAGTCTGGCGACCATTTTAAAACCGGACGATCATTCTTGATCCAGCCTGCATTGTTGGTTGCATAACCATAATCTTGTTTTCCGTCGGAGGTAAGCTGTGTTTTCGCTCCGGTCTCCAGATTTCGAACCCATAAGTTATGATCACTGATATAGGCAGCTATTTTTCCGTTTGGTGCTACATATTCATTACGATTAGGTTTCCCATTATTAGAGGCTTCAACGGTCGAAATACTATAATCATCCAGGTTACAGCTATAGGTTTTACCATCGATACTGAATTCGATCGTGTTATGACTCGTATGTGAAATACCGTAAAACGGAAGCAGTTCAGGTTTAACATCCACTTCGAGTACACCAGCAAGGGCTTCAGCAAGCTTCTGATGATCAAAAGCAGCTTGCTTCTCCGAAGTATTGGTGTTCACCGTGATAAACTCTTTTCCTGATTTTGTTTTCTTCTGATAGGTGTAAATGGAATCGCCTGTCCAACGACCACGTTCAGCAGAGCCATATACATATTGATTTAAATTAGAAGAAAGGTGCTTGGCAGCATCCTGGTAGTCTGCGGTTGTAATGGCCTCCTTAGTTTGGGTTTCCGTACAACCGATCATTAAAAGTGCGGAAACGATACTGAGTGTAACGTTTCCGGTAGTGTTTTTTAAAATTTTCATTTAGGTCGGAAGTTTTAAGTAGTTAGTCATTCAATTCGGTAAAATATTTATAGAACCATGGAATGGTTTCAATACCCTTGAGATAATTCCATACCCCAAAATGCTCATTCGGAGAGTGAATGGCATCGGTGTCTAAACCAAAGCCCATTAGGATGGTTTTACTTTTTAACTCCTTCTCAAATAATGAGACAATCGGAATACTTCCTCCGCTTCGCTGCGGTATTGGTGTCTTTTCAAAGGTAGTTTCGTAAGCTTTTGAAGCAGCCTGATACCCTAGGCTGTCAATAGGGGTAACATAACCCTGACCCCCATGGTGAGGAGTAACTTTTACCCTAACGCCATTCGGAGCGATACTTTCAAAGTGTTTTTTGAAAAGTTCTGTAATCTCCTGCCAATCCTGGTTAGGAACTAAGCGCATAGATATTTTCGCATAAGCTTTGCTCGGGATAACTGTTTTAGCTCCTTCTCCTATATAACCACCCCAGATACCATTTACATCAAGGGTCGGACGAATAGAGTTACGTTCGTTAGTAGTATATCCGGTCTCTCCGTACACATCGTCAATGTCTAAAGCTTGTTTATAAGCATCCAAAGAAAATGGAGCTTCGGCCATTTGAGCGCGTTCTTCGGCAGATAGTTCTTCTACCTTATCATAAAATCCGGGTACGGTAATATGATTGTTCTCATCGTGAAGCGATGAAATCATTTTGGTTAAGATGTTAATAGGGTTCGCAACAGCGCCACCATACAACCCACTATGTAAATCCCTGTTAGGACCGGTAACTTCTACCTCCACATAACTAAGCCCCCTAAGCCCTGTTGTAATAGAAGGTACATCTTTTGCGATCATTCCTGTATCTGAAATGAGAATAACATCATTCTTTAATTTTTCGTGATTACGCTCAATAAACCACCCCAGGTTTTCACTTCCAACCTCTTCTTCTCCTTCGATCATGAATTTAACATTACAAGGCAAATTACCTGTCTGGGTCATGTACTCTAAGGCCTTTACATGCATATACATTTGTCCTTTGTCATCACAGGCACCACGAGCATAGATAGCCCCATCAGGATGCGACTCTGTTTTTTTAATCGTCGGCTCAAAAGGAGGGGAGTCCCATAAATCATACGGATCTGCCGGTTGAACGTCATAATGACCATACACCAATACAGTTGGTAACTTTGGATCAATAATTTTTTCACCATATACAACCGGATAACCTGGTGTTTCACAGATCTCCGTTTTATCGCAACCTGCTTTGTCAAGTGCGTTTTTTACAGCCTTGGCTGTGTCAAGTACATCCTGTGTAAAAGCGGAATCAGCACTTACTGAAGGTATTTTTAATAACTCAATAAGTTCGTTTATAAATCGATCTTTATGTTGATCAATATACTCGTTAATAGTGTCCATGAAGAAATTTTCAGTTTTTCCAAAAGTACAAAAAGAACTTTTTATGCATTTAGGGTTTGAAAATTGAAAAATTGATTTATATTTGCACCCACAAAATAACCGCGGGTGTGGTGAAATTGGTAGACACGCTAGACTTAGGATCTAGTGCCGAAAGGTGTGAAGGTTCGAGTCCTTTCACCCGCACAGAAAGCTTCTCAATTTGAGAAGCTTTTTTTTTTGGCGTATAATCAGCTTGTTTTTAGCCTTTTATGATTTAGTGCGACTATCAGCCTTTTCTTTTTTACTTAAAAGTGACTTTTCTGAATTGACCGTGTCTTAATATATGTAAGACCTTCTTGAAGGGATTGCATACACACATTTTTCATATACAATACAGGGAGGAACTATTCATTACAATTTTTTTGAGAAAATAAATTGGGCTTGGGGGGAGGGTTTCTCCCTTGTTTAAAGTATTGAGCTTACTTTGATTTTTCAGGTATTTATACTGAACAACGACAAATGTAAGTGACCTGAAAAAGAAAATGCTGAGAGCGCAATATTTAAAACGTAAATAAGAAAACCCAAGATTGCTATTAGTAACTCAACTGTGATGGGGGATGAAAGTTATATTTCATCCCCTGTTTTTGATTTTATTTCGGGGATAATCATAACGTTAACATCTCTTTAAGACCCTATTGTCGTATATTAAACGAGTTAAGATTTAAACCTACTCCTAAAATATGGGTAAAAGTAAGAAGAAGCAATTCTTGAAATTGTTCTTAAAAATTATTGGCGCATGCTTTCTGTTGGGTATTCTGTTCTTTTTATCTGTTTATGCAGGTTTCTGGGGAAAATTACCCAAGGTAGAAGAGTTAAAGGAATTAAAACAAGCGCAGGCAAGTCTTGTTTTAGATGAAAATAATGAACTTATAGGTAAATACTTTGTTTTTGACCGTCAATCTGTAAAGTTTGAAGAGCTCCCACAACATTTAATCGATGCCCTGATCGCTACTGAAGATGTGCGCTTTTATGAACATTCAGGACTCGATACCCGAAGTTTAGGAAGAGTGTTCTTTAAATCCATTTTGTTAGGAGATGATTCTTCCGGAGGTGGAAGTACCATTACAACCCAATTGGCCAAAAATCTTTATGGTAGAGATAACTATGGAATCTTTAGTATGCCGGTTATTAAAATGAAGGAAGCCATAATTGCCAGAAGAATTGAAAAAATATATTCAAAAGAAGAAATCCTTACCCTTTATTTAAATACCGTTCCTTTTAGTGATAATACCTATGGAATAGAAAGTGCAGCACAAAAGTTTTTCAATTGTTCCACGACTCAGTTAAACTTATCACAGTCAGCCACCTTGATCGGTAGCCTGAAGGCTTCACATAGCTATAATCCCAGGTTGTTTCCGGAGCGAAGTCAATTCCGTAGAGATGTGGTATTGCAGCAAATGGTAAAATACAAGTTTATTACAGAAGAAGAGGCCAGGGAAGTTAAAGAAAACAAAATAGCCCTCTCCTATCAGTATTTTAATGCCAATGATGGGTTGGCACCCTATTTCAGGGAACAAGTTAGAAAAGAGGCTGCATTGCTTGTTGCAGACCTTAAAAAGGAGGATGGAGGAACATACGACTTATATAAGGATGGCTTACGGGTGCATACCACCCTTAATAGAGATATGCAGGAATATGCGGAAGCTGCTATGAAAGAACATATGAGTCGTTTGCAATCACAGTTTGAAAATGCCTATGGCAAGAGAAAACCATGGAAAAATAATGAGATCGTTCTTGAGTCTGCCAGAAAATTGCCCGAATATAAGCGATTGAAAAAGAAAGGGCTTGAAGAAAAGTTAATTCTTGACTCCCTGAAACTCAAGAAAAAAATGAAAGTTTTTGACTGGAAGAGTGAAGAATTAAAAAACTTGTCTACACTTGATAGCATATCTCACTATTTAAAATTTCTGAATACAGGATTTGTTGCCTTGGATCCGCATACGGGAGCTGTTCGTGCCTATGTCGGTGGAATTGACTTTCAGTCTTATAAGTACGACCATGTCATTCAAAGTAAAAGACAGGTTGGTTCGACCTTTAAGCCTTTCGTATACACCGCAGCATTAGAGAATGGAATGGATCCGTGTACGTACTTCTCTCTAAAAGCAATTACCTATGAAGGGGAAGAAGACTGGACACCGGAAAATGCCACTCAGAAAGAAGAGGATATAGAAGTCAAGTATTCGCTTGAGAAAGCATTGAGCAATTCCATAAACACCATAGCAGTAAAGGTTATGGATGAAACAGGTATTGATGCGGTAGTCGATCAAGCTCGTAAAATGGGGGTTAAAAGCAAGTTGCCGGAAGTCCCTTCATTGGCACTCGGAACGGCAGAAATGTCGTTGATTGAATTAGCATCGGCCTATACGGGATATGTAAATAATGGAGTTTCTGTGCAACCTTATTTGGTAACAAAAATCGAAGATAAAGCAGGGAATGTTTTGTGGGAACATGAGGCTGAAAATACAATGGAAGAACCCGCATTTTCTGAGAATACCAGGGAAACCATTATAGAGATGCTAAAGGCTACGGTAGATGAAGGGACTGCAGTTAGGTTAAGAAGTAGGTATGGTTTAAAAAATGATATGGCCGGGAAAACAGGTACCACCCAGAACAATAAAGACGGATGGTTCGTTGGTGTTACGCCAAAGCTGGTAATGGCCTCCTGGGTTGGTAATGATGATCACAGAATCGGTTTTAGTAATACGGGTATTGGACAAGGAGCCAATTCAGCATTGCCTAATGTGGCGCTTTTTCTTAAAAAGCTTAATTCAGATAATGAATTTCAATCCATTTCGAATGCTAAGTTCCAGAAACCTTCAGAAGAAGTTTTAGCAGCTCTCGAATGTGATCCGGTAAGGGAAGAGACCTTCTTTGAACGTTTGTTTGGTGCAGAGGCGCCTAAAAAGAAATTCGGAGAGAAAAAGAACAAAGGGTTCTTTTCCTTCCTCAAAAAAAAGAATAAAGAAAATGAGGAAGAAAAAGAGAATGATTAAATAGCAATAAGTTAGAAGGAATATGAAATTCCAACGCCTAGTAATTGCTTAAGCTGAATTCTTGCTCCGTATTTGTCAACCTCTCCTTCAGGAGTTTCAGATTCTTTGAATTTAACATCGTTATCGTATATGATATGTGTTCCAATATTGGCTTTAACATATTCATTTACCGTTAGGTCAAGCAACATTTCCCAGTCAATATCAACATTACCAAAACTATTCAGGTAATCTGTGTATAGGTTGAGTCGGTTGTTGAAGTTCATGTTTTTAGAGATCTCCTTTTTAAAGGAGTTCGTTATGAGAATACCCACCTCCGTATAGATGTTTTTACCGTGTTGGATAAGATTTCCATCCATGTCGTATTTGGCTTTCTGAACACCAAAAGCCCCTTTATCCGCCAATCCTTGATCTAATACAAAGGTTGATTTTTGCGTTAATGGAGATATATATAAATTAAAATCAGGCTTGTCTTCAATGTATTCTGCACCAATACCTATAAAAAGATATCCTGGTGCCATAAGACGTGAAATAGGATTATCGGTATCCGGATATTTATAACCGTTACTGAACTGGGTTCTAAAATTAAATTTGGCAGAATGATACCAGCTTGACTTTTCTTTTCGCTTAAAACCTGCCGTAGAGTTAAACTCGATCCTGTCATCGGTTTTTCGTAACTCTCTTCCTTCCTGAGCATTGAGACCAAAGCTAAGTCTTAATTCATTATTCCAGGAAACCATTGGAGTTTTGTATTTACGAACAAAATTCGCGCGGGATATTGCAGAGAAGGAATTATTTCCCCCTGCATTCCAGTTTACAAAAGCAACTTCAGTTAAACTGAGTCCTAGTTTGTTTTCTTTAGTCCAGTTAGATTTAGGAACGGTATCCTTCGCAGCAAGCGCAGAATCTTTTTTTATGGCCGCCGAATCAACCTTTACAATTGGAGGAGCTATCTTTTTTATCAAAGAATCCACCTTAGAAATAAAATAATAGTTTTTAATAATCAGGGTGTCTTTGGTGTTTACGATAGTGTCTCTTTTAATAACTGTCAGTGTATCTACCTGAGCATATGAGAAATAACAACAAAAAAGGAAAAATAAAACTACAAACTGTTTCATTATTAGTGATTTAGCGACGCAAAATTGATAAAAAAAATAACGTTATAAAAATTGTTGCAAAGTTTCTTCAATCGAATTAGTATCAATACCTACAATTTCTTGTAATTGTTCTACTGTACCATGCTCGATAAATTTATCCGGTACCCCCAACGATTTTATAGTTGATGTATAGTGGTGTTCAGCTGCAAATTCGGCAATAGCACTTCCAAATCCACCTTTTATGGAACCATCTTCAACCGTGATGACCGTATTGAATTTTTTGAAAATATGATGCAACAAGTTTTCGTCCAAAGGTTTCACAAAACGCATGCCAAAGTGAGCGATTTTCTCATTATTAAATCGATTAATTGCTTCTGTAACGTTTTTAGCTATAAAGCCTAGCGAAAGAACTGCAATACTACTCCCTTCTTTCAGGAGCGTTCCTGTTCCTATTTCAATTTTTTCAAAAGGAGTTCGCCATTCATTTAAAATCCCTCTTCCTCTGGGATATCGAATGGCTATCGGTTGATTAAGTCCTAGCTGAGCGGTATACATTATGTTTCTAAGCTCCGTCTCATTGGCAGGAGCAAAAATAATGAGGTTAGGGATGCACCTTAGGTAGGCGATGTCAAAAACACCATGGTGGGTAGCCCCGTCCTGCCCAACTAATCCTGCTCTGTCTAAACAAAAGATGACCGGTAGGTTTTGGGTGGCTACATCGTGAATGACCTGGTCATAAGCACGTTGTAAAAATGTGGAATAAATATTACAGAAAGGGATCAGTCCCTCTGTTGCCATTCCGGCCGCTAAGGTCACGGCATGCTGTTCGGCAATACCAACATCAAAGGCTCGGTCTGGTATTTCATCCATCATGAATTTTAAAGAACTACCTGTTGGCATGGCAGGGGTAATCCCTACAATCTTTTTGTTTTTCTGGGCTAACTCTACAATAGTACGCCCGAATACATCCTGAAATTTAGGTGGTTGAACCTTATTTGTCTTTGGAGCCAATTCGCCTGTTACCTTGTCAAATTTTCCTGGAGCGTGATAACGAACCTGATCTTGTTCTGCCTTTTTTAATCCCTTGCCTTTTGTGGTGATAATATGCAGAAATTTGGGGCCCTTAATTTTTTTAAGACGACTAAGCTCATTAACTACAATATCAATATCATGGCCATTAATCGGTCCTGAATAATTAAAGTTTAAGGCCTCAAAAATGTTTTGTTGATTGCGAAGTTTACGCTCTTTAACATTGGTTAAATATTCTTTAAGTGCACCAACACTTGGATCAATCCCAATGGTATTGTCGTTAAGAATAACCAGGAGATTAGCATCTGAAACCCCGGCATGGTTCAGCGCTTCAAAAGCCATTCCGCTTGCAATAGAGGCGTCTCCGACTACAGCTATATGGTGTCTGTCTGTTAAACCTTTCAGATTAGAGGCGATAGCCATTCCCAATGCTGCTGAAATGCTTGTGGAGCTATGGCCGACTCCAAAAGTATCGTATTTACTTTCTGAACGTTTAGGAAATCCACTAATCCCATTGAGCTGCCTGTTCGTGTGAAAGACCTCCCTTCGTTCTGTTAGGATTTTATGTCCGTAAGCTTGATGCCCAACGTCCCAAACTAAAAGGTCATCCGGTGTGTTGAAAACATAATGTAAAGCGATGGTTAGCTCGACCACACCTAAGCTTGCTCCCAGGTGTCCTTCCTTAACAGAGAGTATGTCAATGATAAAGGATCTTAACTCCTTTGCCAGCTGAGGTAGCTGTTCAGGAGCTAACTTTTTCAAGTCATCCGGAGTGTTAATAGATGTGAGTAAATTTGATGCCATTAGGCAAAAGTACGAGTTGAAATTGTATTTTTGATGCATGATGAATCCTTTTGATGATAATTATTTTATGAAGAAGGCTTTGCAAGAGGCAGAGATGGCTTTTGATAAAGGGGAAGTGCCTGTGGGAGCAGTAGTTGTAATAGACAACAAGATAATTGCCAAATCACATAACCTGACCGAGACCTTAAATGATGTAACGGCACACGCCGAAATGCAGGCGATAACCGCTGCAGCTAATTATTTAGGAGGGAAATATCTTATCGATTGTACCTTGTATGTCACTTTAGAACCATGTCAAATGTGTGCCGGAGCATTGTATTGGAGTCAGATTTCCAAAATCGTTTATGGAGCAAAAGATGAAAAGCGAGGGTTTGAAACCTTGGGAACTACCTTACATCCTAAAACTAAAATTATTGGAGGGGTAATGGAAAATGAAGCCGCGACACTTATGAAGCGTTTTTTTATTGAGAAAAGAAATTTAAATTAATTCAGTAATCCCCAGGGGGCATAAAATAGAAAAAGCGCAACCAATGTTGCGCTTTAATTTTTTCCAAAATAAAATATGATTATCCTATAACTCTCACGTCAGAGGCAACTTTTCCTTTTTTGCCTTCTTCTTCGTTATATTCTACTTTGTCTCCTTCGTTAAGTTCTACTCCGTTCAATGCAGTTACATGAACAAAGATATCACTTCCTGTTTCATCGTTGGTAATGAATCCGTAACCTTTGGAATCATTGAAAAATTTTACTGTACCAGTCATTATAAAAAAATAAAAAATTAATTAGATGGTGCTAAGGTAATATTTAATATGATACAGCAAGTAAAAAGAATGTTTTTTTTGAAAAAATTATTGATTTTCAGGGTGATTGCTATTTTTTTTGTTCATTTTGTCGATGTTTTCCTGGGTAAACATATAGTCCTGAATTTTCTTTCCTTTCGATCTGTGATAGATGAAAAGAGGTATTAAAATGAATGCAATGGCAAGTACCCCAATACCAACGATTCGATCTCCGGTAACATTATTATCGTTCATTTTGAAATAAAACCCGACTGCAATAGCGCCTATGATGGCAACAAATAATATCTGAAGAAATCGTTTCATATAAGTGAAATCTGCTAGTTATACCGCAAAGTTAATTAACTTTCTTCTATAAGCGGTAAGGAGCTTCGATTTTGAAACAAAACCAACATAAATGCCATTTTTGGTGACCGGTAAGTTCCAGGCGCCACTATCCTGGAATTTTTTCATGACGGTGGTCATTTTATCTTTTTCCATTTCTATGATAGCAGGTGGTGTTTGCATAACATCCGAGGCCAGAACAGATTCATACATGGTCTGGTCGAACATAATAGGACGAATATCATCCAGTAATATAACGCCTTCAAGAGTTTTATCCTTTTTGTTCAATACCGGGTAAATATTCCTTTTTGATTTCACAACAGCCTTGTGGACAATAGCTCCCAAGGTCATTTCCGGATGTACAGGCATAAAGTTTTTCTCAATCACACTTTCCAGATCCATAAAAGTTAAGATCGCATGATCCTTATCGTGGGTGATAAGTTCTCCCTTTCGCGCTAATTCCATAGTATAAACGGAGTGGGATACAAAATATTTAGTGAAAGAATACGATATCGCCGCTGTGATCATAAGTGGAATGAAGAGTTCATATCCGCCGGTCAATTCCGCAATGAGGAAAATTGCTGTAAGTGGAGCGTGAAGGACACCTGCCATCAGACCTGCCATTCCTACCAGGGTAAAATTACTTTCAGAAACCGAAGTGTTCAGAATGCCAAAACTATTGATTATTTTGGCAACACAATTCCCGAGAATACTCCCCATAAATAAGGTAGGCGCAAATATTCCACCAACCCCGCCTGCACCAAAAGTAATACTGCTCGCAACCACTTTGAATAACACCAAACCGCCCAATAATGCAATTACATTCCAGTTATTACTGAGGTCCATATTAAAAATATTGCCCTTTAGGGCAGCAACGAGATCTCCTTTGATAATGTTGTTCATAACGTCGAAGCCCTCCCCGTATAAGGGAGGTATAAGAAACACCAGAAAGCCAATACCCACACCACCTATAATAATCCTTTTAAAAGGAGATTCAATCTGGTCAAAGAAGCGATGAATATGTTCATATACCTTAGAGAAATATATAGAGACCAACCCGGCAATAACCCCTAAAATCATAAAATAAGGAACATCCGCAATGATAAACTTGTCTTCTATACGAAAGGGGAGTAAAATATCATCCCCAAAGAAAAAATAGGAAGTAAGAATAGCTGATAGCGAAGCTAGTAAGAGCGGTACTAATGATGTCAGCGTTAGGTCAAGACTGAACACTTCAATTGCAAAAATAATGGCAGCGATCGGTGCCTTGAATATCGATGATAGTGCCCCCGCAGCGGCACACCCTATAAGGAGTGTTCTGGTAGGTTGGTTCATGTGAAACAACCTTGCTATATTCGAACTGATGGCAGCTCCCGTTGCAACCGTAGGTCCTTCCAGTCCTACCGAACCCCCAAAACCAACAGTGATCGGAGCAGTCAATATACTCCCGAACATCTGATACTGCTTCATAATGCCTTTTCGTTTTGAAATAGCATAAAGGGTAGAGGGGATACCGTGACTTACCTTATTCCTGATCACATACTTCATAATGAGATAAACAATGCCAAACCCAATTATGGGAAATATAAAGTAAAAGGCATGATGGTAATACTGAACCAGGTTGCCTTCCAGTAAATGCTGAATGAAGTGAGTGAAATTCTTTAATACCAATGCTCCAACACCAGATGTGAACCCGACTAGAACACTGAGCATAAGTATGAACTGGCGATGCGATATATGTTTCGCGCGCCATATTAATAGCTTGGCTAATAAAGATTTCTTTTGATTAGGCATAGTTTAAATGCAGCTATAATTGCTTTTGAAATAACAAAGATGAAAAAAAATCCCGCATATAGCGGGATAAGTATTTAGTTATTAATGCTTAAACATCAAGTTTTAAGCATAATTCTTTTAATTGATCATCATCAATTGGAGCCGGAGCGTCGATCATAACGTCGCGTCCTGCATTGTTTTTAGGGAATGCAATATAGTCTCTAATGGTCTCTTGACCTCCAAGGATGGCAACCAGGCGATCAAATCCAAATGCAATACCACCGTGAGGCGGAGCACCATATTTGAAGGCGTTCATTAAAAAGCCGAATTGTGCTTCAGCTTCCTCTTTGGTGAATCCTAATAAAGAGAACATTTTACTTTGTAATTCCTGATCAAAAATACGAATTGATCCTCCTCCAATTTCATTTCCGTTTAAAACCAGGTCATAAGCATTGGCTCTTGCTTCTCCCGGATTAGAATTTAATAATTCCACATCCTCTAGTTTAGGAGAGGTAAAAGGATGGTGCATGGCATGATATCTTTCTGTATCTGCATCCCACTCCAGTAACGGGAAATCGACAACCCATAAAGGAGCAAATTCCTCAGGGTTTCTTAATCCAAGTCTTTCGGCTAGCTCCATGCGAAGCGCGCTTAACTGAGCCCTGGTTTCATTAATATTTCCAGAAAGAACACAGATTAAATCACCGGCTTTGGCACCTGTAGCCTCAGCCCATTTAGCAAGATCTTCCTGGTCGTAGAACTTATCTACCGAAGATTTAAAGGTTCCATCTTCATTACACTTAACGTAAACCATTCCCTTGGCGCCAACCTGAGGGCGTTTTACCCAATCAATTAGTTTGTCAATTTCTTTTCGGGTATATGAAGCACCTCCGGGAACTGCAATTCCAACCACAAGCTCGGCAGTATTAAATACATTAAAGTCCTTATGTTGAGCCACGCTGTTCAATTCGCCAAATTCCATTCCGAAACGAATATCAGGCTTGTCATTTCCATATTTACGCATAGCATCGGCATAGGTCATTCTTGGAAATTGAGCTAATTCAACACCTTTAACTTCTTTTAATATGTAACGTGTTAAGCCTTCAAAAATAGTTAAGATGTCTTCTTGCTCAACAAAGGCCATTTCACAATCTATTTGTGTGAACTCCGGTTGTCGGTCTGCTCTTAAATCCTCATCGCGGAAACATTTCACGATCTGAAAATATTTATCCATTCCACCAACCATTAAAAGTTGTTTGAAGGTTTGTGGCGATTGCGGCAATGCATAAAACTGACCTACGTTCATTCTCGAAGGAACCACAAAGTCTCTTGCCCCTTCAGGTGTAGACTTTATAAGATATGGGGTCTCAACTTCAATAAACCCTTCATTCGAAAGGTAGTTGCGAACCTGCATAGCCACTTGATGACGAAATATAAGTTTATTTTTAACAGGGTTTCTCCGAATGTCAAGATAACGATACTTCATTCTTAAATCTTCACCACCATCCGTTTGATCTTCTATGGTAAAAGGAGGGGTGTCAGCTTCATTTAGCACCTTAATGTCTGAGACTAAAACTTCAATTTCTCCGGTAGGGATATTGTTGTTTTTAGATTCTCGTTCAATAACAGTTCCTTTTATCTGAACTACATATTCACGACCAAGTTCTTTAGCCTGGTTAAAAACATCTTTCGGGGTTCTCTCCTCATCAAAAATAAGTTGAGTAATGCCATATCGATCTCTGAGATCAACCCAGATCATGAATCCTTTATCTCTTGATTTTTGTATCCAACCTGCTAAGGTAACTTCTTCATTTATATTTGCTGAGCGTAGTTCGCCACATGTATAAGATCTAAACATTCTAAATCAGATTTTAATCCTGCAAAGGTAATAAGTTATATAAGATCATTTTAGATTTTAATGAGCTTTTTATAACCATATTGGGACGCTCTCGTTTATTAAAAATTCGATCATTTCGTGATGTTTTTCAGTGAAAGATATTTTTTAAGGTGTTTTGAATGAGTGGATTACCGTTTTAATGTTAATTTAATGTTACGTGAATGTTGCTTTAAGGTAAAAATTAGTTATATTTGTTAGTATAATGTAAACAAAAGGGTCGGCAAAAGCACTTTAAAAACATATACTATGAAAAATATAACATTAACATTAGCACTTTTGTTTTCTGTAGTTTTATTTGCTCAAGAACAAAAAATAGAACCTATTTTCGAAAAGCAGGACAATATGGTTAAAGCTACCTATTTTCACGGTAATGGGGAAGTAGCTCAAACGGGTTTCTATTTAGATGGAAAGTTGCAGGGAGAATGGGTCTCTTATGATAAGGAAGGAAAAAAGACAGCGATCGCTAATTACGATCAGGGTAAAAAAGCAGGTAAATGGTTCTTTTGGTCTGATGGTAAATTAAGTGAAGTTGATTATACCGACAATCGCATTGCAAATGTTACCACCTGGAGTTCGGAAAGTCAGTTGGTGAAAAATAAATAATGTCGAAAAGATATAAAGCCTTAAAAAAAGCCCTGATCATTCGATCAGGGCTTTTTTTATTGTAGCTTAATAAGTTCATTGAATAAACGAATCATGTCAGGTTCTGCCTGACCGGCAACCTGTATTATTTCATCAATGCTAACAGGTTTTAGATTGTCAGGATCTCCTATGTCTGTTATAACAGATACGGCAACCACGGGTAAGTTTAAATGGTTCGCAACAATTACCTCTGGTACCGTGCTCATACCAACGGCATCCGCTCCGATTATTTTTAGCATTCTATACTCTGCCTTAGTTTCAAGCTGTGGTCCTAATACAGAAACATAAACACCTTTTTTTAAGTCGATGTCTTGTTTTTCTGCAATGGATTGTAGTTGCTCCTTCATTTTAAGGTCGTAAGGTTCACTCATGTCGGCAAAGCGTTCACCAAATTGGGAAACCCCTTTAAAGGCCAGTGGTGATCCCCCTAACATGTTAATGTGGTCGTCGATGAGCATCAAATCTCCTTTTTTCAGGTCTAAGTTAATGGCGCCGGAAGCATTTGATACGAAAAGCTTTTTAATACCCAATTGGTGCATTACCCTAATAGGGTATGTTACATCGATAAGGTCATATCCTTCGTATAAATGAAAACGACCTTGCATAACCACTACTTTTTTGTTTTCTATCGTTCCATAAATAAGTTTGCCGCTATGGAATTCTACAGTAGCTAAAGGGAAGAAGGGGATATGATTGTAGTGAGCCACGATCGGGTTCGAGATCTCATTGACAAGTTTCCCTAAACCTGATCCTAAAACAATTCCAATTTCGGGATTGTCGAATCCTTTATTTATTAAATAATCTACAGTTTCATTTAAATGATCGAGAGCCATAGTTGAATATTTGTTAGACCAGACAAATGTAGGTATTTTCATTAAACACAAAACCCGGCAAATGCCGGGTTTTATTTATATGTGAATTCTAAAAAAAATTAGAAGTTGTATCGTAAGCTAAAGTTCCAGGTTCTTCCAAAACCAAAATAAACTCTGTTGCTGGTGCTGATACCATTATAGGTTTCATCTCCAGGCTCAGCAAAAACATTGGTCTCGGATTCTGAAATATAAGTCTCGTCAAATACGTTGTTAACATTAAGTCTTAAGCTAACAGATTTAGATTTATCGCGACCTACAAGCATCTTGTAAGATAGACCGGCGTCAATCAAATCGTAAGCAGGAAGTTGAAGTGCTCCCTGGTTATCAGGATTTCCAAACTGCTCTACAAAATCTCCACTATCTCCTGCGAAATCTGCATATAGATTGTCAGCATGATACCAGCTAGCGTCAAGTTTTAATCCTTCTAGTGGTTCAACATCTACCCCTAACCTTGTAGTAAATTGTGCAGCATCTCCCACTTTAACACCATCCAGGTATAAGGTATAAGTGCCTACCAGGTTTTGACCAGAGTCAAATACATTCGCTTCTACATCGCCTCCGTATTCCCAGTTACCAACTGAAACCATACCATATACGTTGAAGATTGAATGTGGCATATAGGTGAAGTCTACTTCAACACCAGAGTGAATTTGTTCAAGACCCTGGAAGTTAGCAGATCCATCCTGATCACCACTAACAGTTACACCTTCTGATAAGAATCGATCTTTCCAAGAGGTTCTGTAAAGGTTAACATTGGCTCTGAATCTACTTGACCTGAATCCGTAACCTAACTCTAGTCCGAAAACTTTCTCATTAACGGCATCTTCATTTACAGTATTGGAGTTATAGTCGATAAACACCCCGTCAAATAAAGGTTGCTTTGAGTAATAACCCGCATTTGCGAACACATTATGTTGCTCATTGATGTTGTAGTTAAGTCCACCTTTTACATTTCCTCCTAAGAAATTCTCCCAGTCAGACTCTTGCTCTGGATCAGAATCTAAATAGTTGAAATAATCAATTCTTTTAAATCCTTGATTTGATATCGCCGCTTGAACGAAAGCAGATAATGCCTCATTCTTGTATTCTAACTGACCGAAGGCACCAGCCCAGTTTACTTTACCATCATTAAAGTAATCGATCTTAACTTCTTTATCGGTGTCTTTAAATACATTCCAAACATTTCCGATGGTAGGAGCGTATGTTTCATTGATAAACCTGTAGTTTTCATTGATGTTGTCATTGTCAACATATACATCGCTTCCTAAATGATCAACCAATCTTCTGTAATGGATACCTTTATAAGTTCTTAGGTCAGCTCCAAGATCGAAAGTCCAGTTCTCATTGATTTCGTTGTTAAAGTTAATGATGGCGCCAAACCAGTTATGAGAGTTTACTGAAGAACGTTGAGAAATACCGTTTTGACCTCCGTAAATATGACCACCGTCATCGACATAACGAGAATCGTAATCACCACCATTTACAAACATTCCCTGGTACATAGGGTCTCCACCTCCGGTATATCCTTGTCTTGGATCTCCGAAAGCAGGAACATCAACACCGCGATTCCAGGCAATTATATCGTCAACTCTAACATGACCCTGACTGTCTTTAAACTGACCGTAGTATGATCTTCCGCCATTAATTCTACCAATGGACCCGATTGATCCTCCGCGTCCAAATGAAGCATACAAAACAGATGAAAGGGTAGAGCTGTCAGAAATATTCCAGTCCCAGTTTAATGAAGTAACAGGCTTGTGATAGAAGTTACCACTAAAAGTGAATTCCTCGCCATTTCTGTATCCGAAATCACTGTTGTATTTTATATTAGGGTCACCATTCTGACCATATCTGATGTAGTCACTGATGCTAGGTGCAAATCCTCTCTGATTGTGTTGTTGAGGTGCCCCCGTTACAGTAAATTGAAAATCGTGTTTGTTGTTAGGCTTATAACCTAAGGCAAAGTAGTAGTTATACCCTTCAAACGAAGTACCCTGAGCATAACCATCACCGGCAGTTCTGCTAAAAAGTATGGAAGCAGAAAGGCCATTGTCCATTAAACCGGTGTTGTAAGATGTAAGTAATTTTAGGTAGTTATTGTTACCTACTCCAGCCATCACCGAACCACCTTCGCTTCTTTCGGCAGATCTTGTAAGTACGTTAATGGTACCCCCTACAGATGAAATGGCAAGTTTTGAAGATCCTAAACCTCTTTGTACCTGCATGGCAGATGTTACGTCAGATAATCCAGCCCAGTTAGACCAGTATACCCATCCGTTTTCCATATCGTTTACAGGAACACCGTTAATCATAACCGCTGTATTTCTTTGGTCAAAACCACGTATGTTAATACGCGCATCACCAAATCCACCACCTTGCTTGGTAACATAAACCGAAGGAGTAGATTTTAATATCTCAGGAAATTCCTGAGAACCTAATTTTTCCTGAATTTCAGAAGCTTTAATGGTCGATACGGCAACAGGTGTCTCTCTGTCTTTAGCAATATCCGCAACTCCTGTAACAACAACACCTTCCAGTTCTTGTGCGTCAGCACTTAAAATAATGTTGCCTACACTGGCAGTGCCATTGGAAAGGGTGAAATTAACTTCTTTTTTTACAAAACCAACGTAAGTGATCACGAGTGTTCCTGAGTTGCCGGAAACATCAATTGAAAACTGTCCATTGAAATCGGTCGAAGCGCCGTTACTGGTTCCTTTAACCATAACATTAGCCCCTGGTAATGGCTCATTGAATTCGCCATCAATTACAGTACCTGTAACAGTACCTTGTGAAAATGCAGCAGTAGCTACTAAGGTAAATACTGCTGTAAAAATCCAATTGTAAATTGTCTTCATTTGTTAGTTAAATTTGTTTTTACGGTGCAAAATTCTACTATTTAACATACTATTATATTAAGAGAATGTTAAATATTATACGTGCATAACAAATGTAGCCAATTGGTCTAACGGTATGGCTTATGGCGAATTAACTTATAAACTGAATTATCAACAATTATTTTTGATTTTTCTTGAAGTATTTCACTAAATTACAGGTAGATGAGTCATGATTCTCAATGTTTTCAGAGGTCAAATCTTTTAAAATATTTGTGGCTAATTGCTTACCTAATTCAACTCCCCATTGATCATAACTGTATATGTTCCAAATGACTCCCTGAACAAATATTTGATGTTCATACATGGCAATAAGTGCTCCCAGGCTTTCAGGGGTAAGTTCGTCAATAAGGATGGTCGTTGATGGTTTATTGCCCTCAAAAACCTTATAAGGAAGAAGTTTTTTAATAGCTTCAGTGTCCATTTTTCCTTCGAGCTCATTTTGCACTTCTAAAGCTGTTTTTCCATTCAAAAGCGCTTCGGTTTGAGCGAAGAAATTAGCCATAAGCTTATTATGGTGGTCTTTATCTCTGTGTAAAGAATTTGTAAACCCTATAAAATCAGCTGGAATTATTTTGGTTCCCTGATGGATTAATTGGAAGAATGCATGTTGTGAATTTGTGCCAGGTTCTCCCCAAATGATGGTACCCGTTTGATAGTCGACTGAATTACCGGTTCGATCAACGCTTTTACCGTTGCTTTCCATAATGCCCTGTTGCAGGTATGCAGCAAATCGGCTTAGATATTGAGTGTAAGGGATGATAACCTCGCTTTCGGCGTTGTAAAAGTTGTTGTACCAAATGCTTAAAAGAGATAATTGTACAGGTATGTTTTCTTCGAAAGGGGTGGTTTTAAAGTGCACGTCCATTTGGTGAGCACCTTCCAGGAGTTTGTCGAAATTATCATAACCAACCGCTAAAGCGATTGATAGTCCTACAGCACTCCACAATGAAAAACGGCCACCAACCCAGTCCCACATAGGAAAGACATTTTCGCTGGCGATTCCAAATTCTTCTATTTTTGGAAGGTTGGTAGAAACAGCAACAAAATGCTTCGCAACATCTTCCTGAACGGTTGAAAATTGATCTGACAGGAACCAATTTCTTATCGTTTGAGCATTACTGAGTGTTTCCTGGGTTGTAAAACTTTTAGAAACAATGATGAAAAGAGTGGTTTCAGGGTTTAAGCCTTTAATAGACTCATGAACATGATCGCCATCAACATTGCTGACAAAGTGTACGTTTAAATGATTTTTGTAATACTGTAAAGCTTCAGTAACCATGGCAGGTCCCAGATCTGATCCGCCGATGCCTATATTAACGATATCGGTAAATGCTTTTCCGGTATATCCCTTTCTTTCACCTGATATCACTGAATTGGAAAAGGCTTTGATTTTATTCTTAACCGCGTAGACTTCAGGAATCACATTAACTCCGTCTACTAAAACACTGTCGCTCTCTTTAGCTCTTAACGCTGTATGAAGTACAGCTCTCCCTTCTGTTTCATTAATGATTTCGCCAGAAAAATACTTGTTAATGGCATCTTCCAGTTCACATTCTTTTGCCAGATCTAGAAGCAGAGATCGCGTGTCCTTTGTAATTCTGTTTTTGGAATAATCTACATAAAAGTCATTCCATTTTATTGTAAATGAATCAGCTCTATTGCTATCTTCAGCAAAGAGAGATTTCATTGTTATGTCTTTAATTTCAAGGTGGTGTTTCTGAAGTTTTTTCCAAACTTCAGTATGGGTTGGGTTAATGCTGTTTAATGCCATGTTTAGTTTAATTCTGCAATATATTCTTCTTTTTCTTCTTCAAAAATGATGTTGTCCAAACGAGTCTTCACAGGCTGGACAAATTCAAGATATCTTTCTTTGATCTCGGGTTTGATGGGTTCTGCGGATGGTAAGTCCTGGCTGAACGGATCCACTTGTCTTCCGTTTTTCCAAAAACGGTAGCATACATGGGGTCCGGTAGCTAATCCGGTACTTCCTACGTAACCGATAATGTCTCCTTGTTTGACATATTCACCAACTTTAACAGCTCTCCTTGACATGTGGAGATATTGTGTTTCGTACACGCTGTTGTGGCGTATTTTAACATATTTACCGTTCCCGCCGGTGTAGCTCGATTTTGTCACAATACCATTGGCAGTGGCCCAAATAGGAGTGCCTCTTGGAGCTGCATAGTCAGTTCCTAAATGTGCCTTCCATCTTTTTTGAACAGGGTGAAAACGTCTTTTTGTAAAACGGGAGGAGATTCTAGAGTAGTTTATTGGTGCTTTTAAGAAGAAACGTCTTAATGAATTTGCCTCTTCATCATAGTAGTCACTTCTGTCGTGAATTGTGTCTGTTTTAAATCTAAATGAATAGAAAGACTCATCCATATGCTCGAAATAGGCAGCTTTTATTTTACCCATTCCTGCATATATAGTATCATCGATATAGCGTTCCTCGTAAATTACCTTAAAACGATCACCAGCCTGTAATCTGAAGAAGTCAATGGTCCAGGCATATATGTCCGCCAATTCATGCGATACCTGATAGTCCATTCCTTTTTCCAGAATAGCTTCGGATAAAGAGCTTGTAATAGTTCCTGTGGCTTCCCTTTCAACAACTTTAACGGGTTTTTTCTTTGAATAGGCATGAATTGAATCTGCAAAGTTTACAACCACATAGTCAATTTTATTTGGTTGATAAATGAAGCATTGCGGGATTTGAAGTGAATCCTTGGAACATAATATGGTATAAGGTTTACCGGCTTGTAGCTTTCTGATGTCGAAACTATCCTTAGTTTGTTCCGCAATCTGGTAAACCAGTGAATAATCGATTCTATTCTTGGCTAAAATCTCACCAAAACTATCTCCTTGTTTGATCGTGTCGCGAAGAACAAAAAAATTGTTTAGGTTAAAACCGAATTCTTTAACTTCTTTTGGTTTTTCAATAACTACTTGTTTTTCAACATGAGCATCTTCCTTTTCTTTCTTACATGCTGATAAACTTAACAATACCAGCGTTCCCAACAAGAGTTTCCTTAGCATTTATTCTTTATTTTTCAGGATTAAACATATGATCGACCCATTGCTTTCCCCAATCGAGTTTTTCTTGATCGCTCCAAAGTTCAGGAAAAAAGATGATTTTTTGGTAACTTGGAGGTAAAAATTGCTTCCAATTGGTTCCGCCAGTGGCATCTATGGTTTCTTTTTCTCTTCTTAAATAGCGATATGCTGACCCCATATGCATCAGTGGCCAATGCACATTCGCATTAGTGTCTAGCGTTCTTAACGCCTTAATAAGATCTTTATTGTTTTTTTCGTTTTCAGGTAATTGCAAATACTTTTGGTATAGCGTCGAATTTTTTACTTGATTCGCGATCCGCATAAATCTGGGAGTGTATCGATACTCAAACTGTTTTAAAGTCAGTGTTTTTTCACCAGTTTCTATATCCGTTGCGCCTTTTTTCCAATAAATATTTTCATACAGGGTTTCAAGTTCATTTTCCGATGCTAGTTCATCCCGCATTGAAAGATGTACCAGGTTTTGCATCGGGGTGGCATAAAACTCAATCATTCGATACTGTGCTGATTGAAAGCCACTGGCAGGAAGCAAAGACATACGATATTGTAAAAACTGTTCGCGTTCCATGCCTGTAATCATAATTTCAAATGAGGAAATTAAGGCCTTGAAATAATTGTTGATACGGTTGACCTTTTTAATGAAAAACTCAGCTCGCTGTAACTTATCGTCTATAAGTTGTTTTTGCTCATGAATGATCAGTTTGAAATAAAGCTCAGTGATCTGGTGATACATTATAAATATTTCCTCGTCCGGGAAATGCGTTCGGGGAATTTGAAGACTCAGTAAAGTGTCTAAATGAATATAGTCCCAATAGGTAAGGTATCTGTCGTGTAATAGTCCGTCAAGGTATGAACCAAGATCCTGTCCTGAATTTTTATACTTCTCTTCAAGCTTTGCTATCCTCTCTGCAATTTCAGGTTTTATTTCCATTTTTTAGTCTAACTGAATTTTGAATTGGTGTTTTAATCCTTTAAAGGCATTGAGATCTGCTTTTAATGAACCGATTATTAAATCTGCCTGGATTCTTACAGGTACTCTGTTTTTGTCGTCACTAACCCAGAGCGTTACACTTTCCTTTTCTTTAAAAATCCTTCCCGATTGTACGTAAGGTCTGAATTTTAAACATCGTACCTTTCCAAACTTGGTATTTAAGGTTTCCCATCCAAGGAACCTGAGTTTAAAATTAAAAATTTCATCGTCGTCATAGAGTAACTCCAGGTCAACCTCTTGTCCAATTTTAAAATTGGAAAAATCATAGCTGTTCCTTAAATAGTAAAATGCAGAGATTAAATCCTGTATGCCATCAGGAGTGTTTATTGTAGTTGTTCTGTTGTGCTTATGATTAAAGACCGTTGCTTTGTCCTGCTCGTGATTAAAATTGATCTCCAGATCTTTAGTGTAACCACCCTCGTCAATTTGTCTTATAAATTTATAGGGAATCAATTTTTCCTTGTCAAAATAACTTTCGTAGTTGTCGTCAACTTTAAAGAACATTCTCGCCAGGCCCGTGGTGCTTCCTTTCCCGACTACATGATAAACATCCTTGCCTTTTAGCGTAGTTTCATTGACACTTAAAGTGGCATAGCTCGCGTTGAAAATTCCATAGTGAATCCTGAACTGAAACCATTCACCATCTCTAAAAGCACTGTGAGAGTTTGGAGCTTTGGTTTCAATCGGTAAAAGAAAAATCGATGCAAGTAATATAAGTAGTTTATTCATACTTTAAAATCTGTTGTAAAAATAATAAATTCAGTTACATACTGTCTTAAAGTTTGTTAAACAATTATGATACCAAAAAGGAATTAAAATAAAAAAAGCCTTTCTGTTTTAAGAGAAAGGCTTTAATGTTGTATAAGCAGGAAAATTTATTCTCCAGCGTTTTCTACAGCTTCTTTAGCATCTTTAGCAGCTTCTTCAGTAGCTTCTTTAGCTTCCTCAGCAGCCTCTTCAAGAGTATCAACAGCCTCTTCTACAGCTTCTTTAGCGTCTTCAGTTACTTCTTTAACAGCCTCAGCAGCCTCTTCAGTTTTTTCTTCTACAGCTTCGATGCTGTCTTGTGCAGCTTCTTCAGCTTTCTTAGTGTCTTTACAAGCAACTAGTGAGGTACCAAGTGCTAAGATAAGAGCGATGTTTAAAATAGACTTCTTCATGATTTGTTTTGAGTTTTATCAGTTTATTAACTAAAGTGCGAAAGTGCAATTTTTTTTAGTAGCTTCAAAATGTTTTTTAACATTTTTTTAGTAGGAGGTGTTTTTTGAGGGGTTTTCGCCAATGTATTTGCATATCAGGTCTTTAGAGCCCCTCTTTTTTTCGATGTACTTAGCGTTAAGTTTACCTTTCTCTAACCTAACGGTGTTTTTTTCTATTAAAATTTTAAGAATATTATTGAATTCCTCTTGAGATTTAATAGAGGTGATACCTCCATTGGCTATCAAATCAACTGCTTCTTTGAATTTTTGATAGTTTTTACCAATAATTACAGGTATTCCGAATACAGCCGGTTCTAAAGTGTTGTGCAGTCCAGTGGTGCCCATGCCTCCGCCTACATAAGCAATGTCTGCATAACTGTAAATTTTGGTTAATATGCCAATCGTGTCAATAATGAAAACCTGGTATTCCTCCAGATGTTGATCATCTTTTTTAGAGAATAAGACTGTTTTTTTTAGAATGTTAGCTTGTAGCTTTTCGATCTCCTTGTTTTTAATGTTATGCGGGGCAATAATGTATTTCGTGTTAGATGTGTCATTGTTAATGAATGATGCCAGTAGCTCATGGTCTTCAGGCCAGGTGCTTCCCGCGACAATACAAAGTTCATTGCTTTTAAATGTTTCAATGAAAGGGAGGGAGTTGTCTCTGTTTAAAATTTCCGAAACCCTGTCAAACCTTGTATCGCCACTAACCGTAGCGTTGGTGTAATCAATACCCTCCAAAAGTTTTTTCGAGTTGGTGTCCTGAACGAAAAAATGATCAAAGGTGGATAATGAAGACCGCATAAAACCTCCATACCATTTGAAAAAGGCTTGATCTTCCCTGAAGATAGCTGAAATAAGCAATGTTTTAATCTTTCGTTTTTTTAATTCAGAAAGGTAGTTAGGCCAGAATTCATACTTTACAAAAATCACCAATTCAGGATCAACGATATCAATAAATTTACCTGCATTAGAACGGGTGTCCAGAGGTAAATAGGTTACAATGTCAGCTGCATCAGTATTTTTTTTAACCTCGTATCCTGATGGAGAAAAGAAGGTAACCAGGATTTTATAGTCAGGTAATCGTTTTCTAACCTCCTCTATTACCGGAAGGCCCTGTTCAAATTCACCTAAAGAAGCGGTGTGGAACCAGACCACCTTATCGGACGGATGTATATTGCTTTTTAAATGCCTGAAAACATCTTTTCTACCGGTGATGAATAGCTTTATTTTTTTATTGAATAAGGCAACTATGTGTAGTAAACCTCCCGTTATAATTACTAAAATGTTATAGATAAAAAACACCATTTGTTAGTTTGCTGCTAAAATACATCTCTTTAGGTAAATTCATTGGCTGCAGTTCCTTAATTTTGTAATATTGTTTCATATAACTAATTAAGTGGATGAAGAAAATTCAAATGGTTGACCTGAAAGGTCAATACGAGGCGATTAAAGATACCGTAAAGAATTCTATAGATGAAGTTTTAGAAACCAGTGCGTTTATAAACGGACCGTATGTGCATCAATTCCAAAAAGATCTCGAATCATATTTAGATGTTAAACATGTTATTCCATGTGCTAATGGAACCGATGCTTTACAGATTGCAATGATGGGGTTAGGTTTGAAGCCCGGCGATGAAGTCATTACAGCCGATTTTACGTTTGCAGCCACTGTGGAGGTTATAGCCCTTCTTAATCTTACGCCTGTTTTGGTAGATGTTAATGAAGAAGATTTTAATATTTCAATTGAGGCTATTGAAAAAGCCATCACTCCGAAGACTAAAGCCATCGTTCCCGTACATTTATTTGGCCAATGTGCCAACATGGAGGCGATAATGAAGCTGGCTGAAAAACATAATCTTTTTGTGATAGAGGATAATGCGCAGGCAATTGGTGCTAGTTATACCTTTGAAGATGGTACTCAGAAAAAAGCAGGAACCATAGGTCATGTTGCAGCTACGTCTTTTTTTCCATCCAAGAACCTTGGGTGTTATGGGGATGGAGGAGCGATATTCACCAATGATGACAAACTCGCTCATACCCTTAGAGGTGTAGTAAACCATGGAATGTACGAACGCTATCATCACGATGTGGTTGGAGTTAACTCTAGATTGGACAGTATTCAGGCAGCCGTTCTGGGAGCAAAATTGCCAAATCTGGATGCTTATAATGAGGCACGTTATTTAGCAGCAAAAAAATATACCGAAGCTCTTAAGGAATGTGAGCACGTTATCACTCCTTCTTTCTCAGACAAAAAGGAGGAACATGTATTTCATCAGTATACCTTGCGAATTACCAACGGAAAACGTGATGATTTGGTGAAGTACCTGAATGAAAATGGGATTCCTTGCGGAGTATATTATCCAATACCACTACACCTGCAAAAGGCCTATTCGGATAATCGTTATAATGAATCCGAATTTAAAACAACAAATCAATTGGTAAAAGAGGTTATCTCTTTACCTATGCATACAGAACTGGATGACGATCAAATTGATTTTATAACTTCCAAAGTTATTGAATTTGTAAATCGCTAAATATATAAGGTCTGCCCTGACTATGATTTGGGTTAGGGTAGTCTTAGGTTAATAAGATGGCCTTTTTATCTGAAGGTGATCTCCTTACATTTTATTTTTGATACTAAAAGTTCTTGTGGTTCAAAAAACAATACAGGTTATAGGAAGAACAGGTGGGGTGTTATAATGACTCCCTGCAATTTTCTGTACTTTTGAATTCAAATAATTAGTCATAAATACCGGAAACATTGAAAATATTAGTAACAGGTGGACTTGGGTTTATAGGTTCGCATACCGTTGTAGAATTACAAAATGCAGGCTTCGATGTAGTAATTATCGATAATTTATCAAATGCGTCTATTGAAGTTTTAGACGGGATTACCAGCATCACAAAAAAAGCTCCAGAATTTGAAAAATTAGACCTTCGCGATAAATTAAAAGTACAGGCGTTCTTCGAAGAACATCAGGATATTGATGGGGTGATTCATTTTGCCGCTTCCAAAGCAGTGGGAGAGAGTGTCGAAAAGCCGCTATTGTACTATGAAAACAACATTAACACCTTAGTGTATTTGCTTCAGGAGCTTTCGAAAAAAGGGAATGCAAATTTTATCTTTAGTTCATCCTGTACCGTGTACGGTCAGGCAGATCAACTTCCAATCACTGAAAATGCACCTGTAAAGCCTGCGGAATCCCCGTACGGTAATACCAAGCAAATAGGGGAAGAAATCATTGGTGATACCTGTAAAGTATACAATGAGTTAAATGCTATTTCCTTAAGATATTTTAACCCGATCGGAGCGCACCCGTCAGCTGAAATAGGGGAGTTGCCAATTGGAGTTCCTCAAAACTTAGTTCCATTCATTACCCAGACAGGTATGGGTTTACGACAGGAGTTGTCAGTTTTTGGAGATGATTATCCAACTCCCGATGGTACTTGTATCCGCGATTACATACATGTGGTAGACCTTGCTAAAGCGCATGTTGTGGCCTTGCAGAGATTATTAAAAGGTGCTAACAAAGCTAACTACGAAGTGTTTAATGTGGGAACAGGTAAGGGGAGTTCCGTCATGGAGGTAATCGAAAGTTTTGAGCGTGTTTCCGGACAGAAACTTAATTACAAAATAGCCCCAAGGAGACCCGGAGATGTTATCGAAGCTTACGCCGACACGACAAAGGCTAACGAAGAGTTAGGTTGGAAGGCGGTGTCAACACTTGATGATGCCATGGCCTCTGCATGGAAATGGGAGCAAAAGATTCGGAAAAAATAATACCTTTATGGTATACCAATCTTTAATCTTTTAAACATGAAATATATTACTACCCTGCTGTTTGCGATTGTTTCAACCGTCGTTTTCGGACAAGATATGCTTTTACACTGTGGTAAAATGGTAGACACCGAAAAAGGAAAGGTGTATGTGAATAAAACGATTGTTGTTTCCGGAGATCAGATAAAAGCTATTGAAGATGGTTACCTGGATCCAATATCTAATGAAATAATTGTCGATTTAAAAGATAAAACGGTTTTACCAGGATTGGTGGATATGCATGTGCATTTGGAGGGGGAAACCAATCCTAAACGATATATGGCACGCTATACATATAATGATGCAGATATCGCTTTTGAAAGTGCAGTTTACGCAAAAAGAACATTACTGGCTGGTTTTACAACGGTTAGAGATCTTGGAGGATCAGGTGTAAATATTGCCCTTCGTAACGCTGTTAACAAAGGTTTAGTGGATGGTCCGCGCATTTTTACTGCAGGTAAAGCCATCGCTACTACAGGAGGGCATGCAGACCCGACAAATGGAAGTAAAAAAGAACTCATCGGAGACCCGGGGCCCAAAGAAGGTGTTGTTAATTCTCCCAAAGATGCACGTAAAGCAGTGCGTCAAAGATATAAGAACGGCGCCGATGTGATAAAAATAACAGCCACCGGAGGAGTTTTAAGCGTGGCTAAAAGTGGAAGAAATCCGCAATTCTTTATAGATGAGGTGAAAGCAATAACCGAAACAGCTAAGGATTATGGGATGTTGGTAGCAGCACATGCACATGGTGATGAGGGGATGCAACGAGCTGTTAAAGGGGGAGTGAAAACTATAGAGCATGGGACTTTTATGAGTGAAGAAACCATGGAACTGATGAAGGAATATGATGCCTACCTGGTACCAACTATTACAGCAGGAAAGTATGTGGCTGAGAAAGCGGAAGTGGAAGGGTTTTATCCTGAAATTGTTGCTCCCAAGGCAAGAGAGGTAGGCCCGCAAATACAAGGGACTTTTGCGAAGGCTTATAAAAAAGGAGTGCCGATTGTTTTTGGTACCGATGCCGGGGTTTTTCCGCATGGGGAGAATGGGAAGGAATTTGCCTATATGACCGAGGTAGGGATGCCCGTAATGGAGGCGATTCAGTCGGCCACCGTAGTTGCGGCAAAATTGTTGGGAGAAGAAATGAAGATCGGACAGTTGAAAAAGGGTTTTTATGCAGATATTATAGCAGTTGATGAAGATCCGACCCAGAATGTAAAAACCCTGGAAAATGTTGTTTTTGTAATGAAAGACGGAAAGATTTATAAAGATTGATTCATGACCGAAGAAATAGCAAATAGTGAGTCATTGCTTTCAAATGCACAAAAGGAGCATTTGTATGAAAAGCTGATAATTCAGTTAAATAAAGATTTGGTGCTTGCCAATACAGAAGTGGAATTTGAAAAAAACATCGATTCAACTACCCTGAAACAAACACTGCATGAGTTTGTTTATAAGCTAATCAATGAGCGGTTTTCGGATTACCTTAATCTTTTATATATAGTTGATGTGTCGGAGCAACAGGTGAAGAAACTCGATGGTTCAGATACGCTGTTGCTTTCAGAGCAAATAACCTATTTGATTCTAAAACGAGAATGGCAAAAGGTGTGGTATAAAAATAAATATTAAGCGCCTAGAAATAAACCCTTACGAAGGGGATAAAAGCATCGGCGTAAAAACTTTTGTCTTCATCGTGTAAAACATCGTACTTAATTCCAAAAGTAACATTCCTGGTGCTGTATCCCAATCCGAAGAATAAAGCGGGTACCCAGTATTGATCGCGAACATTGTCTCCGATATATTCAAATTTTCTGTTCACGTGAAGCTCTTCAAATTCACCGGATACCTGGATCTCCGGAATTGGATTGTATAAACCTATAACGCTACCGCCTAAAATGGTTGCTGTGTACACGTCTTTTTGATCTGCGTAACTAAAGTTTAATCCTAAACCGGTAGCAAATTGACTGTTTACCTGGTAAATGGCACTCGGTGCCAGGGTGCCACTAAACCATCCATTACCGAATCCTAAACCTAAACCCCCGCCAAACCTAACATTTTGCCAAAAATCCTGTTGACCTGAATTATAACGAACCTGAGCCTTGGCAGGTGTTGAGAGTAGAAATAAAAAAGCTAACAATGTTAAAAGTTTGATGGTTTTCATAATAAAAAAGAAAAAAATCTCCGTCTCATTATATAGACTTAGAAATGGTGTGTTAACGTTATATTTGATGATCTATCAGCAAATTACGAAACAAAATTGAGAAAATCCAACATTGTTATATCATAAAAGTTAACAAGGAGGGATGTATCGTGAAAAAGACGATGGTACGATGGCTTCTGAAAATGTGGGACGATAGTAAAAAGAACTTGCCTTATTTCCAGAATGGAAATAAGGCAAGTACGCTAAAAACTAAAAAACAAAAAATGAAAAAGATGAACCACTCTACTTAATTGAAAGTAGTGGTGAGTTTGGTGTTTTTAATTGCATGGTTGAAACCATTTTAAAAGTCTTTTTTTATAGCTTTTCGGTAAATGTTTAAGGTGGGGATAATGATCCAGATTCCAAGGGTTAATAGAGAAATGATCACTCCTTGCATCGTTCCAAAAAAATCTTTAAAGATAGCCCCGGTATACCCCATTAATGCTGAGATGTCTAGTTTTAGTAGAATCAAAATTCTCGAAAGGTCAATCGGGTTAAACATGGTGGCTGCCAAAGAGAAATTATCTAAGGGATAGTCTTTAAATATGAATAATGATATTAAGAAGATACCGTCGTAAATGACTGCCATGAATAACCAAAGTAAGATTACATAGCTGAATCCCTTAATTTTATTGTTATTGTAGAGCGCAATATTATATGCTAAGGCTACGAAAATAAAGTTTAAAAACACACCAGTTATCAATAACATGCTGAAATTCCAAATCGCTGCTGAATTGAGAAGGCCATAGAAGGTAAAAGGAATCCCTAATCCTATAATTAAACTCATGCTTAATGAAATAGTAATACCCAGATATTGACCCAAAAAGATATTCGTTCTTTTAATGGGCTGTGCCAGGAGGAGTTCTATAAATTCTCTGGAGTCGTAATAATACATTATTCCAAATACAGTAGCAATAAGAGGTGTAAGAACAATAATGATGTTCATAAGGGTAATAACAGATTTGGAAATATCATTATTTAAAAACAGCAGTACAAATCCGAGAGCAAGGTAAAACAGGAGGTAAACATAGCTCCAGCTGCTTCTTATCAGATCGAAAAAACTATATCGTATTATTTTAAGCATAACTAGTGGTTAAAATAGAGGCAATTGCTTCCTCAAAATTAGACTTATTAGTGTTTTCCTTGAGTTTACTCACAGACCCCTTGAAATAAATATTACCGTCCAGCAGAAATACTATTTCATCCGAAATTTCTTCTATAAAACTTAGTATATGAGAAGAAATAATGATGGTTTTTCCCTTGGCGCGTTCCGCCAGAATGATTTTTTTAAGTTCAAGTACAGATACCGGGTCGAGGCCGGAAGTAGGCTCATCCATAATAATAATCGGATTGTCGACCATAAATGTTAAGACCGCATTTACCTTTTGCTTGGTACCTCCCGAAAGGTCACCAAGGTTTTTGTTTAAAAATGGAGCCAGATTAAAAGTAGCTACCAAAGAGGTTTCGTCACAAGGTTTGTTTTTAAGGTTTTTGATCATTTTAAGGAGTTCAGCAACCTTTAGGTTTTTTGGAAAATGAGCGATTTGGGGTAAATAACTCACCTGATGCCGATAGCGCCACTGTTTCTTAATGTTTTCTCCCTGAATCCAAATGTCTCCACTATTGGGAATTACCATTCCCAGCATGCTTTTAATAAGGGTGGTTTTTCCCGAGCCGTTCGGCCCTAGGATGGCAAATACACCACCGCTTTTAATCTGCAGATCTATGCCTTTTAGAACTTCTAAACTGCCAAATTTCTTATGTAATTTTTCAATCGTGATCATAAGGCTTTTTTCATTAATGGTTTGCTGTCGTATAGATCGGTGGGTGTGAAAATTGGAGAAACTTTTTCAGAAAAATTTAGCACGTCGATCATTAAACTTCTTAACAGTATGATACTTTCAGGTGATTGATTTACGATATAAGAAAAAAGCTTGACGGGTCGATGTGGAACATCGCCAATTCCGTTTTTATCCAAATCGTAACCCGAATACTCACTCCAATAATTGTTCTCAAAAGAATTGTTGTTCAATCTTCCGCTATAAGCAACATCAAAGGTGTTGTTGAGAAAGTTGTTTTTAGTAAAGTTATTGTCAAAACAAGCACCGAGAATTTTTACTGCCCAACCGTTTTCTATAAAGTTGTTACCGAGATACTCAATTCTGTTTGAGCCCTCTGCATTAATACCAATAGTGTTTTTTTCAAAGGTGTTTCGAGTGATTTCAGCATCGTATATTTCTTTTAATAAAAGACCGTAGGAAGCAGTGCCCCAGTTTTTGAGAAATTTATTTTCGTGCATCGATATTTTTTTGGAAAACATAACCGCCACCCCAGCTCCGTTTCGTTCAAAGATGTTGTTTTCATAGCGGTCTTCGTTTGAAAACATAAAATGGAGTCCATATCGTAAATTGTCATGACTGGAATTGTTAATTACGTTGCTGTGATCTACAAATTCAAAATAAATTCCATCCCTCACGTTCGATACTTTATTGTTGTCTATGGTAATGTTGTTACAATGCCATAGGTGAATGCCATTTCCTGATTTATATTCAACCGTGGCATTCCCTTTTATAATGTTGTTTTTGATAAGGCCTTTGCTGCATTTTTCAAGGAAGATGCCGTAATATACATTTTCGAATTGATTGCTTTCGATTTTGAATTTTTTAGACTTTATTAGTCTGATGGCTGCATGGTCTTTGGTGAAACTCTGTCCTACATTCTGAAATTTAAAGCCTTTAATGGTAAAAGAGTCTGTTTGAACAGTGAGAATTTCGTGTTCGTTCATCCCGTCCATTATTGGATATTCATTGCCTATGAGGGTAAGGTTTTTGTTGATCCTAATAGGCTTATTGGTGGTAATATCATTTGAAACTACAATCGTGTCATTGTTTTGTGCCAGCTCTATGGCTATTGCTAAATCTGAAATAGGACAATCTTTACAAACGTTAATGGTTTGTCCATTTCCAACAGAAAAAAAGATTAGCGCGAACAAGGATATGATTGTATGGTGATTCATGTCCCGATGAGGTTTATTGGTTTTTGAAATAATTCTTTAATTGCTCCCAGGTGTAATACGTTCCTCCCGCGTCTTTAATGATCTTGTCCATTTCAGTACGCTCACTGAAAGCTGATAGGTTTGCTCCCATCGGACTGCTAATGGCTGGACTAATTACATAATTGGCGTTTTTAGCGTCGATCAGTTTTTTGGGGTTTTGGTAATCATTCACTAAGAATAAGGTGTAATCTGATGTCGAATTATTTTGCAGGAAGTTGACCATGCATTCAATAGCATCATACTTAAAAACTTTTCCGTTGTTGTTTACCAGTTCAGCTGCATGTTGTGGATCTACAATGGTCATTTTACAATAATGACAAGCATCAGAGCCATAATTAATCGGAGCCTGTTTTATTTCGCAAGAAACTATAGTCAGAGGTAGTGTTAAAATAGCTGCCAACTGTGTTGCTTTAATCCCTGCCTTAATTTTTTTGTTGCGTCTTCGCCCAATGAAGAAAGCTGTGAAAGCTAAAAGGATGGCGATAAACATAAAATAAGTGCCCAGTTCAGGATATGATTTAGCTAAAAAATTCAATAAATATTTTTCGCCGAATAAAGGAGGTTGATAAGCCATTCCTGGTACTTTGATAGGTGCTTCAGGACTAAGGTTGTGCCCATAATCATATTCCCAAAGGTAAAAGTCATAAATTCCTAACAATCCTAGAATTCCAAGTACAGAGGACCATATAAGATATAAAATTCGCTTTCCCCAGATGGCAATAACGATGCCTGCTATACTCATTCCTCCGATGATATAGGGGAAGTAACTGAGTTCGGGAATGGCATCCGGTTCTATAAACTTCATCCCTACATAATGGTTTAGAATATTGATGTTTTGCAAGGTTGAAGGGCTGTCACCAGTTATTTGATTAATCCAGATATATAATGATATACCATCTGGATATTGAGGAGCGATAAGGGTTATCTGCCAAATAGGGAAAACAAACAGCAATAAGAGTAGGAGTGCTGCCAGTAGCATTAGTATGTTATCGAACTTTTTCATTTTTTCATTTTTTTGGAAGTTAAGAGGCAGGCGAGGCCTGCCTCAGAACAACAGGAAACCACTAATTACTAATCATCACCCATGGACCATTTTAAAGGTACATTTGCGTTAGCGGGTGAAACTCTTATATATCCTTGCATTTCTTGATGTAAAGCAGAGCAAAAGTCGGTACAGTAAAACGGGTATACTCCTTCCTGCTTTGGTTCCCAGTAAAGGGTTTCAGTTTGTCCTGGCATAACCAGAAGTTCTGCATTTTGGGCACCCATTATTGAAAAGCCATGAGGTACATCCCAGTCTTGTTCAAGATTAGTTAAATGAACATATACCTTATCGCCAACTTTGATACCTTCAATATTATCCGGGTTCAGGTGACTTCGAATTGCAGTCATGTATATACGTACGACATTGCCTTCGCGAACCACCTTAACATCACTCTCACTCTTGGTCGCATGAGGGTGTGCGTTCTCATTGATAGGGTAGTATTTTTTAGATTTGTTCATTACTTTGCTCGCTGAAATTCCTTGGGCGTAATGAGGCTCACCTATGGTAGGGAAATCGAGTAATAGCTCCATCTTGTCGCCTGAAATGTCATAGAGTTGAGCAGAATGATTCAGCTCAGGCCCTGTAGGTAGGTACCGGTCCTTTGTGATTTTGTTAAGGGCAACAAGGTACTTTCCTTCTGGTTTTTTGGAATCACCTCCGGGAATCATTAAATGTCCGACAGAATAATAGGTTGGAGCCCTGTCGGCAACTTCCCAGGAGCCAACATTCCATTTAACAACTTCTGAAGAGATGAAGAAGGTGGTATACGCGTTTCCTTTTCCATCAAATTCCGTATGAAGCGGACCTAAGCCTGCCTGTTCTACTACGCCTGCAACGATCTCATCCATTTTTAAAATTGGAATACCGTAGGCTTCGCCGTCAAAACTATTGTTTTCAATGGCTGCTAACACTTTAGAAAATGAGTGCACGGTTAAATCTGCTGAAAGTTTTCCGTTACCTACAATGTATTCACCAGTCGGATCGACATCAACCCCGTGTGGTGATTTAGGTGTAGGTAAGAAGTATACCAGGCCAGGGCATTCAGCCGGATCCAATACACGTACTTCTTTCTTCATCTCAGAAGTTGCAATATGTGTTTTTTCGTCATAAACATTGTGGGCATATTGAGCCGGTATTGTTTTGAACTTTCCTTGCTCAATATATTCTTCGGCCTTCTTCCAGTTGATGGCCGCAATATAATCTTTGTCGTTTTGGGAGGCACCCACCTCCATAAGTGTGTTACTCTCCTCCGTATTATAGGTGGTGAAAAAAGTCCAACCATGTGATTTTCCTTTCCCGGAATGTGCTAAATCGTAGTTGAAACCGGGCATCAATACCTGAAAAGCAACCTCCATATGACCCGTTTCTTCTTCTACGTCAATAAAGGTTAATGCGCCTTTGAAATTACCTTTATATTCTTTTATGGACATATCTTTTTGAGGGTAGGGTACTGCGAAGCGTGTCCCTGCTACTACATATTCCGTGTTTTCGGTAGTGAATGGAGAACTGTGGTTTCCTCCACTGTTCGGTATTTCTATGATCTCAGCAGTTTCAAAAGTAGTGAGGTCGATTCTTGCAATACGGGGAGTGTTGTTACCGTTAATGAAAACCCAGCGTCCGTCGGTCTCACCAGCAGTTTGCGATAGTTCAGGGTGGTGAGCATCATCCCATGGAATAAATCCAAAAGAGGTGTTCAGCATCGGTTTGGTTTCTTCGTTATAACCGTACCCTTTTTCTGCATCTTGAGAGAATACCGGAATAACCTTTAATAGTCGCCCGGATGGAATGCCGTATACAGACATTTGTCCGCTAAATCCTCCCGATACAAAAGCATAAAATTCGTCGTACTCACCAGGGGCAACATAAACCTTTGAGGCTACATCGGAGGCCAACGCACTATTGCTTGGTGCCTGCGTGTTCTGTTTGCATCCCGTGAACATGGTAATCCCAATGCTCAGGCAAAGAATGGTTTTTATTGATTTTTTCATGAGCTTATTATTTAATGGTTCTGAAATATTCTAAAACGGCTCTTGCTTGTTCTTCGGTGAGGTTCTGATTAGCCATAGGTGAACCATTGAACTCCACGAGAAGATCTTTGGCTAAGGGGTCCTCCTTTACCATTTGCTCAGGATTTAAGATCATGTTCATGATCCATTCAGGAGATCTTCTGTCTAATATTCCTTTAGGAGCAGGTCCGATGAATTTTTTGTCCGGTTTATGGCAGGCCATACAGTATTGTTTATATAGGGCTTCCCCTTTAGATGCCATTTCAGTATTTATTTGTTCAGAAATGGTTACTGATTTTACAGGTCCAATACCTTTATTGTCTAAATCAACGCGTTGTGATGCCGGTGTTTTTGTTTCTTTTTTAGCAGTTGCCTGAGGTGCAGCCTTCTTTTCGGTTTTTTGCTCGTATGAAAAACCCTCTTTTTCCTTCTTGCTTTCACCTCCGCAACTCGTTATTAAGAAAATGAGTGCCAGAAGTGAGATTTTAATGATGTGTTTCATTGCTGAATTGGTTTAAAATAATTTTAGTCAAATGTAAGAGGGCTTTTGGAGGCAAATAATGATAAATGTCATATTTCGGATAAATATATCCTTTTTACAATTTCATGTTTTTTCAGAATTAGTGTTAATTAGTAAAAAGAACATTTGTTGGAACAGAGTTCAGAAGTGAATGTTTTAACAATTTCAGAAAAGAATTTTTATCTATGCAACAATCGAATAAATTTATCTTAATTAATCATAAAACATATATGCATTAATTGAGAATATTGTACTTTTGTACAAATTTTTGTCAAAAAGAGACAGTTAGATTATAACATGGATAAATATTCCTTTTTAAATGCGGCGCACACCGCTTTTTTTGCGGATTTATATGACCAATATTTAATTAACCCTGATAGTGTTGAGCCTAGTTGGCGAGCCTTCTTTCAAGGGTTCGATTTTGGACTGGAAAACGCAGAGCCTGCTAGTAGTTTTTCCGAAGGAGAAATGGTGACGGTTGAAGTGCCTGCCACAGGAGAAAAAATGGAGGTGCCACAACGCCTTCATAAAGAATTTCAAGTAGTACGATTAATAGATGCATACAGGAGTCGAGGCCACCTCTTTACCAAGACCAATCCGGTTAGGGATAGAAGAAAATATTACCCGACACTTGATATAGAAAACTTTGGGCTGCTGAAAGAAGATTTGGATACGGTTTTCAATGCAGGTGAAATTATTGGAATCGGACCAGCTTCACTAAGAGAAGTTGTAAAACATCTGGAGTCTATATATTGTGATGCCATCGGGGTGGAATACATGTATGTTAGAAACCCGGAAAGAAATCAATGGATTCAGAATTGGCTGAATAAAAATGATAATCATGCTTCTTTTGCCCCGGATACGAAAAAGCATATCCTAAGAAAGCTTAATGAAGCGTTGTCTTTTGAAGGCTTTTTGAATACCAAGTACGTAGGTCAAAAAAGATTTTCTGTCGAAGGAAATGAGTCGTTAATTCCTGCGCTTGATAATATTGTGGAAAGAGCAGCCGATGCCGGAGTGGAGCAGTTCGTCTTGGGGATGGCTCATAGAGGCCGATTGAATGTTTTAGCAAATATTTTTGAAAAACCTGCGAATGATATCTTTAGCGAATTTGATGGCAAAGATTATGAACAGGATATTTTTGATGGAGACGTAAAGTATCATTTAGGGTGGACAAGTGACCGATACACCAAGAATGGTAAGAATATAAAAATGAATATTGTACCGAACCCTTCTCACCTCGAAACGGTAGGAGCTTTGGTGCAGGGGATCACAAGAGCAAAGCAAGATAAGTATTACCAAAATGATACTTCAAAAGTCCTGCCTATTGTAATTCATGGTGATGCCGCTATTGCCGGACAAGGTTTGGCTTATGAAATTGTACAAATGGCTTTGCTTGACGGATACAAAACCGGGGGTACGATTCATATTGTAGTAAATAATCAAATTGGTTTTACAACCAACTATATCGATGGGCGTTCTTCGACCTATTGTACCGATGTGGCAAAAGTTACTTTGTCACCTGTATTACATGTTAATGCCGATGATGCCGAGGCGGTAGTTCACGCCGTTATGTTTGCCCTTGATTTCAGAATGCAATTTGGTAGAGATGTATTTATCGATTTGCTGGGGTATAGGAAATATGGACATAATGAAGGTGATGAGCCAAGATTTACCCAGCCTAAACTGTACAAGGCGATTTCTAAACATAAAAGTGCGAGAGATATATATGCCGAAAAGCTTAAAGCCGAAGGGATTATTGACGACAGTTATGTAAAAAAACTGGAGGCAGAGTACAAGGCATCTCTTGAACAACAATTCGAAGATTCTCGTAAGGAAGAAAAAACAATTATTAAACCATTTATGCAAGATGAATGGGAAGGTTTTTCGTTAGTTCGAGAAGATGAAATGATAAAAGAGGTTGATACAACCTTTACAAAAGAAAAGCTAACAGAAATAGCTGAGACCATTACCAACCTTCCGGAGGATAAAAAATTCCTGAGGAAAATTGTAAGACTTATCGGGGAGCGAAACAAAATGTTCTTTGAGACTGATAAGCTAGACTGGGCAATGGGAGAATTATTGGCCTATGGAAGTTTACTTCAGGAAGGATTTGATGTTCGTATAAGCGGCCAGGATGTTGAAAGAGGTACCTTCTCTCATCGACATGCGGTGGTAAAAGTTGAAGAATCTGAAGAAGAGGTTGTGTTATTGAACAATCTTGGAGATAATCAGAATGGTGATTTTTATATATATAACTCTTTGCTTTCTGAGTATGGGGTTGTAGGATTCGATTATGGGTATGCAATGGCAAGCCCTGATACCTTAACCATTTGGGAAGCACAATTCGGTGATTTTAGCAATGGTGCTCAAATCATGATCGATCAGTATATTTCTGCTGCAGAAGATAAATGGAAAACCCAAAATGGTTTTGTGATGTTGTTGCCGCATGGCTATGAGGGGCAAGGTGCTGAACACTCTTCAGCGCGCATGGAGCGTTACCTGCAACTGTGTGCTAAAGACAATATGTTCGTGGCTGATTGTACCACTCCTGCAAACTTTTTTCACTTGTTAAGAAGACAAATGAAATCCAAATACAGGAAACCTCTAATAGTGTTTACTCCTAAGAGTTTGTTGAGACACCCTAAAGCGGTTTCTTCAGTTGAGGAACTGGTTAACGGAAGTTTTCAGACTGTTATAGATGATGCTGAGGTAAATTCGAAAGATGTGAAGTCTTTGGTTTTCTGTACAGGGAAGTTTTATTATGACCTCCTCGAAGCTCGTGAACAAAAGGGTAGAAAAGATGTTGCTTTGGTAAGGTTGGAGCAATTATTTCCATTGCCTACCGAAAAAATTAAAGAAGTGATTGCTAAGTATAGCAATGCAGAAGAGGTAGTGTGGGCACAGGAAGAGCCTAGGAATATGGGTGCATGGAGCCACCTGATGTTGCATCTTGAAGAGGCAAGAAATTGGCGTGTAGCTTCAAGACGTTTTTATGCATCACCGGCAGCGGGAAGTTCAATGAGATTCAAGAGACGTCACGAAGGCGTTATTGAATACGTTTTTGATAAAGAATTAGATAATTTTATAAGAAGATAATACTCACTTTAAATACCTAAAATAAAACACAATGGTTTTAGAAATGAAAGTGCCGTCTCCGGGCGAGTCCATAACAGAAGTAGAAATAGCAGAGTGGTTGGTGAATGATGGAGATTATGTGGAAAAAGATCAGGCTATTGCCGAAGTCGATTCTGATAAAGCAACCTTAGAACTGCCGGCTGAAGCAAGTGGTATCATTACTTTAAAAGCGGAAGAAGGTGATGCTGTTCAAGTTGGAGAAGTTGTTTGTCTTATTGATACATCAGCTGAAAAACCTGCTGGTGATGAGAGTGCAACAGCTCCTAAAGAAGAAGCTAAGGAAGAAGTGAAGGCTGAAGCGCCAAAGGCCGATACGCCTAAAAAAGAAACCTATGCTACAGGAACAGCTAGTCCTGCAGCGAAGAAAATATTAGCCGAAAAAGACCTGAATCCTGCTCAGGTTAAAGGTAGTGGTAAAGATGGTCGAATCACTAAAGAGGATGCCATTAAAGCCAAACCATCTATGGGAACACCTGGTGGAGGAGCTCGAGGAGAATCTCGTAAAAAACTTTCGATGCTACGTAGAAAAGTAGCCGAAAGACTAGTTTCTGCTAAGAACGAAACAGCCATGCTTACCACTTTTAATGAGGTGGATATGAGTGCTATTTTTGCCTTGAGAAGTGAGTATAAAGAAGACTTCAAAGCAAAACATGGTGTTGGATTAGGGTTTATGAGCTTTTTTACAAAAGCAGTAGTGCGTGCATTACAGTTATATCCTGACGTGAACTCAATGATCGATGGTGATTACAAGGTGAGTTATGATTTTTGTGACATATCAGTAGCGGTTTCCGGGCCTAAAGGTTTAATGGTGCCCGTTATGAGAAATGCTGAAAACCTTAGTTTTAGAGGTGTTGAATCTGAAATAAAGAGGTTGGCTATCAGAGCACGTGATGGTAAAATTACTGTAGATGAAATGACAGGAGGTACCTTTACGATCTCTAATGGAGGAGTGTTTGGAAGTATGTTGTCTACACCAATCATTAATCCTCCTCAAAGTGGGATCTTAGGAATGCATAACATAGTGGAGCGTCCGATAGTAAAAGACGGTCAGATCGCAATCGCTCCGGTGATGTATCTGGCGCTGTCATATGATCATAGAATCATTGACGGACGTGAGTCTGTAGGTTTCTTGGTAGCTGTAAAAGAAGCGATCGAGAACCCGGTAGAGCTTCTAATGGATAATGACCCTAAAAAGGCATTGGAGTTATAAGTAGATTTCAATTATGATTTAATAAAAAAAGCCCGGAGACTTCCGGGCTTTTTTATTCCAAAACAAATTTTTAAAGTGAAATAATGAGAAGTAAGTTTAAAAGAAATGTGATAATCGTCAAGGCGATAATTAATATAGCTAAAACTGAATCGTCGGTGTTTAATTTCAATTTCTGAGTATTTGATTTCATTGCGTTCTAGTTTATTGATTAATAGCACTTCAAAGGTGCTGATTACTAAGACAGTAATCAACGGGGATTTTCCCCTTTTTAATAGGGCTTAATATGAGGAGGGAAAAATTAGGGTCCTATTATCACCAGGATATTTAAAATCCTGTAAAGGTTCTCGAACTCTGAATTCTTTAAAACAGAGGTAAAATGAAAATAAAACTTTTGTTATTGTTAAAGGTTAAACAAGAATGATGTATATAACTGATAAGAAGTCACAACGTGACAATGCAAGATGCATTTTGGGGAGGCATAAGAAGATTTGATGATCGGTTACTTATTCTTTCTTAAATATAGTGATTTTTTTTGATAATCAATAATTGCTTTTCCCCTTTTTAAAACATCAGCTCCAATGATTCCATGAACCGGTAAAGCGTCGTGTTGAGTTAATGCAGAATTAACATGAGTCAGGTCAAAAAGCACAATTTTCAGCTTCTTTAACTTCCAGTCCCCAATCTCTAATTTGTTCTTTTTGGATATTTGAGTTACCATATTTATGGCGCCTGCGCCCGCGGCTTTTATTTCAGATTCCTCGGTAAAAAGATCGAAGTGATCGACGCAGTCAAAACCAATGCATGTGCTTGAAGCTCCAGTGTCAAGGATAAACCTGCCTTCAATTGAATTAACAGTAGCAACCACCTCAAAATGGTTTGTCTTCGTTAATACAAGGGGTATTTTATGATAACCTTTCTCGGTTAAAAACTTTTTAAGGCTTTGCATAGGTTCTAATTTTCAGCAAATATAGCCGAAAGAATCTTTAAAGTTTTGTTGCTATTAATAATCTATTACTTTTGCGCCATGATTTTAACAGATACCCATACGCATTTATATAGTGAAGCGTTTGATGATGACAGAGATGAAATGATAAATCGCGCTATCGACCAAGGTGTAGAGCGATTTTTTATTCCGGCCATTGATTCGGCCTATACAGAACGAATGTTAAGCCTCGAAGCTGATTATCCGGAACATGTGTTTTTGATGATGGGTTTGCATCCAACCCATGTAAAAGAGAATTATAAGGAGGAGATCAGGCACGTTGAGGAAATGTTAGAAAAACATACGTTTTATGCCGTAGGAGAAATTGGTGTGGATCTTTATTGGGATAAATCATTTTTAAAAGAACAACAAGAGGCCTTCGGAAGACAGATTGAACTAGCCAAAAAGCATAAATTACCAATTGTAATTCATTGTCGTGATGCCTTTGACGAAGTTTTTGAAGTTTTGGAAGCACATAAAGATGATAACCTGTATGGAATTTTTCATTGTTTTACAGGTACTTTAGAGCAAGCACATAAGGCCATATCCTATAATATGAAACTCGGGATAGGAGGCGTGGTTACTTTTAAAAATGGTAAAATTGACAAGTTCTTAAATCAAATTGATTTAAAACATATTGTTTTAGAAACTGATGCCCCATATTTAGCGCCAACGCCTTACAGAGGAAAGCGTAATGAAAGTGCCTATGTAATGAATGTTGCAGAGAAGCTTGTAGATGTTTATGGCTTATCACTCGAGGAGATCGTTGAACAAACGACCTTGAATTCAAAAGAAGTTTTTGGTGTTTAATTTATTAACTCATCAAAATTTTGTTCATTTGCTTAACTAAAATCTAATCATTGACGAAATTCGACCACATACGTCCGTATAAAGATAGTGAGGTGAATACTGCTTTAGAGCAAATTCATTCACATCCTATGATAAAAGCATTGCTTCATTTTGCATTTCCTGATAAAGATGCTGATGAAATTCAACAGGAAGTTTTGAACTGTCACTCCATAAGAGATTTTCAAACAAAGGTGATTTATTACGCAGTTAAAAATGTCATAGGGCGGAGTTCTGATGGTTTTTCAACCAGTGGTTTTGATAAATTAGATGCGGATACACCATATTTGTTTATCTCTAATCACAGAGATATTATTCTGGATACATCTTTATTGAATGTAGCCCTCTATGAGCATGAGCAAATAATGACTGCTTCAGCCATCGGGGATAACCTGGTTCAAAAGCCATTTTTGATGGCTTTGTCCAAGTTGAATAGAAACTTTCTTATTCGACGCGGTTTAACACCTAGAGAGATGTTACAAAGTTCCAGGTTGGTTTCAGAATATATTAAGGAGTTGGTCACAAATGAAAAAAGAAGCGTTTGGATCGCTCAGCGAGAAGGTAGAACCAAAGATGGTAATGACCTTACGCATCAGGGAGTATTAAAAATGATAGGTCTGGCTGCCGGAAAAGGGAATGTGATGGAATATTTTAAGAATTTGAAAATTGTTCCGGTTTCAATATCATACGAATATGATCCAACAGATATGCTGAAGATGCCGGAATTGATGGCCAAGCATTATGATAAAGAGTATGTGAAGTCAAATAATGAAGATTTTAACTCTATATTAAAAGGAGCTACGGGTCAAAAGAAACACATTCATATTTCAGTGGGAGATGTATTAAGTGATGAATTAGATGATATAGCAAATAGCGGAGAGACACTGAATAAACAATATCAGATGCTGGCTGATGTTATTGATGAACAGATTCATAAGAATTATAAGTTGTGGCCATCCAATTATATGGCCTATGATTTGCTTAATAATACGGATCGCTTTAGTGCTGAATATTCTGACAAGCAAAAGCGTCAGTTTGATAGAAGAATAGCACGGAGGGTGGAAAAGGATAATACAGTTGCACTTCAGAACTTTTTAGCAATGTATGCTAACCCCGTAAAAAATAAGTTGAGTCTGGATTAAATTCGCCAGACTGCTTTTAACAATTAAATCTAAAAAGTATATTCATTTAATTCAGATTTAAAATGAATAAGAAGCCCAATATTTTACTGGTTTATACAGGAGGTACTATCGGGATGATCAAAGACTATAAAACCGGGGCTTTAAGAGCTTTCGATTTTGATAAGCTTTTGAAACGCATCCCGGAGCTGTCCCATTTAAATTGTGATATCTCGACCATATCTTTTGAAGAACCTATGGATTCCTCCAATATGAATCCTGATTCATGGGTAAGGATTTTAGAAATTATAGAAGATAATTATACCGCTTTTGATGGTTTTGTGGTTTTGCATGGAAGTGATACCATGAGTTACACTGCTTCGGCCTTAAGCTTTATGCTTGAAAACCTTTCGAAACCTGTAATTTTTACAGGATCACAATTGCCTATTGGAGATCTGAGGACCGACGCAAAAGAAAACCTCATTACATCAATAGAAATTGCTTCATTGATGGAAAATAACCAACCGGTAATAAAGGAGGTGTGTTTGTATTTTGAATATAAATTATATCGAGCCAATCGTACCACAAAAATTAATGCAGAGCATTTTCAAGCTTTTGCATCATTGAATTATCCGGCTTTAGCAGAAAGTGGTGTGCATTTGAAAGTACATAAAGAATATTTATTGAAACCCACTAATAAAGAATTGGTGGTTCGAAAAGATCTCGATGCCAGGATAGCTGTTATAAAGTTATTTCCCGGTATTAATGAACACAGCTTTGAATGTATTATTAATAACGATTATATTAAGGCTGTAATTATTGAGACGTATGGGGCTGGGAATGCTCCGACGGAAGAATGGTTTTATAAAGTGTTACAAAAGGCAGTTGATGCCGGGAAGTTTATTGTAAATGTAACGCAGTGCTCAGGAGGAAGTGTGAATATGGGGCAATACGAGACGAGTGTGCACCTCCAGGAGTTGGGCATAATCAGCGGAAAAGATATAACAACTGAGGCAGCGATTGCCAAACTGATGTACCTTTTGGGCGCTGGAATTAACAAAAAAACATTCAAAACAGTATTTGAAACATCTTTAAGGGGAGAAATGAGTTAAAAAACCAGATTTAATTTCTTGGTCTAAAAAAAAATTTGTTATTTAGGCACCCTAAAAAGTTACGGATACAGAGAGGTGGCCGAGTGGTCGAAGGCGCACGCCTGGAAAGTGTGTATACGGCAAAACCGTATCGAGGGTTCGAATCCCTTCCTCTCTGCTGTAGTTTAATTATTTAATTATAATTTTTTTATCTTTAACCCTATTAACTAACAAAATTAAGTTTAAAAGAAAATGAAAAGATTATTCTCTATTCTAGCTATAGCTGGATTATTGGCTCTAAACGCAACAAACGCCAATGCAAAGGCTCTTGAGCCTACGGTAGCTGAAAACATTTCAGAAATTGTTGCTATTGATGATGCTGCGGCTCTTGTACAAGATGAAGCCCCTGCTGAAGAATCAAAAACATTCCACCAGGTTTTAAAAGAAAAATTTATCCAGGGTGGTGCAGGATTTATGGGAGTAGTATTACTCTGTTTAATTTTAGGTCTTGCAGTAGCAATCGAAAGAATTATATTCTTGAACATGGCTACAACAAACACAAAAAAGCTTACTCAGCAAGTAGAAGATGCACTTTCTTCAGGAGGTGTTGAAGCTGCAAAAGAGGTATGTAGAAACACAAGAGGTCCTGTAGCTTCAATATTCTATCAAGGTTTAGATAGATCAGCTGAAGGAGTAGAGATGGCAGAAAAATCTGTTGTTGCTTACGGAGGTGTTCAAATGGGTCTTTTAGAAAAGAACGTTTCTTGGTTGTCTTTATTTATCGCAATTGCTCCAATGCTTGGTTTCATGGGAACAGTTATTGGTATGATTCAGGCATTCGAAAAAATTGCTGCTGTTGGTAACCTTGATGCATCGTTAATTGCAGGTGATATTCAGGTAGCATTATTAACAACAGTATTCGGTCTTATCGTTGCAATTATCCTTCAAATATTCTATAACTATATTATCGCTAAAATCGATACTTTAGTTAACGATATGGAAGATTCGTCTATTACTTTGATAGACATGCTTGCAGCACATAAAAAATAATTTTTAAAGACTCTATTTATGTATAAAATAGCAAAAATACTTGCAATAATACTAGGAGTAGTTGGAGTAGTGCTATGGGTTACAATTGCCCGTACCGATGATCCAGGTAGCTCTAGTACGATTGATATAATGATTAACTTAGGAAAGTATATGACCATTCTGGCTGCTATTGTAGCATTGTTATTTACAGTTGGTAATTTAGTTACTCACCCGAGTAAGCTAAAGAAGGCGTTAATATCTATTGGAGTTTTTGCCTTGATCGTTGTAATTAGCTATGCTGTTTCTAGTGGTACAGATGTAGATTTAACCAAAATGGCTGAAAGAGGTATAGAGACTTCAGAAAGCGCTTCCAAAACTGTTGGTGCTGGTTTGATAGCCTTTTATATTTTGGGAGGTTTAGCGGTTCTTTCTATGGTCTTTTCCGGATTTAAAAAAGTTAGATAATTATGGCAAAAAGAGCAATACCGGAAGTTAACGCGGGCTCTATGGCAGATATTGCTTTCTTGCTACTTATCTTTTTCCTGGTAACAACTACCATTGAGACAGATAGTGGTATCAACAGAAAGTTACCGCCAGCGGAGGATCAGGTTGACCCACCGATTATTAAACAGAAGAACATCTTTCAGGTAGTTGTGAATAAAAATGGACAATTACTTGTAGAAGAACAGCCAATGGAATTGAAGGACTTACGCGAGGCCGCAATGAAGTTCTTGGACAATGGTGGAGGAACTGGGACTGATGCTTGTTCATATTGTAAAGGTGCCAAAGATCCAGAATCATCTGATAACCCTACTAAGGCGATCATTTCATTACAGAATGACCGTGAAACAAAGTACGGGACTTATATTGCAGTACAAAATGAATTGGTAGCTGCCTATAATGATTTGCGTAACCGTTACACATTAGCTAAGTATCCTAATGCAAATATGAACTATGTTCAAATGCAAGAGGAGTATGATGACCCTCAAACCGAGGAAAATGTAAAAGATAGGCTTAAAAAGATGCTAGACGATATTAAGGAGGCTTATCCTCAGAAATTATCAGAAGCTGAGCCTAACAAAACAAATTAAAAACTGAGGTATTATGGCTAAATTCACAAAGAAAAAGAAAGGCGAATTGCCTCCGGTTTCCACGGCTTCATTGCCAGATATCGTATTCATGTTGTTGTTCTTCTTTATGACAGTAACTACAATGAAGGATAGCGAGCTTAAGGTAATTAACGAATTGCCTTATGCAGATCAGGTGCAGAAGCTTGATAAAAAAGACCGGATCATTTACATCTATGCCGGTAAGCCTCATGAAAGATACCGTGCAACCTATGGTAGTGCTGCTAAAGTGCAGTTAAATGACCAGTTGAGAGATGTAAAGGATGTAGGTGCATATATCTTGGAAGAAAGAGCAGGTAGACGTCCTGAAATTCAGAACGTTCTTACTACGGCTCTAAAAGTTGACAAGGAAACCAATATGGGACTTATATCTGATATAAAGCAACAACTTAGAGATGTTAATGCTTTAAAGATTAACTATACAACCCGTGTTGGAGAGGCTTCACAGAACTAAATTGAATTTCTTTTTAACTTAATAAAAGCGCTTCTAGTAATAGAAGCGCTTTTATTATTTTTAATAATAATGTTTTAGTTATACTTTTATATTCGCTTAAAGTATCGCACATGAGATGTCCTGTAATTTTGTTTTTTATTTTATTTAATGTGGTGTCTTCCCATGCTCAGGAACTCGATTCCCTGCTCAATAGAGCTCCCGATACCAAGTATTTAGAAGATCAGTTTTACATAGGGATAGGGTACAATGCTTTGTTAAATAAACCAGAAGGGATTAAACAAAGTAGTTTGTCGTACGGCTTGCACTTTGGTTTTATTAAAGATATTCCTTTAAACCAAAAAAGAAATATCGCCCTAGGAGTGGGGTTGGGTTATGCCGTAAATTCATTCTACGAAAACTTAATGGCTTATAAAGAGAATGGTGTGGTATTGTATGATCGAATACCCGATTCTGTAGATTTTAAACGGAACAAAATTGAATCTCACTCCATCGATTTTCCGTTAGAGCTGAGATTCCGTACCTCCGACACTCAAACACATAGTTTTTGGCGCGTTCATACAGGTTTAAAAATTAGATATGCCTTTGCGAACCGATCGCGGTATATAGATGAAGAATCACATATATCTTTTGATAATCCTGATGTGAATAAGCTTCAATATGGGGCCTACTTAAGTGTAGGATATAATACCTGGAATGTTTATGTGCAATATCAGTTGAATGATTTGTTTGATAATGCTATAACTTCGGAAGGCGAACCCATAGCCATGAATGTACTCCATTTGGGTTTGATCTTCTATATATTATAACCAGGAGTTAAAGGTTATCAGTTGAGGGATAAAGCCGATAATAAAACCCACGATCATTTCCTGCATATTATGTGTTCTCAGGTACATCCGTGCAGAAGCAATTAATCCCATTAAAAAAATTAGAGTAGCTATGGCGAAAGTGATGTTTATTTCATAATGAAACGCCAGACCGATTATAAAGGTCGTTAAGCTGCTAATGGCCATTAAGTGAAGGCTAGCCTTGAATTTAAAATAAACCAGGATTACACAGGCTACTAAAGCCCCTACGATACCAACCAGGAAGTAATAAAGCTCTTCGTAGAGATTAAAAGGTATAACCTTTAAAATAATGATATAGTTTAAGGCTATATAAGCGTAAATAGGAATTTTTCGTTCTTCTACCTTGTCCAGATATATAGAACTTATCCACCCAAGATTTTTAAATAGTAGGAGCAGTACAATTGGAATAAAAACGGAGATAATCAGAATGGACAGGAATATAGGCCGAATAATTTCCGGCGGTGTATATTTAGGAGTTATAATAAAAAAGATAATGGTCCCGGCTATAGGAGTAAATAATGGATGAAATATAAAGCTTAATACTTTGGCTATTTTTTGCATTAAATCTCTTTTCTTAAGCGGGCGACAGGGATGTTTAATTGTTCTCTGTATTTCGCTACGGTTCTTCGGGCTATAGGGAATCCTTTTTCTTTTAAAATCCCTGCCAGGCCTTCGTCTGTAATAGGTTTTCTTTTATTTTCTTCCTCTATTACAGTCTCTAATATCTTTTTAATTTGTCGTGTAGATACATCTTCTCCCTCTTCATTTTTTACCGATTCGGAAAAAAGATCCTTAATTAAAATCGTACCGTAAGGAGTGTCTACATATTTACTATTTGCCACACGTGATACTGTAGAGACATCCATGTCTATTTGATCAGCAATGTCTTTTAATATCATTGGTTTTAATTTACGCTCATCTCCGGTTAAAAAATATTCCTCCTGAATATGCATGATGGCATTCATAGTCACCAGTAGCGTTTCTTGTCTTTGTTTAATAGCGTCGATAAACCATTTTGCGGCATCGAGTTTTTGTTTAATAAATTGCACAGCATCCTTGCTGGATTTTGTTTTATCCTTCGCCTCTTTATATCCTTTCAGCATGTTGTTATATTCTCTGGAAACATGCAATTGAGGTGCGTTTCTGCCATTAAGCGTAAGTTCCAAACCTCCATCGATAATTCTGATGGTGAAATCCGGGGTAATGTGTTCAATTATTTTATTGTTGCCTGAATATGCTCCTCCTGGTTTAGGGTTAAGCCTTTCAATCTCATGAATGGCCACTTTGAGTTCTTCTTCAGTTATATTGTGCTTTTGAATCAGCTTTTTATAGTGCTTCTTGGTGAATTTATCAAAAGAATTTTCCAGGATATCAATGGCGAGTTCTACCTTCGCGTTTTTATCCTTTCTTTTTAATTGAATAAGAAGACATTCCTGTAAATTTTGAGCACCAACACCTGCAGGATCTATCTCCTGAACAATCTTTAAAATTCTCTCGACCTCTTTTTCTTCGGTAAAAATACTTTGGGTAAATGCAAGGTCATCTACAATATCAGGTATAGACCTTCTTATATAGCCACTATCATCAATACTGCCAATTAAGAATTCGGCAATAGCCATGTCTTCTTCGCCCAATGAAATAGTGTGCAGCTGATTGATTAAATATTGATGAAATGTAGTGCCGGCAGCATATGGTACTTTTTTTTCATCATCGTCAGAACTATAGTTATTAGCCTGAAGACGATATTCAGGAATTTCATCATCACTTAAATACTCATCAATATCGATCTCATCTTTCGTATTGTCCTGATCATAATCATCCTCGTACTGATCTTCGTAGTTGTCATCTAAATCATCGTATTCAGAAGTTTCTTCACGACCACTCTCCAAGGCAGGGTTCTCTTCCAATTCTTGTTTCAATCGCTGTTCAAATGCTTGCGTAGGCAATTGTATCAGCTTCATTAATTGAATTTGTTGAGGCGATAGTTTTTGCGATAATTTAAATTGTAGTTGCTGCTTTAGCATAAAAAATAGTACGTTTACTTAAACAAAAATAATGAATATAGAGGGAATTCGCTCTTAAATTAACTATAAAGACGATCTCTATTTTATTACTTTTTACAATTATGGTGCCAAACTTCTTAAACGCCTTGTGGCAAAGGCTTTGAAGCCTTCAATTAAAAAAGGCCTGCTTAAACAAGCAGGCCTTTTTTATATAATTTGATCAGATGTTAAAATTCTGCACTCTGAGGAGTTCTCGGGAAAGGAATTACATCTCTAATATTAGTCATACCAGTTGTGAAAAGCACAAGCCTCTCAAACCCTAATCCAAAACCACTATGTACGGCAGATCCATATTTTCTAAGATCTAAATACCACCAAAGTTCCTTTTCGTCTATTCCAAGGTCAGCAACTTTTTGTTTTAGAACATCCAAACGTTCTTCACGTTGTGATCCACCTACAATTTCTCCAATGCCAGGGAATAAGATGTCCATTGCTCTTACCGTTTTTTCATCCTCGTTAAGACGCATATAGAAAGCTTTAATCTTAGCAGGATAATCAAACAGAATCACAGGGCACTTGAAGTGTTTCTCTACTAAGAAACGCTCGTGTTCACTCTGAAGATCAGCTCCCCATTCTTCGATTAAGTATTGGAATTTTTTCTTTTTATTAGGTTTTGAATTCTTTAAAATATCAATAGCCTCAGTGTAGCTAACACGTTTAAAGTTGTTCTCTAAAACAAAACGGATCTTTTCCGTTAACTTCATTTCACTGCGCTCTTTTTGTGGCTTTGATTTTTCTTCGTCCAATAATCTTTGCTCCAGAAATTCGAGATCATCCTGACAGTTGTCCAAAACATACTGAAGTACAAATTTGATGAAATCCTCAGCTAAATCCATGTTGCCGTCAAGATCCATGAAGGCTACCTCAGGTTCCACCATCCAGAATTCCGCAAGGTGACGTGATGTGTTCGAGTTTTCTGCCCGGAACGTTGGACCGAATGTATAAACTTTGCCTAAAGCCATTGCATATGCTTCAGCCTCTAACTGACCGGAAACCGTTAAGTTAGTTTCTTTTCCAAAGAAATCTTCCTTGTAATCTACCTGACCATCTTCAGATAAGGGTGGATTTTTAGCATCCAAAGTAGATACCCTAAACATTTCTCCGGCTCCTTCAGCATCCGAACCTGTTATAATAGGAGTATGAACGTAGTTGAATCCATTTTGTTGAAAATACTGATGAATAGCAAACGATAAAGCATTGCGTACACGCATTACAGCGCTAAAGGTATTGGTACGAACACGTAAATGAGCATTTTCCCTTAGAAACTCCATAGAGTGTTTCTTCGGTTGAATTGGATATGTTTCAGGATCGGAAGCACCTAAGATTTCAAGTTCATTCACTTGTACTTCAACAGTCTGACCCCTACCCATACTTTCAACAAGGGTCCCCTTTAACTCTATGGCTGCTCCTGTGCTGATCTTTTTTAAATCTTCTTCGTCTAAATTCTCAAAGTCAACAACACATTGTATGTTTTTAATAGTTGAGCCATCGTTCAAAGCAATAAAGCGATTGCTTCTAAATGTTCTAACCCATCCTTTAACAATGACCTCTTGTAGGATTTTGTCTCCTTCTAATAGTTCTTTAACGCTATACGCCTTCATATTGATTTTCAAATTGAAATTCGGTGAGCAAAGATAAAAGTTTTCAGACTACTTATTAAATGATGTTTACTTTAATTTCTTCGTATAAAGGGGAAAAACACCCTTATCTAAAATTCAAAGTAGTCATATCTTTGAATTGCTATTAATCAATTATTTGCTTGGTGCCTTTTTAAAGGTATTAGGAATCGAGGTTTGGGGGAACCTTAAAAAGTCTGTTCGGGATTTATTCCGGCAGACTTTGTTTTTTATAGGCGGTTCTTCCCTTTAGTCTTTCCCTCGGTTAATACATCAAAGGCAGGTTTTTTAAGTACCTTTTTATTTGCAATACTGCGTTCTAAGGATAGTAAAAGAGCTGGTAATAATACCAGGTTCGAAAGCATGGCAAAAAGTAAGGTCATAGAAACCAATCCACCTAAGGCTTTAGTACCTCCAAAACTACTGATCATAAACACAGAGAAACCGAAAAATAACACTATTGAGGTGTAGAACATACTTACCCCCGTTTCCCTTAGCGCATTATAAACAGATTTTTGAATCTTCCAGTTATTAGCAGCCAATTCTTGTCTGTACTTCGCCAGGAAGTGAATAGTGTCATCAACCGAAATACCAAAGGCAATACTGAATACTAAAATGGTAGAAGGTTTAATAGGAACCCCAAGATATCCCATAGTTCCCGCAGTTATCAATAATGGCAATAAGTTAGGGATTAAGGAAATTAAAATCATCCTGAAAGATCGAAACATATAAGCCATAAAAATCGAAATTAATAAAATGGCTAGTAGTAAAGAAATAATTAGGTTTTTCACCAAATATTTAGTCCCTTTCATAAAAACCAATGCCTTTCCGGTAATGGTTACATCATAGCGCTCTGCCGGTAATTCTTTATCGATCTTCTTCCAAAGATCCTCTTCGATGCCTTCCATTTTGTCCGTTCCAATATCCTTCATGAAGGTAGTGATACGGGCAACCTGACCCGTTGAATCAACAAAATTGCTCAATACGTCAGATTCTCCTGATGAATTTCTCGCATATTGAAGTATAAAAGTATTCTCCTGACTGGTAGGGAGTTGATAATAATTAGGATTCCCGTTGTAATAAGCTTGCTTAAAGTATTTCACTAAATTGGTAACTGAAATAGGCTTAGAAAGTTCAGGAATCTCATCAATTAACTCTTCAAGACGTTCCATCCTTTTTAAGGTGGATAGTTTCATAACGCCATTCGGACGTTTAGTGTCGACCATTATTTCCACAGGCATGATGCCGTCGAATTCTTTTTCAAAAAAACGAATATCGTCAAAAAATGCCGCATCTTTTGGCATGTCTTCAATCAAACTACCGGAAATTCTGATCTGGTAGATACCAATAATACTCGCTGTAAGCAAACCAACAGCTACAGCATAGACTGCAATCCTGTGGTTTCTTACACTGTTTTCCATCCATCCTACAAATTTGCCGATCCATCTTTTATTTAGATGTTTGAGGTGCTTCGTTTTAGGAAGTCTCATAAAGCTGTAAATAATAGGGATGATCAACAACGATAAAATAAATATCGCCATGATGTTGATAGAGGCAACCAATCCAAATTCTTTCAGAATTTTACTTTCGGTTACTATAAAGGTGGCAAAACCAGCAGCAGTCGTTGCATTGGTCATTAAAGTAGCATTACCTACTTTCGAGATAACCCGCTGAAGCGATTTAGCTTGATTCCCGTGCTTCTTTACCTCTTGTTGGTATTTGTTGATGAGGAATATACAATTAGGAATTCCAATTACAATAATTAATGGTGGAATTAAAGCCGTTAAAACAGTAATTTCATAATGAAGTAAACCAAGAATACCAAAGGCCCACATCACGCCAATCAACACAACGACCATCGATATGAAAGTAGCCCTGAAAGACCGAAAAAAGAAAAAGAATATAAGGGAGGTAACCCCCAAAGCCGCTAATATAAACAGCCCGATTTCATCAATGATGTGTTGAGAATTGAGCGTTCTGATATAAGGCATTCCCGAGCTGTGAACTTTTAGCCCGGTCTCTTTTTCAAATTCCTGAATTAAAGGAATAAAATCGTCGAAAATAAAATCTTTTCGAACGGAAGTGTTTACAATCTCCTTGTCTAAATAGATCGCCGTTCTAAGCGTTTGTGTTTCTGGATTTAATAGTAAGCTTTCATAAAAAGGAAGCTTCGTGAATAATTCCTTTTTAATGGTGTCTACTTCCGACTGTTTTTCTAGTTTTCCTTTAATCAGAGGTTCTAATTCAAACGCTTGTTTGTCGGTGTTTTTAACAAGTTCCTGTAGGTTGTCCGTTGATATAACCAAAGATATTTCTGGTTTAGCCTGGAGCTGTTTGCTCAACCTGTTCCAATGATTAAAGTTTTCAGGAGTAAAAAGCGTGGAGTCTTTGATGGCAATAACTATCAGATTCCCTTCTTCTCCAAATGTGTCGAGAAACTTATTGTATTCCAGGTTAACAGGATGATCATCAGGAAGAAGGTTAGCTTCGGTATAGGTGAATCGCATGTGCTTCCACTGCATGCCTAAAAAGACCGTGATACCCGCAATTATAGCTAGTATCAAAATGCGATTTCTCAAAATAATTCTTGCAACACGTGCCCAGAAATTAGTGTTGATCCAGGTGACCATCTATGATTTTTCTTTGAATGAATTAATAATAGTAGCTTAGTTTCTTTTCAACAAACTTGTAAAATTCAGAGCAACATTACTTTAAACTACTTGTTTCTTTTAAATTTTAGTGGGGCAAAGGTAGAAAATGCAAATGAAGCTGCCTAGAATCCGAAGCTGAAATAATAGGTGAACTTAAGTGATACATTATCTTCAAACCTTGGAAGGTGATAGGCACCGTGTCTATACATGAAACTTAATCCAAAACCTTTTAGGATTCTGTTTATTTCAAAGCCCGATTCCATATACCCCCTGTTTAAGGAGTTAAATGCTATCGACTGATGGTTCTCACTGTCCTTAATATCACCAATAGCAAATCGAGAGGCTATACCAAATTCAGGACGTAATTTTCCGATGATTTTAGTTCTCTTGAAATAATGTTTAGCCTGTAATGAGAAATATTTGTCTGAAAAGAATTCATTAAAAAACATAGTTTCAAAACTGTCGCCACCTCCCACAGAGAACCGCTGAAGAACAGTTGTGCCATCTGGTTGGTTTGGGGCCGTTTGGTATAAATGTGTTAGCGGAATATCTCCTAACCCCAGGCCGGCATTTATCAGGAAATTAGTTCTTCCTTTATCTAAAGGAGTTAACTTATAGGTTGCCTTGAAGTCTAATTTGCTAAAAGTAAAGTACCCGTCCAGAAGTCCTTTAACTGCCTGGGTGTATTGCAATGAAAATTGCGGAAATGAATTTTTGATCGTCTTTTTACCCTCAGAGGTTAACATATATCGACTGTAGGGAGTCCATTGAATTCCGAAAGTTGCGGTTGTAATTTTATATGTTTCAAAGGCCATTCCCTCATTGAGGTAACTGTAGTTGTATTTAGGGATGATATCCGCCTTTTGCAGCCTGATCTTTGAGCTGATCCGGGGATTGAAGTCATACGTTAAATGAGTGGCTATCCGTTTACTGTTTTGAAACATGGAAATATTAAACAACCTCGGTTCAAATATGGCAAATGCCCTGGTGTCGGTGATAAATGAAGTACTACCGGTCTCTACCAGGTCATCGATGTAATCGAAACCTAACCACATAGAGGTGTTTTTGTGTAGCCTTACGGCCCCTCCAAGTCCGTATTTGAAATCCTGGTCTTTGGTGCCAAAAGCACCGTAGGTATTAAACCGTAATATGTTAGAGAATTTATTATTGGTGGTAAGTCCTGCCCCAAGCCTGAAGCCTTCGTAATTATTATATTTTATAACCGACTTGGTGTCCAGATCAAAAGGACCAAGTGGAAAATACCCAACAAGTAATTTGCGGATTAATTTTATTTTGCGTTCTGCTTTTTTGGCTTTTGTAATACTGTCGGCATACGGATATGCATTCCTTTCTTTAATAGTTATAGGCTCAGTGCGATTGGTGGTCCAAAACGCTTCAGTTTGGTTGGTGGCCTTTTCGTCGACTTCAATTCGGAATTTCGTATTGTTTTTTACGACAGGAGTGTTTAAAGAGATGTCATAATTTTGATCCTCTATGCTAATTTTTATCACCTCAGAAGCATCAAAGTAGTTGGTGTGTTTGGTCTTTGTGGTGTCGATTTCTTTCTCCGATTGCTCGGTTAGTTGCAAAACGCCACCAAATAAATTCACCGTATTCTTACTGCTTCCCTTAGCGATCTGAACCTCTTTTCGATCCGGAAACCAGACTTTTTCTTCTGGGTCATACCTGAATTCCTGAGAAGCCGTAATGTTAATGATGCCTTTTAGCTCAATGATGCCTTTTTGGATAGCATAGGTGTTTATATCAATATATAACAAGCCTTCAGGAGTTGCAGACTTTCTGCTTTTTTTAGCATAGAAATGTATCAGGTATGCAGGGTTTTTATTGGTGGTGATCGTGTCTAAGATCCGGTAACTGTATTTTTTTAAAGCCTTCTCAGAAAGCGGACTTGTGTAATCCGTCCCAAATAGAGTGTACTTGTTGTGGTAAAAAGAGAATGACTGAATCTTAAGTCCCAAAACTTCATATACCGGCTTTTCAAACCCGGAGACTTTGCTGCCTAAAATGGTTTCGTGTCTGCCGTCTTCCTGGTTGAATGTTATAGACGACACCTTTTCCGTGATAAAAAGATGAGAGGTGTTTAATTGTCTTTTTAATTTATATCCGGTAGAATCAATAGTTCTGTATTTAAGGCCTTTTCTTTTTTTGATGAATACAGAATCAATTTGTCCATCAATGTCTGAAGGGTCTGCTGTGGCAATGACTTTATTGTAGTTCTTAAGTGAAAAAGATTCAAGGGAACGTTCAGGGTCATTCTTTGACTTGTTGGCGATCGCTTTTCGGATAATTTCATTCCCATCATGAGTAGATTGTCTAAATGCTTCTTTAAAGCCTTTATCCTCTTTTATCAGCAGGATTTCATGGAATTCCTGTTTACTGTCAACCACGATTGTTTTAGGGTTATAACCAGGATAATTAACCAGGAGCTTGGCATTGTCTTGGGGCACTTCAATTTGAAAGGTGCCATTTGAATTCGATACTGTATGCATTCCAGACGGGGTCCGGATGGAAGCGTATGAGAGTCCCTGATTAGCATTGGCGTCTTTAATTACCCCATTGATAATCACCTGCCCAATGCCAAAGGAGCAATGCAAAAAGAGAATGATAAAGAAGACTTTTTTCATCGATACAATCCGGTTCCTTTTTTGAATGCGTAATGTTACAAAAAATAAAAGCGACTATAGAAGTCGCTTTTATAAAAAAAATATAAAGTAGCTATTTTATACTGTCATGATCTCTTTTTCCTTGGCTTCCATAATTTCTTCTACCTTTTGAGTGTAGGTATCTGTAAGACTTTGTACGTCTATTTCGGCGTTGCCTTTCAAATCTTCAGAAGCATCCAGTTTTTTGATGTCTTTATTAGCATCCTGACGTGCGTTTCTAATAGAAACACGTGCATCTTCAGCCTCCGATTTAGTTTGCTTTACAAGCTCTTTACGACGTTCTTCCGTTAAAGGAGGTACATTGATAATAACCATGTCTCCATTATTCATTGGATTAAAGCCTAAGTTAGCAACAATAATTGCTTTTTCTATAGGTTGTAGCATGTTTTTCTCCCATGGTTGAATAGATATTGTACGACCGTCTGGAGTGTTTACGTTAGCTACTTGATTTAATGGAGTCATTGTTCCATAATAATCAACCATAACACTACTTACCATCGCTGGACTAGCTTTACCGGCACGAATATTTGCCAACTCTTTTTTGAGATGCTCTATTGAACCCTCCATAGATTCTTTAGCAGCGTCAAGGATAAAATCTATCTCTTCGTTCATAACAGATTGTTTTTATATAGTAAGCTTTTTGTAATCTTATAAATTTACTTTAGTCCCGATATTGTCTCCGGAAACTACTTTTAACAGGTTGCCCGGCGTATTCATATCAAAGACAATTATAGGTAATTCGTTTTCCTGGCTTAATGTAAACGCTGTGGTGTCCATCACTTTGAGCCCTTTCTTCAGTACATCGTCAAAAGTAATGTTGTCAAACTTTGTAGCGTTTTCATCCTTTTCAGGATCTGCAGTGTAAATTCCATCTACTCGTGTTCCTTTCAATATAACATCAGCACCGATCTCTATAGCTCTCAATACTGCAGCTGAATCTGTTGTAAAATACGGATTTCCCGTTCCACCTCCAAAAATTACAACACGCCCTTTCTCAAGGTGTCTTATTGCGCGTCTTCTAATGAATGGTTCCGCGACCTCGTTTATTTGAACAGCCGATTGAAGACGGGTCTGTATGCCCTCATCCTCTAGTGCGCTTTGAAGTGCCAGGCCATTGATGACCGTAGCGAGCATTCCCATGTGATCTCCTTGCACGCGGTCCATGCCATTACTTGCTCCAGCAACACCTCTAAAGATATTTCCTCCACCAATCACTACAGCAACCTCAATGCCTTTATCGGTAACTTGTTTAATTTCTGAAGCGTAATTGGCTAATCTTTTCGGATCGATACCGTATTGGCGATCCCCCATTAAAGCTTCTCCACTTAATTTAAGAAGAATTCTTTTGTATTTCATGTTTTTAGTTGCGTTCTGAAGTTTCAAATTAAATCGTAGCAAAAGTAATGAAAATAATTTTTTGCTCATGAAGTGAGAACTAAAATGCTTCCAACTATGCGTTAAAATATGTTCTTGTTTTTTTTGGTGTGGTGTGGCGGTTCCTTTTTGAATTGTACTTATAGCTTTTTTATGCTATTAATTGCATTAATAGGGTATAAAAAAACCGCTCCAGTTATAGAGCGGTTTTTTAAATATTGTGAGATTAGATTAACCTAAAGCAACACGTTCGAAAGCTGTAACAGTTAAATCTCCGTTTACAGACTTAACATAACCAGCAACGCTTTGTTTAGAATCTTTAATGAAATCTTGGTTTATTAAAGTGTTGTCTTTAAAGAAACGCTTCAATTTACCTTCAGCAATTTTATCTAACATTGCTTCAGGCTTACCTTCTTGACGTAATTGATCTTTAGCGATTTCAATTTCTTTGTCAATAGTTTCCTGGTCAACACCTTCTTCATTAAGTGCAACCGGGTTCATAGCAGCAGCTTGCATAGCTACATTCTTTGCAGCTTCTTCAGCACCGTCAACATTAGCAGAAAGACCTACTATAGTAGCAATCTTGTTACCAGCGTGGATATATGAACCAACAAAAGGAGCGCTTAATTTTTTGAAAGCACCGATTTCGATTTTCTCTCCAATTACACCAGTTTGTTCAGTAAGCTTGTCAGCTACAGTTAGACCGTTGTAATCAGCAGCTAATAATGCCTCTAAGTTGTCAAAACCAAGAGCTAATTCTGCTAGATCATTTGCTAAAGTAACAAAGCTATCGTTCTTAGCAACGAAATCAGTTTCACAGTTAAGAGAAACAACAACACCTGATGTTTTGTCGTCGTTTACCTTAGCGATAACAGCACCTTCAGTTGAAGCTCTGTCAGCTCTTTTTGCAGCAACTTTTTGACCTTTCTTACGAAGGATTTCAATAGCCTTGTCAAAATCGCCTTCTGCCTCTACTAATGCTTTTTTGCAGTCCATCATACCTGCACCAGTAGCTTTTCTTAATTTATTTACTTCTGCGGCTGTGATATTTGCCATCTTTACTTTCCTTTTAATTATTATTGAAGCCGATTTGTTTACTCGAAAATACGAGATCAGAGTAAACAAATCAACATGTCAATTTTAAGTTACTATTATTTGTTTTCTTCTTTTGTCTCTTCAGCTACTTCCTTCTCAGCTTTTTTAGCTTTCTTCTCTTCCTTAGCTTCAGCATGAGCCTCTTTATCAGCTTTGCGCTGTGCTAAACCTTCAGCAATAGCTTCAGTTGTGTAAGACAATACTCTTTCGATAGACTTTGATGCGTCATCGTTAGATGGTATAACGAAATCTACATCTCTTGGATCAGAATTCGTATCAACCATTGCAAAAATTGGAATGTTTAATTTTTGTGCTTCTTTAACAGCGATATGCTCACGCATTGTATCAACGATAAATAATGCACCTGGTAAGCGAGTCATGTCTGCAATTGAACCTAAGTTTTTGTCTAACTTAGCTCTTAAACGCTCTACTTGTAATTTTTCTTTTTTAGAAAGTGAATCGAATGTCCCATCTTTCTTCATTTTGTCAATAGCAGTCATTTTCTTAACTGCTTTTCTGATAGTTACAAAATTTGTAAGCATACCACCTGGCCATCTTTCTGTGATGTAAGGCATGTTTACACCACCTGCTTTCTCAGCAACGATGTCTTTTGCTTGCTTTTTAGTAGCAACAAATAAAATTTTTCTACCAGAAGCTGCAATTTTCTTAAGTGCTTCGTTAGCCTCGTCAATTTTAGCAGCAGTCTTATATAGATTAATTACGTGAATTCCATTACGCTCCATATAAATGTAAGGAGCCATGTTTGGATTCCACTTTCTTGTAAGGTGTCCAAAGTGTACACCTGCTTCAAGTAAATCTTTAACTTCTATGTTATTTGCCATTTTCGTAATAGTTTACGTTCCGTTGGAGTTTTAGCAATGTGAAGTGGCGAGATGATCCCCGGCCTTCATCATTTGGATGCTAAACTAATTTCTTTGGTCCCTTAAAGCCAAAGACAACGACAACTGTTTTTTTAATATTAATAATAAATGAGCCAAAAATTAACGCTTAGAGAACTGGAATTTCTTACGAGCTTTCTTCTGACCGAATTTCTTACGCTCTACCATTCTTGGGTCTCTTGTTAATAATCCTTCTGGCTTAAGTGCAGATCTGTTCTCAGCATCTACTTCGCAAAGTGCTCTGGAGATCGCTAAACGAATAGCTTCTGCCTGACCATTTACCCCACCACCGTATACATTAACCTTTACATCATAAGTATCTACAGTTTCAGTTAAATTGAATGGCTGCAATACTTTGTATTGTAATGTAGCAGTAGGAAAGTAGTCGTTAAGTTCTTTTTTGTTGATGGTAACGTTTCCATTTCCTGAAGAAACGTATACACGTGCAACGGCTGTTTTTCTTCTACCGATTTTGTGAATAATTTCCATTTACTTAAGATCGTTTAAGTTAATTGCAGTTGGCTTTTGAGCTTCTTGAGCATGCTCAGCACCAGCGTACACTTTTAAATTACGGAATAAATCAGCACCTAATTTGTTTTTAGGTAACATTCCTTTAATTGACTTTTCAACTATAGCTGCAGGATTCTTTTTGTAAAGTTCGTTTGCAGTCTGAGTTCTCTGTCCACCCGGATAACCTGTATGACGAACATAAGTTTTGTCGTCCCACTTGTTTCCTGTTAAGTTGATTTTGTCAGCGTTGATGATTACAACGTTGTCTCCACAATCAACGTGCGGTGTGTAGCTAGGTTTGTACTTACCTCTTAAAAGTTTGGCTACTTTCGAAGCAAGACGGCCTAACGTCTGTCCTTCAGCATCAACAAGTACCCATTGCTTATCAACGGTAGCCTTGTTAGCCGAAATAGTTTTGTAGCTTAATGTATCCACACTTACTCTATTTAAAAATTAAACATTCCATTCCCTACCCCGAATGTGAATCCGGGATAATGGGGTGCAAAAGTACAACTATTTATGAATAATACAAACACCCTCTGAATTAATATTTTATAATAAATCAAGTTGCTAACTGAATTTATATACGATTGATTTTTAGGCGAATAAAAAAAGCTCCCTTTCTAAGAGAGCTTTAGTTTATAATACAGTTCCAAAATTAGTTCCTGAAGTTAAATTGCTTTTCAGTAGTTGAGGAATTTCCCTTACTGTCTTTTGAAATAACCTTTAAATAATAAGTGGTGTTATATTCAATATGTACATCCGAGATACTGGTTGCGATCGAATTTTCAAGGATGGCAGCAGGGGTGCTGTCTTTTCCCAGGTATACCGAGTAACTTACAATATCGTTATCCAGATCGCTTCCTGTCCAGTTAATATTAATAGTGCCGTTCTCGTTATCTGAAAGTGTAATGCTGGCCGGAAAAGGGGAGTGGTTTTCTTCTGTTCTTCCCTCCGAATAAAAACTCCATTGGTCATCACTAACCTTCGATTTGTCCATATTGAAGGCTTCAACACTCCATGAAAATTGCATCCCTTTTGGTAAGGTTAAAGAGGCAGTAGTGTTGTTCGAATTCGCTGAATATTCCTTTTTGCTTTCACTGTCAATCGCTTTCAGGATATAGGAAGTGGCGTTTGTAGCACGTTCCCATTCAAATTCAATAACCACAGTTTCGGCACTCGCATCTATCCCCTCTGTACATATCGTGTTGTTTTCAGGAAAAACCAGATTAAATGCCTCAGGTGCTTTTACTTCTTCCACTGGGTTGGGATCCGAACCGCCACCCCCACAAGACTGTAGTAATGATATGGCTATGACAAAATATAATGCTTTTACTGATTTCATTTTTTAAAGATTTTTGTAGTAAAGGTTGTCGATTTAGAGCTGATAATTACCAGGTACATACCCGAAGAAATGGTATTCAATGGTAATTGGTATGAGTCTGTTTTTGATTGAAAACTTCTGGATGATATTACATTACCTGCCGTATCCGTTAAAGTTATGGTTACGCTTTCCAGATCGCTCAAATTTTCAATATTTATATAATCTGTTGCAGGATTCGGATAGAATGTTACTCCATTTACGAATATGGTGTCCTGATAACTGCCTTGGCATATTTTATCGGTTGCAATCGATATGCTATTACTTCCTTCATCCAGGTCTATGGAAATTTCGTTGGAGCCGGTGTCGGGGGTGGTAATAGTATAAGATTTATTATTAACCTTTACGGTGTATTCCTTACTTCCCGATACCGTATAAGTAGCTTTCTTTTTATTGTTATCAACGGCAACTTTACTAGATGTCAGATCTTCCGGAGTGACCACCGAAGCATGGTAGCATTGTTTGAATTCCGGATATTCCGGTATTGTAACACAGATTTCATAAGTATTCGCATTTAAGCCCGTAAAGGTGTAGTCGGATGTTATATTAGTTAAGGTTTGTGAGTCTGAACTGCTTTTTAGGGCAATAGTGTAATTGTAGTTCTTGGCAAAACTAATGCGTATTTCTCCGTTAGCGATACCAGGGCATGAGGTGCTGGTTACACTTACTTGTATGTCAGTGCTGCTGATGTCGAGTGATTGTGACAAGGAACATCCGTTTTCATTAACCAAATCTCCTGCGGTTGTATTTGGACATTGATCAATATCGTTGGTAATGCCGTCATTATCATCATCTAACTGACTCGATGAACAGCCATTGGTGTCAACGCTTTCTCCTGTTGGCGTGCCGGGGCATTGATCGATCTCGTCATTAACACCATCGCCGTCACTATCCGGAATAATAACATTTAATGTTACAGTGTTTTTGTATAAAGTTAAATTAGTGGCGATACTATTCTTAATGACACAATCGTATTTGCCGCTATCTGAAGCTGCAACCGTCGGGATGGTATAACTTTTGGCAGTGGCACCTTCTATGATGATCCCGTCTTTTCTCCATTGGTAGTTATTGTTCGGACTAGATGTGGCCTCCACAGAAAGCGTAAACACATCTCCTTTGGTGATATTGACTTCCTTGGCTTCGTCTATGTTGTTTTGGGAATAGTAAGAAAACTCAATGTTTTTATAGGTGTCTATAATCGGTTCGAGGTCTTCAAAAATATAGTTGTTGGAACTGAGTAATAAATAACCGTATTCATTCGTTGCCACAGATGCGATTGTTGGTACCGTTCCGGACAAGTTGTTATTCGAAACAAGAAGACGCCTTAAGTTAGGGAGTGTGGACATCGTTTGAGGTAATGGTCCCGATACATTGTTCGAAAAGATATTGAAATAGTTGAGCAATGTAAGCCTGTCAAATACATCCGGGAGGGTGCCCTCCAGATTTGTTTCTGAAAGATTAATTTCTTCGAGATTGACTAATAGCTGAATGCTCTCAGGGATGGTGTAGGGATCAAAATCGTTATAGGAAATATCGATGTTTTTGAGACTGGTATTGTTAAATAAAGCGGCAGGAGATCCCGTAAAATTGTTGAATGAAAGATCAATATGATTTAGCATCGGCAGGCTTTCAACAAAGGCAATACTCCCGGAAAAATCGTTTCCTTTTAGTTTTAAATATTCCAATGAGCTTAATTCAGACCATAGTGGATAGGAGCCATTAAGCATGTTGTCTGCAATGTTCAAAAATGTGAGGCTCTTTAAATTCTTAAAAGACTCCGGAATAGTACCTTCGAGCTCATTCTCTGACAGTATTAAAACCTCAAGCGTGGCTAAGGTTCCATAACTTGCAGGGATAGTGCCGGTGAAATTATTCCTGTATAAATGAATTTGTTTAACCGCTGGTATGGTGCTCAACTCCTCGGGGAGGGAGCCCGTATAATTATTATTGGCTAAATCCACTATCTCCAGGTTTGAAAGTGAGGAAACGGTCGATGGTATGGCGCCTGCTAATTGATTGCCTCTTAAAGTAAGCTCCTGAAGATTGCTTAAATCGCTAATCTCAGCCGGAATAGTCCCGTTTAGATTGTTATTGGTTAAGTGTATTTTGGAGACCCTATTATTTTCATCGAAATACACCCCGTACCACTTCGAAAGATCTTTATTGGTAATATCCCATTTTGTAGTCCAGTCAGGTCCGCCTGTGGCATTATAAAATGCTATAAGGGCATTGATGTCATTCTCGGAATATACCTTAATAGTGGTGCTTCTATTGGTGAGGGTTAATTTTGGGTAATTCGGGTTGGTGATAATGCAATCATAAATGCCTGTGTCTGAGGTTGTAATGCTTGCAAATGCTAATTCAGAATTTGTTGCGCCCTCAATATTAACCCCATTTTTCCTCCATTGGTAGACATTATCAGGATCACTGGTTTCACTTATGGTTAAATTTATTGATGCACCTTCATCGAGTTGCAGCGATTTTTCTTCACCGATCCTGGCCTGACCTTCATAAGAAAAAGAAGCGCTTGTTCCTAAAACTTCACTAAAGTCATCGAAAACAAAATTGTTGTTGGAAACCGTTATGCTTTCAATTAATGGAGAATTTATTTTAGGGATTAGTCCCGATAGATTATTTCCCGGAGCAAACAAGGTTCTTAATTTTAATAGGCTTGAGAACGTGGGAGGAATCGGGCCTGAGATAGTACTGCCGGATAAAGTGATATAACTGAGGTTCGGTATTTTGTCAAATACATCAGGTAAGGTTCCTGTAGCGTTACAACCCTGGCATTCAAACCTTTCTAGTAATGGGAGGTTCATATCTCCTGGAATTTGCCAATCATTTAAATCCCATAAACCATCAATTTCCAGAGTCCTTAATTGATCTAATTGCCAAAGTGCCTGAGGGAAATTCCCGGTGAATTTATTATAGGATAACGACAAGTACATAAGTTGGCTAAGGTTGCCGATATCTTCAGGTAAAATGCCATCAAACTTATTGTTTCTTAGTCTTAAACCATTAAGTTGGGTTAAGCTCCATATCGATGTTGGAAGACTTCCGGAGAGATCATTTATTTCCAGGTTTATAGAGCTTAACCTGATAAGGTTTTGAAAAATATCCGGAACAGTACCCGTTAAGTTGTTTCTGTTCAGATTGAAAAGCTCAAGAGCTGTCAGGTTTTCAATTTCCTGAGGAATACTTCCACTAAGCTGATTATTCACTAATTGAATCCATCTTACTCTTTCATCCGGATGAACTGTGATTCCATCCCATGTGCGTATGTCCGCATTTAAGTCCCATGTTGTGGTCCAGTTAGGGCCGTTCGTGGCATTATATAATGCAATTAAAGCCTGCTTGTCTTGGTCAGCTTTAATATTAACTAATTTAATATTGTCAATAAACACCTCGAAAGGCTCATCGATGAATGAAAATAAACTGATTTCAAATTTCCATTCTTTCGTTTCCGTTACCTCGATGGTCTTTTCTACACTCGTCCATTCAAAATTTTGAGGAATTCTGCTTCCTGAGGTTAAAGGGTAGGAGTCAAGAGGACCGTACTTATAACCGATAACTTGTTGGCCGAAGGTCGAATTAGCGGTCTTTACTTTAAAATCAAAGGTCAATCTGTAAGTTTCGCCTGCTTCCAGTATAAAACCAGAAGAGGTGATTTTGGGTGTCGTAGTACCATCTATAAAAAGGGCGCTACTGGATCCATGGGAAACCTCATTGGTCTCTGGATTCACCTGCCCTTCCACGGAAGCCCAGCTACTTAAGACTCCGGTTGAACTCCAATATTCAAAATCCCCATTAGGGATAAGCCTTTGAGAAAAGCCGGAGAGGGTTATAAGTGAAAAGAAAATAAAGTAAAGTTTTTTCATAATATTGCTTTAAAGATAATTCTGGCAATATTACGAAAAATACTTCTTTAAAATGTACGTAGATGCATTAAGGGTAAATTAAATTAATGTGCCTCCAGCCAATCGTTCCCAATACCAAGCTCTACATCGAGAGGAACAGAAAGTTTATAGGCATTTTCCATTTCAGATTTTATAAGCTCCTTAATGGTTTCCAATTCTTCTTTGTGTGCGTCAAAGACAAGTTCATCGTGCACCTGAAGTAGCATTTTGGTCTTGTAATTGCCTGCTAGAAGTTTCTTTTGAATGTTGATCATTGCAATTTTAATAATGTCTGCAGCACTCCCTTGTATAGGAGCATTAACAGCGTTTCTTTCAGCCGCACCGCGCACAACCTGGTTTCTGGAATTGATGTCCGCTAAATACCTTCTTCTTCCCAAAATAGTTTCAACATACCCATGGTCCTGGGCAAAATGTATCTGGTTGTTGATGTATGCCCTTAATTTAGGATAAGTCTCATAGTAAGTGTCGATTAACTCTTTGGCTTCACTCCTTGAAAGGGTGGTTTGGTTGCTCAAACCAAAGGCAGAAACTCCATATATAATTCCAAAGTTTACGGTCTTGGCATTGCTTCGTTGTTCTCTGGTTACCTCCTCAATAGGAACATTAAAAACCTGGGAGGCCGTTGAAGCGTGAATGTCTTCACCTTCCTGAAAAGCCTTTATCATAGTGTCCTCTTCGCTTAAGGCAGCGATAACGCGTAATTCAATTTGAGAGTAGTCAGCCGCTAGTAAAACATAATCCTCGTTTCTGGGAATAAAAGCCTTTCTTACCTGACGCCCACGTTCCGTGCGAATAGGGATGTTCTGTAAATTAGGGTTGTTGCTACTTAATCGCCCCGTGGCCGCAACCGCCTGACTATATACAGTGTGAACTCTACCGGTTTTTGGGTGTACTTCATTTGGTAGTGCATCAACATAAGTACTTTGAAGCTTTCGAAGCTGTCGCCATTCTAATATATCAGCAACGATTTGATGGTCTTTGGCTAAATAAGACAATACATCTTCTGCTGTAGAGTATTGACCGGTCTTTGTTTTTTTAGGTTTGTCAACCAACTTAAGCTTATCGAACAGGATAGGGCCCAGTTGCTTTGGAGATGCAATATTGAATTCCTCGCCGGCTTGCTCAAAAATATTTTTTTCAAGTCTTTCTATGTCTTTAACAAGCGTTCCAGACAAGCTTTTCAGGTAATCAATGTCTAAATTGATCCCTTCTATTTCCATAGCCGCTAATACAGATACCAACGGAGCTTCTATTTCTTCATAGAGCTGCTTGGCATTTCTGTTGGGTAATTCCTCTTCAAAAAGATTTTTTAGTTGCAAGGTGATATCTGAATCCTCTACAGCATATTCAGTTTGCTGATCTAACGCAACAGTACGCATCGACTTTTGGTTTTTCCCTTTTTTTCCAATTAGCGACTCAATAGAGATCGGAGCGTAATTCAAATAAGTTTCTGCCAGTACATCCATATTATGACGCATATCCGGATTGATCAGGTAATGCGCAATCATAGTATCGAAAATTTTACCGTGTACAGGCATATCATAATTCGATAATACTTTGATGTCGTATTTTAAATTTTGACCAATTTTTTCAATGTCCTTATTTTCGAAAAACGGACGAAACTCTTCGAGGATTCCTTTGGACTCCTTAAAGTCTTCAGGGAAGACAAGATAGTAGCCTTTACCGGGCTCCCATGAAAAAGCACAGCCAACTAACTCCGCTTTAAGCGCAGTGAGACTTGTGGTTTCAGTATCAAAGCATACACTCTTTTGCTTCATTAACTTCTCCAGAAGTAATTTTCTTCCCAGTTCACTGTTGACATATTGATAAGAATGTGGGATGTTGTCAATGGTTTTATATCCTGAGATAACTTCTTCGCTTGTCGATGTGTCTTTTGGTGTTCCTTGTCCAAAGAGGTCAAACTGTACATTCATGTCTTTATTGACATTGGCTTTAGGCTCGGATGTTGCAGTTTCGGTCTCTACTTCAACACTAAAAGTCTTCATCAGATTTTCTGTCATCCTCCTGAACTCAAGTTCCTGGAATATTTCTTTCACCTTATCCAGATCCGGAGTGTTCAATTCAAAATCTTCCTCATGGAATTCAACGGGAACATCCAGAAGAATCCGCGCTAATTTTTTAGAGAGTAATCCCTGTTCAGCATTGGCTTCTACCTTTTCCTTCATCTTGCCTTTCAGCTGATCCGTATTGGCCAGCAGTCCTTCCAGGCTACCAAACTGTTTTAGAAACTTTTTCGCTGTCTTATCTCCTACACCTGGTAACCCCGGGATGTTATCCACCGCATCTCCCATCATGCCCAGGTAGTCTATGACTTGTTCGGGACGCTCTATTTCAAATTTTTCTTGAACCTCAGGAATTCCCCAGATCTCTATGCCATTTCCCATTCGTGCCGGACGGTACATAAAGATATTTTCAGACACCAATTGAGCAAAATCCTTATCCGGAGTTACCATATAGGTTCTGTAGCCTGCCTTTTCTGCTTGCTTCGATAAAGTACCTATAATATCATCAGCTTCAAACCCCTCTTTTTCGATAACAGGAATGTGCATCGCCTTTAATATGTCTTGTATGATTGGAACTGCGATTCTTATAGCTTCCGGGGTTTCATCCCGATTGGCTTTGTACGCCTCAAACATTTCTGTACGGTCTACACTGCCACCCTTGTCAAAGGCCACTGCTAAATGATCCGGTTTTTCTCTTTTAATCACATCCAGTAGAGAATTCATGAACCCCATAATGGCAGAAGTGTCCATTCCCTTCGAGTTGATTCTCGGATTTTTTATAAAAGCATAGTAACCACGAAAAATTAAAGCGTATGCATCTAACAGAAAAAGTCTTTTTTGAGCCGACATAATAAAAGTTGAAGTTTATTTTTGTAAAAATAAGGAAGTTTTTGTGGATACACAGAAGCAAGTAACAATAAATAAAATTGAAGGAAATGATAGTAGAAATATGTGCTAATTCATTCGAATCAGCAAGAAATGCTCAAGAGGCTGGAGCAGACAGGATTGAATTGTGTGCCGAACTAGGTGTAGGAGGAACCACACCAACTTACGGATTGTTGAAAAAGATTAAAGAAGAACTAACGATCGAGGTGAGCGTCCTGCTAAGACCCAGAAGTGGAAATTTCACCTATTCTTCAGCGGAATTCGATATCCTGAAAAAAGATATTGAGCTTTGTAAAGAATTAGGGTGCGAAGGCATAGTGGCAGGTGTGTTAAATGCAGATAATACGCTCGATGTTGAACGTACCAAAGAACTCATAGAGCTTTCCAAACCATTACACTTTACTTTTCATAGAGCGCTGGATTGGGTGCCTGATGTTCATGAAACCATGCAACAATTAATAACACTTGGCTGCGATAGAGTATTAACGAGTGGACAACAGCCAAAAGCCATACTCGGAATCGATCTATTAACAAGCCTGCATCAGCAGTATGGTGAAAAGATAACGATAATGCCCGGTAGCGGAATCAATGAAGAAAACATTTTGAAGTTTAAGGAAAGAGGATTTAAGGAAATACACTTTTCTGCGTCTAAACCCGTGCACGTACTTGATACTGAACCACGAATATCGTTTTCAGGTGGGCAGCAAGATGAGAAAACAGTGTCTGTTTCCAATCTTGAAATCATTAAAAGAATGGTAAAGAGCGTTAAATAAATTTTAAAGTAGTTTGGTGGTGATGCAATTCAAGTACATTTGTAATAATTTGAATGGTAATTAGTTATGATGCGTTGGATAATTTTTCTGCTTATTTTTATAGTTTTGGAAGTGTACTTTTACCAGGTGGTAAAAACACTCACCAAGAATAAGTGGCTTTTAATACTCAATATTATTGTTTCCCTGGTGGTCGTTGCGAATTTGATCTATCAGTTTAATGCGGATGACGGTTCAGGTCGCGTTTTGACCCACGCCAAAAGTTACGCCATGGGGTTTCTTTTAACCTTAATGGTCTTGAAATTGGCTGCTCTGCCTTTTTTGTTGGGTGAAGATGTGGTTCGACTGGGCGCTGGAATTTATAATAAGCTCTATGGAGCTAAGGAAACCTTTCACATCCCTTCCCGTAGAAAATTTGTAAGTCAATTGGCTATTGGAGTGGCTGCCATCCCGTTTGCTTCCATGCTTTATGGAATGTTCAAAGGGAAGTATGATTTCAGGGTACTCAGGTATGAACTGGAATTCGACGATTTACCGGACGCCTTTGATGGCTATCAGATTACCCAGATTTCGGATATCCATAGCGGTAGCTTTGATAACAAAGAAAAAATAGAATACGCAATAGACCTGATCAATAAGCAGGAAAGTGATGTGATTCTCTTTACCGGAGATATGGTGAATAATAAAGCCAGTGAAATGATTCCCTGGAAAGAATCCTTTTCGAAACTTGAAGCAAAAGATGGTAAATACTCTGTCTTGGGAAATCATGATTATGGAGATTATGTAGACTGGAACTCATCGGTAGAGAAAGACGAAAATTTACAACAGTTAAAAGATATTCAAAAGGAAATCGGATTCGATTTAATGCTTAATGAAAATCGATTTATTGAAAAAGAAGGAGAGCGTATAGCGTTAGTAGGTGTGGAAAATTGGGGAGCAGGTGGTTTTAAAAAAGCAGGAGACCTTAAGAAAGCGACTCAGGCAGTACACCAAAATGACTTTAAGGTTTTGTTGAGCCACGATCCAACACATTGGGAAGAGAAAGTGGTTGATGATGATTATCACTATCATCTCACCCTGAGTGGACATACACACGGTATGCAGTTTGGTATTGAAATCCCGGGATGGGTGAAATGGAGCCCCGCAAGTTGGCGATATAAGCATTGGGCCGGAATTTATAAACAGAAAGGACAATATATTAATGTGAATAGAGGATTTGGGTTTTTAGCATACCCCGGAAGAGTTGGGATTTGGCCTGAAATTACTGTGATTGAGCTGAAAAAGTCATCGAAGATCGCTTAATTCAAAGAAAATATTACATTTGTATTATATTTACTGTTAAAATTTTTCGCCTATGTCTAAGTTTGGTGAATTAATTGAAGCCAATATTCCTGTTTTGTTGGACTTCTACACGGATTGGAATGATTCCTCTACAGCAATGCATCCTGTACTCAGGGATGTGGCCGCAGCATTGGGGGATAAAGCCAAAGTCATTAAAATTAATGTAGATAAAAACAAAGAACTTGCGGACGCCTTAAGAGTTAAAGGCTTGCCAACTCTCATGATTTACAAGAAAGGAGAAATGGTTTGGCGCCAAAGCGGAGAGCAGGATGCAAATACATTAATAGGTATTCTTCAGGAATACGTCTGATGTTAGTCTTTTAAGCACCTACAGCTTTGCATTACGGTTTGGCTGGCTCCAGGTGTACTAAAGCTCGCTCCCGGTTTATAATTGATATACCTGAATGATTCTGGATACCCTCCGTCGGTTGAGGTCCAGTAATATCCTTCATTCATTTTCTCAAAATTAGTTGTGATACTACGGCCTGTTGGAAGTATGTTGAATTCAACCGCTTGTTCGTGTATCATTCCATAGGGTTCTAAAAATGCATAGGCGACATCTTCACCTCCAAAATAATCAAATAAGGTATACCATTCTTCCACCGTAGGTAAATGCCATCCCTCAGGACAAATTGTTTGTGCAGCATCTCCTGTGTATAACCTTCCATATACAAAACAGTTATAAGCCTCATTTTCGTAGCAAATGCTGGAATTGTCTCCAGTGTCGAATTTCATGTTTTCCGCCATCCAGATCTGAGTGCCAATGCGAACAGTTTTGTAGGTTTGTCCATCTCTATTATCCGTTAAGCTACCAGTTTGAAAGGTGTTGTTCAAGTTGTCGTCATCATTGCTGCATGCGCACAAAATTGACAGACATAAGAAAAGAGGTATTAATTTTGGTTTCATAGCTCTAAGAGGTAATGGTTGTAATTTCCTATAAAAATAGCAAAATTATTCAACATGCGATCTTTCAGTGGGCGTACTGATGGTCGTTTTACGGTTAATTCTTGCGAAATATGTCTTTGGAAATTTGGTTATGGTATAGAGTTTGTGGCATATTTGTGCTGTGAAAAACCCTATATTTTATCAATTTTAACCAAAGGTTGTATAAAGTGGTGGTAAAAATGATTGAATTTATATGAAGGAAATAATATTGGCTGGTCTTTTAGCTTTGTGGGTTTGTGAGATCAATGCTCAGGTTTTAAAAGTCAAGGATGCAGAGACGCTTCAACCTTTAGAGCAGGTTATTGTAATGTCTGATAGTCCGAAAAAGTATGTATATACCAATGCAAAAGGACAGGCAGATATTTCAGAATTTAAAGGAGCCGATATCATAGAAATAAGGCTTTTGGGCTATGTTACTCAATCCGTAAGTTTTTTAAGTCTTGAACAGCATGGTTTTGAGTTGTTTATGATCCCGTCAGACATCTCTCTGGATCAGGTAGTGGTGGCTGCCACAAGGTGGGGAGAATCTAAGGCGAAAATACCATTTAAAATATCGACTATAACCCCAAGAGAAGTTGCTATTCAGAACCCGCAAACAGCTGCAGATCTGCTGGGAGCTTCCGGCGATGTGTATATTCAAAAAAGTCAGCAAGGAGGAGGTAGCCCGATGATTCGTGGCTTTTCTGCCAATCGATTGATGTATGCTGTGGATGGGGTGCGTATGAATACGGCTATTTTCAGAAGTGGAAATTTGCAGAATGTGATTTCCTTAGATCCTTTTGCCATGCAAAATACAGAAGTATTATTCGGGTCGGGTTCTGTAATATATGGTAGCGATGCTATCGGTGGGGTAATGAGTTTCCATACCTTAACCCCGGAATTTTCTCTGGATGAAGAAACCCTGGTGTCCGGAAAAGGCATTGTTCGTTATGCTTCTGCTAATGATGAAAAAACCGCACACTTCGATATCAATGTTGGTTGGGATAAGTGGGCGATTGTTACCAGTGTTTCGAGTTATGATTTCGGAGACCTTGAAATGGGGGCTTATGGCCCGGATGACTATTTGCGAGACTTCTATGTTATTCGGGAAAATAATGAAGACGTGGTCGTAACCAACGATAACCCTGATAAGCAGGTGCCCTCCGGATATACCCAGATGAATTTAATGCAGAAAATAAGATTTAAGCCAAACGAATCATGGGACTTTCAATATGGGTTTCACTACTCGGAGACTTCAGATTATGCAAGATACGATCGCCATATTCGTACGAGAAACGGACAACCACGAAGTGCAGAATGGTCCTATGGTCCGCAAATTTGGATGATGAATAATTTGACGATCACAAATGAGGCGGAGCAGGGCATTTATGACCATATGAGTCTGAGAATAGCGCATCAGCATTTTGAAGAGAGTAGAATCGATCGTGACTTTAATGATCTAGATAGGAGTACGAGAGAAGAGCGATTAAATGCAATTTCAGTAAATGCCGATTTTATAAAGGAGTTTAAAAACGAATCTAAGTTTTTATACGGAGCTGAATTAGTTTTTAACGATGTAAAATCAACCGGGCAACAAGAGAATATCGAAACAGGTGCTGTGTCTAAAGGCCCTTCAAGGTACCCGGATTCACAATGGTGGTCTTATGGAATTTATGGAGTCTATGAGTATGTAGTATCCGAAGTGCTTGGATTGCATGCCGGTATGAGGTATAATCAATATGTGTTGGATGCTGATTTTTCAAACAATATGAATTATTATCCAATTCCGGAAAGTAATGCCTATATAAGTAATGGAGCACTTACCGGAAGTTTAGGGCTGGTATATACACCTGATGACTCCTGGTCGCTTACGGCAAAACTTGCTACCGCATTTAGATCACCAAATGTAGATGATATAGGAAAGGTTTTTGATTCAGAACCCGGGGCAGTGGTAGTTCCAAATCCCGACCTGAAAGCTGAATATGCTTATACCGCTGAGGTAGGAGTGAGCAAAATAGTGGATGATAAGTTGCGGGTAGATTTTAGTGCGTATTATACCCTTCTTGATGATGCTTTAGTAAGAAGAGATTTTACTATGAGCGGACAGGATAGTATCGTGTATGACGGTGAGTTGAGTAAAGTGCAAGCTATACAGAATGGCGCACAGGCAGAAGTGTATGGAGTGCAGTTGGGCTTGGAAGCAAAACTGGCTAAAGGTTTTTCATTGCTTTCGAAATTAAACCTTCAAAAAGGGGAGGAAGAACTTGATAATGGAGAAAAAAGCCCATCAAGACATGCTGCTCCCTTCTTTGGAATTACCAAATTTACCTACCATGTCAATAAATTGAATATGCAGCTTTATACGGTATATAATGGGGGAAGAAGTTATGAGGACCTTCCGGTAGGAGAGCAAGGCAAAGATTACCTTTATGCCAAGGATGATAATGGAAATCCGTATGCTCCTGCATGGTATACCCTAAACTTTAAAGCAACGCAACAGCTCTCAGAAGTCTTGGCGCTTACAGCAGGGCTGGAAAATATAACCGACAGACGATACAGGCCCTATAGCTCAGGAATGGCCGGAGCGGGCCGTAACTTCATTGTAGCCCTTAGGGCAGCCTTTTAATAAAACTGCTATAAAGCTTTGTTTATTAGGGGGTGGTAGGAATTGACGTAAAATTGTCATGTTTCTGGCGCAAGGATCAAATGGTGGGATAGGTACTTTTGTTGAAAGCATTAAACATATTCAACACGAATGAAGAAAAATGAAAACTTATCGGAAAAGGTAAAGTTCTATCGAGCCAGAAAAGGATTTTCTCAAGAACAATTATCAGAAGAATCTAAACTAAGTCTGCGAACGATTCAGCGCATAGAAAAAGGAGAGTCTTCTCCCAAAGGAGATACGCTATTGAAGCTTACCATAGCCTTGGGTATTACCCCAGATGATCTATTGTGTTTGGAAAAAGTAAAAGATACGGGGTACCTGTCGTTAATGCATTTGGGGGCGCTTGGGTTTTTATATAATCCGGCCCTGGGGGTTTTGGTACCCTTGATATTGTGGCTGCTTAAAAGAGATAAAATTAGATTGGTTGATAGCACAGGAAAAAATCTGGTTAATTTCCAATTAACCTGGTTGCTGGCAACAACTATTTATCTGGTGGTTATTGGAGCTGGAATTACTCCTGTAAATTTAATGAGATTGGTTCCAAACACGATTTCAAAAATTCATCCATTAGTGGTGCCTGTATTTCTATTGTATGGCTATAACCTTACTATGATAATCATCAATTTAAGAAGATCCCAGAAAATGAAAAAAAGCAGGTATATGCCTGTAATTCGTTTTATTAAGTAGGATTGATCGACTTAAAAGCAAATCCTTTTTTTGTGAAATGTTCAAGCGTCCCGGTCAAGGCATGTTTCATGTTTTTTTCTGCTTTAAGACTGTCGTGAAAAACTATGATGCTTCCATTGCCGGCGTATTTCAAAATGTTATCTAAACAAGACTGCGGACTGAGGTCATTCATGTAATCAGCACTGATAACATCCCACATAATCATTTTATAACCGCTTTTTAGTATGCGGTTCCGTGTTTTAAAAGTAGTTCTCCCGTAAGGAGGTCTGAACAGTTTCGGACGGTTCACCGGTGTAGGGGGTAGGTGCTTTTCAATGGTCTGTTCGCAAGAACTAAAATTGTCCATGTATTCGCTGGTGCTGACTTTTCTGGCATTTAAATGATTCTGGGTGTGATTCCCTATTTCATGCCCTTCGGAAAGAATCCGTTGAAAGACCTCCGGGTGTTTCTCAATGTTGTCGCCAATGCAGAAAAAAGTGGCCTTGGCATCATACGCTTGCAAGGTGTCCAATACCCATTCGGTAACACCCGGTATAGGACCATCATCAAAAGTTAAGTATAGGGTTTTTTCATCCGACTCAATGTGCCAGGTGAGACGGTTGAAAATGAGCTTTGCCCAGAAAGGCGTTTTGATAAAAAGCTTTGATAGCATAAAAAAAACCGGACACTAGGTCCGGTTGATATTTATTGTTGTGATAATGTTTCTACCGTGTCCTTCACCGAATCGATTTGCAATGGTTGCTCTAATTCAGATTCAGTCGGTTCAGACCTTCCGTACAGGTGACTGAACTTTTCAAGGTACTCGTTGAATTTTTGAGTCTGTTCCATACCAAAGGCTTCATCTCCATTAATGATAACTATATCTGTGAGACTGCGGTAGCGTTCTATATTGGTAACAATGTCATTGATACGATTGCGCTGTTCGGTAATTTCTAATTGACTGTAGTAATCGATATGTTCCTGGTAAACATTGGCAACTTTTAAAAACAGTTCTCTGGCTTTTTCTTTTTCACCTACCTTGTAATAACCATCGATATAAGGTTCCAGGAATACATAGTAACCGAAACGTCCGAAAGGCATTTTATCCATCGCCAGATCTAATATATTCTTTGCCTTATCAAGTTTGTTTTCCTTTATAAGGGTTTCAGAAAGCCTTGCAAGGTTACTTCTGTAAGAAATACTGTTTCTTCTTGTTTCCGGATCCGCATAGATGTTAGGATCGTTTGAATTACCCCAATCCCACTTCATAACAATGTCGTACATGAGATCTTCATCAATACGTCCCATTTCAAACGGATTGTTTTCAGGGATAGGTGTTTTGATAGGAACTAACTTATATACTAAACCGTCTAGCTGTAAATAATCTTTCATCCATAAATATTCAGCAGGACTAAAACTACCCCCTGTAAAATAAATTGGTCTTTCCCAGTCATTATTCGCCAGCAGGTCTAACATGAGAATTCTGTTTTTAGGTAAAGCCGATTTGGGAAGATCGATGTCGATATAATCAACGATCAATGCAGAGTCTTTTGGCTGAACAATCCCACTCTTCAATACATTTTCCTTGTTCACAGGAACACGTATTTTATTGGTCGGATAGAAAACAGTTTCCTGGCCGTTTCCGAAATCCACTTTGGTGCGTTTATCGTCACTCGCAACCCAGTTCATAAAGTCTTTAATATTCCAACGGGCTTCTGTAAGCGGTTGGTAATAAATTACATCTCTTACACCATAGGCGTATTGATCGTGTGTAAGTTGCGAAGGAATAGGTTCGCTTTCGTAAGCTTTACTCTTCATTTGATCAATATACCAGTCCGTTGCAAAAAGGCTGGTGTTTATAACTCTCACATCTGTTCTGTATTCTTCTACTTCCTGGGCATACCACAGCGCAAAGGTGTCGTTGTCACCAATAGAGAATAGGATAGATCCTTCGTCTTTGGCTACCGAATTAAGGTAGGAAGTAGCCATTGCTCTGGCAGTGTATTTATGAGCTCTGTCGTGATCGTCCCAGTTTTGAACAGCCATAACGGTAGGTACCGCAAGTAAACATACCATAGTTATTGCAGGAGCTAAGATCTTCGGACTTAATAATTTTTTCAATTCATCGAAAAGTGCGTATACGCCCAGGCCGATCCATATGGAGAACATATAGAAAGAACCAACCAGTGCATAATCTCTTTCACGAGGCTCAAAAGGCCGTTCGTTAAGGTAGATTTTAAGAGCGAGACCAGTAAACATAAAGAGAACGAATACAACCCACCACTGTTTAGGGTTCGATTTTATTTGAAATACAAATCCAATGATACCTAAAATTAACGGTAAGAAATAATAAGTGTTACGCCCTTTGTTGTTTAACACGTCACTAGGGAGGTTGTCCTGAGAGCCTAGTCTGGCTTCGTCAACAAACTTAATACCACTTAACCAGTTCCCGTGATTGTCATATTTTCCCTGTATATCATCTTGTCTTCCCGTAAAATTCCACATGAAATAACGCCAATACATATAACCCATCTGAAATTCAAATAGGTATTGGATGTTCTGAAAGAAAGAAGGTTTTTCAATAACCAGGTATTCTTTAAACTGTTGAATGAAATTCACATACTCATCCTCGTCTATGGCTCCGGTGTCTAAATCCCTTTTAAACTGACCAATAGCTTGTGTTAGTCGGTCTTCACCGGAGTATTCAGGCTTTACTTTTATGTTTAGCGGACCGGTAATCTTCATGTAATTGGCTGCATGATCAGCGCTCCACATACGTGGTAGGATGCCTTCGTGGTTCCTGTTAGGAGCCAGGGCGGCGTCTTTGTAGTGGTTAACAATAACATATTTTCCGGTCTTATAGTCCCTCTCGTATTTTGGTTTTTCATCCATATAAGGGTCTATCGGGTCCTGTCCTGCAAAAGCATCCGAGTACATCGGTCCGTAAAACAAATGAGTTTCAGGATATTGTTCCAGGTTGTAATAAGCAAGTAACAGACGCGCATCAGAAGGATCATTTTCGTTAATCACGGTGCCTGCATTTGCTCTGATAGGAACCATAAGCCATGTCGAAAACCCAATCAGAACGAACATAGTACAAAGAATGACTGTATTAAGTTCAACAAAGCCTTTCTTTCTGGTGTATTTTAAAGCAAAATAAAAGGCTACGATTATAATGAGACCGGCAATGATAGTTCCTGAGTCAAAAGGCATACCTATGCTATTTACAAAGAACACTTCGAGATACCCGAAAAATTTAAGGGTGCTCGGGAGTAATAATTTAAATATAAAGAGTAATACGGCTACAGATACAATATTTGCAATAATGAATGATTTCCAGGAGAAGTCATAGCGGTTAAAGTAATAAATCATCCCAATGGCAGGAATGGTTAATAAGGCCATAAAGTGAACACCAAAAGAAAGACCTACTATAAGAAATATCAAAACCAACCAGCGGTTACCTCTTGGTAAATGCATTTCGTCTTTCCATCGTAACCCCAGGTAAAACATTAATGACATTAAGAAAGTAGCCATGGCGTATACTTCCGCTTCAACTGCATTAAACCAAAAGCTGTCTGAGAAATTAAAAGCCAGTGCACCTACTAGTCCACTTCCAAAAACAGCCATGGCTTTTCCGGTAGAAAAGTCATTGTCATTTTTAAGAACTAATTTCTTGCTCAGGTTAGTGATCGTCCAGAAAAGAAATAAAACCGTAAAGGCGCTGGAGAAAACAGACATATAATTAATGGTCTTGGCGATCGTTTCCGGTTCTGCAGAAAACATGGCGAAGAAAGCTCCGACCATTTGGAATAGCGGCGCTCCCGGAGGGTGACCAACCTGAAGTTTAGCCGATGTGGCAATATACTCTCCACAATCCCAATAACTTACTGTGGGTTCAACGGTGAGTCCGAATGTTACTAATGATACTGCAAAAGCTACCCAACCCAGGATAGTGTCCCATTTTTTAAATAGATGTTCTGACATGTGGTTAATTTTCTATAGACTGCTGGCGAATTTAAGAATAATATTACTAATGAAAAGATTCATTTTATTAACGTTAACAAGGCTGAAAAATTTTATTTCGAATTTTTTAAAAAATATTTGCGCATATAAAAGATTGTCTTAAATTTGCATCCGCATTACAGCAATGGCCTATGGTGTAATTGGTAACACAGCTGATTTTGGTTCAGTCGTTCAAGGTTCGAGTCCTTGTAGGCCAACTGCTAAAAAGAAACCCGGTTCTTCAAAAGAGTCGGGTTTTTTGATGGAATAAAGTCAGGTAAAACAAGGGCGAAAAGTCTACCCCGCACCCCAATGTCATTCCGCACCTCATTGTCATTCCGTATTTATTACGGAATCCATTAATGTAGAAGTTGGAGCCAGACCATTCTGTGCTAATGCCAATCCACACCCACTACCATTCCGGTCCTTAATGTCATTCCGCACCCATTGTCATTCCGCATTTATTGCGGAATCCATCTTATTTTCAAACATCAATCACAATTTTCACATAAACACAACAATGAGGCATGATCTGTTTTTTTTTTTTTTTTTTTTGATGGAAAACTCAAGTAAAACAAGGACGAGAAGTTAGCCCTGTGCTTGGTTGCGGGGAGCTTTTGTAGGTCACCTAAGAATTTATAAATCCATTTTAAATAGAAATTTATGAAATGTTTGTTTTTTCGTATAATAAGACGTAGGAATAATTGAGTTTTACATAGAAATTCTTACATTGCGGGTTTGATGTTTATTGATATTAATACTTGCAATTGTAACTATGATAAATTACAACACTTGGCCTACTAAGAAGCTCAAGGTAACCTCATTAAGATTAGATGTTGATAACCCTAGATTGTCAGAGCGAAGAGATTCTGTTTCTCAAGCACAAATTATCGATTATTTAATTGAAAAGGAGAAAGTTTTAAATTTGGCAAAAGACATTATTTCAATGGGATATTTTAGGAATGAAAGCCCAATTGTTGTTAAAGAAAATGGTAGATTTCACGTTCTCGAAGGGAATAGAAGAGTTTCCGCATGTAAGATATTGATTAATCCAGATTTAATTAAGAGCTCGGTAAAAAGGAATAACATAAAAAAGCTTTTGCGGGGATTTGATTTGGGGATCATTGAGAAATTGGAGGTTATTGTAGCACCCTCAAGAGAAGAGGCTGATGTGATGATTGTAAATAGGCATACTGGAGGTTCGGTGGTGGAAAAATGGGACAAAACAAAACAGGATAGATTTTTATATAAAAGATTTTCATCTGGAGAAACGGTTGATGAGTTGGCAGATAAGTTACCTTTGACAAAAACAGAAATAAAAGATTCCTTGAAGCGATATAACGTTTATATGGAAATTAGTCAATTAGAGTTGGGGGAAAAGGTTTTAAACTCCGTAAAGGATGAAACTAAGTTTAGTATGACTAATTTTGAAAGAGTTTACCAAAATGAGAAAGGACTAGAGTTTTTGGGATTTGATTTTGATGATGATTTTACTTTAAAAAAGCAATTGCCTAAAACAGAGTTTGTTAAAAGATTTTCTAGAATTGTAGAAGATGTTGTGGGAAACACCATTAACTCAAGGGTTTTAAATAAGAAGTCTGATACGGATAGTTATATTGATAATCTCAGAAAGTTAAGTGATTTTGACACCTCGATAAGGCTTGACTCAAAATATAATGATGAGTATAAAGATGAGGAGGTGAAATCGTTACCTGAAAAAGAGTCAAAAGATGATACAAAGCCAAAGAGGCCAAGACCGACATCTATAAAATTGTTTGCTTCAAGTTTACATTTTGTTACAGGGGTTGGTAGGATTGATGATATTTTTGAAGAACTGAAGATTTTGAATATAAAGAAGCAACCTAATGCAGTTGCAGTATTGTTTAGGAGTTATTTGGATATGATTGCTTATCAGTTCTTAAAGAGTAAAAATGGTATAACAACATTGAGGCAAGAACAAATTGATGGGTTAGTTAAAGGTTCTGATAAAAAGTTTGAAAAGGTCAAAAAGGAATTGAATAAAATGGGGATTGATGTTGAAAGTTTGGATCAAGATTCTCTGAAAAAAGTTATTGGCTTAGATAAGGTGTATAGTAATGATAGAGTTCCGTCATTAAGAGAAATGCTTGTTTTTATTTCAAAATCTGAGGGGTTAGTCCCTGATGGTAAATTAAGGCAGGCTTTAGGTGGTTATCTTAATTCAAATACTAAGCTTTTAGGGCATTCTGAGTACAACCTATTGGTGCATAATGAATATTTTACAGCTGAACCTGAAGAGTTAAAGTTGGTCTGGTCTCAGATGCAGCCACTTTTAGAGTATTTAATTTCAGAAATTAAATAGATGAATTATAGTCCGTTAAGATATCCAGGAGGAAAGTCTTCATTATATGATTTTTTAAAGAAGGCTGTTGAGATTAATTCAATTTCCGATGGTACGTATATTGAGTGTTTTGCTGGTGGCGCTGGAGCGGCCATGAAGTTGCTTATGTTGGAAAATGTCTATGATGTAATTCTAAATGATAAAGATGAATTTGTGTTCAAATTCTGGAAGTCTATATTAGAAAATACAGAAGAGTTTAATAAGCTTGTTTATGATACAGAAGTAACTCTTGATGAGTGGGATTTTAGGAGAAGGGTGTTAACTGATAGTGAGATTAAAGTTGATATGAGTGATTTAGAAATTGGTTTCACGGCATTTTTCTTAAATCGATGTAATCGTTCAGGAATTTTAAATGCAGGGGCTATTGGTGGTAGGAATCAGGTAGGTAAATGGAAATTGGACGCAAGGTATAATAAGGGTTTGTTGATTTCTAAAATTGAAAAAATAGCTTATTATAAAGATAGGATTCGGTTGTACAATCTAGATGCTATTGATTTTTTAAAGAAGATTAAAAAAATTGACAATGGGGAAAAAGAATTGTTTATCTATCTAGACCCTCCTTATGTAGAGCAGGGGGATGGTTTGTATAGAGAAAAATTCAAGGAGTTGGATCATATTAAGTTATCAAAGTATCTTCAGAGGTCTTTGGGAAAATATAAGTGGTTAGTTTCTTATGATGATCATAAATTGATTAATGATTGTTATAAAGAGGTGGAAAAGAATATTTTTGAATTTAACTATTTTGCAAATAAAACTAAAGTTGGTAGAGAGTTAGTTATATGTAGTAAAAAATTCAATGTGCCGCAAATTTACAAGCATTATTCTAAAGAGAAGCGGCTAGAGAAATCAGGTGTAGGATTAAAAGAAGCACACGCTATTTAAAGTAAGAAAAAGTCTTTACTGACGTTAGTGTAATACTTATGCCATTTGTGGTTCGTATAAATTAGTATAAAATCATATAAACCCTTTTTTACTTTAAGTTTTCGCCTGTTTTTGAGGTGAAATTCCAGACCATTTTTGGGCGTTTCAAGCATAGTTGAAGTATGGTTGAAGTATGGATAAAGTATGGATAGAGTATGAGTGGGTTAAAATCTGTTTGTTTTGGTATAAAAACTTTCCAGGTGCTTAAACCGAATGAGTGTCCTGAAATGAAGTGAAAACGAATTTCGATCGCTAGATCCTGAAAGTAATAACAGGTCTTAATGCGTGATTTGATAATTCTTCAGTAATGCTGCCATTAAAGAAGTGAGCGATACCTCTTCTTCCATGGGTGCTCATGCCGATCAGATCAGCATTAATTTCTTTGGCAAAATTAAGAATGCCGTCTTCAATAGTAAGTTCATTATAGATGTTGACGGTATAATTTTTAGGGGTGAGTTTCTTAGTGAAGCTTGCGATTTTATCAGTGATTGCTCTGGAAGTGTTAAAATTGTTCGGGGTGTTTACAAACAGAAGGTGAATCGTGCTGTTGAGTTGGTCGCCAAATGTGATCGCCTTTTTATAAGCCTCAAAAGTGTCCGATGAGAAATCGCAGGCGTATACAAAATTTTCAACCTTTAATTCCTTAATATCGTTTTTAACAATCAGGACAGGAACAGTGGCTGTGCGCACTACCTTTTCCGTGTTGGATCCAATAAAGATTTCCTCTAGCCCAGCTACGCCACTAGATCCCATAACCACGAAATCAATGCCTTTATCTTTAATGGCATTTAAAACACCTATATGAATGCTGCCGGCCTCCATGATTTCATGAACCTTTATGCCTTTTAAAAAAGGTTTTTCTTTAAGTTCTTCAATCTTTTGTTGTGCCAGTTTGGTGAAGAAAAATGCTTCTGGAAGTTCTCCAACAGGTGCAGATGCCAAATGTATGGGTAATTCAAGTAGGTGTAACAGGTAAAGCTCCGCCTTATTTTTTCTGGCTAAATACGCTCCGATTTTAAGTGCATATTCTGACTCTGGAGAGAAATCTGTCGGCACTAGAATTCGTTTCATCCTGCAGGTGTTTTTAGGTCCGTTTTCTTAAAATTACAAAATAAAAAGCGTTAAAGCACAAATGATTAGCTTTTTTAATGAAGGTTCAAAAAAAATTGTATATTTGTACCGTTAAAATTTAAAGCCTATTGGGAGGGGACGTGAAGTCCCCTCTTTTTATAAGTTGATTTTATGTTTGAAGAAAGAGTTAAAGAACTGATTGCCGAATTTCTTGAGGAGAGAAAAGATATCTTTTTGATCAAATCATCAATAACACCAGATAATAAAATAAAATTGGTGATTGATGGAGATAAAGGTGTAACTTTGAACGATTGTATTGATTTAAGCAGACAGGTAGAACATAATTTGGATAGGGAAGAGGTTGATTTTTCAATAGAGGTCACTTCACCCGGTGCTACAGAACCAATCGTAAACAACCGTCAGTTCCTTAAGAATGTTGGAAGAAAAATGAAGGTTAAGACCCAGGACGAAAAGTTTGAAGGAACTTTACTTGAAGTTGCGGAAAATTATATTAAGTTGGGTTGGAAAGCTCGTGAGCCAAAACCTGTAGGAAAAGGCAAGGTTACGGTGAGTAAAGAAAAAGAGATATCGTTTAGCGATATAGAAGAAGCTAAAGTGATGATAACATTTTAATTTTAAGTTGACATGGAAAATCTTGCGTTGATCGAATCATTTTCTGAGTTTAAAGATGATAAACTCATAGATCGTGTAACGTTAATGGCCATTTTGGAAGATGTGTTTAGAAACGCATTAAAAAAGAAATTCGGTTCAGATGATAATTTTGATATCATTATCAACCCAGATAAAGGAGATTTGGAGATCTGGAGAAACCGTGTAGTAGTGGCTGATGGAGATGTAGAGGACCCTAACCAGGAAATATCATTAACGGAGGCTAGAAGAATTGAGCCTGATTTTGAAGTGGGTGAAGATGTTTCGGAGGAAGTGAAGCTTATCGATTTAGGACGTAGGGCTATATTGGCATTACGCCAAAATCTTATTTCTAAGATTCATGAGCATGATAATACCACGGTTTATAAGAAGTTTAAAGAGCTGATCGGAGATATATATACTGCTGAAGTGCATCATGTGCGCCATAAGGCAGTTATCCTGATCGATGATGAAGGTAACGAGATCATCCTTCCAAAAGACAAGCAGATACCGTCTGATTTCTTTAGAAAGGGAGATAATGTAAGAGGTGTGATTGAAAGCGTTGAGTTAAAAGGGAATAAGCCGATGATTATTTTAAGTAGAACGGCACCAAGTTTCCTTGAAAAGCTCTTCGAACAAGAAATTCCTGAGGTTTTCGACGGACTGATCACCGTGAAGAAAGTGGTTAGGATTCCTGGTGAAAAGGCGAAGGTAGCAGTAGATTCTTATGATGATAGAATCGATCCTGTGGGAGCTTGTGTAGGGATGAAAGGATCCAGAATTCATGGTATCGTTCGTGAATTAGGAAACGAAAATATCGATGTGATTAACTATACGAACAATACTCAATTGTTTATCAGTAGAGCATTGAGCCCGGCAAGAGTTACATCTGTAACACTGAATGAGGAAAATAAACATGCTGAGGTTATTTTAAAACCTGAAGAAGTATCGAAGGCGATAGGTAAAAGTGGATTTAACATTCGTTTGGCAGGACAATTAACAGGTTATGAAATTGACGTGTTCAGAGAAGGTGTGGAAGAGGATGTTGAATTAGCAGAGTTTACTGATGAAATCGATCAGTGGGTTATTGATGAGTTCAAGAAAATAGGTTTAGATACTGCTAAAAGTATCTTGGATAGGGAAGTTAGTGACCTTGTAAAACTAACCGATTTGGAGGAAGAGACCATTTTAGATGTAGTTAGAATTTTGAAAGAAGAATTCGAAGACTAAATTTGTAACTAAATTTTTGAGGAAATAAATTTTATGGCTGAAAAGGGAACATTGAGGCTAAACAAAGTATTAAGAGAGCTAAACATTTCATTGGATAGGGCTGTTGAATTTCTGGCTGCTAAAGGTCACGAAGTAGAGGCACGTCCTACAACCAAAATTACTAATGAAGTGTATGAGGTTCTCTTGGGCGAATTCCAGACCGATAAGAGTAAGAAGGTAGCTTCTAAAGAGGTAGGGGAAGAGAAAAGAAAAGAAAAGGAAGCTATCCGAAAAGAATTGGAAAAAGAACAGGAGTTAAAACGCCAAACAGAGCAAAAGAGCGAGGTGATTAAGGCTAAAGCTGAATTATCCGGTCCTAAAACTGTTGGTAAAATTGATTTGGATTCGGATAAAAAATCCGAACCTAAAGAGGTTGAACCTGTTAAAGCCGAAAAAGAAACTGTTCCACAGCCGAAAAAAGAAGAGGTTAAAGAAGAGGTTAAGCAAGAAGAAAAGCCGCAGCCTAAAGAAGAAAAACCGAAAGCTCCCGAGGCTGAGAAAATTGAGACTCCTCAAAAAGAAGAAGTTCCTCAACCTAAAAAAGAGGTGCCTCAGGCTAAGAAGGAGGAACCTAAAAAAGAGGAAGAGCCCGCTTCAAAGGTAGAAGAAAAGAAAGAAGTTAAGCCTGTAATAGAAAATAAGCCTGAGCCTAAAAAGCAAGAGGCGCCAAAAGAAAAAAAGGAAGAGGTGAAAAAAGAAGCTCCTTCAAAACCTGTAGCTCCTGAAACTGCTAAACCGGCAGAGGGAAATGAAGAGGAAGCAGGGGTTATTGAAACAAAGTACAAGAAGCTATCTGGGCCTAAAATAACAGGTGAGAAAATTGACCTTTCTCAGTTCAATAAGCCTAAGAAGAAAAAAGAAGCTCCTAAAAAGGGTGGTGATTCTAAAGATGCTACGGCTAAGAAGAAAAGACGAAGAATTACCAAAGAAAGCCCTGTTCAAAAGTCGAAATTTGGACAACAAGGCGGTAATAAGTTCCAGGGGAAAGACAAGAAAAAAGGTGGAAAACGTCCGGTTAAACGAGTAGAAAAAGTTGAGCCTACAGACGAAGAAATCCAAAAACAAGTACGTGAGACACTTGAGAAACTTCAAGGGAAAACTCAAAAGTCTAAAGGTGCTAAATATAGAAGAGAAAAAAGAGACTCTCACCGTCAAAAATCAGAACAAGAACAAGCGCAACAAGCTGCAGAAAGTAAAGTGCTTAAGGTAACTGAGTTCGTTACTGTAAGTGAAATTGCTACTATGATGGATGTGCCTGTAACCAAAGTGATTGGTGCATGTATGTCTCTCGGAATCATGGTAACCATGAATCAGAGACTTGATGCTGAGACCTTGTCGATTGTAGCGGAAGAGTTTGGATATAAGGTAGAGTTTGTAACTGCCGAGATAGAGGAGTCTATTGAAGAAGAACCGGATGCGGAAGAAGATCTTAAACCAAGAGCTCCGATTGTTACAGTGATGGGTCACGTTGACCACGGTAAAACATCCTTGCTTGATTACGTTCGTAAAGAGAATGTGATCGCCGGAGAAAGTGGTGGAATTACCCAGCATATCGGTGCCTACAGTGTGTCTCTGGATAATGGACAAAAAATAACGTTCCTGGATACTCCTGGTCACGAAGCCTTTACGGCCATGCGTGCTCGTGGTGCACAAGTAACGGATTTAGCAATTATCGTAATTGCTGCTGATGATGATGTGATGCCACAGACCAAGGAAGCTATTAGCCACGCCCAGGCAGCTGGAGTTCCGATAGTGTTTGCTATTAACAAGGTTGATAAGCCTACGGCAAATCCTGATAAAGTAAAAGAAAGCCTGGCTAATATGAATTTATTAGTGGAAGACTGGGGAGGTAAAGTACAATCTCAGGATATTTCTGCTAAAACTGGTGCAGGAGTTAAAGAATTACTTGAAAAAGTATTGCTGGAAGCTGAATTATTAGAGCTGAAAGCTAACCCGGAAAAATTACCGGTAGGTACAGTTGTAGAGGCCTATCTTGATAAAGGACGAGGTTATGTAGCTACAGCACTGGTACAGGCGGGTACGCTTGAGATTGGAGATTATGTCCTGGCAGGTACGTGTAGTGGTAAGGTGAAGGCTATGTACGATGAACGTGGAAATGAAATTGAAAAAGCAGGACCATCAACACCAGTATCTATATTAGGTCTGGATGGTGCGCCTCAGGCTGGTGATAAATTCAATGTGTTTGAAGATGAAAGAGAGGCTAAGCAAATTGCCACCAAGAGAACACAGTTGTTGAGAGAGCAGTCAGTTCGTACACAACGTCACGTTACACTTGATGAGATTGGAAGACGTATCGCATTAGGTGACTTTAAAGAACTTAATATCATTATCAAAGGTGATGTGGATGGTTCTGTAGAAGCGCTTACTGATTCATTCCAGAAACTATCAACAGATGAAATCCATATCAATGTAATCCATAAAGGAGTTGGTCCGATTACGGAATCTGATGTTTTATTGGCTTCTGCCTCTGATGCGATTATTATCGGGTTTAATGTAAGAGCTATGGGTAATGCAAGAATAGTTGCTGATAAAGAAGAAATAGATATCAGAACCTATTCTATTATCTACGATGCCATCAATGACCTTAAAGATGCGATGGAGGGTATGCTTTCTCCGGAGATGAAAGAAGAGGTTACTGGTAATGCTGAGATTCGTGAAACCTTCAAGATATCTAAAGTGGGTACCATTGCAGGTTGTATGGTGACCGATGGTAAGATCTACAGAAACTCAAGAATACGTCTAATCAGAGATGGAGTGGTGATCTATAGTGGAGAATTAGCTTCCTTAAAACGATTTAAAGATGACGTTAAAGAGGTGTCTAAAGGTTACGACTGTGGATTGCAGGTTAAGAATTACAACGATATTAAAGAAGGAGATATCGTTGAAGCTTATCAAGAGGTTGCAGTTAAGAAGAAGCTGAAGTAGTAAGGAGTCCTAATAATTTATATAAGATAAAAAAAGCGGTAATTTTAATTACCGCTTTTTTTTGGTGTCAATATAAAGGCACTTGGAAATTCTTTTCTGACCTCGGTAAGGAATTTGTCGGCCTCCAGGCGATTTCTGAATCTTCCCGCTCTTACTTTATAATTCGGAGTTTCAAAGACGATCTCACAAGGAATATTCTCAAATTTACCATTAAAGGTAGTCCTTGCTTTTTGAGCATCGCTCAAAGAACCGGTATAAATTTGAATTCGTAACCTTCCGTTGCTAATTTCACTTTTATTTAGCTCTTTTTTTGCGGCCATTAATTGGTCTACCCGAGGGTCTTTATTTATGCTGATTTTTCCTTCTTGTGCAGAAGAATTATGTGAAACGGCTAGACTAAAAAACAGAGCGACAGCTAGATAGTTTATTTTTATAATGTTCATATTTCCTGATGTTTTGTGCAAAAGTAATTTTATCTTGTAAATGATAACGAATAAATTTATTTAGAATTGTTATAAATTAGTTGTTAACGCTTCTCTAACATTTCTGAAATCGACTCTAAGTCGTATTTTTGTGTCCGAATTTAACGGAAGGCTTTTTGGCGGTCTTCTTTGAGTAGAATAAAAATCGTGCCAAATTAAGATTGATAACACGTATTTTAATATGAAAAAGGTGGTACACCGTAATTCAACTTCTAGAATTTTAGGTATCGGATTAGCGCTAATGCTAATGTTCTCAACTTCTCTTTTCGCGCAAGATGGTGATCCTGCTAAGGGAAAGCAGTTGTTTAATGCTAATTGTGCGGCATGTCATAATCTTGATAGAAAGATGACAGGTCCAGCACTACGAGGTGTTGGAGACAAGTATGAAAAACAGTGGTTGTATGATTGGATTCACAATAGTGCAGCTATGGTAAAGGCTGGGGATCCTCAGGCTGTTGCTGTTTTTGAAGAGTATAATGGTTCGCCAATGACGGCGTTCCCTCAGTTGTCTGAAGAGGATATCGATAATATTATAGCTTATGCAATGGAGCCGAAGCCGGAGCCGGCACAACCAGCAGCAGGTGCTGTTGCGGATGCTGGTTCAGCAGGAGGTTCTTCAGGGTTTTCAAATAATGTAATCCTGGCAGCTTTAGTGCTTGTGTTCGGAGTGCTTGTAGTGATGCTTTACTTAGTTAATAAAACTTTAAAGCGTATCGCTGAAGCAAACGGAATCGAGTTTGAGAAAGCTGAAAAGCGTCTGCCTATCTGGAAGGCTTTTGTGAAAAATCAGTTTTTAGTATTGGTTTCTTCAATTGCATTGTTGTTAATAGGTGCGTATTTCGCCTATGGTTATATGATGCAGGTTGGGGTTGATCAGGGTTACATGCCTGTACAGCCAATTCACTTCTCACATAAAATTCACGCTGGAGATAATAAGATAGATTGTAAGTATTGTCACTCTTCAGCCAGAGTTTCTAAAACTTCAGGTATTCCTTCTTTAAATGTTTGTATGAACTGTCATAAGAACATTATGGAGTATACCGGGGAGGAAGATTTAGCGAATGGCTATACAAAAGATTTCTATACTGGGGAGATTCAAAAGCTTTATAAGGCTGTTGGATGGGATGCGAATAACCAGCAGTATACTGGTGAATCAGAGCCTGTAAAATGGGTGCGTATTCATAACCTTCCTGATTTTGTTTATTTCAACCACTCACAGCACGTATCAGTTGCTGGGGTAGAGTGTCAGAAATGTCACGGTCCTGTGGAAGAGATGGAAGTGATGTATCAGCACGCTCCTTTAACTATGGGATGGTGTATTGAGTGTCACCGTGAAACAGATGTGAAGATGGATGGTAATGAATACTATGAGAAGATTCACGAAGAATTATCTAAAAAATATGGTGTAGAGAAGCTTACGGCTGCGCAGATGGGTGCTTTGGAGTGCGGTAAGTGTCACTATTAATAAATTATTAAAGAAGCTAATTTCAATAATAACATGGCGTCAAACAAGAAATACTGGAAAAGTGTCGAGGAGCTGAATAGTGATAGCTCTATCGTTGAAACGCTTAAACAGAATGAGTTTGTACAGGAGATTCCGGTAGATGAATTTTTAGGCGATAAAGAAAATCTTGATTCGTCTTCAACTTCTCGTCGAGACTTCTTAAAATATGTCGGATTCAGTACTGCAGCTGCTACGCTAGCTGCTTGTGAAGGTCCGGTGAAAAAATCAATCCCTTACGTGGTGCAACCAGAGCAAATACGTCCTGGTGTAGCAAATTATTATGCGACAGCAATTGCAAACGGTTATGATTTTGCAAGTGTATTGATAAAAACCAGAGAGGGGAGACCAATCAAAGTAGAGAATAATGCGGATGCTAAAGTAGGTGGAGGTGCAAATGCACGTGTACATGCTTCAGTGTTGGATTTATACGATAGCCTGCGAGTGCAGTCGCCTAAATCTGAAGGAGCTAATGTTACCTGGGAAGATTTGGATGCTGCTGTGGTTAAAAAGCTTAACGGGTTGTCAGCAGGAGGAAAACAAGTTGTTTTGTTGACTCAGACTTTTGCGAGTCCCTCTACCTTGAAATTGATCAATGAATTTTCACAGAAGTATGGTAATGTAAGTCATGTTACATATGATGCGGTAGCCGAAGATGCTGCTTTGAATGCGTTCGAAGCGAAGTATGGAGTTAGAGCACTCGCTGATTATGATTTCTCAAAAGCTGAAGTAATCGTTTCTTTTGGAGCTGATTTCGTAGGTGACTGGCAAGGCGGAGGATATGAGTCTGGATATGCTAAAGGGCGCGTTCCTGCAAAAGGAAAAATGTCTCGTCATATTCAGTTCGAGTCTAATATGTCTTTGTCTGGTGCTAATGCCGATAAGCGTGTTGCTTTAACACCTTCACAGCAGAAGAAAGCCCTTGCTAAGTTTTACGGATACTTGAGTGGTACTTCAGTGGCTGTAGACTTGCCTGAAAATATAGATGCTGCATGTAAGAGTGCTGCGGAACAAGTGAAGGCTAAAGGGTCTAAAGCGGTCGTGGTAACTGGAATTCAGGATGAGAACGCTCAAGGTCTCGTTTTAGATATTAATGAAATGTTGTCTAGTACAGCTTTCGATAAGGATGCGCCTAAATTACTGAGACAAGGGAATGCCAAGGCAGTAGCTGGTTTGGTAGCGGATATGAAAGCTGGAAAAGTTGGTGCGCTTATTATGAGTGGTGTCAATCCAGCCTATACTTTACCTCAGGCTAATGAGTTTACAGAAGGTTTAAAGAATGTTGATTTGTCAGTTACTTTCTCAATGAAGGAAGATGAGACTTCAGCATTAACAACATATATTGCTGCAGCTCCTCACTACTTAGAGTCGTGGGGTGATGTAGAAATTAAGAAAGGTCATTTTGCGCTGACTCAGCCAACAATCAGACCTTTATTTGATACACGTCAGTTTCAGGATTCATTATTAAAATGGATGGGAAGTGATGTGGCTTATTACGATTACCTGAAATCTACATGGGAAGCCTCTGTGTTAGGCGGTGTTTCTTGGAACAAAGCGTTGCATGATGGTTACTTCGTAGGTGGGCAGTCAGTATTGGCAGATCAGGATGCCGTTGATCAAATGGTAGCTGCTCCGGTTAATGGAGAGGCTGATGATAAAGAGGTTGCCGGAGAGGTAACGGCTGCATCAGTTGGTAGTATGTTAAGAGCATTAGCGAATACTCCTGAGACAGGAATGGAGCTTGTGTTGTATACTAAAACCGGTATGGGTGATGGTCAGCAAGCTAACAACCCTTGGTTGCAAGAGTTCCCTGATCCGATTTCAAGAGTTTCTTGGGATAACTATTTAACGGTTTCTAAGGCTGATGCTGAAGTAATGGGACTTGAAAATTGGCATGTAGCCAATGGTGCGCTTAACGGTAGTTATGTTAATATTACCGTGAATGATGTGGCGATTAAGAACGTTCCTGTGATAATTCAGCCAGGTCAAGCTAAAGGTTCAGTAGGTCTTTCGTTAGGTTACGGAAGAACCAATGGACTTAAGTCTGTGATGCAAACAGGTGTTAACGCCTATGCCTTATATCACGGATTTAATAGTGTACAAAATGTATCGATAGAAAAGGCTGGGGGAGAGCATGAGTTTGCTTGTATCCAGTTGCATAATACATTAATGGGTAGGGGAGATATCGTAAAAGAAACTACCCTTGAGATCTTCAATACGAAAGATGCCAAAGAGTGGAATCACATGCCACAGGTATCGTTAAATCACCAGGAGACCCCTGTAACATCTCCGGATGTTGACTTGTGGGATGAGTTTGATAGAACGGTAGGGCATCATTTTAATTTGTCGATCGACTTGAACGCTTGTACCGGATGTGGTGCTTGTGTGATAGCATGTCACTCAGAAAATAACGTTCCTGTAGTAGGTAAAGCAGAAGTTAGAAAATCAAGAGATATGCATTGGTTGCGTATCGATAGATATTATTCTTCTGAAGAAACTTTCGCAGCTGATAACGATAAAAAAGATAATATTTCTGGAGTAGGAAGCTCAATGAGTGAGTTTGGTGAAATGGAAGATCCTGCAGCCAATCCACAAGTAGCATTCCAGCCGGTAATGTGTCAGCACTGTAACCACGCACCTTGTGAAACGGTTTGTCCTGTAGCGGCAACTTCACATGGTCGTCAGGGTCAAAACCACATGGCTTATAACCGTTGTGTTGGTACTCGTTATTGTGCTAATAACTGTCCTTATAAAGTTCGTCGTTTTAACTGGTTCTTATACAATAACAATGACGAATTTGACTTCCACATGAATGACGATTTAGGAAGAATGGTATTGAATCCTGATGTTGTTACGCGTTCTCGTGGTGTAATGGAGAAATGTTCTATGTGTATTCAAAAGACACAAAAAACGATTCTTGATGCAAAACGCGAAGGAAGAGAAGTGAAGGACGGAGAATTCCAAACAGCTTGTTCTGCTGCATGTGGTACTGGAGCAATGGTATTTGGAGACGTTAACGATAAAGAAAGTAAGGTTGCTGAATTGAAAGATAGCGACCGTATGTATCACTTGTTGGAGCATGTGGGAACAAAACCTAATGTGTTCTACCATGTAAAAGTGAGAAATACAAACGAAGCATAATTTAAATTACTAATACAAGAAACAATTATATAAGGATATGGCGTCGCATTACGAAGCACCTATACGTAGACCCTTAGTAACCGGAGATAAAAGCTATCACGATGTAACTGTAGATGTTGCAAAACCGGTTGAAGGAAGAGCAAACAAGCAGTGGTGGATTGTTTTTTCAATTGCTATGGTAGCATTTCTATGGGGGTTAGGGTGTATTATTTACACCATTTCAACAGGAATAGGAACCTGGGGATTAAACAAAACAGTAGGATGGGCCTGGGATATTACCAACTTTGTATGGTGGGTAGGTATCGGTCACGCAGGTACACTGATCTCTGCAGTATTACTTTTATTCCGTCAAAAATGGAGAATGGCAATTAACCGTTCTGCAGAGGCAATGACAATTTTCTCTGTTGTTCAGGCAGGATTGTTCCCGATCATTCACATGGGTAGACCGTGGTTAGGGTATTGGGTACTTCCAATTCCAAACCAATTTGGATCGCTATGGGTTAACTTTAACTCACCATTACTTTGGGACGTATTTGCGATTTCTACCTATCTTTCTGTATCGTTAGTATTCTGGTGGACAGGTTTACTACCGGATTTTGCAATGATACGTGATAGAGCGGTGAAGCCATTCCAAAAGAAAATATACAGCCTTATCAGCTTTGGATGGAGTGGTAGAGCAAAAGACTGGCAACGTTTTGAAGAAGTTTCATTGGTATTAGCCGGTTTAGCTACCCCACTTGTACTTTCTGTACACACCATCGTATCCTTTGACTTTGCTACCTCGGTTATTCCAGGATGGCATACCACGATCTTCCCTCCTTATTTCGTTGCAGGGGCGATCTTCTCAGGTTTCGCAATGGTAAACACCTTACTTATTATCATGCGTAAGGTTTGTAACTTAGAAGACTATATCACTGTACAACATATCGAGTTGATGAATATCGTAATCATGATTACGGGTTCAATCGTTGGTTGTGCTTATATCACAGAGCTTTTTATAGCTTGGTATTCTGGAGTTGAGTACGAACAGTATGCCTTCTTAAACAGAGCTACAGGACCTTATGCTTGGGCTTATTGGGCGATGATGACATGTAACGTTTTCTCACCTCAGTTCATGTGGTCTAAAAAATTAAGAACTAGTATCATGTTCTCTTTCATTATCTCTATTGTTGTAAACATTGGAATGTGGTTCGAGCGTTTTGTGATTATCGTTACATCACTTCACCGCGATTACCTTCCATCTTCTTGGACAATGTTCTCACCAACATTTGTAGATATTGGAATTTATGTGGGTACTATAGGATTCTTCTTCGTGTTGTTCCTTCTTTATGCAAGAACATTCCCTGTAATTGCGCAGGCAGAAGTGAAGACTATTTTGAAATCATCTGGAGAAAAGTATAAAAAATTAAGAGACGGCAACCATGAGTAATAAAGTTGTACAAGCCTTATATAATGACGATGATGTACTATTAAGTGCTGTTAAAGAGGTTAAAGCGGCCCATCATCATATCGAAGAAATTTACACGCCATTTCCTGTGCACGGTTTAGATAAAGCCATGGGACTGGCTCCAACAAGAATTGCTATTGCAGCATTCTTATATGGATGTCTGGGATTAACAGTTGCTATCACAATGCTTAATTTTATTATGATAGAAGACTGGCCTCAGGATATCGGAGGTAAACCAAGTTTTAGTTTCCTTGAGAATTTACCGGCTTTTGTTCCGGTAATGTTCGAACTAACGGTTTTCTTTGCTGCCCACTTAATGGTTATTACATTCTACTTAAGAAGTAAATTATGGCCGTTCAAAGAAGCTGAAAACCCTGATGTAAGAACCACAGACGACCATTTCTTGATGGAAGTTTCATTGCACGGAAATGAAGATGAATTAACTGCATTGTTAAACAAAACAGGAGCAGTTGAAGTTAAAATATCTGAAAAGCATTAATATAATGATGAAGAGCTTTGTTAAAATAGGAATTGTTTTTGGTATGGCTGCATTAATTACCTCTTGTGCAGACGAGTCTAGACCTAATTATCAGTTTATGCCAAATATGTACGAGTCTGTTGGTTACGAACCTTATCAGGAATCAAGCGCTTTCCGTAATGGAGTAGAAGCGCAGTTGCCGGCCGAAGGAAGCGTAAACCGTGGTTGGATGCCATACGATTATCCGGATACTGAAGAAGGATATCTGGCAGCTAAAGCCAACTTGTTAAGTCCATTAGATTCAACGAATGTTGAGGCTGATATGGCTAAAGGAAAAGAATTATTCGGAATCTACTGTTCTGTATGTCATGGAGACAAAGGAGATGGACAAGGAACATTAGTAAAAAGAGAGAAGTTCTTAGGGGTTCCTAATTATGCTGATAGAGAAATTACAGAAGGAAGTGTATATCATGTTATCTACTTTGGTAGAAATTCAATGGGCTCACATGCTGCTCAGCTGAATGAAAAAGAAAGATGGCAGGTTACTTCTTATGTAATGAAGCTAAAAGGAGACTTAACAAAATAAATAATAGAATTTAAGGATATATTGTTTTAGATATGTACACGTTTTCAAGTAAATTAAGGACTGGTGCTTTTGTTTTGATGATACTTGGTCTGTTGGCCTGGGGTTACGGATATATCTCCGCACCTGCTACGGTAGAAGAAGCTAAAGCTATGGTTGCTGACGCACATCATGGAGATGGTCACGGTGAAGAAGCTTCACACGAAACTGCAGCACACGATGCGCATGCCGCTGAAGGTCATGCCGAAGATCATAGTGCTCATGATGAACACCTGTTACACCAGTTGCAAAATAAACCATGGGCAGCCTTGTATGTTGCAGCATTCTTCTTTATGATGATTTCATTAGGGGTGCTTGCATTTTATGCTATTCAAAGAGCTGCACAGGCCGGTTGGTCACCTCTTTTATTTAGAGTCATGGAAGGTATTACAGCATACTTATTGCCAGGTGCAGTAATCGTATTTGTAATACTTGCACTTTCAGGAATGCATTTAAATCATCTGTTTATTTGGATGGATCCGGAAGTAGTAGCAGAAGATGAATTGATTCAGGGTAAGACCGGATTTTTGAATGTGCCTTTCTTTTTAATCAGAGCTGCGATATACATTGCAGGATGGGTTGCTTACAGACATTTCTCTAGGAAGTTCTCTATCGCCCAGGATACTGCAGAAGATAACAGTAACTTTAAAAAGAACTTCAGGTTATCAGCTGGTTTCCTTGTATTCTTCCTGGTATCTGAATCTATGATGTCTTGGGACTGGATCATGAGTGTAGATCCGCACTGGTTTAGTACATTATTCGGATGGTACGTATTCGCTAGTATGTTTGTTTCAGGTATCACCGTTATAGCCTTAATATCAATTTACTTGAAGTCTAAAGGATATTTAGAACAGGTTAATGATAGTCACCTTCATGACCTTGCTAAATTTATGTTCGCAATTAGTATATTCTGGACGTACCTATGGTTCTCTCAGTTTATGTTGATTTGGTACTCGAACATTCCGGAAGAGGTAACTTATTTCGTAACCAGATTAGAAGATTATAAACTTCCGTTCCTTGGAATGTTAGTGATGAACTTTGTCTTCCCATTATTGGTGTTGATGAATAGCGATTATAAACGCGTTAACTGGTTTGTTGTAATGGCAGGTATCGTAATCCTTCTTGGACATTACATAGATGTTTATGTAATGATCATGCCAGCTACTGTAGGTGATCAATGGTATATCGGAATAGCCGAAATAGGAGCAGTATTGTTCTTCTTAGGACTGTTCATATATGTTGTGTTTAGTGCGCTTACTAAAGCACCACTAACACCGAAGCGCAACCCATTTATTGAAGAAAGTAAACACTTTCATTATTAATTAGAAATTAAATAGTAAACAGGAAATAATAACATGACTGCTTTATTAACTATTATAGTTCTCGTACTGGTAGCCATAGCCATTTGGCAAATGACCAAGATATTTGAATTGTCTCAACCAAATACAGACAATTCTCAAATTGCAAGTGATAAGGATAACAAGCTTAACGGCTACCTGATGTTCGGCTTCTTAGCGTTCATCTATGTATTAACCATTTACTCATTGTGGAAATGGGGTGGCGTAGTTCTGGGTACACCTGCTTCAGAGCATGGTAAAGACTACGATAATTTAATGCTTATTTCATTGGTGTTAATTTTTATCGTTCAGTTCATCACTCAGGCTTTACTGCACTACTTCGCTTATAAATACAGAGGAGAGAAAGGTAAAAAAGCATTGTTCTTTGCAGATAATGATAAGTTAGAGTTTATCTGGACTATTATTCCTGTAATCGTTCTTGCAGCCTTAATTCTTTACGGTCTTTATACCTGGACCACCGTAATGGATGTGAGTGAAGATGATGATCCAATTGTTATCGAATTATATGCACAACAGTTTAACTGGAAAGCAAGATATGCCGGACAGGATAATGTGCTTGGGGATGCAAACGTTCGTTTAATTGATATGGACAAAGCTAATATCCTAGGTTTAGATGAATCAGATCCTAATGGACAGGACGATATTATCTCAACCACTGAAATTCATATACCGGTAGGTAGAAAAGTGTTGTTCAAAATGAGATCGCAAGATGTTTTGCACTCTGCGTACATGCCTCACTTTAGAGCTCAGATGAACTGTGTACCTGGTATGATTACCCAGTTTGCCTTTACCCCAACTGTAACGACTGAAGAAATGAGACAGGATCCGGGTATTGTTGAAAAATATAAGAACATTAATAAGCTTAGAGCTGAAAATGCACAGGAAGTTCTCGACAGAGGACAAGAGGTAAATGTTGAGTTCGATTATATCTTACTATGTAACAAGATATGTGGTAAATCGCACTATAACATGCAAATGAAAATTGTAGTGGAGACTGAAGAAGAGTATAAAGAGTGGTTAAGCCAACAGAAGACCTTCGGAGAGTCATTACAATAATTATAAGTAAAAATTACGAATAACGATTTTATATAAATAGATAAAGATTATGTCAGCAACAGCACACGATCACGGGCATCATCATAAAGAAACTTTTATTTCTAAATACATTTTTAGCCTTGATCATAAAATGATCTCTAAACAGTATTTAATTACTGGTTTGATCATGGGATTCATCGGTATTGCAATGTCATTATTGTTCAGAATGCAAATTGCATGGCCTGGGGAATCGTTTCCAGTGTTTGAGGCTTTGTTAGGGAAATGGGCTCCTGATGGAGTTATGGATGCAGATATCTACCTGGCATTAGTTACAATGCATGGTACCATTATGGTATTCTTTGTATTAACAGCAGGATTAAGTGGTACCTTTAGTAACCTTTTAATTCCATTACAAATCGGGGCAAGAGATATGGCATCTGGTCTTTTGAATATGATCTCTTACTGGTTGTTCTTCTTGTCAAGTGTTGTGATGGTGATTTCTCTGTTTGTTGAAGCAGGTCCTGCAGCAGCAGGTTGGACCATCTATCCGCCGCTTAGTGCCTTGCCAATGGCTCAAGGAGGTTCTGGTGCCGGTATGACACTTTGGTTAGTTTCAATGGCAATCTTTATTGCTTCTTCATTGTTAGGTTCTCTTAACTATATCGTTACGGTACTTAACCTGAGAACAAAAGGGATGTCAATGACAAGATTACCATTAACCATCTGGGCATTCTTTATTACTGCAATTATCGGTGTAGTTTCTTTCCCGGTATTATTGTCTGCAGCATTATTGTTAATAATGGATAGAAGTTTTGGTACATCATTCTTCTTATCAGATATATTTATTCAAGGTGAAGTTTTACATTATCAGGGAGGTTCTCCGGTATTGTTCGAGCACCTATTCTGGTTCTTAGGTCACCCTGAAGTATATATCGTTATTCTACCTGCAATGGGTATTGTATCAGAAGTAATGGCAACCAATGCTCGTAAACCTATCTTTGGATATAGAGCGATGATTGCATCGATATTAGCTATTGCATTTTTATCAACGATCGTTTGGGGTCACCACATGTTCGTGTCTGGTATGAACCCGTTCCTAGGTTCGGTATTTACCTTCACAACTTTATTGATTGCGATTCCATCGGCAGTAAAAGCATTTAACTGGATTACTACCCTATGGAAAGGTAACCTGCAATTCAACGTAGGGATGTTATTCTCTATCGGAATGGTTTCAACCTTTATCACAGGTGGTTTAACAGGTATCATATTAGGAGATAGTGCGTTAGATATTAACGTTCACGATACTTATTTCGTAGTGGCTCACTTCCACTTAGTAATGGGTATTTCTGCAATCTACGGACTATTCGCAGGTGTATATCACTGGTTCCCTAAGATGTTCGGTAAAATGATGAATAAGAATTTAGGATATGTACACTTCTGGTTAACAGCTATTGCAGCATACGGAGTATTCTTCCCAATGCACTTTGTAGGGATGGCTGGTTTACCAAGACGTTACTATCAAAATACAGCGTTCCCAATGTTTGACGACCTTACTGATATTCAGGTTGTGATGACTTCATTCGCCTTGTTAGCAGGATTAGCGCAGTTGGTGTTCGTATATAATTTCATACACAGTATCTTCTACGGGAAGAAAGCAACTCAAAACCCTTGGGATGCTACCACACTTGAGTGGACTACGCCTGTTGAGCATATTCATGGTAACTGGCCTGGTGAAATTCCGGAAGTACACAGATGGGCTTACGATTACAGTAAGACGAATGAAAATGGAGAATACGTTATAGCCGGACAAGATTATGTTCCGCAAACGGTACCATTACAACCCAATGAAGAAGAATTGAATCATTAAAAGAAAAGATTCTCAATAATATAGAGCCTATTCGTACAAGCGGATAGGCTTTTTTTTATTTAAATAATTATATTTATGTAAAATGAGAGTCTTATGAAAACGATGTTAATTTTCGTTCTTACCACTTTTTATATAAATGTTAGTAATTCACAAGTTTCATATTCAGTAACACTAGGGCCAGGAAGTGTGTTGTTTGATTATGATACAGGGGTAAGCTATAATTATGATGATTATTTGAAGCTGTATAAGGATTATCCAAATATGCATGCATGGCCAAAGGAATATAATAAGTATGGAATGGCATCCTCGTTTTATTTCGATAAAAATGAAGAAAATAGTAGAACGATAAGCAATGGACTCTTTAACGATAAAGTTTCTGAAGGCGAGATATTTTCGGAATTTGTTATGAAGACCATTGATGGTCAAATAGTCGAATCTAAAAATTTAAGGGGTAAAAAGATAGTGTTGATTTCTATTGTCATGCTTCGAGAGCCTTTTTTCAATAAAGATCAACTGTTGGAAATGGATAGCTTCTTTAGCGACTTGCCAAATGTAAAAAGTATTGTATTTACTTCCAGTAATTCTTTAGAGATTGAAGATGCTATAGGTGACTTAAATCTAAACAGTTTGATTGTACCCGAGGCCATGGGATTTCAAAAAAAATATGGGATTAAAATTTCTCCACAGTATGTTCTTATAGATGAAAATGGTTTACTTGTAAAATACTTTAAACATGAAGATCTGGGTACATTTGAAGATATGCTAAAAAACTAATTTGATTTTCTTTTTTAAAATTGATATGTCATAATAATTTATATATCTCCAATATAGTTTATCAGGAATATTTCATTTGCCGTATATTTGCCGTGTATGAACGAGTATTTAGACCCTACAGGAGAACAGTTTTCTCCGGAAGAAGTGGATATAGAAAAAGCCCTGAGGCCCCTTTCTTTTGATGATTTTACAGGCCAGGATCAAGTCCTTGAAAACCTTAAAATTTTCGTAGAAGCGGCTAACCTCAGAGGTGATGCACTCGACCATACCCTTTTCCATGGCCCTCCCGGACTTGGGAAAACTACCCTGGCCCACATACTGTCAAACGAATTGGGTGCAGGAATTAAAGTAACCTCCGGCCCCGTCCTTGATAAGCCCGGAGACTTGGCAGGTTTGCTGACAAATCTAGAAGACAGAGACGTTCTCTTCATAGATGAAATTCACCGTCTAAGCCCTATCGTAGAGGAGTACCTCTATTCGGCAATGGAAGACTACCGTATCGATATTATGATCGAAAGTGGTCCGAATGCCAGAACCGTCCAGATAAACCTGAATCAATTTACCCTGATAGGAGCAACTACCCGCTCAGGGTTGCTTACAGCTCCTATGCGTGCCCGTTTTGGAATTAGTAGCAGACTACAGTATTACACAACTGAACTGCTAGCAGATATCGTACAAAGAAGTGCCGCTATTCTTAAAGTGCCTATCTCTATGGAGGCCGCAATTGAAATTGCAGGAAGAAGCAGAGGTACGCCACGTATTGCAAATGCATTACTAAGAAGAGTTCGGGACTTTGCCCAAATCAAAGGCAACGGTAAAATAGATATTGAGATTGCTAAGTATGGCCTAAAAGCACTCAACGTTGATGCCCATGGTTTGGATGAAATGGATAATAAAATCTTGTCTACGATAATCGATAAGTTTAAAGGAGGTCCTGTAGGTATTACAACCCTGGCAACCGCGGTTTCGGAAAATGCTGAAACTATCGAGGAAGTTTATGAACCTTTTCTTATTCAACAGGGCTTTATCATACGAACACCTCGTGGTAGAGAAGTTACCGAGCAGGCGTATAAGCATCTGGGTCGCATTAAAGGTGGTGCCCAGAGAGGCCTGTTCTAAATTATTTTCTTTTTGCTATAACTTATTCATTGTTAATTAGTTAATATTCCTTATTTTTATGTTAGGAACAGCTGAATGCAATTGCATTTTACCTTCATAAATCTTTCCAAATAACTTATAAAGGCTATTGCCTCTAAATCTTTTGTTAGAAGATTTAAGGATTACCTGCCTATTTCTGCCGTGTGGTAAAAAAGGGTTACCATATCAATTTGTTTTAGTAGTGGTATGTAGTTCGCTTTGATTTTCTTGAATCAACCTTATCGGGTTGTGTTAATTAGTGAACCTAAACAGATAATAAATATCCTTACGATCCATATCAGCTGTATGTCCTTGAATGTTCAAATAAATCACTGATAGTTTAATTAATCAACCTGTAATCATGAATACTAGTTTAGCAGAACTCAAGTCAAAAGTAAATGGAAGTCTCATTATGCCTGGAGATCCTAATTATGATGAAGCTCGAACCATATATAATGGGATGATCGACAAAAAGCCGGCAGCAATCTTTAAATGTAAAGACACCTCAGATGTTGTCAAGGCTGTTGAATTTGCACAAAAACATAACCTCGAAGTCTCTATTAAAAGTGGCGGACATAATGGGGCTGGATTAGCACTCGTAGAAAACGGATTAGTAATCGATCTTTCTGAAATGAAAGGCATAAGCGTCGATCCCGCTACTAAAACCGCTGTTATAGAACCCGGAAATGTGCTTCGGGATGTGGATAAGGCAACACACGAATATGGACTGGCATTACCAAGTGGAATTATCGGAACTACCGGAATAGCAGGAATCACCCTGGGAGGAGGACTCGGTTATCTCAGTCGAAAAGGCGGACTTACAATAGATAATTTATTGGAATGTAAAGTGGTGTTGGCTAATGGAGAAGTGGTAACCGCTAATGAAAATGAAAATTCAGATTTATTCTGGGCCTTGAAAGGTGGAGGCGGTAATTTTGGAGTGGTGGTTTCTTTTAAATTTAAACTTATCGATGTTAAAAATGTATATGCCGGACCTATGTTTTGGCCATTAGAAAAAGCTAAAGAAGTAATGGAGTTTTACGATGCTTTTACAAAAGATGCTCCAAATGATCTATATGGTTTCTTTGCGTTTTTAATTGTACCACCCGGCGACCCTTTCCCTGAACATTTAAGAAATAAAAATGTGTGTGGAGTGGTTTGGAATTATACCGGACCGATAGAAAAAGCAGAAGAAGTCTTTAAGCCAATAAGGGCATTCGGCCCGCCAATTCTTGACTTTGTTCAAGAAATCCCTATGCCAGCGCTTAATGGTATGTTCGATGAATTATACCCTCCGGGGATGCAATGGTATTGGAGGGCTCATTATATTAAAGAGTTAACTCCCGAAGCAATAGCTGCAAATATTGAATTTGGATCGAAAATTCCAAGCATCCATTCAACTACACACCTATATCCGATCGATGGTAGAGTGCACGATTTCTCAAATAGTGATACCGCTTGGGGTAATCGAGAGGCAAGATGGTCACAGGTAATAGTGGGGGTTGATCCTGATCCGGCAAATGCTGATAAAGTTACCAAATGGTGTAAAGGCTATTTTGATGCACTAACGCCTTATGCCATGGGTGGAGCCTATGTCAACTTTATGATGGAAGAAGGACAGGATCGTGTGAAAGCTTCATATAGGGGAAATTACGATCGATTGGCCGCCATTAAGGCTAAATATGATCCGGGGAATTTCTTTCATATAAATCAAAATATTAAACCCGCAGGGTAATAGACATTAATGGAGGATTATTGAATAGTTGTATTGATGATATAGCAAATGAAAGTATAACCAAAAATGTTTTCAATGATGAAATTACCAGTAAACTGTTTAATTACAACCCCGATTTTATCCGGAATCAAATTTATCTCGCTTTGTTGTATCGGAGGATTATTGATGTTTTCCTGTTCAACCGATAATGAGGTTCTGGATATAGAAGACCTTAATGCTGCTGATGCTCATTTCCAATCCAACCATTGGGATAATTGGGAAGCACAGGTGCAGCTTTTAACCAATAAAACAAGAAGCTTTTATAACTTTAAGGTGGCTAAAGCACGCGGATGGAACGTTGATGCTTCAGGGTATGTGCCCCAGATGGGACATCATTTTGTCAATGAAGCCCTGATGGATGATGTTTTTGAAATGTTGAAACCGGAAGCGTTGTTGTATGCCCCTGATGAAGATGGTAACTGGGAGTTTTTGGCGGTAGAATATCTGGTCTTTCCGACAAATCCGGAAGATCCCGGTACGCCTCCGGAGGGATTCCTGGGAGATGAGGATGTATGGTTTTTTAATACGGATGTAGGTGCCTGGACACTGCATGTATGGGTGAGGATGGAAAATCCTGATGGCGTATTTGCAGCTTCAAATCCTTTACTGGAATAAAGAGCCACGTTAAACGTCTATAAAATCAAAACGCCTGACCTCAGGCGTTTTTTTTATTCGAATATTGTACCTTAGCATCCTTAGAATAGCTGTGAATTTGACCAAACAATTGAAATATGCACAAATGATAAAGTCGGAGGCTAAACGTCTCGGATTTTTGTCTTGTGGTATCTCTAAAGCAGATTTTTTAGAGGAAGAAGCTCCGAGATTGGAGAAATGGCTAAAGAATAATATGCATGGCGAAATGCATTATATGGAGAACCATTTTGATAAACGTTTAGATCCGCGTAAATTAGTCGAAGGGTCAAAATCTGTGGTTTCCATGCTCCTTAATTATTACCCTGAAAATACCCAGGAGGATCCTGAAGCTCCCAGGATTTCTAAATATGCATATGGTACCGATTATCATTTTGTGATTAAAGATAAGCTGAAACAATTACTGCAATTTATTCAGGAGGAGATCGGTGAAGTAAATGGTCGTGCTTTTGTCGATTCGGCACCTGTTTTAGATAAAGCATGGGCCGCAAAAAGCGGACTGGGCTGGATTGGTAAAAATGCCAACCTGCTCTCTAAACAAGTTGGCTCGTTTTTCTTTATCGCTGAGCTGGTTATCGATTTGGACCTGGTCTGTGATACCCCTGTAACTGATCACTGCGGTAGTTGTACTGCATGTATCGATGCATGTCCTACCCAGGCAATCGTAGAACCCTATGTAGTTGATGGAAGTAAGTGTATATCGTATTTTACCATCGAACTTAAAAATGAAATTCCACAAGATGTTCGCGGTAAATTTGATAACTGGATGTTTGGTTGTGATGTGTGTCAGGATGTTTGTCCGTGGAATCGCTTTTCGAAGCCCCATAATGAACCACTGTTTAACCCGCATCCCGATTTATTGTCGATGACCAAAAAGGATTGGGAAGAAATTACAGAAGATGTCTTTAGAAAGGTCTTTAAGAAGTCTGCTGTAAAGCGTACCAAATTCTCCGGACTCAAGAGAAACATAGATTTTCTCAAATAAACAACCCTTCCTCAATAGAGATATTCAAACGCACTTTTCTATAAAATAATGAATCCTTGGATCTGATTCTATTATCTTGAAATAATTGGTGAATTTCCAGTCCTGTCAGGTTTTTCATTACGTGAATATCAAAAGCACTAATACGAATATAAAAATTCCGGACATTAGCCGTCGAAGGGTTCTAAATCGATATTGGAATTAAGGGGCTGCGACAAGGTTAAAACAATCTTGATCGCTAAATAATGCAGGGTTATCCCTATGTTATCCCCATATTATCCCCATAATATCCCTAAATAATCCTTATCCATCTTCGCTTGTTCCCTAATGAAAAAGTTAATCATCTCTCCTGGTTCCGTTCCGATTACAGGAGCTAAAAAGGAACCTGTTCCGAGTAATATTAGTATCAGAAAGATGATGCGCTTCCGGTATAGATTTATAGCACCCCTAAGGGTGCAGGTGTCAATGAAATACTTGTTAATTTCCGGCAGATGATTCGTAAAAACCCTGAGATGATGATTATTTAAAAACAACAGTTTTAAGGTGGTGGTATATCCAAGATAACTTTTACCTTTGTAGCTTCATTTTAAAAGAATGAACTTATGAGTAAAGACAGTACTAGAAGGCGAGAGGCATTGGTGTACCATGCCAAGCCCCAGCCTGGGAAGATTAAAATAGTTCCAACCAAAAAATATGCAACACAAAGGGATTTGGCATTAGCGTATTCTCCCGGAGTAGCAGAACCTTGTTTGGAGATTGCTAAAGACAAAAGCAACGCATATAAGTATACGACAAAAGGAAACCTCGTAGCCGTAATATCAAATGGTACTGCAGTATTAGGTCTTGGTGATATAGGTCCGGAAGCCTCTAAGCCTGTTATGGAAGGGAAAGGACTTTTATTCAAGATATTTGCTGATATCGATGGTATGGATATCGAACTAGATACCAAGGACGTCGATAAGTTCATAGAAACAGTAAAAACAATAGCTCCTACTTTTGGAGGTATTAACCTTGAGGATATCAAAGCTCCAGAGGCTTTTGAAATAGAGAGAAGACTCAAAGAAGAGCTCGACATCCCTGTGATGCACGACGATCAGCACGGTACAGCTATTATTTCTGCAGCAGCCTTGTTGAATGCGTTGGAAATTGCCGAGAAGAAAATAGATGAAGTTCGCATTGTAATTAGTGGAGCAGGAGCGGCGGCAGTTTCATGTACGAGACTTTATAAGGCTTTTGGAGCTAAGGCAGAAAATATAGTAATGCTTGACAGTAAGGGGGTAATTAGAAGTGATAGAGATAACCTTTCTTCAGAAAAAGCGGAATTTGCTACAGACAGAAAAATAGACACCCTAGAAGAAGCGATGCAAGATGCAGATGTTTTTATTGGGCTTTCTATTGCAGATATTGTAACTCCTGAGATGTTGAATGCTATGGCAGTAGATCCTATTGTATTTGCCATGGCAAACCCAGACCCAGAAATCGCCTACGACCTTGCTATTAAAACCAGGGAAGATATTATCATGGCAACCGGAAGATCAGATCACCCTAATCAGGTGAATAATGTACTGGGCTTTCCTTTTATTTTCCGTGGAGCCCTAGACGTTAGAGCTACCAAGATAAATGAAGAAATGAAAATGGCAGCCGTTCGTGCATTGGCAGAATTGGCAAAAGAAATGGTGCCGGAACAAGTGAATATCGCATATGGAGAAACCAAATTGACATTCGGACGCGAATACATTATACCAAAACCATTCGATCCAAGGTTAATAGCCACAGTTCCTCCTGCTGTTGCAAAGGCAGCTATTGAAAGTGGAGTAGCTAAAGAACCTATCGAAGATTGGGAGCGTTATGAAGAACAATTATTGCAGCGTTTGGGTAATGACAATAAATTACTGCGATTACTTCATAGTAGAGCTAAAACAAATCCAAAGAGAATCGTATTTCCTGAAGCAGATCATTTAGATGTGCTTAAGGCGGCGCAAATAGTCTTTGATGAAGGTATTGGAATTCCGATACTTTTGGGAAGAAAAGATGTAATTCTTGAACTTAAGCAAGAATTAGAATTTGATGCCGATCTAACGATTATTGATACCAAAACAGACGATCATAACGAGAAGAAAAAGCAATATGCCAAGCAATATTGGGAATTGCGCAAACGCAAAGGCGTTACCTTGTATGAAGCTGAGAAGAAGATGCGTGAGCGTAACTATTATGCAGCTATGATGGTGAATGAAGGCGATGCTGATTGTTTGATTTCCGGATACTCAAGGTCATATCCAACGGTGGTAAGGCCAATGTTAGAGCTTATCGGAAAGGCAAATAATGTGTCTAAAGTAGCGGCGGTAAATTTAATGATGACCGAACGTGGTCCTATGTTCCTTGCAGATACTTCAATAAACATTGAGCCATCAGCGAATGATTTAGCTAATATCGCTCAAATGACTGCTTCTGCAGTGAAGTTGTTTGGTTTAGAACCGGTAATTGCTATGTTGTCATATTCGAATTTCGGTTCATCAGAGCATCCGGTCGCCAGAAAGGTAAATGAAGCAGTGAGAATGTTGCATGAAGAGCATCCTGAAATTATAGTTGATGGAGATATTCAAACAGACTTTGCCCTGAATCAGGAGCTGCATCAATCGAAATTTCCGTTTTCTAAATTGGCAGGCAGAAAAGTGAATACATTAATTTTCCCGAGCCTGGCCTCGGCTAATATTACCTATAAGCTCATAAAAGAATTGAATAAATCAGAGTCTATCGGACCTATAATGTTAGGGATGAACAAGCCGGTACACGTTATTCAACTTGGAGCTAGTGTTGAAGAAATGGTAAATATGGCCGCTGTGGCCGTTGTAGATGCACAAGAGCGTGGAAAGCGCAAAAAGAAAGCATAGCTCAACTTAAGTTTTATAAACTTTCCTTGAATATATACTTATAGAGTAAAAATGATATAAAAATTTTCATACCAAACGTCTAAGATTTGGTATGAAAATTTTTTGTAGGTTTGAGCTACTAATGTTTTCTAAAAATGATTGAGCATATTAAAGGTAAGTTGGTTGAGAAAAATCCAACCTATGTGGTTATTGAATCTAATGGTGTTGGGTATTTTATCAATATTTCACTTCATACATTTTCGCATATTTCACCAGATGAGAATATAAAGTTATTTACCCATTTTCAAGTTAGGGAAGATGCTCATACGTTATATGGGTTTATAGAAAAATCGGAAAGAGAGATTTTTAGATTGTTGATATCAGTGTCAGGAGTGGGGGCGAGTACGGCCAGAACCATGTTGTCATCGATGACTCCTGCTCAGATTAGAGATGCCATCGCAGTGGGAGATGCCCCGACGATTCAATCCATCAAAGGAATTGGTGCAAAAACTGCACAACGAGTTATTTTGGACCTTAAAGACAAGGTGTTGAAAGTGTTTGGTATTGATGAAGTTTCGGAAGTTCAAAACAATACAAATAAGGAAGAAGCGTTATCTGCTTTAGAGGTGTTAGGTTATGCTAGGAAGCAAGCAGAGAGAGTGGTGAATAAAATTTTAAAATCAGAACCTGAATTAAGTGTTGAAGCGTTAATCAAACAATCACTGAAGAACCTTTAATTAAATTTGAATCCAACCAATACCCCAAAATATATGACGAACCTTTTGAAAAGGATCTTCATCTTTTTAATGTTATGCGTATCAGGCTTAACCGTGGCTCAGAATCCTGCACAACAACAGGATACTGTAAAGTCAGGGGTTTCTTTGGGGACAATTAAATTAAAAAATCCAGCCAGTGTAATTTCTAAGTATACATACGACCCTGTAACTGATCGCTATTTTTATACAGAAAAAATCGGAGATTTTGATACAGCCTATCCGCTGATACTAACTCCGAAGGCATTCAAAGAAATGATGCTTCGTGAACAAATGAAGAATTATTTCAAAGAAAAAGAAAGTGCGATCTCAGGTAAAACTGAAGAAGGGAAGGAAGATCAAAAAAACTTGTTGCCCAACTTCTATGTTAATTCAGATTTTTTCCAATCGGTTTTTGGTGGCGATAAAATTGAAGTAATCCCTACAGGTTCCATTTCAATGGATTTGGGAGTCCGCGTTCAAAAAAATGACAACCCGGCTTTATCACCTAGAAACAGGACGAATATTACTTTTGATTTTGATCAGCGCATAAGTTTAAGTTTGCTTGGTAAGGTTGGAGAACGATTAACAATCAACGCAAATTACGATACGGAAGCGACCTTAGATTTTCAAAATCAGATAAAACTGGAATATACGCCCACTGAAGATGATATTATTCAGAAAATTGAAGTGGGTAACATAAGCATGCCACTTAATAGCTCTTTGATAAATGGAGCTCAAAGTTTGTTTGGTGTTAAAACAGAATTGCAATTTGGGAAAACCAGAGTTACAGCTGTATTTTCCGAACAACGATCTCAAAACAGGAGAGTAGTTGCTGAAGGAGGAGGTACAGTGAATGAGTTTGAAATCTCGGCATTGGATTATGATGCTGACAGACACTTCTTCTTGTCGCATTTCTTCCGGGATCAGTACGATCAGGCTGTTGCTAATTATCCCTATGTGAATACCCCTGTTCAGATTACCAGAATAGAAGTATGGGTGACCAATAGAATTCAAAATACCCAGAACGTTAGAAATATTGTGGCCTTACAGGATTTAGGGGAGCCTTTACCGGATAACACCCGATTAAATCAAAATGCGCCTGCAGGCTTTTTTAATACCACAAGTGACCTTCCTCAAAATGAAGCGAATGATTATAATCCATTTGAAATAGGGGGCACCTCTGTGCTAACTGAAGAAATAAGAGATGTAGCAACCGTTCAACAAGGTTTTGGAATATTAAACACCCAGGTGAATCAAGGATACGATTATGCCGTACTTGAAAACGCAAGAAAATTAGAGCAAGGAAGAGATTATCGATTAGATCAGCAATTGGGGTACATTTCATTAAACCAGCGCCTTAGTAATGATGAAATCCTCGGTGTGGCTTATCAGTATACGTATAGGGGAGAGGTGTATCAAGTAGGTGAGTTTGCCAACGATGGTGTGAATGCAACAGAGTATGAGAGTAATGCAAGTGGTCAGGTAGTAGCGGTAAACCCTCAGAGTTTGGTGCTTAAAATGCTTAAAAGTAATCTTACCCGTATAGAAGATCCGGTTTGGGACTTAATGATGAAAAATATATATGCAACAGGAGCTTTTCAGTTGTTGCAAGAAGATTTTAAAATGAACATCCTTTATACAGATCCTTCGCCTGTTAACTATATCTCGCCGGTAGATGAGGCAACATGGCCTTCAGGGTTGGAAGAACGGATTTTATTAGATGTTTTTAACTTTGATCGATTGAATGTTTATAACGATCCGCAAAATGGTGGAGACGGATTCTTTGATTTCTATCCGGGAATTACCGTTGATACTCAAAATGGCTTGATCATTTTTACCAAGGCTGAACCCTTTGGAGAATATATTCATGGGGTGCTTGGTGGAGGAGATTATAATAACCCCGACTCTTACAATGCGAATCAAAGCAAATATGTGTTTAGAAGTTTATACGAGAGTACACAGGCAGCTGCCTTAGAGGATAGCGATAAAAATAAGTATCAGTTAAAAGGTAAATATAGAGCCGAGGGTGGACGAGGGATCTCATTGGGTGCATTTAATGTGCCGCGGGGGTCTGTAAGAGTAAAAGCCGGAGGTAGGATACTTCAGGAAGGAGTCGATTATACCGTGAATTATATAGCGGGTACAGTCCAGATTTTAGATGAAGGACTGAAGGCTTCGAATATTCCGATTGAGGTGTCAGTCGAAAACAATGCTGTTTTCGGACAGCAAACCCGTCGTTTTGCCGGAGTAAATGTAGAGCACAAAATAAATGATAACTTCCTGTTAGGAGGAACCATGTTAAACCTTAGTGAGCGACCATTGACTCAAAAGGCAAACTATGGAACTGAACCTGTGAATAACACCATTTTTGGATTTAACGGGAATTATTCAACCGAACTGCCTTTTTTAACCAGATGGGTAAATAAACTTCCAAACATAGATACGGATGTTGCGTCAAATCTTTCTGTTAGAGGCGAATTTGCCTATTTAATGCCTGGATCTCCAAATATGGCCGATTTCGATGGGGAAACAACGGTATATCTTGATGATTTTGAAGGCGCTCAGGCATTCATAGATGTAAGGTCTCCGCTTGGTTGGTCATTAGCGAGTGCTCCAATAGGTTATGGAGGGGAAATACCGAATAACGACTTAGCTTCTGGAGAAAGAAGGGCTAAGTTGGCATGGTATACAATCGATCCTATATTTTATACCAATCAAAGACCTTCTTCGATTAATGATAATGACCTTTCCTTGAATTCAACCAGGAGGATTTATATAGATGAAATATTTCCGCAACAAGATATTGCGCAAGGGCAAACCCTGGTGCAAACTACCTTGGATCTTGCTTATTATCCAAATCAGAAAGGACCATATAATAATAATTTAGATTTTAGTAATGAAGCTCCTCAAGATAAATGGGGAGGAGTAATGCGTTCGATAAGCAGTACTAATTTTGAACAGGCAAATGTTGAATATATTCAGTTTTGGGTGCTGGATCCATATTACCAGGATGGTCAGTTGTCAGGACAAGGAGGAGAATTGGTGTTCAACCTTGGAAGTATAAGTGAAGATATCCTTAAAGATGGTAGAAAACAATATGAAAACGGTTTGCCCGGAGTAAATAGTAATGTGCTAACTCATGAAACGGTTTGGGGTTTAACCCCTGCCTCTCAGTCACTGGTATATGCATTTGATGCAGAGGAAGCGAATCGTCGATTACAAGATGTTGGTTTTGATGGCTTATCTGACAGTGAGGAAGCTACAAAGTACACCAATAATGGAGGTGCAGATCCAGCGTTGGATAATTATGAATACTATTTGAATGTCGAAGGAGATATTTTAAGTCGATATTTGAATTATAATAACCCTCAGGGAAATTCACCAATTCAGGTAACCAATACAAACAGAGGGTCAACGACCCTTCCAGACGTTGAAGATGTGAATCGTGACTTAACGATGAATACAGTAGATAGTTATTACGAATACAGAATCCCCATTTCACCAGGTATTCAAAGTACAGACAGATACGTTAGTGATGTTAGAGTGGTTAACACCACAAGCTTACCAAATAACGATTCTTACCAGGTAAGATGGATACAATACAAGATACCCGTTCGTGATTTTGAGAATGCTATTGGAGGTATAACTGATTTCAGATCTATTTCATATTTAAGAATGTATATGACTGGGTTTTCTGAAAACACAGTCATGCGTTTTGGAACACTGGATTTAGTGAGAGGTGATTGGAGGACCTATACCCGAGCGCTGAATCCTGATCAGGGAATAGATGACCAGGTGGTTTCTGAAATTAGCACGGTTAATATTCAGGAAAATGATCAAAGAGTACCGATTGCATATGTGTTGCCTCCTGGAGTGAGAAGAGAACAATTAAATACCAACAATACGGTTATTAATGTGAATGAACAATCCTTGTCCTTTTCCGTTTGTGAACTTGGACCAAGAGATGCTCAGGGAGTTTATAAGAATGTCAATGTAGACTTAAGACAATATGAGAAACTCAAGATGTTTGTTCACGCCGAAGAAATTGAAGGGCAGGAATCCCTGAATCAAGATGATCTTGTAGCATTTATTAGGTTCGGAACCGATTATGATCAAAATTACTACCAGATTGATGTTCCCTTGACACCAACAGATTATGTACCGGGACAGGTTAATAATTTATCTTCAGACTTGGTATGGCCGGTGGAGAATAATATTGATGTGCTGCTGAGCACGTTTTCTAAAATTAAAGCTGAAGTTTTACAGAATTCCAACCTGAGTTCAAGTGAAGTGAATTTCTTTAATGAGGATCTTCAATCAGTTGATGAATATGATTTGGGAGGATTAACAGGAAACAATCGATATAAATTTGGGATAAAAGGTAATCCTTCTTTGGGGAATGTTAGATCGATAATGATAGGATTGAAAAACGGAACAACCAACAAGGATGTTTGCGGAGAGGTCTGGTTTGATGAATTGCGATTGGCAGGTCTGGATAACAAGGGCGGTTGGGCTGCAGTTGGTTCCGTAGACGGGAATGTGGCCGATTTTGCTAACTATTCAGTAACCGGAAGTGTGAACAATATTGGATTTGGCGCATTAGATGAAACGCCGAATGAGCGAAGTAGAGAGAAGGCTGTCAAGTACGGTGTTAATACAAATGTGAATTTAGGACAGTTATTGCCGAAGCAGTGGGGCGTTCAAATACCTTTAAACTATAATATATCGGAAGAATTGATAACACCTGAATTCGATCCGTTATATCAGGATCTTAAGTTGCAGGATCGATTGGATGCAGCAGAAAGCACTGTAGATAGAGAACTTATTCAAAATCAATCTGAGGATTATACAAAACGACGTGGAATCAATGTTATAGGGGTTAGGAAAAATCGTGGAGAAGAACAGAAGCCACATGTGTATGATATTGAAAATTTCACATTCAATATGGCGTATAATGAAACAAATCATAGAGATTTTGAAGTTGAACAGTTGAGAGATCAAAATGTCAGGACAGGATTTACTTACGGCTATAACTTTGAGCCGGAACCCGTGGAGCCGTTCGCTAAAAATGATTCTTTATTCACGGGGAGTTATTGGCAGTGGCTGAAAGATTTAAACTTTAATTATCTTCCTAATAATATATCCTTGAACTCGAATATAAATCGAAGCTTTAATCAGCAGCGTTTTAGAGAAGTGTTTGATGGTGATCAATCACAGTTTATTGGATTGCCGGAGTTGCAACAAAGAAATTTCTTGTTTGACTGGCAATATGCAATTAATTATAATTTAACCAAATCAGTTCGTGTTAACTTTACCGCAGCAAATAATAATATAGTTCGTAATTATTATACGCTTGATGAAGATGGTAATAAAACGATTAATAGAGAGATGAACCTCTGGAGTGGTTTTTGGGATGTTGGGGAGGCCAATAGGCATACGCAAAAACTACAGGTTGATTATGAACTCCCTTTTAATAAAATTCCACCCTTGAGTTTTATCAATGCTACATATTCCTACACTGCCGATTTTGATTGGCAGCGTGGAGGTGATGTCTTACGTGAAATTGCAGGGCAACAATTAAATACCGTTCAGAACGCAAGCACACATAAGCTAACTTCGTCTTTAACTATGGACAGGTTTTACAGGTATTTAGGGTTGAAAAGTGATCCGAGAAGAAATAGGGCTGGTGTTGCCAGGAATAATGGTGATCCACAGGTTGCCGATAAAAAAGATAATAAGGGATTGAATGTGCTTACCGATTTCGTGACCATGTTGAAACGGGTGAATGTAAGTTATACTAAAAATGCAGGTAAACTGCTCCCGGGTTATATCAGGAGCATCGGGTTTATAGGTACTTTAAAACCATCCGTTGGATTTACCTTTGGTAGTCAGAAAGATGTTCGTTTTGAAGCTGCACGAAGAGGATGGCTTACAACCTTCCCGGATTTTAACCAACAGTACATGGAGCGGGATGCAACGGAATTTGATGTAACAGCAAATCTGGAGCCATTTAAAGATCTAACCATAGATTTGTCAGCTAACCGAAGATATTCGGAAAACTATACAGAAAACTTTAGAGTAGATAATCTCGGGTCGGGGGTTTATGATTATGTTAATTTACTAGGTAATCAGTATGGTGATTTCTCGATATCCTCGATAATGATTAAAACTGCTTTCCAAAAAAGAGATGAATCCGTTTCGGAAACGTTTAATGAGTTTAGTGATAACAGGATTGTTATCGCTCAACGATTGGCAGGAGTGTCAGTGAATCCAAATGCCACGGAATATCCGGATGGTTACGGACCAACCAATCAAGCAGTTCTATTACCAGCTTTTGTAGCTGCTTATACGGGTCAGGATGCCAGTAGTGTGAATTTAAATGCCTTTAGAGATACCCCAATCCCTAACTGGTCGCTTAAATACACTGGTTTAATGCGCTTGGGGTGGTTTAAGGATGTGTTTAGGCGCTTTTCTATTGGACATGGTTATCGATCTAGTTATAGTATAAATGCTTTTCGAACCAACTTAGATTATGATATCGATAATCCAAATGAACGTGACCAGTCTGGTGATTTTAAAAACCCGACGCTTTATACCAATGCCACTTTAGTAGAGCAGTTTAATCCATTGGTGAAAGTTGATTTTGAAATGAAAAATTCATTTAGTGTTCTAGCCGAACTCAGAAAAGACAGGGCGCTTTCCCTCAGCTTTGATAATAATTTATTGACTGAGATGTCGGGTAATGAATATATACTTGGTTTAGGTTATAGAATTAAAGATTTAAGGTTTGTAACAAATATTGGAGGGAAAAAGAGTACTTTGAAAAGTGATCTTAATATCAAAGCTGATTTGTCGTTAAGAGATAATATTACGATCATTAGAAATTTAGATATTAATACCAATCAGGTAACAGCAGGGCAAAATATCTGGGCTATAAAATTTACTGCCGACTATGCGCTTACACAAAATTTAACGGCATTATTTTATTACGATCATACCCTTTCAAAGTATAAAGTGTCTACCGCATATCCTCAGGCTACCATTCGATCAGGAATAACATTGCGTTATAATTTTGGAAATTAACAAATAGTATTGTTGATATAAATGCCAGAATAATTTACATTTGCCAAGCAACTTTTTAATAAAACAATAAATAGTAAACAGCACATGAATATTCCATCAGAATTAAAATACACCAAAGATCACGAGTGGATTAAGATTGAGGGTGATGTTGCAACTGTAGGTATTACAGACTTTGCTCAAAAAGAATTAGGTGATATCGTTTATGTTGAGGTGGAAACTGTAGATGAAACTTTAGATAGAGAAGAAGTTTTTGGAACAGTTGAAGCAGTTAAAACGGTATCTGATTTGTTTTTACCACTATCTGGAGAAATCATTGAGTTCAATGAGGATTTAGAAGGAGAACCAGAAAAAGTTAATGCTGATCCTTATGGTGAAGGATGGATGATAAAAATTAAATTTTCTGATGCATCTGAAGTAGAAGATCTTCTCGATAGTGAAGCTTATAAAGAGCTAATTGGTGCTTAGAAGAAGTATACTTTTTATAATAATAGCAATAAGCTGGACCGTTTTAATAACGGTATCCAGCTTATTGTCTTTTAAAGAACTTCCTAGTACAGGTATCGAGGTATCTGACAAAGTAATCCATGGTGGTATTTATTTTGTATTTACGGTATTGTGGTATTTAGTACTTGTTTCGTATATTAAAAGGAACTTATTGCTTAAAATAGGGGTGGTAAGTGCGCTGTATGGTATAATTATTGAGGTATTTCAATACCTGATGCCTTATGGCCGAAGTTTTGAACCTTTAGATATTGTAGCCAATTGCTGCGGTATATTGTTAGGAATTTTAGCAGTTAAATTATTTTTTTCCGCAGAGCGGATGAAAAAGAAAAAATAAATTGCTTTTAATTTAAATAAATAGTTAAATTAGCGAACATAAATTTGAAAAAGCATGGAACCTAAGAAAAATCCGAAAGCCGATTTAACCAGGAATAGCGGGCTATACTTTGCCATTGGGTTGGCCTTGGTTATGTTCATTACCTGGAGGGCAATCGAATGGAAGAAGTACGATAAATCAGAATTTGATGTAGCGTCTACCGAGATGTTAGAAGATTTAGAGGAGGACATCCCGATTACACAACAGTTGAAGCAACCGCCACCACCACCACCACCGGCAGCTCCGGAAATTATTGAAGTGGTAGAAGATGAAGAGGAGGTTGAAGAGACAGAAATTGAGTCTACAGAAACAGATCAAGCAGAAGAAATTGTTGAGGTAGAAGAAGTGGAAGTAGCTGAAGAACCTGTAGATGTGGATGTGCCATTTACAGTGATTGAAGATAAACCAATGTTCCCTGATTGTAAGAATGTGCCTAAGAGTCAGCAGTTCCAATGTTTTAAAGAGAACCTTGATAAGCACGTAAGAAAAAACTTCCGTTACCCGGAAGCAGCTCAGGAAATGGGAATCCAAGGTAGGGTTTATGTACAGTTTAGAATTAACAAGGATGGTTCAATTACGATTATGAATACTCGTGGGCCAGATAAGAGTTTAGAAGATGAGGCGAAGAGAATTATCAATAAACTTCCTAAGTTAATTCCTGGTAAGCAGCGTGGAAGACCAACTTCTGTAACATTTGCATATCCTATTGTCTTCAAGTTGAATTAGAATATACTTACAACGATATAAGTAAAAACCCGAGCAATTGCTCGGGTTTTTCTTTTTTGGTATGCTTATTGTGCTTGTTTTTAGTGTATTAACATTTATATCAAAAAAACATTATGGAAACAAACACTAACAATTTAAACGAGTCTCGTGGCAGCGATTCGCGTTTAAGAAAGTATTCTAAGCATGATGCTAATTTACCAAAAAATGAAGTCTTGAGATTTCAAATCGGTTTAGTAATTAGTTTAGCAGTTGCATATTTTGCAATAGAAGCAACTTTTGCGGTCACTAGTTATGTAAACACTGAACCCGTTGTGATCGAAGAAGATCAAACGTATGAAATGACAGAGTTTAAGGTTGAACAGGAGGTTAAAGAAAAAATTCAACCACAAAAACAAACCGTAAAGCTCATAGATGATATTCAGGTGGTTGATGATAAGACTGTCGTTGATCAGGATGAAGAGTTCAAGAATGAGAAGGAGCCGGTGGAGGATCTTAATACCGACGATATTGTTTATGAAGATCCGGATGAAATAGAAATGCCTGTCGTGGCATGGGACAAAGTAGAGATAGTGCCTGTGTTCCCTGGGTGTGAGACCTTGCAGAGTAATAAAGAGCGAAGAGAATGTATGAGTGATGCAATTAATAAGATTGTACAACGAAATTTTGACACCTCTATTGCAGGGGAATATGGTCTTGAAGGGATTCAAAGAATTTATGCTCAATTTAAGATTAATCAGGAGGGGCAGGTTGAAGAGATTAAAATTCGTGCCCCTCATAAGGTGTTGGAGGAAGAGGCAGAAAGGGTCATTAAATTAATACCACAAATGACTCCCGGGAAGCAACGAAATAAAGATGTTTCTGTTATTTTTCTAAAACCCATTGTCTTTAAGGTACAATAAATTAAAGTCCCGTTATGCGGGATTTTTTTCATTTTATAACGGCTTCACCATAGAGTTTAACATTAGAACGCTGTTTAAAGATTGCATAAATAGCTTTTGTACAGTATCTTTGCAGCCGATTTAGAAAAGATTTGATGAAAACTGTATTGAGTACTGCAACAAAAACACAGTCGTTTGCCCTTATATTTGATGATTTTAAGCAAATTACCAAAGTAGGTCTTTCGGTAAGTGTTGTGTTTTCTTCATTAGCGGGATATCTGCTTGGTGCCGATCAGATACAATTACAGCCGTTGCTTTTACTTGCATTCGGAGGTTATTTTATGGTGGGGGCTTCAAACACATTCAACCAAATTATAGAAAAGGATTTAGATGCTTTAATGAAGCGTACTAAAAACAGACCTATACCATCAGGTAGAATGTCAGTACAAGTAGCCTTTGTTATAGCAAGTCTGTTTACTTTATGTGGTATTACTGCTTTGTATATAGTGAATCCTAAAACGGCTATGTTTGGAGCGATATCCATTTTTATGTATACATGTATGTATACCCCTCTAAAGACGATTTCTCCATTAGCCGTATTTGTAGGTGCTTTTCCGGGTGCTATTCCCTTTATGTTAGGTTGGGTTGCTGCCACAAATGATTTTGGAATTGAGCCTGGGACCCTGTTTATGATACAGTTTTTTTGGCAATTTCCTCATTTCTGGGCCATTGGTTGGATGTTGGATGAAGATTATAAAAAGGCAGGATTTAAAATGTTGCCTACTGGAAAAAAAGATAAAACCACCGCATTACAAATTATTATGTATACTATTTGGATGCTTGTGGTTTCTGTAATACCTGTAACCGGAATTACTGGTGATTTACATTTGTCAATGCCATCAGCTATCGTTATATTCCTTTTAGGTCTGGTAATGTTGGTTTTTGCGTTTAAATTATACCAGGTTCAGGATAATAAAGCCGCAAGAAGTTTAATGCTTGCAAGTGTTTTATATATCACGGTAATACAAGTTGTTTACGTAATAGATAAATATTTAGCTTAGATAGATGGATTTAACTCAGGGAACTTTTGTTGAAAAGCAAGGTAGAGCCAAAAAAATGATGCTTTGGTTTGGAATGGTAAGTTTGGCAATGATGTTTGCAGGGCTAACAAGTGCTTATGTGGTGAGTAAATCCAGGCCCGATTGGATTGCGGATTTCCAGATTCCAACTTCCTTTTATATAAGTACCGCTGCTATTTTGTTAAGTAGTTTGACTTTTCATTTGGCAAAGAAGGCTGTACAAAACGGTGATAGGTCTAAAACTACTACTTTATTATTGGTGACCCTTGCCTTAGGTGTTGCTTTTATTTTGTTGCAATTCGCCGGATTTTCAGAAATAATTGCAAACGGCTATTATTTTACAGGAAGCGAAAGTACAATTACCACATCTTTTTTATATGCTATAGTTTTTTCGCATATAGTTCACGTAATCGCAGGCCTGTTGGTGCTTTTGGTGGTAATTTATAATCATTTTAAAGAAAAGTATAAACCTGGTCAAACCCTTGGTTTAGAGTTAGGTGCAATGTTTTGGCACTTTCTTGACTTTTTATGGGTATATTTGATTTTGTTTTTCTATTTCTTTAGATAAAGAAAAAACGTAAATTTGACAAATTTTTAAACATAACCAGATTAACACGTATATGGAAGCTACGGTTACTACAGAATCTAAAGAAAAAGTTTGGGGAGGCGGAAATGAGCCGTTAAGAGCAAGTTACGGTAAAATGATGATGTGGTTTTTCATCGTCTCAGATGCTCTTACATTCTCAGGGTTTTTAGTGTCTTACGGATTCTCAAGATTTAAATTTATTGAAATTTGGCCAATTGCCGATGAAGTGTTTACGCACGTTCCTTTCTTTCATGGTAATTATCCAATGTATTATGTGGCCTTTATGACCTTTATTCTAATTATGTCATCAGTGACGATGGTGCTTGCCGTTGATGCCGGGCATAAAATGAAAAAGACTAAAGTAACATGGTACATGTTTGCTACCATCATTGGTGGTTTAATATTCGTAGGTTCTCAGGCGTGGGAATGGGCAACCTTTATTAAGGGAGACTATGGCGCAGTTGAAACTAAAGGAGGGAATATCCTTCAGTTTGTGAATGCCGATACAGGAAAGAGAATCGCATTAGAAGAGTTCGCTACCACAATTCCATCAGAAAGAGATAGGTTAGAGCGCAAAGATGCTTTTTGGTTTCAATCAGAAGGGTCGCTTCCATCTTATACAATAAATGAAGTTGTTGAGGGTGTTAAAAGTCATCCGAATGTTTTAGTGAAAACTGCTTTCTTTGATGAAACAGGTCACAAAAAAGAAGTACTTTCAAGAGAAGAATCGCTAGAGGCACTTAAAGATGCAAAACTAGTGGTAGAAGGAGCTAACCTTACGCGTAACGAATATGGACATCCATTGTTCGCAGACTTCTTTTTCTTTATCACCGGATTCCACGGATTCCACGTGTTCTCAGGAATTGTAATTAATATTATTATATTCTTTAATGTGATAATAGGGACTTACGAAAGAAGAGGGCATTATGAAATGGTTGAAAAAGTTGGGTTGTACTGGCACTTTGTAGATTTAGTTTGGGTGTTTGTATTTACATTCTTCTACCTTGTATAATAATTGAAATTAGAAAAAAAACAATGGCACACGATAATCATAAACTTGCAATTTTTAGAGGGACGTTAAATTTTAAGAGTAACGTTCAAAAAATATGGGGAGTTTTAATCTTACTTTCCATTATAACAGCAGTCGAGGTAGCACTTGGTATTGTTAGACCAGAATGGTCTTTGACAAAAGTGTTAGGGATGAAGTTGTTAAACTGGATTTTTATTGGATTAACTATTGTAAAAGCATATTACATCGCTTGGGATTTTATGCACCTGCGTGATGAAAAGGCCGGTTTTAAATGGTCTTTGGTATTGCCTTTAGTTATTTTAATACCTTATTTGGTATTTATCCTATTAGTTGAAGGAGATTATATTTATGAAGTGTATAAAGATGGTTTCGTAACTTGGAACTTCTAAACACTATATGCACTTTTAACAATACTTTCAAGACGGTTTTAAACCGTCTTTTTTATTTTTGTACCGAAAACAAATAGTAAATGAAAAAGTCCCTGGTACTTGCTGTACTTTTTATCCTTCCAATTGTTGTCTATCTTTTTTTTGCATCTGGAGTCAACAACTTTGCAAAATTACCAATACTGTCTGAACGAGTAGATGATATTAATGAATTCGAAAATTTAGATGGATCATCAGTTAGCTTAAAGGATAAGATTACTGTTCTTAGTTTTTTTGGAAATGATGTCCTGAATAAAAAGAACAATGCTTTAAATCTTAATGAAAAAATTTATAAGCGATTTAATGGTTTTGAAGATTTTCAATTGGTAGCCGTTTTTCCAGTAGGTGCTGAGCATGATGCCAAAGATCTGAAGGCTGAGCTTAGCTTCTTAACGGATACAGCTAATTGGAATTTTGTGTTCGGAACAGACAGTCAGATAGCGTCGTTTTTTAATAGTTTAAAAACAGATACGGACCTGGACGATCATTTAGGTAATCCCTATGCTTATATTATTGATAAAAAATTAAACCTAAGGGGCAGAACCGATGATGAAGATGTTTCAGGAGGGGTCCTTTATGGCTATAATACGACCTCTGTAGCTGAGATCAATAATAAAATGATTGATGACATTAAAATAGTTCTTGCCGAATACAGGATGGCTCTTAAGAAGAATGACGAAGAACAGTCAGGTAAGAGAGAATCGTATTTAAAAAAAGTGGATAAGCGATAATTAATAAAATTTTAGATTGTGAAAAACAAATCATATATATGGGTTGGATTGGTTATTCTGATATTCGGAATCATCTTTATCCCGGAGATTGTAAATAGAATTAAAGATAATGATGTGGTTGATGAAGACCGCCATAAGGTTGGTCAAAAAAAGGCTGAGTTAGTCAAATTAGGTAAAGTCCCTGCTTTCACATTTATTAATCAGAACAATGATACGATTTCTGATAAATATTATGCTGGTAAAGTGTATGTTGTAGAGTTCTTTTTTACTACGTGTCCTACCATTTGCCCGATCATGAATACAAATATGCTGAAGTTACAGGAGTCCTTCCGTAATGAGAATGATTTTGGAGTGGCCTCATTTACCATAAATCCTAAAAACGACACCCCCGAAGTGTTAAATGAGTATGCTCAGAAATATGGTATTACCCATCCGAACTGGAACTTACTAACGGGAGATCGTGAAAAGATTTATGGCTTGTCCAATACAGGTTTTAACCTTTATGCTGGGCAAAATGCCAATGTAGAAGGTGGTTTTGAGCATTCAGGACTTTTTGCTTTAATTGATAAAGAGGGAAATATCACTTGTAGAACAGATCAGTTTGGCAATCCTAAGGTGTATTATGATGGAGTAGGCGAAAATGGAGATGGTGGAGATATAGAATTACTTAAAGAAGACATTAAACAACTTTTAAACGAGTAGCGCATGAGTGAGGTAACGACTGTTGAGAAAAAATATAATAAGTGGATTATAATCCTGTCAATTGCTATTCCATTGGTGGTGGCAATTTTATTTGGCGTTAAACTGAAAGATTATGGTTTTAATGTAGAGCCTTTATCCTTTTTACCACCAATTTATGCAACCATTAATGGGATAACTGCATGCGTTCTGATTATGGCGTTTTTTGCCATAAAAAATGGTAAAGTGAAATTACATGAAAATCTTATGAAATTATGTATCGCACTATCTGTTAGTTTTTTGGTAATGTATGTCGCCTATCACATGACCTCCGATTCTACTCCTTTTGGTGGTGAAGGAGTCATACGCTATTTGTATTTCTTTATTTTAATTAGCCATATAGTTCTTTCGATAGCAATTATTCCATTGGTGTTGATAGCCTATGTAAGGGCTTTGGCCAGGGTTTTTGATAAACATAAGAAGATCGCAAAAATAGCTTTTCCAATATGGTTGTATGTGGCTATTACAGGAGTGGTGGTCTATTTAATGATTTCGCCCTATTATGCTTAAATTTGTAATAAAGAGTATTCCATGAAGAAGTTAGTGTTGGTTATTATGTTTTTGTTGCTTGTTCCTGCCGTTGCAGACGCTCAATGTGCTATGTGCAGAGCCGTTCTGGAAAGTGGAGAAAAGCAAGAGGTAGCCGAGGCGATCAACGATGGTATTGTCTATTTAATGGCAGTCCCGTATATTTTGATGGGAGCCTTAGGTTATTTCATATACCGCAAATTAAAAGGGTAACAAGCTTTTTTAATATTTTTTCACTTTAATTGTAACATTTATAGGGTTGTGTAGTCTTATGGGTAGAACAAAAGATTGAGGCTCTTAACATTATTTTATTATTTAATTGTTGAGAAGTGCTTAAATTGTAAGGTAAAACTACACTAACCATGATTGAAATAAATGACCTGCACAAATCCTATAAAATGGGGTCTAATGTGCTGCATGTACTTAAAGGAATAAATTTTTCAGTTAAAGAAGGAGAGCTGGTAGCAATCATGGGCTCTTCAGGTTCCGGTAAATCTACACTTTTAAACATATTAGGAATGCTGGATACAATGGACACCGGCACATATATGCTTGATAGGGTTCCTATTAAAAATCTCAATGAAACCAAGGCAGCCCAATATCGAAATAAATTCCTTGGATTTATTTTTCAGTCTTTTAACTTAATTAACTACAAAACAGCTCTTGAAAATGTAGCTCTGCCTTTGTATTATCAAAGAATGCCCAGAAAAGAACGTCAGGATAAAGCTATGAAATATCTCGAAAGAGTTGGACTTAGGGATTGGGCATATCATCACCCGAATGAACTTTCAGGAGGACAAAAACAACGTGTGGCAATTGCCAGAGCAATGGCGGCTGAACCAAAAGTTCTATTGGCAGATGAGCCTACGGGAGCCTTGGATAGTAAAACTTCTTATGAAGTGATGGATCTGATTCAAAAGATCAATCAAGAAGGGAATACAATTTTAGTGGTTACTCATGAACCAGATATCGCTAACATGTGTAAACGAATTGTACATCTGAAAGATGGGGTTATAGAAAAAGATGAATTGGTTAATCAGGTAATGGCTGCTGAATATGTTTAGTAGAGATCTTTGGAAAGAAATCTTTGAAACCATTAGCAAAAATAAACTTCGTACATTTTTGTCTGGTTTTACAGTAGCACTCGGAATTTTAATCTTCGTTGTTCTTTATGGTTTTGGTAATGGTCTTAAAAACACTTTTAACGAGTTTTTTATGGACGATGCTACCAATACATTTTTCGTTTTTGCCGGTAGAACTTCAATGCCTTACAAAGGTTTCAAGTCCAATAGGAATATAGAATTCAAGAATGATGATCTCGATGATATAAAGAAAAACTTTCCAATGTTTCTGGAGTATATAACTCCAAGAATAAGTAGAAGTGCTTTGGTGAAGTATAAAGGTGAGTCTAATAATTATAACACCAGAGCTGTTGGTCCTGCTCATCAGTATAATGAAAAGACTATAATGATGAAAGGCCGTTATCTTAATGAAAATGATGTTTTAGAGCGCACCCGCTATGCAGTTATAGGGCGACTTGTGGAAAAGGATCTTTTCGGTACTGCCAATGCCATCGGAAAATATATAGACCTTGGCGGTCGTGCATTTAAGGTGATCGGAGTTTTTCAGGACGATGGAGGAGATAATGAAGAAAGATATATTTATATACCGTATACTACCAGACAACTTATTGAGAAAAATACAGATAAAGTTGATCAAATAATTTTAGGATTTAAACAAGAGATTGGGTATCCCGGCGCTATGGCTTTTGAAAAAAGCTTGAATAAGTTTCTGAAAGAAAAACATAATATAAGCCCTGAAGATCAAAGAGCAATTTTCATTCGTAATGTAGCAGATCAATTAAAACAAAATCAACAATTTGCTGGAGTTCTTCAGCTAATAGTTTTGTTTGTGGCATTCGGAACAATTATAGCAGGTATTATTGGAATCAGTAATATCATGGTGTTTATTGTTAAAGAGCGTACCAAAGAAATAGGAGTTCGAAAAGCATTAGGCGCAACCCCAAGAGCTGTTATTTCAATGATTCTCCTTGAAGCTGTTTTCATAACAACCATCGCAGGATATATAGGGATGGTTATTGGTGTGGTATTATTAAACTCACTAGGAAATACGCTAAAGGATTATTTTATAACCAATCCTTATATAAATATTAATACAGCAATCGTGGCAACCTTTATTTTAATTATAGCCGGAGCTATAGCAGGGTATATTCCTGCTAAACGTGCCGCTAGAATTAAGCCGATAGTTGCACTAAGAGACGAATAGATATGTTTAGATTTGTTTTTGATAGAGATACCTGGCAAGAAATTTTCAGTTCGATAGGAAAGAACCGATTGCGTACCATTATTACTATGGTGGGAGTACTATGGGGGATTTTTATTTATATAGCGCTTTCAGGTTCAGCTAAAGGACTGGATAATGGTTTTGAAAGAGCATTTGAGAATGTTGCCATGAATAGTATGTTCGTTTGGGCACAGCAAACAAGTATTCCTTATGCTGGTTTCAAAACAGGAAGACCCTTACAATTAAAATTGTCGGATGCTGAGATTTTACAACAGCGTGTTCCACAAATTGAGTTTATTGCTCCCAGGAATGCTAAAGGAGTGTTTGGAGGTGGCGGTTCTAATATTGTCCGAGGTCAGAAGACAGGTAGTTTTAATATCTATGGAGACTTTCCGGTTTTTACTAAAATAGCTACTAAAAAAATCTATGATGGAGGAAGATTTATTAATGATGATGATATAACATACGAAAGGAAGGTCTGCGTTATAGGAGAACGAACCCAGAAGGAACTCTTTGAAGAAGACGAAAGTCCGCTGGGAGAATACATTAGGATTGATAATATCTATTTTCAAGTCGTAGGAGTCCATAAATTTGTCCCGGGAGGAGGCTTTGAAAGCGATAGCGATATTTATATCCCTTTTACCACGTATCGAAAACTGTACAATACCGGTGAGAATGTAGATTGGTTTTCAATCGCAGCTTACCGAAATGTAGATGTGTTAAAAGTCGAGGAAGATATAAAAACAACCCTCAAGAGGGTGCATAAAGTTGATCCTGAAGATGAAAGAGCTTTTGGGTCCTTCAATCTGGGCGAAATGTTCGGAAGAATAATGGGTTTTGCCAAAGGAATGACCTTTCTCTCTTTAATTGTGGGGATTGCGACCATCATAGCTGGAGTGGTTGGAATCGGAAATATATTACTGATAACCGTTAAAGAACGGACCAAAGAGTTGGGCGTTAGGCGAGCTTTGGGTGCAACTCCTAAAGAAGTGAGAAGCCAGATAATCCTGGAGTCTGTTTTCTTAACCATGTTAGCAGGAATTGTCGGGATAGTCTTAGGTGCCGGTTTATTGGCAGGTATCAACGCCTTGACCAAAGACATGACAGATTTCCCGTATACCAATCCTACAGTGCCGATTCCTTACGTAATTGGGGCATTATTGATCATGGTAGTGCTCGGGTTATTAATCGGGCTTATTCCAGCGCAACGTGCTGTTAGTATTAAACCAATAGATGCATTAAGAGAAGAATAATAAAATACAAACCTAAACATCAATTAAGTAAATCAAATCATATGAAAATTCTAAAATACGTCGGAATTGGAGTTTTAATTTTGGGTGTACTATGGGCAGCCGCCTTTTTTATTAAAAGCAATAGCAAGTCTGCAATTGTTTATGAAACGGAGACTCCTTTTAAAACGGATATAGAGCAAAAAACAGTGGCTACCGGAAAGGTAGTTCCTGAAGACGAGGTACTAATTAAACCTCAAATATCTGGGATTATAGATAAAATAGTACTTGAGGAAGGGGATAAAGTGAAGTCAGGTGATCTCATAGCGACCATTAAAGTCGTTCCAAATGAACAAGCCTTGGTTAGTGCCCGCGGACGTGTAAGTAACGCCAGGTTTTCTTTAAATACAGCAGAAGCTGAATACAATAGGAATAAAACACTTTTTGATAAAGGAGTTATTTCAAATCAGGAGTTCTTGGATATAGAACTTAGGTATAATCAAGCTAAACAAGAACTCACCAACGCTCAAAATGATTATCAGATTATTAAGAGCGGTTCTGCTGGTGGTTCTGCAACAGCCAATACGAATATTAGGGCCACGGTTACAGGAACTGTACTGGAAATTCCTGTGAAAGAAGGGGATCAGGTTATTGAGGCAAATAATTTTAATGATGGTACCACCATTGCTACTATCGCTGATATGACTCAAATGATTTTTGAAGGCCAGGTAGATGAGGCAGAGGTAGAAAAATTAGAATTGGGAATGCCTTTAAAAGTGAGCTTTGGTGCTATTCAGGATAAAGAATTTGAAGCTTCATTACGATTTGTAGCACCAAAAGGTGTTGAAGAACAAGGCGCAGTACAGTTTAAAATCGAAGGTGAGGTACAACTTAATGATAGTACTTTTATAAGAGCTGGTTATAGTGCAAACGCTTCTATTATTTTAGATAAAAAGGAAGATGTACTAGCCATTAAAGAAGCATTGCTTCAATATGATAAAGAAACAGAAAAGCCCTATGTTGAAGTTGAAACTGGCGATCAGCAGTTCGAAAGAAAAGATATAGAAGTTGGTATTTCTGATGGTATTAATGTAGAGATTACATCCGGATTGTCAGAAAGCGATAAAGTTAAGGTTTGGAATAAAACAGAGCCTATAAAGAAGGAAGCTGAAAACAACTAAACTAATTCGAAAAAATAGATTTCATGAAAGTCAAAATAATAACCCTTTTATTACTGTCGTGCTCCTATTTGGTTTCTGCTCAGGTGAAGAAATGGACCCTTAGGGAATGTGTCGAGTATGCTATTGAAAATAATATCTCTATTCAACAGTCGGAACTTGATCTTGAAAATGCTGAAATTGATAAGTCTGATGCAGTAGGGAACTTCTTGCCATCAGTAAATGGAAGCGCTTCGCATTCATGGAATGTTGGTTTAAACCAGGATATAACCACGGGTGTATTGCGTACAGCTACTACCCAGTTTACCTCAGGTAGAGTGAGTGTAGGAGTTGATATTTTTAAAGGCTTACAAAACCAAAACCGTTTGAGACGTTCCAAATTAAATATTTTGGCAAATCAGTACCAAATGGATGATATGAGAGATGATATATCATTAGCTGTGGCTAATGGATATCTTCAAATCTTATTTAACAGAGAAAATTTGGTGGTTCAAAAAGCGCAATATGCCGTTACGGAACAAGATCTGAAGAGAACTCAGGAACTTGTTGAAAGCGGAGTGCTCCCTAAGGGAGATTTACTGGAAATTGAAGCAACGGCTGCTACTCAGGAACAACGAATTATCAATGCTGAAAATGCATTAAGACTGTCTAAAATTTCACTGGCGCAACTATTGTTGTTGGATGATTATGAAAGTTTTGATGTAGCCGATGAAGATTATATGATTCCTAAGTCTACGATAACAGAAATTACTCCTGAAGAGATTTATCAAAAGTCACTGACCTTTAGAGGAGATGTTAAACTCTCAATGGCTAATGTTGAGATCGCTGAAATGGATTTAAAAATTGCAAAAGGAACAATGATGCCAACCTTAACAGGTTTTTATGGGTACGATACACGTGTAAGCCATCAAGACCGTTCTGTCGCTACTGGCCAAACTACGCAAACACAAATAGGAACTGTCCAGAGTACAGGAGATGCTGTAGTGACTCAAACCCCCGTTTTTGGTGTAGCAGGTCCTTTGCCTTTTGTAGATCAGTTATGGTTGAATGATGGACAGTCATTTGGTGTTTCTTTAAATGTTCCAATATTCAATGGTTTTGCAGCAAGAAACAATGTGAAACGAAGTGAAGTTAATGTTAGAAGGAATGAGCTGATGCTGAAGCAAACTAAACTTGATTTGGAGAATACTATAAATCAGGTTTGGAATGATGCCCAAAGTGCTTTTAAAACTTTTGAGGCTTCTTCAAAAACATTAGAAGCAAGAGAGTTGGCCTATCAGTATGCTAAAGAACGTTTTGATGTAGGTTTAATGAACAGTTTTGATTTTAGTCAGGCACAAGCCAGGTTAGATAATGCTCAGGCAGAACTCATTAGAGCTAAATATGACTACATCTTTAAACTGAAAGTTTTAGAATATTATTTTGGAATTCCTGTGGAGGAGTTATAAACTTGCAGATTATTTGCAAGTATGGCTACCATTTTAAATATAGAAACATCATCAACCAATTGCTCAATTAGTATTGGGGTAAATGGAGAACTAATTTCATTAGTAGAAAAAGATGATGCCCAGTATTCACATTCAGAAAAGTTACATGTATTTATAAAAGAAGCATTGAAAGATGCTTCTTTGACTTTTAATCATATCGATGCAATATCGGTAAGTAAAGGCCCCGGGTCATATACAGGACTAAGAATTGGAGTAAGCGCAGCCAAAGGGCTCTGTTTTTCCTTAGATAAGCCTCTGATTGCTTTAAATACGCTGGAAGCTTTGTCGCATCAGTTGGAAATTGATGAGGGAGTAATTATCCCCTTGTTAGACGCAAGAAGGATGGAGGTGTATGCTGCTGTATTTGACAATAACCATCGAGAAATAAGAGCTACTAAAGCCGAAATTATTACGGAAGACTCCTTTTCAGAATATAAAGAAGGAAAGGTGTATCTTCTCGGTCCGGGTGCAGAAAAGTGTAAAGACGTGGTTGAGGGTAGCAATGTCCATATTATAGCTTCAAAACATGTTCCTTCAGCGAGGGAAATGGTAAAACTTTCAGAAGAAAAGTTCAAAATAAACGACTTTGAAAACGTAGCTTATTTTGAACCCTATTACTTAAAAGATTTTGTAGTCACGAAGCCTAAAAAACGTTAAACATTTTTTCGTATTTCCACTTGATGAGGGAATGGGATTTCAATACCTGCCACATCAAGGGCTTTTTTACATGCTTCCAGAGAACCAAAATAGACATCCCAATAATCAGCAGTAGTGGCCCATGGCCTTACGGCAAAGTTAATAGAGCTATCCGCTAATTCAGAAACAGCAATGGTAGGAGCTGGTTCCTTTAAGACCTTTGGGTTCGATGTTAGTGCTTCCATGAGTACATCTTTAGTCTGCTTGATATCAGAGTCATATGCAACTCCGATGGTGAGGTCTACGCGGAGTTGACCTAGTTTGGAGTAATTTTTAATATTTCCATTAGATAAAGGCCCGTTAGGAATAACTACCGTTTTGTTATCCGGTGTGGTTAGAATGGTAGTAAAGATTTGTATTTCGTTGACTACTCCTAATTCTCCTTGTGCTTCAATAAGATCACCAACTTTTATTGGTTTAAAGATCATTATAAGGGCGCCGCCAGCAAAATTTCCTAGCGATCCCTGCAATGCTAATCCAATGGCCAAACCCGCTGCAGCTAATATAGCGGCAAAAGAGGTTGTTTCTACACCAATGGTGCCTAAAACAACAATAACTAATAGGGCTATGAGTACCCATTTTAATAAGTTTACCAAAAATTTACGTAAACTAATTTCATAAGCTCTTTTGGTCATTAAGGCGTCAACACCTCTAATAGTTTTTCTTATGATCCACGAACCGAAAATCCAAATGACTATGGCACCGGCAATTTTAATTCCATAGTCAACCATAAGATTCCAATCAATCCCCTGATCGAACCAATCTTCTAATTTCATAATGTTTGATGTTTTAGGTTACTTTCCTACAAGTTAGTCATTTTCAGCTTATTTTGTTTTGATAATAGCCATAAAAACAGCGATCTATTTGAAGATAGATCGCTGTTTATTTATAAAATAACTTCCCTTTAGAGTAGCTATCCTTTCTTTTGTATTTCTACCTGATGAGGATAAGGGATTTCAATACCTTCCTTATCAAATCGAGCCTTAACCTCTTCGATTGCGTAAAAATGACAATCCCAGAAGTCTGCATTTTTAGCCCAGAATCTAAAGGTGAAATTAACAGAGCTGTCAGCAAGTTCCGCCACAAATACCTGAGGAGCCGGATCCTTCATAATATTAGGATGATCATCTGCAATGGCTAATAAAACCTCTTTTGCTTTCTTAATATCAGAACTATAATCGATTCCGATAGTTAGGTTGTCTCTTCTGGTTTCCTCAGCACTATAATTAATAATATTTTCATTAGAAAGTTTGCCATTGGGGATAATAGCCAGTTGATTACCAAAAGTATTTAATGTTGTTGTGAAAATACCAATTTCTTTTACAGTTCCGGAAACCCCTTGAGCTTCTATAAAATCGCCAACCTTAAAAGGTTTAAAAATCATTATCAGTGTACCTCCGGCAAAATTACCCAAAGACCCCTGCAGGGCCATACCTATAGCTAAACCGGCGGCTGCAATGATGGCAGCAAATGAAGTTGTTTCAATTCCTAATGTTCCTAAAAGTGCAAGAATTAATACGATCTTTAAGGTCCAGGATATTAAATTCAATAAAAATTTCTTTAAACTAATTTCATAATCCCTATGATCCATAATCTTAGAGATTTGCTTCATTACCTTTCTAATTAACCAGGAACCAATAATCCAGACCAGAATTGCTCCAATAAGCTTTAGCCCGTAGTTCATTATTAGATTCCAATCAATTTTTTCAGTGATTTGATTTATATCCATATTGTAAAGAATTAATTAACATTTTAAGTAAGGCAAAAATATGCAAATAAGATGTGAAATCTTTATTACAGTGTTAAATAAGCTTTTTGAAAGAAGAAAATACGGGTGTGAAGTTATAGGAACACCCGTTTGTCAGGATGTTGTTATTTCACTTCAAAAGTGATTTTTACATTAACACGATATTCATCGATTGAATCGCCATTCACCGTGGCGCTTTGTTCATTTACATAAACCGATCGAATATTGTTAACCGTTTTGGATGCATGTTTAACTGCTTTTTGGGTAGCATCTTCCCAACTTTTTTCAGAGTTCGCTAAAATCTCGATAACCTTTAAAAGTGCCATAATTGATGTTTTTTTAGTGATTAAACCATTTCCTTTAAAGTTACTGTTTTTATTTCATAAAATGAAAAGTGAATAGGGTTTAAATGTTTATTATTCAGCACTATAGTTCATTTCTAAGTGATGTTTTGATAACATTGACTTAACGTAGTTTTCCTGCTGTTAATAGACTTTTGCAACAGGTAAAGTAATTTAATGGATCAGATATATTTGATAATGCTGGTGGCACTTTTTGTGCTCGCTATAATCGATTTAGTAGTTGGTGTCAGTAATGATGCCGTCAATTTTTTAAATGCGGCAATTGGGTCTAAGGCTGCCCCAATAAAGGCAATTATGATCGTGGCAAGTGTAGGGATTATAATTGGGGCGGTTTCTTCGAGTGGTATGATGGAAGTGGCAAGAAAGGGCATTTTTAACCCTGAGCAGTTTTATTTCAATGAAATAATGATCATTTTCATGGCTGTAATGATAAGCGACATACTTCTGCTTGATCTGTTTAATTCTTTAGGACTACCAACGTCTACTACCGTATCCATTGTGTTTGAACTGTTAGGTGCTGCAGTTTCCATATCATTACTTAAAATTTATGCTGATGGAGGTAGTGTCACAGATTTGTTGAATTATATAAATACCAGTAAAGCAGCTCAAATTATATTCGGAATTTTGTTGTCAGTGGTCATAGCCTTTAGTGTAGGAGCTTTTATTCAATACATCTCACGATTAATTTTTTCCTTTAGATACCATAAGAATTTACAATTGTATGGTGGGGTATTTGGAGGCGTTGCAATAACCGCATTAACCTATTTCATTCTGATTAAAGGCTTAAAAGGTGTATCCTTTATTTCTCCTGAAACATTGGGATGGATTGATGCGCATCAGTTAGAGATAATTAGCTTAGGTTTTTTGTTTTGGACGATCATATCATATTTCTTTATCATGGTCATGAAATGGAATATTTTGAAGGTGATTATTTTAATAGGGACTTTTGCTTTAGCCTTAGCCTTTGCGGGAAATGACCTTGTAAATTTTATAGGAGTTCCAATTGCTGCCTGGCAATCTTTTCAATTATGGGTAGATTCAGGAATGAATCCTGAATTATTTTCCATGGCAACATTGTCCGGAAAAGTAAAAACGCCTTCGGTGTTTTTGTTTTTAGCAGGACTTGTTATGGTCGTGACACTTTGGTTGTCTAAAAAGGCCAAAACAGTAACAGAAACCGAAATTAATTTATCGAGCCAGGATGATGTTAATGAACGATTCGAGCCCAACTTTTTATCGAGATTAATGGTTAGAGCAGCAGTGAACTTTAATCAGGTGCTTATTTTTATACTACCCAAAAAAATGAGTCGTTTCATAGCCTCACGTTTTGAAAAACCTATATCCAAGAAGGCAAAAGGAGAAGATCAGGAACCTGCATTTGATATGGTCCGGGCTTCTGTGAATCTGGTAGTGGCAGGAATATTAATTGCAATAGGAACCTCACTTAAGCTGCCCTTGTCTACTACCTATGTAACTTTTATGGTGGCAATGGGGTCTTCATTGTCTGACAAAGCATGGGGGCGTGAAAGCGCTGTTTATAGAGTAGCAGGAGTTTTTAATGTAATAGGAGGGTGGTTTGCCACTGCAATTATTGCATTTATTGCGGCAGCTGTTTTCGCATTTGTGATGTTCAAAGGAGGTGTCCTGGCACTAATAGCTTTATTGTTGTTGGCTACTTTGGTACTTATCAGAAGTTATTCTGTGTATAAAAGAAAGATCAAAGAACGGGAAGCTGCCAGAAAATTTGATAGGTCGGATTTAATTACCATAAATGAAATTATAACAGAAAGTTCTGGAAATATCTCTGAAGTAATAATTAAACTTAATAGACTGTACAGTAATGTTATTGATAACCTGGGTTTACAGGATTTAAGTAAACTTAAAAAGAACAAGAAAAACTTGCGAAAACTTGAGAATGAGATAGACGATCTTAAAGGTGATTTATTTTATTTTATAAAATCTTTAGATGATAACTCGGTAGCTTCAAGTAAGTTTTACATCCTGGTCCTTGATTATCTACAGGATATGGTACAATCTATTGGTTATATCGTAAAGAATAGTTTTTCTCATGTTAATAACAATCATAAGAATTTGAAATTTAATCAGATTCGGGATTTAAAAAGTATCGATAATAAATTAAAACCTTTGTTTGAACAAATAGAATTAGATTTTAATACTGAATCGTTTGATAATATAGAGAACGTTATTGAGGGAAAAAAGGAGCTGCTGGATCATGTGTCTCAATTAATTCAAAAGCAAATTGATAGAATAAGAAGCACGGAAACCAGTCCGAAAAACACAAAGCTTTATTTCGGATTACTTCTGGAAACAAAAGACCTGATTTCGGCAAGTATAAATCTTCTGCAGCTTTTCAATGAGTTTAATGAAGACTATAAAACGATTAAAAAATAAAAACAATAAATAAAAAAGGGCTCCATGATTCGGAGCCCTTTTTATTATTTTTTCTAAAGAAAGCAGTGGTCATTATCCGTTAATGGCTACAACTTCATTGACCTTATCCTGCATCATATTTTTTAGCATGGTTTCAATTCCATTCTTTAGCGTGATTGTTGAAGATGGACAGCCACTACAAGCACCTTGAAGGATAACGCTAACCGTTTTGCTTTGTTCATCGTAAGACTTGAAAACAATATTACCACCATCACTGGCAACAGCAGGTTTCACGTATTCTTCTAATATGTCAACAATTTGTTGAGAGGTGTCATCAAGATCAGTAATATCTGAAGCCACAGATGCTGATTTATTTTCTTTCTGACTTTGAATTGAATAAGCTTCAGTTATAATTTCTTTCCCTTCTTCTATATGCATTCGAATAAACTCTCTTAATTCCTGAGCGATGTCATTCCAATCAGCTATGTCATATTTGCTAATGGAAACATAATTTTCGTCAATAAATACTTCCTTAACAAATGGGAAATGGAAAAGAGCACTTGCTAAAGGGGCGTCTTTTGCATCATCGATATTCTTAAATTCGAATGGAGATAACACCAGCTTTTTATTTGCAACAAATTTCATTACCGCCGGATTTGGAGTGTTCTCTGCATAAATAGAAACAGGCACTTTTTTGTTTTCTGTGTCTTCTATAACAACTGGCTGCCCTGAATTTAAATACGCTTCAATTTGTTCAGCAACTTCATTTTGAACATCAGCCCATTCAACAATATCATAACGTTCAATAGCAATGAAGTTTCCAGAAACATATACCGTTTTTGTAAAGGGTAAATAAAAAAGTTGCTGTGCTAATGGAGAATCCTTTGCCTCGTCAATATTTTTGAATTCGTAATTTTTATGTTTGGTTAGAAATACATTAGCCTCAAACTTAACTATAGCCGGCCTGTTAGTCGGCTGAATCTTTATCGTTACCTTACTCATAATCATCTAATTTTATGCAAAACTACAAAATCAAACTATCCTAATTATATATATTTGGAAATCATTAAGATTAAAAATTAAGAGCAATGATAATAAAGGAAATAAACGGCAAAAAACCAGTACTGGGAACGAATACATATGTAGCTGAAAATGCCACTATTGTGGGCGATGTAGTAATGGGCGATGATTGTAGTGTTTGGTATAATGCGGTAATTCGGGGCGACGTTCATTTTATAAAAATGGGTAATAAGGTCAACGTACAGGATGGAGCAGTAATACATTGTACGTATCAAAAACATCCAACGACTATAGGTGACAATGTATCCATAGGGCATAATGCCATTGTACACGGTTGTACCATTCATGATAATGTTCTAATAGGAATGGGAAGTATAGTTATGGATAACTGTGTAGTGGAAAGTAATAGTATCATTGCAGCGGGAGCTGTAGTAACTCAAAATACTCATGTAGAGTCAGGTAGTATTTATGCTGGTGTCCCAGCCAGAAAAGTTAAAGAGGTAAGTCCGGATTTAACTAAAGGAGAAATTGAACGGATTGCTAATAATTATATAAAGTATGCATCCTGGTATAAAGAAGATTAAAATAAAAAGCCTTCGCAATCGCGAAGGCTTTTTACTATATAAATTAATACCCCGGGTTTTGAACTAAATTTGGATTGTCTGCCAATCGACCTTGTGCAAAGGGTAAATAGTATCTTTCCGGCCCAAAAGAACGAATCTGTGTTTCGGCATTTTTTAAGGTTATAATATATTTGTCTGAATCTAAGTTATAACTATAAACAAGACCTCTGGTTCTTACCTGATCTAAATACTGATCTGCAATTCTCCACCTGATTAAATCCCAAAAGCGGTGATTTTCGAAGCAAAGCTCCACTTGTCTTTCTTGACGAATATTGTCTTCTGTAATACCTATTCTTAAAGGCATACCTGCCCTTTCCCTGATTTGATTTATTGCATCCAGTGCTTCACCCGTATTGCCTAAATAAAAAGCAGCTTCAGCAAAGTTTAATAAGGTTTCTGCATATCTGAAAACTATGAAGTCCTGGCCAGATTGTCCGGCGGAGGGATCAGGATTGTTCTCATCGACCCTTTTTCTAAGTAAAAGCGCAGTGTTTCTACGGTTTCTAGGCTCACTTGCCTGGGGCATTTCTGTTCCATCTATCCTGGTGATAGTTTGCGTGGTGCTATTCACTTTGGTTCCATCAGACAAAATGGTGTTGTTATGGAACCATACGCTTTCACCTTGCCATTCAGATTCTGGATAAAAAACAGAGGCTCTAAACCTTGGATCTCTGTTTCCGAAAAAATCGTTGATATCCCACTCAGTTTCCGAATTGAATAACGATCTGTCAATTTTACCAGACCTGCCATCCGTAAAGTCAAAAAGTTCTACAAAGTCGTATAAAACAGGGAAGTTAGAATTCCAGGTGGCATTAAAACCTGCTGGCGTTGCCAATAAATCTAAATTATGTCCTTTAATTACAGGTTCAAAAACTTCGGCGAAAATGGTTTCTGGATTACTTGACCCTTCAGTTAAAAAAATGGAAGCATAATTGCTAACCTTGTCATCCCCCGCATTAATTAAACTGAACATACCGGAGTTTATCACTTCCATAGAAGCATCATAACTTTTTTGATAATATGAATTGGCTAAGTTTCCGGGAATTCCTGTAACACCATTGGGTCCTTCTTCACCATTTTTAGCAATACTGGCGGCATATAGCATTGCTCTGCTTTGTAACATAAGAACCGTGTACTTATCCACTCTTCCATCGGCGCCTACAGCACTGTTGTCAAAATTGTCGAGGATGGCTTGCGTTTCGTTGTAAATGAAGTCATATACTTCTTGTTCCGTGTTTCTTGAAACATAGAGCTCCGCTTCCGGGTCACTTTGATTTTGAACTTTGGTTACAATGGGAACACCGCCAAATCTTTTTACCATTTCAAAATAATCATAAGCTCTCAGGAATCTCACTTCTGCTTTTTTTGCTTGAATGTATTCTTGACTAAGGGTTTCACTGGATTCGATATTCTCCAATAAATAATTCATGTTTCTTATGTTGAAAAAGTTCCAGCGATCCAGTGGCCCAGGACCCGTTTCTTCAGAGTATAACCTGATAAATGCATTGTTAGGGGTCTGCCAGTTTGCAAAGTTGATGTGTTCAGCTCCTACCGCTGATATAAGTCCCATGTTTTCATTAGAGGCTACTTGAAAAGCCGATCTTGAATAAATATCCGCGATATATGCTTCCGTTAAGTTTTCAGACTCGAAAACTACATTTTCAGAAATGAACGGTGCTTCCTTGGTAAGTTGTTTTTCACAACTAAAGCATGTAATTAATATGGTTGTAATTATAAATATTTTTCTCATGATTGAATTCTTTATTATTAATTCAAAAAATAACTTTTACAGACCTAATCTAACTCCGAATGTATAGGTTCTCAGAAGAGGTAAGGAGTAGCCCGAATTATTAAAGGCTTGCTCAGGGTCTAAAAGGTCTTCATACATTCCTAATCTGGTTAGGGCAAATAAATTATCCCCGGTCACATAAAACTCTAAATTGTTCAGTCCTAAGATTTCTAAAGATTTTTTAGGCATTTGATATGCAAAAGTTGCTGTTTTTAGACGAAGAAAGGTTCCGTCTTTTAACCAGAAATCAGAAAACGTATCGTTCCAAACGCGACTCCCGTCATTGTTAAAAGCTGGTAATTGGGCATTTGGATTGTTACCAATGCCAGGATTATTAGGATCTTGTGTCCAGCTATATTTGGTATGTAACGTCAGGGGAACCTGTTCGTTATTGAAAGGAGCTCTGTAAAGTCCTGTGCCTCTAACATCAAATAGTGAAGCACCTTGCCATAACATGGATAAAGAAAAGTTCTTATAAGAGAATCTTGTATTCAAACTAAAGTTAATATCAGGGTTTTCGCCATATCCTATTTCACGAACATCAAACCTGTTTATAATACCATCTGGAGAGCCATCCGGACCACTTACATCCTTATATCTGATATCTCCAACCATTGGTGAGCCATTTATGGTTTCAATGGTGTGTGCACCTAGATATTCATCTACTTCTTGCTGGGTATTGAACAATCCATCGGAGATGTATCCGAATGTTCTGTTTACATAGCGTCCGCTCAATTGGTCAATTCTTACCTGGTTGGGGTCACTGGCATCAATGTTTTCCTGGATATCCTGATAACGTTCTCTGGCGTAACTGAAAGTACCTGATAAATCAATTTTAAAGTCTCCGATACTTCCTTTATAACCGGCAAGGATTTCAAAACCATGATCGTTACGGGAATTAATATTTACCAATGGTAAGTCGGCCCCAAAAGTAGAAGGAACATCCTCAATTGCAGGGCCAACAAGTCCTTCCCGAACCCTGTAAAAAACATCGAAATTCCCATAGTATTTTCCGCCATCTAAGCTAAAATCCAACCCTGCATTATATAATGATACATTAACCCAGGTTAAATAAGGGTTTACCAATCCTGCTGTTACGATATTGGTTACCGGGTTTCCGTCTAAATAATAAACTGTATTTAGTTCATTATACCCCGTTAAATAATCAAATGTGGTATTACCTATATTATCATCTTTACCGGTTTCACTATATGAAAGTCTTAGTTTTAGCTCATTAAACGGTGAACTTTTCATAAAGTTCTCTTTGGCAATATTCCAGCCAAGGGAAATAGAAGGGAAATAACCCCATCGAACATTTGGTGAAACTTTAGAACTTGCATCAGCTCGAAGGGTAGCTTCCAAAAGGTATTTTTCTTTGAAGGAATAATTAAATCTACCAGCGATACTAATTCGCGAGTATTCAACCGGTTGACCATTCCCTCCTGTAGTAGTTAAGCCGTCATCACCCGCAGTAATGGTCGGAACATCATCCGATAATAAATTCCTCCGGGTGGCACTTAAAGTGTTGATCTCATTATCTTCTTGTTCTATAAAGGCCAGGGCTCCAAAATTATGATCTCCCAAATTATTGTTGTAATCCGCATAGAATCGCGATAATAATCTGACACTAGGATCGGAACCGCTATTTGTAAAACCTTTTGAAAAGGATGGATTCTGATTTACGGTAGATACAAGAGAATATTCATCTGTGTCCTGATCATATCGATAAACACCATATGTTTTTTCCAGATTCTCAAAATAGATACGTCGATTTCGGACATTGGCTTTTGCACCAATGGTTAGTCCTTCTACAAAAGGAATTTCATATTTAAGTTCTAAAGCAGCAGCAAGAGTTTCTAAAGTAGTAAAATTGTACCCTCCGAACCTTTTCTGAGTTCTGGCAATGGGTGAACGTTCTGTAAATCCACTGTAAGGAACTTTATCCGGATCAGGAAGTGCAGTAGGATAAAAAGGTTGTGATGTTCTTAGGTCATTCCAAATGGTTCCAACACCAAAGGCAGCATAATCTCTGGTCTCATCGATATATGAACTGTTCAGGATTAAGCTTAGATCTTCGGTTAGTTTTGCATCTAAATTATTGGTAATGGTTAGCTTTTTATAACTATAATCTCCTTTAAAAATTCCATCCTGGTTAAGCGTTCCCAAAGAAGTGTAGAACCTTACTTTTTCCGATCCTCCACTGGCGCTTATGTTGTGGGAGGCAAGTTGTGCACCCCCATTTTTTAATAGGGCATCAACCCAGTTGTAACTGGTTAATTCACCAGACTGGTATTGTTCAAGCCTTTCTTCAGTAAAATCACCATAGTTGATAGCAGCGTTTGGATCCTGTGGATCGTATTGAACATTGAAAATTCCATTTCTTTTGGCTTGAATATATGCTGCAGCCGATGCAGGTTCTGGAAATTTCACGGCTTTTTGAACCCCCGTATACCCATGATAATTTACTTGAGTTTTTCCGGCTTTACCTCTTTTTGTGGTTACCAATATTACACCATCACCACCTCTCACACCATAAATAGCAGCCGAGGCATCCTTTAGAATCGAAATGCTCTCAATATCATTAGGGTCGATCCGGTCTAAAAAAGACTCCACTCCATCTACGATAACTAAAGGATTACCGAAACCTCGAATACTTAAATCAACATTGTCTTGTCCGGGTAATCCCGGAGTTTGATTCGTTATAACACCTGGTACCTGACCTATAATAAGTCCCTTCACATTAGAAGTAGGGGTTTTTACCACATCCTCAGCCTTGATAGACGCAACAGATCCGGTTACGTTAATTTTCTTTTGAGTGCCATAACCGACTACAACAACTTCATCCAGTTGAGCAGCGTCTTCAACCATGGAGATATTAATGACGTTTTGATTGTTTACCGGGCGTTCTACTGACTTAAAACCCACGTAAGAGAATACGAGAATAGGATTTGTTCCCGCAACGTTTAAGGTGTAATTTCCATCAAAATCAGTAGAAGTTCCATTGGTAGTTCCTTTAACGATAATGGATACGCCTGCAAGAGGAATGCCAGAGGCATCAACAACCCTTCCTGTCACTTGATTCTGCATCGAACCTGTGATCATTTGGGTAATTCTTTCAGGATCTATTCGGTCCAGCATTTCGGCCAAATTTATACTGCTTTCAATGCTTGAATTGAATTCATTGTTTTTTGATTCGGAGTTCTCCGGATATAAAACTATATGTTTCTCGATTATACGATATTTGATGTTTGTTTTTGCGAAGAGCTTTTCTAAAACATCAGCTAATTCTTCATTGACAACCTTAATAGATGTTTTCTTTGAAACATCCACAAGATTATTACTGTAAATGAAGTTAAAGTCACTTTTGTTTTCAATGTCGGAAAAGATACTTTCCAGTTCCGAATTCGTGAAGTCCAATGAGATATTCTGGGCATAGCCGTCCAAGGCAAATATTCGTGCCATTGTTATGCATAATAAGATCGTATAAATCTTCATAAGACGAATGATAGGTATTTTGGATATACATCCAATAGAGCCTTTTTTTTTCATAATTTTGTGAAGTTTAATTAATTTAACTGTTATTAATAATGGTTAGATAGAAGAGCGTGTGTGGCGCACGCTCTTTTTGTTTTTAATTCATTCAGTGATTGGTTTTTTACTAATGATTATCTTCTTATTGCTTTTAGTGTAATTAATTGATAGTGATATCTCCAGGATGTCCAAAGTTTCATCCAGGGTGAGGTTATTAAATGTACCGGTGTATTTATAGTTATTAAGATCTCTGGATTTAACGGTTATATCAACCCCATATTTTCTTTCTAAATCCTTTATAACATGTTTTAAAGGAACTTGTTTGAAAATTAGTTTTCCTTCTTTCCATGCTATAATATCATCAGAATTAACCTTCTCTTTTCTTAGTTTTTGTTTCTTTTTATTGAATGTGGCTCGTTCTGAAGGACTGAGCGTAAGGTTTTTTTCTTTAGAATCATCCCATATTTCTACTTTACCGCTTACCAGAGTAGTTTCAACTTTTTGGTCTTCGTCATAGGCTTTTACATTGAAGGACGTTCCTAATACCCGAATATCAATACCGTTCACATCAACTATGAATGGTTTGTTTGGATTGTGCTGAACATCGAAATAAGCCTCCCCGGATAAGTTTACATACCTGACAGAGTCATTGAATTTTTCCGGGTAGCTTATGGAGCTGTTGGAATTTAGAGTAACAGAGGTTCCATCTGGTAAGGTGACATTTTTATGCGCTCCGTTGATGTTAGTTACTGAAACTAAATTAGGGAGTACGCCTTGTTCAAGTATACTTGATGAGTATTTGATAGAAACGATGCATAAAACCAGTATGGCCACAGCAGCTGCATAAATCTTAAACTGTTTTCGTTTTTTCTTTTTTGTGATAAAAGAATAGTCTGAAGTTGAATGTTGTTCTTGTTTTAATAAATGAAGAGTGTGTTCAGTCTTAAGTTGATTATATAACTCTTGGTGACGAACGTCACTGTTAATCCAGTTTAACACCTCTTCCTTTTCAGTTTCCGAGAGGTCGTTATTAATATATTTTTTTAATTGATTTTGGTTCATTTGTATGGTGTCTTTACTATTAAAGACGCCATATGGTTAAACCACCCTTATTAAAATAGTAAAAAAAATACAATTGCAGTTAAATAATCCTTGAGATGAAGGTGCATTACCTTTAGGGCTTTTCCTATCTGATGTTCAACGGTTTTAATAGATATATTTAATTCATCGGAGATTTCGCGATACTTCATTCCCTCGAACCTGCTTTTAGAGAAAATTAATTTACATCTTTCCGGTAGTTGCTCAATAGCTTTTTCAATTTGTATGTTCAATTCTTGTTCGATTAATTCAGAATAACCCTCATCTGCTAAGGCATTGTAATTCACTACAGCTTCAAGTTGAAGAACTCTTCCTTCCCTGTTAATTTTTCTTTTTTTCTTTTTTAAATAATCTAAACATAGGTTTTTGGTACATGTAAATAAGTATCCATTAAGATTGTTTTTTATAGAAATATTAGACTTGTTATTCCAAATTTTTATGAACACATCCTGAACAATTTCCTCCGCATCTTCCTTATTGCTTATGTATGATTTTGCAATACACATAAGTTTGTTTTGATAAAGTTTGAATAAGAGTTCATGGGCAGATTTATCTCCGCTATTAAGCTTTAAATAGAAGTTTTCATGGTTTAAAAAGTCTTGATTATTCTTCATTAAAAACAAATTTTAAACCTTAAAGAACCACTGCCTTTATGGAAAGATTGAGGGTAGGTGATTGCTTATAAGAATTATTTTGGTTGATTAACAGATGTCCAATTTAACATTTTTTTAATTAATTAATAAAATTACCTACCAGTAATTATGAATTTGATAAAATGCTTTGTTGAGAGCCTGAATGGTTACAATTGTTAAGTTTAGAGCTATTCAAATAGTTCTTTTATTTATTAATATTATTTTTGCGTTTAATATTGAATTAAAAAAATAAAAGCATGCCTGTTGTTTGAGGGGTGTTAAATGTATAATTTTTAGATTATGAAAGCATATGTATTTCCGGGTCAGGGTGCCCAGTTTGTTGGAATGGGTCAAGATCTGTATCAACAATCAGAACTTGCAAAGGAATTGTTCGATAAAGCCAATGATATCTTAGGGTTTTCGATCACAGATATCATGTTCGAAGGTACTGCGGAGGATTTGAAGCAGACCAAAGTTACTCAACCGGCCATTTTTTTACATTCAGTAATTTTAAGTAAGGTCTTAGGAGAAACTTTTAAGCCTGATATGGTAGCAGGACATTCTTTAGGTGAATTTTCTGCATTGGTAGCGAACGGGACTTTAAGTTTTGAGGATGCCTTAAAATTAGTTTCGCAAAGAGCTTTAGCAATGCAAAAGGCTTGTGAGCTTAGCCCTAGTACCATGGCAGCTGTTTTAGGACTGGCCGATGAGGTTGTTGAAGAGGTTTGTGCAAGCGTAGATGGAATTGTAGTTCCTGCTAACTATAATTGCCCGGGGCAATTGGTGATTTCAGGAGCGGTGGAAGCGATTAACATTGCTTGTGAAAAAATGAAAGAGGCTGGAGCTAAGAGAGCATTAGTGCTACCCGTAGGTGGTGCATTTCACTCTCCACTAATGGAGCCTGCAAGAGAAGAGTTAGCCGCTGCAATTGAGGCTACCAGTTTTAAGCAACCGGATTGTCCGATATATCAAAATGTCACGACTACTGCGGTAACAGATCCAAACCAAATAAAGGAAAATTTAATAGCTCAGTTAACCGCACCGGTTAAATGGACCCAAAGTGTACAAAATATGATTGCAGATGGAGCAAGCTTATTTACAGAAGTTGGTCCTGGAAAGGTGCTTCAGGGACTTGTAAAAAAGATTGATAGAAGCGCAGAAGTTGCCTCTGCACAACTTTAATTCTTACTTCATAAACTTTTTTTTAGTAAAGGCCGTATATATAGTAGAAATATGAAATTAACTTAAAGAATATTTTATGAAAAAGATTGTATTAGGATTAGTATTGTTAATGGGACTTTCAGTAGTAACCGTTAGCTGTAAAGAAAAATCAAATAAAGAAAAGGTAGAAGAGGCAATCGAAGATGCTGGTGACGCTATTGAAGAAGCAGCTGATGAAGTTGGTGATAAAGTAGAAGAAGCAGCAGATGAGGTAGAAGATACTATCGAAGAAATTAAAGAAGAAGTGGATAACAACTAATATTCACAACCTAATCAAATAAAAAAAGAGCCTTTCGAGGCTCTTTTTTTATTTTGCTAAAATGCAATCTTCGCAGTCTTTTACTTTACCGTAATAGGTTTCTCGATACTTATGTAATGTTTTAACCGGAAACCCCAAAATGTGCTTTTTGATATAGGTCACCCGGGTGGTAAAGTTTCCCATTTTTTTGGTGTACCTTTTTTCTAATCTTGTCCTGCGTTTTACATCTATCAATTTCATTGATCCGGTGTTTAATTAAACATAATGAGAGCAGAATATAACCATAAAAATCTTACAAGTCAAGAATTTAGGACATAATTATCATATCAGTAACGATAGTTGATACATTTTAACTATTTTGGCGCTAAATAACATTTTAAATGAAAATAATGAATAAGGTATTTCTTACATTTTTACTTTTGACGTTCATAGCTTGTAAAGGTAAAAAAGCAAATAATGATGAAAATGTTGTTGAAAATTCCGCTGTAAATAAGGCTGTTGATAATGAAAAATCGAAGCCTGAAACGCCTGAAGGAATGGTGTGGATTCCGGGTGGTTCATTTACCCAGGGAGCATACGATAATGACAACCTGGCTCTTCAACATGAAAAGCCTGCACATCCGGTTAGCGTAGATGGTTTTTTTATCGATATTACCGAAGTAACCAATGCACAGTTTAAGAAGTTCGTGGAGGCCACTGGTTATGTAACCGTTGCCGAAAGAAAAATTGATTGGGAGGAGATGAAAAAGCAAGTGCCCCCCGGCACGCCTAAACCTCATGATTCGATATTACAACCGGGCTCTTTATTGTTTAAAGGGACAACATATACTGTAACCAATCTCGACGATTTTTACCAGTGGTGGGAATGGAAGGTTGGGGCGGATTGGCGTCATCCGAGAGGACCTGGAAGTTCAATAGAAGGAAAAGATAATTACCCCGTTGTTCATATTGCCTATGAAGACGCTTTGGCCTATTGTAAATGGGCCGGACGGCGCTTACCGACGGAATCGGAATGGGAGTACGCCGCTAAAGGAGGCAAGTTAAATAGTAAGTTTAGTTGGGGTAAGGACGATGAAAAACTAAAATCAGCCGCCAATACCTGGCAAGGAGAGTTTCCAAAAACAAACACGGAAGAGGATGGTTTTGACAGACTTGCACCAGTGCAAAGCTTCTCACCAAATGCCTTTGGTTTGTACGATATGGCCGGGAATGTTTGGGAGTGGACACAGGACTGGTATAATGTAAATTATTACAAAGAACTTATTGTTGCAGGGGAAGTGAAAAATCCTAAAGGAGCAGACCAGCCTTTTAACCCCAGAAATCCATACGCAAAGGAAAAGGTTATCAAAGGAGGATCTTTTTTATGTAATGAATCTTATTGCGCAAGTTATAGAAACAGTGCCCGAATGGCTAGCACTGAAGATTCCGGGATGGAACATTTAGGGTTCAGAACTGTTGCGACCCCTGAAATGCTTAAATAAAATAATATCAACTTTAAACTTTTATATAAATGATGAAATTGAATATTAAAACCTTTGTCCGGTTTTTTTTATTTGTTGCCGTAGTCAGTGGTTATGCACAGAAAGGAAAAACTGCAACTGCTCAGCCTGTATTTAAGGATGGGGAAGCTCAGGTAGTTGATGCATTTAATAACCCGGAAACCTGGATTAGAGAGGATTTATGGGTAGAAACAGAATTTGATACCGATGGCGATGGTAAATTAGACAGAATGCATGTCGATGTAACAAGACCTCCTCAAACGGAAACCGAAGGGCTAAAGTTACCGGTTGTTTATATAACGAGCCCGTATTTTGCCGGAGTGGCATCGAACGATAAAAAGTATTTTTGGGATGTCAAACAAGAACTAGGTGCAACGCCTAAACCTCATGAGCATCCGGAAGTTCAGCGACGTGGAGAGCGTCCGATTATTTCAAGTACACAGATTGATCTTTGGGTACCCAGAGGTTATGTTGTAGTACATTCTTCTTCACCGGGAACTGGCCTTTCTCAAGGGTCGCCTACAGTTGGAGGAGATAATGAGTCTTTGGCGCCAAAAGCGGTAATTGACTGGTTGAACGGAAGGGCAGATGGCTATAAAACACCTTATGGTGATGAAAAAGTAGAGGCCTATTGGTCTACCGGTAAAGTAGGTATGACAGGTACTTCTTATAATGGTACTTTGCCAATTGCTGCTGCTACAACAGGAGTAGACGGATTGGAAGCAATTATTCCTGTAGCACCTAATACTTCTTATTATCATTACTACAGATCGAATGGTTTAGTGAGATCTCCAGGGGGATACCTGGGAGAGGATATCGATGTATTATACGATTTTATTCATAGTGGAGACGAGTCTAAGCGCGCCTATGGCAACAAGACAGTTCGTGATACAGAGATGAAGAATGGCCAAGATAGGGTTACAGGCGATTATAATAAGTTTTGGGAAGGAAGAGACTACTTGAACGAAATGAAGCCGTTTAAAGCGGCCTTATTTATGTCGCATGGCTTTAATGATTGGAATGTTATGCCAGAACATAGTTATAGAATCTTTAAGGCGGCAAAAGATAAAGGATTGCCTGTAAAGATATACTATCACCAAAACGGACATGGTGGTCCCCCTCCATTTTCTATGATGAATAAATGGTTCACTAAATACTTACATGGTAAAGACAATGGTATCGAAAACGGACCTGAGGCCTGGATTGTAAGGGAGCGTGATGATCGTCAAAAACCCACTCCATATGAGGCATATCCAAACCCTGATGCTGCTCCTGTTACCTTAAGCTTGTCTCCTGGTGCACCAGGACATGGAGGTTTAGGTATAGATAAGCAAAGTTCAGGTAAAAAGGAAACCCTGGTTGATAATTACTCTTTTGATGGTAGCACCCTGGCAAAAGCGGAATATTCAGATCATAGATTACTTTATGTTTCAGAACCTCTGAAGGAAGATATTCATATTTCAGGAATCCCGGAAATTACTGTTAAAATGGCCAGTAGTAAACCAGCTGCCAATTTATCGGTATGGTTAGTTTCTTTGCCTTGGAATGAAGGGAGAAATACAAAAATTACCGATAATATTATTACAAGAGGTTGGGCCGACCCTCAAAATTATAAATCAATAAAAAAGAGTATCCCATTAAAACCCGGTAAGTTTTATGAGGTAACCTTTAAGTTGCAACCAGATGATCAGGTAATTCCTAAGGGGCAACAATTAGGTTTAATGATATTTTCATCAGACAGAGAGTATACACTTTGGCCTCAACCGGGAACTGAACTTACAATTGATCTTGAAGGAACTCAGCTTACCTTACCTGTAGTTGGAGGAACGGAACAGCTTAAAAAAGCGTTGAAATAATAAATTAATATTGAAATAGATCACTATGTTAAGAAGGGTATTGAATGTTAAAATTAAGTCAATAAATCATTTTTTAACATATTAAGCAACTTAAATTATAAAAAAAATCTTACATTTATAGTGTCACATGGTAAGAGTTAAGTTGGTTGATTACTTATTTTATAGTGATTTGGGGTAAATAAAAAATAGGCTTCGGCCTATTTTTTTTTGAATTATACACCAGAAATAAATATAGTATCTCAATATTATGTAGCTTGTAAAACACGTTAAACTAATCTATAAATTATATTATGGGAAGGAAGATTTTTAGTGTTGAACAAGAGTATAATGCGTCAATTTCTCAAGTTTGGTCTGCCATAAGCGATAAAAGTCAAATGAAATTATGGTATTTTGATCTTGAGAAATTCAAGCTTCAGAAGGGTTTTCAATTTAGTTTTATCGGGCAAGGAGCAACCGGTGAAAAGTATATCCATCTTTGCGAGATCACAGAAGTAGTTCCAGAAAAAAAACTGCAATACAGCTGGAAATATAAAGGGTATGTAGGAACTTCATTGGTAACCTTCGAATTGTTTAAAGAGGCCCGGAAGACTCGTTTGAAACTTACCCATGAAGGTTTAGAAACTTTTGATCAGCATAATCCTGATTTTGCCAGTGCGAACTTTGAAGCCGGATGGACTGAGTTAATAGGTAACCTGTTACGGGTGCATTTGGAGGGCAAATGATACCATCAAAAAACAAAAAACGGATAGCTTTAATTATATAAATTAAAGACATACCCGTTTAATGAGGTTGGGGATTAGTATTTTTATAATGGATCAGCGTCCATTTTTAATCTCTATTTCCGGTTGGAATTTTACGTGTATGAGGAGATGAATTTTTTAAAAACCAACTCCTACATTTAATGAGGACATTCTGAGTCGAATATTTGCATTTCTGTAAGGACTTCGGTAAGGCCTGCGCTCTTCATAATAGTAAAAGCTGGTATAGTGATGGTAATAATGGCTATGGTGGCAACTTGAGTCACAAGAATCCTGATGTTCCTTATAGGCGGCTTCCTTACCTTTCATATACGCTTTGTAGGCTTTCTTGTCTCTTTTTTTCAGATTCTTTTCGTACGCCTTTTGATCTTTCCAAAAAAGTTCTTCGTCTTCGACATGTTGTGATGCCAGGGATTGCTCATATTCCGCATCCTCTCTGGCGCGTTTTTCATAATATGAAAGAGGATCTTCGTTTTCCTTGTCAGGCTCTTGCCCAAAGGCACTAAAATTTATGAATCCAATTGTTATAAAAACTATTCTATAAAAGCATCGCATGGTTAGATAGCGTTTGTGGTTCTTTATAGGAACAGTTTACTATTTGTTTACCCTAATAGATATGTTACTTTTTTTTATAATTCCAATAGATATCAATTAGGGTATAAATTGTTTTTTGGCCTTTTTGGACTCTTTTTCAGCTTTAATCTCATCCCGTTTAAGACTCCATGCATAGCTTTTATAATTAATGGTCATTTTGTTAATTTCAAAAAAGACCCGGAGTTCTATTTTTTCACTGCGCCAATAATACAAATCGAGGTTAGGGGTGAAGTAGGTAGGCTCCCCATACAAATCACTTAAGGATTTTATGATATTTCGATCTGCTTTTGAGATGATAGCGATTTCAGAAATTTTATTGTCTGCTGTTTTGAATAAGAGATGCGCTATGGTTTGCCCAATAATGAGTTTGTGATTGCAAAGGGTGTTGTAGTAATCCCATTCAGGAGAAAGGTTATTTTTGGTAGCATATTCAGGAGTCATTGTTTGCATGCATTCATATTTATGAATCTTACTCCCTAATTCAATTCCTCGAAATCCGTTTTTCTTGTCGAGTTCGTTCAGGTCTTGAGCGATACAAAATATCGGAATACACCATGTAATTAAAAAAATAATAGCACGCATGCCAACTGCTTATTTAGTTAAGAGGGTAAGTATGAGTAATTTAAAACATTATATGTTTAATAATAGCGGAATACCTTTTAATTCCATAATTACTCGATGAAAAATAGCATCACTTAGTAAATAGAATTAAAGTAAAAACCCTGTACATGTACAGGGTTTTGAGTTGACATACCGATTGATAATAAGTGTCTTGTCTGTGTGGTAAAAAGGTTAATTCCAGCCTCCACCAAGGGCCTGATAGACATTAACCATAGCAGTGATTTGCTGCATTTTAGTCTCTACCAGCTCAAATTTTGATTCCAGAGCATCACGTTGAGTGAGTAATACCTCCATGTAATCTGCTCTTGCCGATTTAAATAGAACATTAGAAATTCTGATTGACTCATTAAGCGCATCAACCTCTTTGGTTTTTAAATCGTATTGTTGTTTTAAATTATCAATGTTTGATAATTGATTGGCTACTTCAACATACGCATTCAATATGGTTTGTTCATAGTTATACACTGCCTGAATTTGTTTCGCATTTGCACTCATATAAGCCGCTTTAATAGCATTTCTGTTAATAAGAGGAGCTGTCAGGTCTCCTGCGATATTATACAACAATGATTCAGGTGTTTCCAACAAGTAAGCCGTGTCAAATGCCTGAAATCCGAGTCCGGCGGTAATGTCAAAGGAAGGGTAGAACCTCGCTTTGGCAACCTTAACATCAAGCTTTGAAGCAGCAAGTGTATATTCAGCTTCCCGAATATCAGGACGGTTTTGTAATAACTGTGACGGGATACCAGATTCAATACCATGTGGTTTCATATCCATGAAATCAGAAGCATCTCTTTCTATAGCTTGCGGATAACGACCAACTAAAAAATTAATTTTATTTTCAGTTTCAACAATCTTTTGTTGGATGGCATATTGTAGACTTCTGGTATTTAGTACTTCCGCTTCAAACTTACGAACTGCCAGTTCGGTAGCTTTAGCTGCTTTCTTCTGCAGCTTAACTATTTTTAATGCATTGGTTTGAATATCTACATTGCGATTCACAATCTCCAGTTGATTATCCAGAGCTAACAATTCATAGTACGAATTGGCAATTTCAGCGATAAGCGTAGTGACCATAAAGTTTTTACCTTCAACAGATCCCAGGTATCTCAATACTGCTGCCTTTTTGGCGTTGCGAAGCTTTTTCCAAATGTCCAGTTCCCATTTAGCATGAAGTCCGGCAAAATAATCCGGAAGGGGTTCCGGCATTTCTTCACCTGGTCTTATATCCGTTGTGGCTTCACTTGCTCCGCGACTGGTATATCGTGCAACCTTATCAACTCCCGCTCCGGCTTTGAAGTCAATAAATGGGAGGTATTCACCTTTTTTCTCCTTGATCTCGCTTTTAGATATTTTAATCTCCTGCAGTATAATGTTTAATTCCTGATTGTTTTCAAGCGCTATATCTATCAGGTTCTTTAAGTGCTCATCCTTGAAATATTCATTCCACTGTAGCATTGCAGTATTCACAGTATCCTGCTGCTCGTTTCGATATTGCTCAGGTACGGCTTTATCCTCATCTACGGTTTCCAGCGTCGGGACACAAGAATAAAAAGCAGTCAGAATGAGCACCCCCAAAAAGGATATTCTTTTTAAGTGTAACATGTTGATTTTATTTGTCATCAGATTTTTTCATTAATTTTTTCAAGACCTTATTCATACGGCGAAGCCTTGCTTCTAATTTGCTTTCTCGCTCGCTCAGTCTCATAAATTCTTCAGAAACTGGTTCTGTAACCTCGTCTTTAATAAGGCTCTTACCATCAGCCATTTTTGCAAACACAAAATACAGTCCCGGTATAATAAGAACTCCTAATACCGTACCTATAAGCATACCTCCTAAAGCAGAGCCTCCAATGGTTCTGTTACCAATCGCTCCGGCTCCGGTAGCCAATACCAACGGAATTAATCCTGCGATAAAAGCGAATGAGGTCATTAAAATTGGTCTGAATCTCACTTTAGCTCCCTCAATGGCAGCATCGAGAATGGAGGCACCTTGTCTTCGTTTTTGTACTGCGAATTCAACAATTAACACGGCATTTTTTCCGAGCAAACCAACCAGCATAATAACCCCAATTTGCGCATAAACATCATTGGCAAGTCCCATAAGTTTTAGTAATAAAAAGGACCCAAATACACCCACCGGTAAAGATAGAATTACGGCCATTGGTAATAGGAAGCTTTCGTATTGAGCAGCTAAAACCAGGTATACAAAGATCAATACTACGGCAAATATGTAAATGGACTCGTTACCTCTCGAGGCTTCATCATAGGAAAGACCTTCCCATGCAATATCGTAACCTCTCGGAAGGTTTTTTTCTGCAACTTCCTGAATGGCTTTGATGGCATCACCACTGGTAAAGCCTGCTGCCGGAAGTCCTCGGATTGCTGCCGAGTTGTAGAGGTTGTAGCGGGTAATCTCATTGGGACCTAACTTTTTTTCCATTTTCATGAATGAGGAATAAGGCACCATTTCATCTTTATCATTTTTTACGTAAAGCTTTTCAAGATCGCTTGGCATCGCTCTATATTCGGGAGCAGCCTGGGTATATACTTTAAAAAACCTTCCGTATTTAATAAAGCCTTGCTCGTAGGTACTACCGATTAAGATATTTAAGTTCTCCATGGCTTTCCCGATGGAAACCCCTTTTTGCATAGCTGCTTTATTGTCAATTTTTAATTCATATTGGGGATAATTAGCAGCAAAAAAGGTAAATAACCCACGAAGTTCCTCTCGTTCTCTGAGGGCATCCATGAAATTATTATTGATTTTTTCAAACTCATGGAAATCAGTACCGTTGGTTTTGTCTAACAGGCGCAATGCAAATCCCCCGGAAGAACCAAATCCCGGAACTGCAGGCGGCTCGAAATACTCTATAATAGCCCCTAGGTCTTTGGTCTCTTCTTCCAGTTCTTCCATTATTTCATGAACGCCATGCTTTCGTTCAGACCAGGGTTTAAGGTTAATCAGGCAGGTACCTGCATTGGATCCCCTACCTTCGGTCATGATTTCATATCCAGCAAGGGATGAAACCGAAGCAACGCCTTCTGTTTCTTCGCAAATAGCTTGTAGTTTTTTTGCGACTTCGTTTGTACGTTCCAGGGTAGCACCCGGAGGTGTTTGAATAATAGCATAGATCATTCCCTGATCTTCATTAGGAATAAACCCTGCAGGCAATACCTGGTTGGTTAAAAAGATACCCACACAAAAGGCGATCAGCATACCAAACGTAATTACACGTCGGTTTACAATCATTTTTAATACGCCAATATAGCGGCCGGTTAATTTGTCGAATTTATTATTGAACCAATCGATAAACCTGTTAACCGGCGATTTTTTTCTAGGCTTGCCATGCGTGTTTTTTAGTAACATGGCACATAGTACCGGCGTAAGCGTGAGGGCTACGATTGCTGAAATAATAATGGCTCCCGCCATGGTAATGGAGAACTGACGATAAAAGACTCCAACGGGTCCGGACATAAATGAAATAGGGATAAAAACAGATACCATAACTAAGGTTATAGCTACCACAGCACCTCCAATTTCACCTAAAACGGCATACGAAGCTTTATAAGGAGTCAGGTGCTCTTCTTCCATTTTTACATGGACACCTTCCACCACTACGATGGCGTTATCAACTACAATACCTATGGCTAATACCAGGGCGAATAAAGTAATCAGGTTAATCGAAAGACCGAACAATTGCATTACAAAGAAGGTTCCGATCAATGATACCGGAACGGCAATGATTGGAATAATGGTAGATCGCCAATCACCTAAAAATAAAAATACTACAATGGCAACCAGGATAAATGCATCCCTAAGGGTGTGCAAAACCTGGTCGATGGAAGCGTCTAAGAAGTTTGATACGTCGTATCCGACTTTGTAGTCAACACCGGGAGGGAGATCCTCCTTTATTTCTTTTAATTTGTCTTTAACAGCAGCAATTACATCATTACCATTACTACCAAAGGTTTGCTTTAAGACAATAGAGGCTGAGGGTTTACCATCGAGATTCGAATAGATATCGAAAAACTCACTTCCCAGTTCCACATCCGCGACATCTTTTAATTTTAGTATTTCACCTTCTTCATTCGCCTTAAGAATGATGTTTTTATAATCTTCTGCTTCATTATATCTTCCCTGGTATACCAAAACGTATTCCAAAGACTGTGCTCTTTTACCCGAGCTTCTTCCCAAACGTCCTGGTCTGGCTATAATACTTTGCTCGTCCATAGCTTCCAATACTTCCTCGGCAGATATATTGTAGGCTCTCATTCGATCGGGTTTTAGCCAAACCCTCATAGCGTATTTACGGCTACCTAGTATTTGAGCGCTGGCAATCCCTTTGATACGTTGTATCTCGGGAATAATTTTGGTGTAAGCATAATTGTACAGAAACTTTTCGTCATTGTTTTTATGATCGCTGAAAAGGTTTACATACATTAACATACTGGGTTGTACGGGTTTGATGATAACCCCCTCCCTTTGCACTAATTCGGGAAGTAGAGGCATTACCTGGTCAATTCGTGTTTTTACCCTTACAACCGCGTCATTAGGGTCAGTACCCGGATCAAATATGATACGGAGCGTTCCTTCACCCGCACTGGTGGCGTCGGATGCGATATACCTCATGTCTTGCACCCCGTTAATTGAAGTTTCAATAGGGATTAAGGTAGATTTCACCAATACATCTGCACTTGCTCCGGGGTAGGCGATAAACACGTTTACCGTAGTAGGTGCAATTTGGGGAAATTGCGATATGGGTAATTGTTTTATGGCTAATAAACCTGTAAAAACAATTACCACCGATATTACAATGGCTAATACCGGTCTTTTAATAAATTTACTAAACATTATAATGTAATTTTAGTTGTGTTAGATTACTCTGCGTACATTTCCAGGCTTGCCAGTACCTTGTCAGCCTGTTCAAGCTCATAGTGAATCTTTTCTTCATTTTTTACCATTCTGATACCTTCCAGTAAGATTTTGTCATTCACTGTTAATCCGTCTTCAACGATAAACAGATGAGGTAATTCAGCTTTAATTTGAATCTCTTTTTGAATTACTTGATCCTGCTCATTAACTACGAATACATATTTTTTATCCAATACTTCAAAAGTTGCCTTTTGCGGAATGATCAGGGCATTTTTAAAAGGGATTTTCATAATCACATTTCCGGTTTCACCATGTCTTAACAGACCTTCCGGATTAGGGAAAGAGGCTCGGAAAGGAATGTTTCCGGTTTCGTTATTAAAATCAGCAATAATGGTTTCTACAACTCCCGTATGGTCAAAGGTCTGGTTGTTGGCCATTAAGAGTTCCACCTTGGTGTTTTCGTCTGCAGTACTTTTGGTTTTATAATCTAAATATTCGGCCTCCGGCACGTTGTAATAAACCCACATTTTACTGTTGTCCGAAAGGCTGGTAAGAAGTTCTCCTTCTTCAACATAACTTCCTAGTCGTACTTCGAACCGGCCGATGAAGCCATCAAAAGGAGCCCTGATTTCCGTAAACTTCAGGTGGGTGTCTGCTAAGGCTAGGTTTGCCATAGCCTTTTGGTATTCAGCTTTCGCCATGGCCAGTTCGTTTGCAGCTACCACATTACTGTCAGCAAGAATCTGGGTGTTTTTGTATTCTATTTCAGCAAAGTTAGCCTCCGCCTGTGCCTTTTGTTTTTCTGCCTTGTAGAGGTTAGGCATAATTTGAAACAAAAGTTGACCTTTTTTCACATGTTGTCCTTCGTCAATATAAATTTTCTGTACATATCCCCGTTCCTGAGCTCTTAGTTCGATATGTTGAATGGATTGAATCTGACTTACATAATTTTCTGTAATTATAGTATCCTTTACAACCGGGTTTGAAACCACGAATTTGACTTCTTCTGATTTGGTTTCTTCTTTTTTTGATGTACAGCTGGTTTGGTACAAAACTGCACCAATAGCTAATAACATGAGTGATTTCCTCATCTTAGTCTTAGTTTTAAAATGTTATTTGATTTAATTGTAATTGAAGTGCAATGCACAAAGAATCCTTAACCCAATATGTTTAATACTGGATTTTAGAGATATAAATGTAGCAACAGGCATGAGCGGTTAAGTCCGATGCCTGAAATAAGATCATAGTCTAAAAACTTGAAACCTGATATATAGGTTTGGGGTAGTTAAATAAGTTAAGAAAGACTTATTAGATGATAGTCTGTTTTTAAATAATTGAAAGTATGTTAGTTTAGCGGAGTGGTTATTCAGGATGGCTAAACTGGTATGCTTTTTCTTTTTAAGAGAAACAGACTCGTGGGTTTCTTCCTCGTTAAAGGTTTCTTCAAAGAAGTGGTTACTGGTATGTTGATGAGGTGTTCCCGGTACAAGAAAGGCGGAATCATCAAAATCGAAACCATAAGAAATGAGCTGCTCATGATCATTCAATGAGCTGTGTGAAATATCCGGGTATTGCTGTATTGCATGGGTTTGATTAAACCCACTCAAAAGCAACACAAAGAGAGCCAGACAATATTTAATCAGCACTTTCGTCATTCGGGCGGTAAAACTACATTATACATCGCAGTATATCAAGTAATAATGTTTTAAAAATAAATTAAAATTAAGACAGTATGTTATATAACAATTACATAGGGAAATTGTCTTAAGATTTATGGTCCGATAGCGGAAATGAAGTTTTATTGGTGGTTGATAAGGAGGTTGCCTAATCTGCGAAAAGTTGTTCGTCTTCTGAGAAATCAAGAACCTCGGCTCTCGGAGCTTTTGTCAGGATATAGTTTACCTCCTTTTCAAGTTTGAGTTCGGTAGTGTACACACGACTGGATGCCAGTACGAAACCACCTTTGGAAACTCTGAATAGAAATTTTCGCTTACCAGGATTTTTTTTGGTGAACGTAAATATTTCCAGGTTGTTTCTGATTGCTTGCAAGATCACTTTACAGTCATCTTTTTGCTTACAATTGATGCTTGTAAATATAGCATCTCCTTTCCTGGAGGTGAAAATGAAATTGTAATTCCCGTTTGGTTGTTTGCGAATGACAAACACTCCCATATAATTTAAATTATTAAAATGTTAGCTAAATAGTTTTCGGTATGGAAAAGTCCAAATCTATGATAAAATTTATAGAATTTGAATTTGTTTTTCTGATTTGGAACCTATCTGCTTCGGGATGAGTGAGTAGGAAGAACTTTTTTTCTGGAAATTAGGGCAGGTATAAAGGTTAGACGATGGTCTCCAAAATGGGGTGCCACTCACTGGGATGGAGCAGGTACAAAAGGGACCTTTTTATATTTGTTGGAGGTGTTCACGGTTCTTTTTAATGGATTCAAGTGGGCATGATGATCGTTGTTACATACTTTAAAAATAGTTCAGATGAATATTTTTCAGAAAACACAGGAAGAAAAAGATTTTAAACGGCTTTTTGTTTATGATTTAAAAGGTAGAGAAATATATACAAATACTAATGGAATCGAACAATGGTTTGTTTATGATAATGACTTGCTTTATAAGCATGTCAGGAGTGATGGTTTTACAAGGTTTTTTAAGTATAATCAAAATGGAGGTTTGTTGTCAACCAAAGATACTAGCGGATTTGAGGAATGGTGCGAGTATGACGAAAATGGGCATAAGAGAAGGTATAAAAATTCCAAAGGAAAAGAGGAGTATTTTGAATATACAGCAGAGGGACGTCTATTGTTATTTATCCCTTCAAATGATGTTAATAAAGCTACCATTTACCGTTATGATGGTCAGGGAAATCAAATTTATTTGAGAGATAAGTTGATTAACATGGAAGAGTGGTGGGACTATAATAATAAAGGGGAAATAATAAACCACAGGGATAATAAGGGTTTAGAAGAATGGTTTGAGTATGATGAAAAGGGAAGATTGATAAAATCCAAGACAAATGAGGGGTTGGTAGAGACGAGATGTTATGATAATGAAAATAGATTGTGTCAGATTAAAAATAACGCTGGATATGAGCAAATTTATAAGTATGACACGCTTGGGAATCAAACTTACTATAAGTCTCATGTTATTCCTAAAAAGAAGGAAAGCTGGGAAGAAAAATTAATTCCTGCCGGTGATGCTTTTGAAGAGTGGAAAGTATATAATGATCAAGGACTGCTGATCCATTATAAGAATAGTGCGGGAAATGAAAAATGGATTGATTATGATGATTATGGGAATGAAACCAATTATAAAAATATCGATGGTGTAGAGGTGAAGAAGGAATATCTTTTTTACGAAGAACTCCAGGATGATACCCAATGGCTATTCAGTTTTGAACAGTTATGATGTGGGTAACGCCAATGTATAATATGACAAGGTGTTTACAATGAATTTTTATACCCGGTTGATTAGGTAAAAAATCACCTTGACAAAATTTCAGGTAATGTAGCTCTATTGCCTGGAAACATTTTATACAAGAATGAACCTAAATAGATGTGTTCATACTTTATCCATACTTTAACTATGCCTCAACCATACCTTTGCTATACCTGAAATGGGCCTTATCTAAGCACTTTTCTTGACCAAATAACAGGCATAGTAAAACATTTAGATCATTTTAAATCAATTTAAACATGACGGCTAAAACATGCAAAAAACGGTAATATCAGATGATTTAACACGGTTAGTTCAGGGGGGTGAAAGAATGGGTTATTTTAGAGGGATATTTTTTTAGGGTTTTGGATTTTTGAGTGCAATAAGGCAATTATTAATGATTGACATTAACATTATTATAACATTTTAAATTTTACATATAGTAAAATTATTTTACTTTTATGAAAATTTTAAAGACGAGTAGAAACTGTGTAATTGCACAGAAAATAATTCCAGACTTTAAGGAAGAGTAAGAGGGCTATGTTGCTTATAAATAAAGAATTATACACAAGATTAAACCAAGAAGAAGCTTTAGTTGAAATTGAAATGTCTTCAAACAATGGGATTTATAATTAAACGTCTTGACATTTAAATGAAGCTCAATACAGAAGTGAATGTGAGTTTCAGTAAAAAGATAAACAAATGAATGATTTGAATATTCAGGCTTCTGATTTTAGGAGAACACAATGGAAAATGCTCTTTGCTGTTATGTTTTGCTACCTGTTTTTTTATACAGGTCGACAAAATTTTGGGTGGGCCATCCAGGGAATAGAAGGGGAGTTTGGTGTTACCAAGCAGTATATAGGTTGGGCTGGAGCTGCGATGTTATGGGCTTATGGTATTGGCCAGTTTATTAATGGTAACCTGGCAGATAAATATGGTGCTCGCCGTATGATGGTTATCGGAGGTGTATTGTCTGTGATAATGAATTGGGCGACGAGTTTTGCCACTGCTTATTGGATGATTGTTCTTTTTTGGGCCTTAAACGGATTCAGTCAATCCCTGGGGTGGGCTCCGGGTAGCAGGCTGGTATCCAATTGGTGGGGAGGTAGAGAAAGAGGTAAGGCTTTTGGGTTTTATTTATTTGCAGCTGGAAGTTCTTCAATACTGATCTATTTATTGTCCATAATTATGTTGGATATATATGATTTCAATTGGAGGTGGTTATTTCGTTTACCAGTATTACTACTCCTTTTGGGTTGTGCAGTTTTTTATTATGTAGTCCGTAATAAGCCGGAAGATTTAGGGTTTGAGCCACTGGAAGATGAAACACAAGTTACTGTTAAGGATAAGAGAAAAGATGAAACTTCTTTGCAACGTTATAGTAAAGTATTAAAAAATAAAAAATTCATGTTGGCCTGTATTTCTATTGGCTTTCAAAATACAGCCAGATATGGTCTTTTGGTATGGGTGCCTCTTTATTACCTGGGAACAGAAATTGAAGAATCCTCTAATCTTTGGATTGCCTTAGCGCTTCCCATAGGGATGGCTTTAGGTACTATCTTTTTCGGACAATTATCAGATAGGGTTTTTAAGTCTAACCGATCCAAGCCTATAGCTTTATCGTTAGGATTAGCCGGGTTGGTAATTCTCATGATCTATTTTGTGCCAAGAGATCACCTGTTAGGTGGCCTGCTGTTAATGTTTTTAGCCGGTTTTTTGGTGTATGGTCCGCAATCGTGTTATTGGCCGCTTAGCCCGGATTTATTAGGAGTAAACAGATCTGGTACAGGTGTTGGGGTTATGAATACATTTGCCTATGCTTTTGCGGGTGCGGGTGAACCATTTATAGGATTTATGGCAGATATTACAGGTCAGGAAAATATTGTGTTTGCAGTAACTTCTACAATGTGCTTTATGGGGGCATTTATTATTTTGTTTGTGAGGAGATAGATATGAGTTTTAGATAAGCTGAATCCTGGTTTGCCATAAATAACCGGAGTGTTTTATTAGGGTTCCAGGATAGAAAATTTAGAAGACCGACAAAAGGCCTGGATGTTAGTATAAAGAATTAATAGTTTTAAAAGATGAATCAAAGATTAATTGAAGAAATATCAGTAAAAGACATTAAGCGTATAACCAATGAGTTAGGAGCTAAAAAAGTGTTTTTGGTAACAGATCCGGTCGCATATACATTGAGTGGAGCTGAAGATTTCTTTCAGCCTGTATTAGAAGATGTTGAGGTTACTATTTTTTCAGATTTTGAAGTAAACCCAAAAATAGAAGATGTAAAAAAGGGGGTTGCTATTTTTAAAGAAGGCAATTATGATTTAATAATTGCGATTGGAGGAGGAAGTGTTATAGATATGGGGAAATGTATTAATGCTTTTCAGGCAAACAACCCTGAAGATCTTCTTGATTTCGTTAGTCAAAATAAAATCAAGGAAAAAGGAGTTCCTCTATTAGCCATTCCAACTACATCAGGTTCCGGGAGTGAAGCCACTCATTTTGCGGTAGTATATATCGATGAGGTTAAATATTCTTTGGCCCATGAGTATATTTTGCCCGATATAGTAGGCTTAAATTACAGGCTTACATCAACCCAGCCGAAGTACTTAACGGCATGTACATCATTAGACGCGCTGTCTCAGGCCATTGAATCGTATTGGAGTGTTGGCGCTACCGAAGCGTCTAAAGAATATGCGAGAAAGGCTTTGTCATATTTGTTGCCAAATATTAAGAAGAATGTGAATAGTCCGACAAAAGATACTCGTCATAAAGTTTCATTAGGTGCCTATTATGCAGGTAAGGCAATTAATATATCAAAAACTACAGCTTCTCATGCTGTATCCTATGCTTTTACTACGTATTATTCTATTCCTCACGGGCATGCAGTATTTCTAACATTACCTGAGTTCTTTGAGTACAATTATAATGTGTCAGAAATTGATGCAAATAACCCCAAAGGGATTGATTATATAAAAAACAGTTTTGAAGACCTTTGTGAATTTTTAGGAGTGCATTCAGTTACAGAAGGAAAAAATTATTTAAAGGAGCTGGCAAGAGAAATAGGGATAGAATTATCTTTAGAAAAGCTAAATATTAAAGATTGCGAAAATGTAATTGCCGATAATGTCAATACTGAAAGGTTGGGGAATAATCCTAGAAATATTTCTAAAGAGCAACTCTTACAGTTATTAAGGAGCAAAGAATAACGAATGGTTGAAAGGACCGTAGTTATGAAATAAGTCAGTTATATGTTTACCGCGTGCCAGCCATTGTTAACATACTTTTAATGGAGATCTATTGAATAAGATTACAGACACAAGCGTAAAGCTTGTGTCTGTGAAAAATTAGTATACAAAATCCGCTGTACTTCTTTAATTTTTTCATCACATTTTTACAGGGTGGCTTCCTAAGAGTTCTTATCATCAACGTTATATTACATAAAGATCATTGAAAGACAAAAATGGAAGGGGAATAAGTTATGTTAAGAACCTTCAGGTAACCAAGAGAAGTATATGATCGCAGAAGGTTGAATCCGAAATCAAGACTGTACTTAAATATTTGCCTGGTTCCAGCTCGTAAGAAAAACTTGAAGAATTTTCTGCTTATTAGATGCAATTTTTCTAAATTGGGTGCTTAACCACCTAACCATTCTTACGCATAACCATTAGCGGTTATGGTAAGGGTCTTTTTTTATAAAATATAAATAATGAGAAAATTAAGTTTGATTCTGTCGATTTTGTTCCTGGGACTCATGCAAATCGGATGTATTCAAGAAGAAAAAGAACAGGAAGCCTCCATCAATTTTAAGGTAGAAAATTCAAGTGTCACTAGCATTTCGATTTTAAAAGACAATTTCACTAATGCTAGTAGACTATTCGAAAATAATGGAAGAATATCAGTTCCTTTAACAGATGGGAAGGGGCATTGGTCAGTTAAACTTTCCAAACCGATTTTCGTTACTGCTGTTATTCCTGATAAAAATAACCAGAATAAATCCTATATTTTTTGTTTATCGCCTGGCGATGAACTTAATGTGTCTTTTGCATCTAAAGATGAAGGGAGTACTTATGTAGTTTCGGGCGCAGGAAGTGAAAATAACCAACCTGCCATTCAAGAACTTTTCAAAGACAGGTCAGACTATAATGCTTACAGAAAAGATTCATTGCCAGGCAATGTCTTTAGTGCTATAAAAGAGAAAAGTAATAAGAATCAAAAAATCCTGGCGGATTATAATTCAAAGTACCGTCCTTCTGATGAGTTTAAGGAGATCTATGCTCTAAATGTTAATTATTTTCCATTGTGTAAGTATCTTGAATTTAAAGGAGAACAAAAATTCTATATACGAGAATCTTTTGTGAGAAATGAGGATAGCTGGCAAGCCATCGAGGATTCGCTTATCAATCGTACCCCGGTTAGTAATGACAAAATGTTAGTTTTTGATCGATACTGTTATTTTCTACGTACGTATCTTACAAGATTAAAAGAACAGCTGTGGCAGCATCCTGAACGGTTAAAAGACTATTATGGGACAGCGACTCAGGAAGAGGCAGTTAAAATAAACAGTAAGGATCCTGAGAATCTTTTGAAAGAGAAAATCATCGAGAAGCACTTTACTGGCAAAACAGCCGAGTTTTTATATGGAACACTTTTTAAAGAGGCAATAGATGAAAAAGAGGATAATCTACCGGAAATATTTTCACGTTTTAAACAGCAGTACCCTCAAAGTCAGTATATTTCATATGTTGAACCTGCCATTCAAAAAATCGAAAAGCAAAGAGCACGTACCCTTACCGATAAAATGGTTTTCGTTGATAATCCGGATTCCTACCAGTCTTTTGATGACATATTGAAACTGGTAAAAGGTAAGACGGTTTTACTCGATATGTGGGGAACCTGGTGCGGGCCATGCCGTTCTGAAATTTCAAAAAATTCGGAGGCTATAAAAAGTCATTTTAAAGACCAGGGGCTCGATTATCTGTATATAGCGAATTACGATGAGGATAAAGAAGACAAATGGAAAGAGTTGATCGCTTATTATAATTTAACAGGGACTCATGTTTTGGCGGATAGAACACTTACTGCTGACATTATGAAAGAAATAAAGGGAAAAGGGTTTCCTACCTATGCGATTATCAAAAAGGATGGAACCTTCGAGTTATCCGAGGCCGGTTATCCGATGAAGAGAGATGTTCTGATTAAGCAGATAGAAGAGGCTTTAACCGATTAACAAGGGGAAAGCTAATACTCACGGGTGCATTGTGTGGTTATATTGAGTGTGAATATTTTGAACAGGATAATAGGTGCAAGGGTGAGGTTGGTGGTAAGGTGCAATTTGAATAAACTATGGGAATAGGAAGAAGACAATTCTTTAAATTATCAAGTCTTGCTTTGGCAGGACTTGCTGTTGACCCTTTAAATGCTGTTGCCATAAATGATAATGTTTATGTAAATAAAAAGCTGGGAATACTATTCCATAAACCTGAAAACTGGGGATTCATTGCCGTAAAAGACTTTGGGAAAATTAAAAGCGAACAAATAATTGGAGAGGGACTTGAAGATTCACAAGAGGAAATATTAGAGGAATTGGGAGATCCTATTTGTATTGCTACAAAATATTATCAGGACAAACCTGAGTATAAAGGTATTTTCTCACCAACAATTACATTAAACATAACTCCAAAAGAAGAACTTGAAGATTTAGGTCATGAAACTTTTGAAGAATTAATGGAGATGTCTGAATTTGGAACTTCAATGATTTTAAAAGACTTTGAAGTGACAAAAAAGTATAAACCTTATTTCATTAGTAATTGTAAATTTTATGAATATGACGCTGAATATTTATTTGAACATATGGAAATAAATGAACCATTGAAAGTTGAACTTAAAGTTCTAAAAGTAGAACATAATGGATTTTATTACGACTTTAATTGCCACCAATCAAAAGCTCAAAATCAACTTGCCAACAAAGAGTTTGAAGAATTTAAAAAATCAATAAAATTAATATAAATAGCTGCCTACAATAACTAAGTGTTCGTGTGGTCGGTACGGCGAAACATGAATGGCGTGTTAAGTAGTGTTATTTGCATAGGTTAAACCGTTAGGTGCTTTGATTGCAAAGATTTGAATTGAGGAAAAGTTGAAATATCCTCAGGTACAACTATTTTTTAAATGTTTACAAACGTTTAAACCAACTTAAGTAATATCAAAATAATATTATGCGCCTAAGACTATAAAAAACTATATAAAATAGTACCCATATAGTAAGAAACAGTTTTATTAAAATAAAAAATCCGTTAGATTTGTGGTAAACATGTTAAAAATAAACACCTTATGGTGTTTATAGGATTGTTGGCCATTAGCTGAATCAACCATTGAAAATATTCCTTCACATAATAATTATCGTTTTTTTGACTGTTGTCACTCAAATAGGTGGAATAATATATTTGATTGCAATTTTGTTCGTTAAGAAAAGTTCGGAAAAGAAACAATTGAAACGAATTGGAATTTTCGCTATTCTATATTTGCTTACAACATTTTTAATTGTTCCAAATGTCGCACCAACTTTTGGACGTGAAAAAATAAAAGAATCAGTAGCTTTAAAAGCTCATTCTTTCATTTATAAACTTGCGAACAGAAACTATGTAAGACCTGAGCTGAATAAATCAATTGGACAAATCGCAACTGAATTTGAAAAACAAAACACAGGAATAAAAATAGTTTATCTTGATGCGAATTTCCCTTTCATAGACAAATTTCCCCTTTTGCCTCATTTGAGCCACAACGATGGAAAAAAAATTGACGTTTCTTTGATTTACGAAAATGATAATGGACAATTGACAAACAAAAAGCCATCAGTTAGTGGATATGGAGTTTATGAAATGCCAACCGAAAAAGAATATGACCAAGCGGAAGTTTGTAAGGATAAAGGAAATTGGCAATATGATTTTCCCAAATATCTGACTTTAGGTAAAATCAACAAAGAAATTAAGTTTTCCGAAAAAGGAACCCGACAATTGGCAAATCTGATTTTAAAACAAAAAAATATTGGAAAGTTATTTATCGAACCACATTTAAAAACCAGAATGAATTTGAATAACGTAAAAGTACGATTTCACGGATGTCAAGCAGTTAGACACGATGACCACATACATTTTCAACTTGAATAAAGAAAAAAGCCTATGGGTAACACCGTGTATAATTCATTGTTATTACTCGCCTACTTGCGAAAAGCTTGTGGATTTTCTATTCGGTTTGTTTTTGCTAAAATACGCAACGAAATCATACACAAACACGTAACACATAAAAAGAGACAATCATAAATGAAAAAAAAATTATCAATAATACCATTATTTCTTTTGTTATTAATTTCTTGTAACACTCAAGAAAGTGGAATCGGAAATAATGAAATCACAATTAACGGAAGAGTTAATAATTATAATGGTGAAAATGCAGAATTGTACTTAATTCACTCTCAACCAGGTACTAAAAAGTATAGAGAATCTATAAATATTGATTCAGTTGGCAATTTCAAAATAAAATTAAAAAGTTCTATCCCGCTAGATGCTTTTATTTTAGAGAAAAAGAGTTTTGCTAATATTAATTTTATATACCACCCTAATGATAGTATTTATCTAGAATTTAGCCCTCAAAAAAATAATCTAGATTTACTAAAAACTGTTCGTTTTAAAGGAGGTAGGCATCAAACAAACAACCTACTGATTGATTTTCAAATATTAAGAGAAGAAAATAATTTAGGTTATGGGGCTATACAGCCTATTTCATATGAAAAGAATGCTATTGATTTTAAAACAGAAATGGATTCTCTTAAACTCGAGCAACAAGAACTCATTAAACGGTTCAAGAACAAGAACTCATTAAATACGGAAGAGAAAGAATGGATTACTTCATTTGGTTATGAAACTTATTATTACTTTCTCGATGATTATGGTTTTGGCAGAGAGAATCTACCTGATGGTTATTTTGATTACAATAATGATGTTCCAAACATTACGATATCCAACATCGTCTCATGGAGAAATTTAAGTGAACGTATAAATAGCTATTCTATGAACAGAATAACTCCTGAAATTCAAAAGAAATTCAGCCCCATAATGGATGATATCATTGATGGCAAGATAAATTCTGACTCCCTTATAATTGAATATTTTGAAAAGAATATTCCTAACGATTTATTAAAACAATTGCTTCTTTCACATTATTATACAGCACAATTTAAGGAGAACTTTATCGAAGGATACAGAAAGAATCTAACGACCTTGAATTCTCTTGTTAAACTACCCATAATAAAAGAGAATTTAGATAATTATTATAGAGAAACATTAGACTTTATTAATAAGCCCAATTTATACTCAAATGAAGTTCTGGCTAAAATGAAAAATACCCCTATAGAAGAAACTTTCTCTAAAATTCTATCAATAAATAAAGGAAAAGTTATTTATATGGATATTTGGGCAACTTGGTGTTCTCCCTGTATTAAAGCAATGCCACATTCAAAAAAGCTTATGGAGAAATTTAATGGAGAGGATGTGTCATTTGTTTATGTGTGTATTGAATCAAAAGAAGATTTATGGAAAAGGTTGGTTTCTGACTTTAACCTAGGAGGGGGGCAACACTATTTAATTGACAAAGACCAAAGTAAATTTTTTCGCAGTGCATTGGATGTTCAAGGAATCCCACAATACTTTATAATTGATAAGAATGGAAATATTGTAGAAAGAGGTAAAGATATACATCCTAGCAATAGAATTACTGAAGAAAAAATTAAGGAAAAACTGAAATAATTACGTGTTTCAACGTTGTTAGACGTTGCACAACCTATTAATTACATAAAAACAAGATCCAAATAAGCCCATTTAAGGGCTTTTATTTTACGCTTTAGTTTCGTTGCAAACTAAAATTGAGAGACTTAAAAAGGGGTAAAATATGTTGTATGATAGTTTTTAAAGAAAAACAAACACCTTGCAGGCTTGCTGCTCCACTTTTTGTGTGTTTTTCAATGAATTTCAGGTACTTTTTAAGGTTATAGCTATCACTTTAATGGACTACTATTAAGGTAAGGCTAGATTTAAGGGTGTGAAATCGGGTTTTGTTTATTTCGGAAAGAGATTTATGAAAGTCTAAAGTATAGCTCAAAATTAAATAGGTTGCCCCATCGGTTGCCCTAAAAAATAAAAAACCCTGTAAAATCAATATTTTACAGGGTTTTTAAGTACTCGAGGCGGGAATTACCTATGGTGAGTCCCTATGTGTCATTTTGAGAATAAAGGTCAATCCGCTGCGCGTCTTTATTTTTTTGTTTCATCACTTTCTTATAAGCAAGCTTACGAAAGTTCATAAAACAAAAAAGGTCAAGACTTTCGTCCTGACCTTTATTGATCTGTACTCGAGGCGGGACTTGAACCCGCACGAACATTACTGTTCATTGGATTTTAAGTCCAACGTGTCTACCAATTCCACCACTCGAGCCGCTGTTGGCATAAAAAAAGCGCTGTTCAATCAGCGCGCATTCGAGCGAAAAACGGGGTTCGAACCCGCGACCTCAACCTTGGCAAGGTTGCGCTCTACCAGCTGAGCTATTTTCGCCTTTCTTAATGAACGTCTGCAATTCGTTATTGCGGATGCAAATTTAAAACATTTCTTCTAATTCCAAAGGATTTTCGATAAAAAAAGAAATTAATTTTATAACCTATTGATTTTCAATTATGCCTTTTTCTTTTTAATGAGCATTCTTTTTATTTCATTAAGTTTCATCAAGGCTTCAACAGGAGTCAGGGTATCAATATCCGTATGAATAATCTCTTCTTTGATCTCTTCTAAAAGCGGATCATCGAGGTTAAAAAAGCTTAGTTGCATTTCATCATCCTGAGCCTCTTTCAGGTTTTCTGTAAGTTCATCACTACTATGCGACTTTTCAAGCTTTTTAAGGATCTTATTGGCGCGATGGATAACCTGCTGAGGCATTCCGGCCATCTTGGCTACATGGATCCCGAAACTGTGCTCACTGCCGCCTTTTACGAGTTTTCTGAGAAAAAGCACATTGTCCTTAAGTTCTTTAACCGAAACATTGTAATTTTTAATACGTTTAAAGGTTTCGGTCATTTCGTTAAGCTCGTGGTAATGCGTGGCAAAAAGCGTTTTAGCTTTGGCCGGGTGCTCGTGTAAATACTCAGAAATGGCCCAGGCAATGGAAATACCATCATAGGTGCTGGTTCCTCTTCCGATTTCGTCTAACAGTACCAGGCTTCGATCTGAAATGTTGTTTAATATCGAGGCGGTTTCGTTCATCTCCACCATAAAGGTAGATTCACCCATAGAAATATTATCGCTCGCTCCGACCCGGGTAAATATCTTGTCAACAAGCCCGATCTCCGCAGCATCAGCCGGTACGTAACTTCCCATTTGAGCCAATAGCACAATCAGGGCTGTTTGTCTTAGAATAGCCGATTTACCACTCATGTTCGGACCGGTGATCATGATGATCTGCTGCTCCTCCCGGCTTAAGGTGACGTCGTTGGCAATATAAGGTTCGCCAATAGGCAATTGTTTTTCTATAACCGGATGACGCCCATTTTTAATGTGGAGGTCGAAAGAATCAGTAATCTCAGGGCGCACATATTTATGATCCCTGGCGAGTTGTGAAAACCCACATAAACAATCGAGTTGCCCAATAAGAGCCGCATTGCGCTGTACAGGTTCAATATACTCATACATCCAGACAACCAATTGGGTGAATAATTGCTGCTCTAATTGTAATATCTTTTCTTCAGCACCTAATATCTTCGCTTCGTATTCTTTGAGTTCTTCTGTGATATATCGCTCTGCATTTACCAGGGTTTGCTTTCTTATCCATTCCTCCGGTACTTTGTCTTTGTGCGTATTGCGCACTTCTATGTAATACCCAAATACATTGTTGGAAGCTATTTTAAGCGAAGGAATCCCGGTACGCTCGGTTTCACGTGCCAGCATCTTATCGAGATAGTCCTTGCCTGAAAAAGCGAGGCCACGCAATTCGTCCAGATCCTTAGAGTAACCTTCTGCAATTACAGCGCCTTTATTTACGTGAATAGGAGCCTCTTCATGAAGCATTTCCTTGATCTTGGCTCTCAAGGGTTCACATAGGTGAAGCGCATCACCCATCGCTTTTAAGGAGTCGTTTTCGCTCTGTTCTGCAAGTGCCTTGATTGGGACGATAGCCTCTAAAGAGTTTTTAAGGTAAATCACCTCACGCGGATTGATCTTTCCGGTAGCAACTTTAGAGATGAGCCTTTCGATGTCGCTGATCTGTTTAATGTAAGCTTGTATTTTTTGAAGCTTATCCTCATGTTGCAATAAATACTCAACTACCTCATGTCGCTGTTTTATGCGATCGATGTTTTTTAAGGGTAATGCCAGCCATCGTTTAAGCGTACGTCCGCCCATAGGAGAAATAGTCTTGTCGATAATATCGATAAGAGTTACTGCGTTGCTGGCAGTCGACTGGTATAGCTCCAGATTTCTGATCGTAAAACGATCCATCCAGACGTGTTCTTCTGCGGCAATTCGGTTAATGGCCGTTATATGTTGTAATTGGTGGTGCTGCGTTTCCGATAAATAGTGTAAAACGGCTCCACTGGCTATAATACCTTCGTGTAAATGGTCGATACCAAAACCCTTTAAAGAAGCGGTTTTAAAATGCTTATTCAGGGTCTCGTGAGCATAATCCTCCTGAAAGATCCAATCTTCCTGGAAATAGGTATGGTGCTCATTACCAAAAAGGGCATAAAAGTCTTGTTTGTGTTTTTTAGAAACGAGAATCTCACTAGGGTTGAAATTCTGTAAAAGTTTATCTATGTGCTCGTCATTTCCCTGGGCAGTCAGGTACTCGCCGGTAGAAACATCGAGAAAGGCAATCCCTAATTGTTTTTTAGTAAAGTGGATCGCACATAAGAAGTTGTTGGATTTTGCCGTTAGAATATCATCATTAAGAGCTACGCCTGGAGTAACTAACTCGGTAACACCTCTCTTTACAATGGTTTTGGTTTGTTTCGGGTCTTCCAGTTGATCACAAATAGCTACCCTGCAACCCGATTTTACCAGTTTTGGTAAATAGGTGTTGAGGGAGTGATGAGGAAAACCGGCAAGTTCCGTTTTATCACCGCCATTGTTACGATGGGTTAAAACGATTCCCAGAATTTTAGCTGCACGTACTGCATCATCTCCAAATGTTTCATAAAAATCACCAACCCTGAAAAGTAATAAGGCATCGGGGTACTTTGCCTTAATTTGGTTGTATTGCTTCATTAACGGTGTTTCCTTCTTGCTCTTAGATGCTGCCAATGTTCTTCGTTTTTATTCTAAAAGCGAAGGTAAAGGTTTTCATATTTTAATGCCACTAATCTTATCATCTCTTATAAACAGCTTTTGTTGATTTCCTTTTGGGATTATATGGTTAATCAAGGAATGCACCTTATTTTTGCCTAAAATTGATTATATGCGAAAGCTTAGAAATAGTGAGTTAGAGCGATTGAATGTTGAAGCGTTTAAGGAAGTGAAGAAGACACCTTTAATCGTTATTTTAGATAACATAAGGAGTCTGAATAATATCGGTTCGGTGTTTCGTACTTCTGATGCTTTTTTAATAGAAAAGATTTATTTGTGTGGTATCACGGCATGTCCACCCCATAAGGATATCCAGAAAACTGCTCTTGGAGCCACTGAGAGTGTTGTTTGGGAATATGAAGAGGATACATTAGAATTAGTTAAACGCTTACAGGAGGATGGCGTTAAAGTGCTTTCTGTGGAGCAGGCTGAAAATGCCACCATGTTAAATGATTTTAAGGTCGATTCAGATCAAAAATATGCTGTAGTTTTTGGTAATGAAGTAAAAGGGGTGTCACAAAAAGTGGTGTCGGCTTCAGATAACGTTATTGAAATTCCACAATACGGAACCAAGCATTCACTGAATATAGCCGTAAGTGCCGGCGTAGTGATATGGGATTTATTTTGCAAGCTATCTAAATAAAGAAAAGGAGCCTTTTGGGCTCCTCCTCAGTCAATATATTAAGTAAAGTTAGCTAGTTTTCTCTTCAATTCGGGGTCTAAATAATAAAACCTTTCGCAAAAATGCAAAAAAAATGTTAAGAATTTTTCTTAAAAATTAACGCTCGTTGTAGAAATCATGTATTTGGTCGACAATGAGATGGTAGTCATCTTCCCGTTTTACGAAGTCCATTTCTGATACATCAATGACCAATGAATTTAAAGTTTCGTGTGTTTTTATATAATCGAGATAGGCCCTGTTGATAGACTCCAGGTATTCAGGTGCAATTTTTTGCTCGTAGTTTCTTCCTCTTTTTTTTATGTTCTCTAACAGGCGATCCGTATTCTGATAGAGGTATACATACACATCAGGCTTTATAACTTCTTTGTACATGAAGTTGAAGATTTTGCGATACAAGGTAAATTCATCTGCATGCAGGGTTACTTTGGCGAAAACCAGTGATTTAAATATATCATAATCACTTACCATAAAGTCCTTGAACAAATCAAACTGAGAGGTGTCGTCAGTAAACTGTTGATAGCGATCTGCTAAAAACGACATTTCCAACGAAAACGCATAGCGCTGCATGTCATTATAGAACTTTGGTAAAAAGGGGTTGTCTGCGAATCGCTCCAGGATAAGTTTTCCATTAAAATCATCTGCAATTTTAGTGGCCAGGGTTGTTTTTCCGGCACCAATATTACCCTCTATAGCAAGGAGTTTGAATTTAGAAAAGTCGTTTTTTTTTACTCTCAACGTTTTAGGGTACGTTACTAAAGCGCTATCATCTTTACAGTTTTGAAGTAGTTCGGTAACGCTTTTGTTTAATTTGGGGTGGATTTTATCGGGAGCGATATCTGCTAAAGGTAACAATACAAATTTCCGAAGCTCCAGGTAAGGGTGCGGAACTTTTAATATGCTGGTGTCGATTATTTCATCTTCGTAAAAAATAATGTCGATATCAATCGTTCGGGCTGTATAGCCTTTTTGATCAGAACGAACTCTGCCAAGGCTTTCCTCAATTTTAAGCATTACTTTTAACAAATCCTCAGGGTTTAAGGTGGTGTCAATAGCGAGGCACGCATTTAGAAAATCATCGCTTTCAAATCCCCATGCCGGACTGGTGTATATTTTTGAACTGGCAACAACATGGCCCGCTTGCTGGTTTAAACGATCTACCGTTTTCTGCAGGTTTTCATACTTCTCGCCCTGATTGCTCCCTATGGATAAATATGCGCGTTTAAATTTCTTCATAATCAAATGGCAAAGTAAACAAAAGAAATCAACAAAGTTTTATCTTTGTTTTTATTGTTGATAAGTTTTAACGGGTGAGGGTAGGTTGTAAATCTACAGTAGAAACTGTAACAATCACCTCGGTTTTAAGACTAAATAAGTAGAGTAGCATGAACCTCAATTAAGGGGTTTTTAAAAAAAAGATTGCAATGAAATTTCTTCGAAATTTATTAGCCTCTATACTGGGAACTCTGGTAGCACTGGGGATTATTTTTATGGTGTTTTTAATTTTTATCGCTTTTGCAGGAAATCAGGAAGCCATTATTCCGGTTAAGGATAATTCAGTATTACAAATCAGCCTTTCACAGCCATTAAAAGATTATGGTGGCAAATACAATTTTGTTGATTTTGAATACAAATTTGAAAATTATGACGGCTTGAATAATGTTATTGATGCTATTCATTTTGCCAAAGGGGATGATAAGATTAAAGGGGTTAGTATTTATAGTAAGGTGTTTATGGGAGGCACCGCTCAGGCTAAAGCCATTCGTGATGCCTTGGCTGATTTTAAAGAATCAGGAAAGTTTGTGTATGCATACGGAGATTTCTATACGCAGAAAGATTATTATTTAGCCTCGGTGGCTGATTCGGTATTCCTGAATCCTGTTGGTGAGATGGATTTCAGAGGCTTATCTTCTGAAGTATTGTTCTTTAAGGATATTCAGGAAAAATCGGGAGTTAAGATGGAGGTGATCCGTCATGGGAAATACAAGAGTGCAGTGGAGCCATTCCTGGCAGATGAAATGAGCGAAGCAAACAGGGAACAGATATCAGAATTACTAGGCTCTGTATGGTCTTCTGTGAAGTCTGATATTGCATCGAGCAGGGGGATTTCTGTAGCGCAATTAGATACATTTGCTGATGAATTGGCGGCCCGAACTCCACAAATGGCACTTGATAATGGCTTTGTGGATGCTTTGATGTATCACAGTGATTATGAAGTGATGTTGAAAAGAGCTATAGGAGGTAATGTGCTAGATGATGTGGAATATGTTTCAGTAGCCGAATATGCAGAGCATGCATCTAAAAAGAAAAAGTCTTTTGGTAAAGATAAAATAGCTGTGATCTATGCTCAAGGAGAAATAGGCTATGGGAAGGGCGATGACAATATTATTGGACAGGGTATCATGATCGAGGCTTTGAAAGAGGCGAGAGAGAATGAAAAAGTAAAGGCTATCGTACTTCGCGTAGACTCTCCGGGTGGAAGCGCCTTGGCTTCCGATATCATATGGAATGAAATAGAATTGACAAAAGCGGTTAAGCCGGTGGTGGTTTCCATGGGTAACTTAGCGGCTTCAGGAGGATATTATATTGCAGCTGGAGGGCAACGGATATTCGCCGAACCTTCTACTATTACAGGTTCAATTGGCGTATTTGGGGTGGTGCCAAATGTCCATGAACTCGCCGAAAGATGGGGTATAAATGCAGAGCAGGTAAATACCAATAAGCAGTCGACAATGTACAGTCTTTTTGAACCAATGACCGAAGATTTTAAAAAGGTGACCACAGAAGGTATAGAGCAGGTATATCAGACTTTTTTGGAAAGGGTAGCCGAGGGTAGAAATATGGAGGTGAGTGAAGTTGATCGCATTGCCCAGGGTAGAGTATGGAGTGGTTCGGAGGCCCTGGAGATAGGATTGGTAGATGAAATCGGAGGACTGGATGATGCTGTGGCCTATGCTGCTGAATTAGTAGAGGTTAGTGATTATGCGGTACGCAACTATCCGGAATATGAAATTAACCTCGATAAAGTATTTGCGCGATTTGGCCTGGCGCAATCCAAGGAAGATATAATTAAAGAAGAAATTGGGGCAGAGGCCTATCAGGTGTATAAGAAGTTAAAAATGATGCTTCAACAGAAAGGAATTCAGGCGCGTATTCCTTTTGAAATGTATATTCAGTAGTTGATGACGCAAAAAGATAAAAAGCTTGCCTTTAAAGTGTATCTCTATTTAGGGGCATTGTTTATAACAGCCCTGGTTGTTTCGAATCTGATATTTCAGAAGTTTTTCTATTGGAATCCTTTTGGTGAAGTGGAGATCTTTGGAGCTCCGCTTTTTGAGATTTCTGTGGGGATACTCCCTTATCCGATAACCTTTTTGATTACGGATCTTATCTCTGAAATTTATGGCAGGAAAAAGGCAAACCAGGTAGTGGTTGCAGGAATATTTGCTTCCTTCTTTTCCATGGGGATAGTGTTATTAGGTAATATAGTGCCCGCCATAGAGAAGTCTCCAGTAAATGATATTTTGTATTCGAAGGTATTTGCGCTTTCTCCAATAGCTGTATTGGCTTCAATGTTGGCATATTTGCTTGCGCAATTTGTAGATATTCGTATTTATCATTTGTGGAAAGATTATACAAACGGTCGGCACTTATGGTTGAGAAACAACTTTTCAACTTTTAGTTCTCAATTTATAGATACCTTTACGGTAGTTTCTTTACTGTGTTTATTTCAGGTACTTCCCTGGAGTATGTTTTACGGGTTGTTGGTTAGTGGATTTATTTTTAAGATAATGGTAGCCGCTATCGACACCCCTTTTCTGTATTTATTCGTATATATCTTTAGACGCCGCTTTAAATTGAAAGTCGGTGAAGAGATAGTGTTGTATTAAGCGGTTCCGCTTCTATAGAATGCTAATGTTTTAAACTTTTATTAAATCTGTGGTTAGGCCTCGGATATTAGTGTAATTTGGGTATTTTAGCGATATGAAAGCAAAGAAAATTCTTAAGATTATAGTTGTACTATTGTTGGTTTTAGTAGGTGTTTTAATAGCAGTTCCTTTTGTTTTTGAAGGGAAAATAAAAACCCTTGTAAAAGAGTCTGTTAATAAAAATCTAAATGCAAAATTCGATTTTTCGGATGTAGATCTCAGTTTTTTTAAGAGCTTTCCGCAAGCTACTGTCACTATAGAAGATATGAGCCTGGTGAATTTTAAGCCATTTGAAGGGGATACACTTCTGGTCGCTAAGACCGTATCGGTTTCCATGTCTGTCAAAGAGCTTTTTAAAGACAAATCAGAACCAATGGTGATCAATAGTTTCGTTATTGATGAAGCTAAAGTTAATGTGTTGGTCAATAAAGATGGGAAGGCAAATTATGATATTGCCAAAGCTGATGCTTCTGAAAAAAGTGAAACACCTAATGATGCTCAGGAAGGCTTTAGCTTGTCTTTGGAGTCTTATAGTATCAATTCAACTACAATTGGCTATACTGATGAAGGTTCTGAAATGCAGTTATTGATTGATGGGTTGAACCATGCCGGAAGTGGAGATCTGTCCGCTGAGGAAGCTAAGTTTGATACCGACACCGAAGCATTGGTGTCTTTTGAGATGGATAGCGTGCGGTATTTAAATAAGAACGGTTTAAAACTTGATGCCCTTATTGGTGTCGATTTAAAGAATAATAAATATACCTTCCTGGAGAATAAGGCACTCATTAACCAGTTGCCTTTAGTTTTTGATGGATATGTAAAGTTAAATGATGATAATCAGGAGGTGGATGTTACATTTAAAACCCCATCATCTGATTTTAAAAACTTTCTGGCTGTGATTCCTGAGGTGTATTCCAAAAACATAGGGCAAGTTGAAACAAAAGGTAATTTCGAGGTTGATGGTTTTTTTAAGGGAATCGTCGATGCTACTCATATTCCAGCCTTTAATATACAGGTAGTTTCCAACGACGCTTCGTTTAAATATCCGGACCTTCCAAAGTCGGTTCAGGACATAAATTTAAAAACGACTGTAGCTAATAAATCAGGTCTGGTAAAGGATACCTATGTAGCTATAGAACAGTTGTCGTTTAGAATAGATGAAGATCGATTTAGCGCACAATCTTTTATTAGCAATTTAACAGAGAATCCAATGGTGAAGGCCAGTATTAAAGGGCGTTTGAATTTAGCGAACCTGTCTAAAGCTTATCCTGTTGATTTAGAAATGGCATTAAAAGGGATACTTGAGGCTGATATCAAAACTGAATTTGATATGAACTCCATTGAGAGAGAGCAGTATGTGAATACAAAGAATGAAGGCAGATTGAAGTTGTCGGATTTTGAATATACCTCAGATGAGATGAAGCATCCGGTGGCTATTGCTATTGCCGATGTAACCTTTAACCCTAAAACGGTTGCCTTGAATGCTTTTGAAGCAAAAACCGGAAGCACTGATATTCAGGCGAAGGGAACCATAGCTAATTTATTAGGGTTTATGTTTAACGATGAAAATATGAAGGGTGATTTCACTTTAAATTCAAATAATTTTGTGCTCAATGATTTCATGGTTAGTGAGGCAACAGCCGAACAGGAAGAGACTAATGAAGAAAATAAATCAGATGAGCAGGCAGGTGAACAAATTAAGATTCCGTCTTTTTTAGATGCTACTGTTAAGGCGAATGCAAATACTGTTGTTTACGATAATCTGAAGCTTAAAAATGTAACAGGTGTTCTTAGGATAAAGGATCAGAAAGCTATATTAGAAAACGTTTCTTCAGACCTTTTCGGCGGAAAACTTACCTTATCCGGAGATGTTTCAACCAAAACTGAAACTCCGCAGTTTAATATGAGTTTAGGAATGAGTGCCTTTGATATCGCCGAATCGTTCAATGGGTTAGATTTATTTAAAGCGCTAACGCCAATTGCCGGTGCTTTACAAGGGAAAATGAACTCCAACATAACCATAGGAGGGACTCTTAATAATGATTTCACGCCAGATTTAGCTTCGGTTAGTGGTGATGCATTAGCAGAGATTTTGGGAAGTACCATCAGTCCAAAGAATTCTCAGGCATTATCGTTATTGGGAGATAAAATTAATTTTATTGATCTTGATAAAATAGATTTAAATCGCTTGAAAACTACCCTTTCTTTTAAAGATGGAATGGTGCAGGTAAAGCCATTTCAGGTAAAGTATCAGGATGTTGCTATCAATGTTTCGGGTTCTCATAGCTTTGATAAAACCATGAGTTATAAAGCGACTTTTGATGTTCCTGCCAAATATTTGGGGAATGATGTTAAAAATGCGCTGGCGAAATTAAACGATGGTGATGCTGAAGAAATCACGGTTCCGGTGACGGCCAATATAGCGGGGACTTTTACCCAGCCAACGGTTTCTACAGATCTTAAACAGGCTACGACTAATCTGACGCAACAATTAGTGAAGCAGCAACAGGATAAGTTGGTAAATCAGGGCAAGGATGAAATAGAGAATGCCTTGGGTAGTTTGTTAGGGAACAAAAAGGAGAAGGACTCTGTGGCTTCTAAAACAGATACCGTAGCAGGTAAAAAGGAAGACGATATTAAGAAGGCGGCAGAAAACGCCTTCAAAAGTTTATTTGGTAAGAAGAAAAAAGATACGACGAATTAATCATTATCCGAGGCCCCGTCTAAAAGGATTCTTTTTACGTCATTTAAATAGCTTCTTCCTATAGTGTATCGAATTCCATCGATCTCCACACTGTTTCCTTCAATGACATCTACTTTGTCTATGGAAATGGTGTAAGAGCGGTGAATTCTTATAAACCTTTCCGATGGAAGGTCTTCCGTAAAGCTCGTAAGGGTTTGATGAACGATATACTTGCTGGTCTTAGTGATTATTTTTATATAGTCTTTAAGGCTTTCTATGGCAAGAATGTCATCCAGGTAAACTTTCTTAAGCTTCTTTTTATCGATCTTTACAAAAATGAAATCTTTTTCAGGGGTTGTCGGTTCTTTTGAGGAAGATTCATTTTCTTTTTGGGCCTTGTTAACGGCCTTTAAAAAGCGGTTAAACGGAATCGGTTTTACAAGGTAATCCAGCACTTCCAGTTCATAACTTTTTACCGCATACTCTTCATGAGCTGTGGTGATTATTATTAAAGGTCCGTTTTGCAGGTTTTGAATAAAATCCAGGCCATTCAGAAGCGGCATATTGATGTCCAGAAAAACAAGATCAACTTCATTTTTTTGAAGGTAATCCATGCTTTCAATAGCACTGTTAAATGTGCATAGTAACTCAAGAGAGTTTATTTGAGATACGTAATTTTTAATCACATTAACCGCCAATGGCTCATCGTCTATAATCACGCATTTTAATTTCATTTCAATTTTATTTTTAATTCCACGACAAACATATCGTTTGCTTCAAATGTTTTTAAATCGTATTCGTCTTTGGTATAGCCTAATTCCAGACGTTTTTTTACATTATTGATGCCAATTCCACCACTTTTATCTTTTGGTAGTTTTACAATATTATCTCTTTCTGGCAACGTGTTTTCTACTCTGAAATATAATAAATCCCCAACGATTGAAAAATCAATATTAATGATGACAGTTTGGATGCTTTTATCGGCTCCGTGTTTAAAGCAGTTTTCAATAAACGTTAACAATAGCATCGGAGCTATTTTTTTGTCTTCAATATCCCCGGAAATATCCATGTTTATTTTAACAGAATCGCCATAACGAATTCTTTCGAGATCGAGATAATCCTGTATGCACAGGATTTCCTTTTTCAGGCTTTGTTTTCTTCCTTTTGTTTCATAAAGCATATAACGCATCAATTGCGAAAGCTTCATGATGGTTTCGGGAGCTTTGTTTGATTTTTCTATGGATAGCGAATAAATATTGTTTAAGGTGTTGAAGAAAAAGTGAGGTGATATTTGCGCTCTTAGAAAACGTAATTCAGATTCCAGTTGAGCTTTCTCCAGCTTAGCAGCTCTTTTGCTTTCCCCAAACCAATCAATAGTAATTTTAATTGCGGTTACAAACGATACTACATAGAATTCTCCAAGCATCATTTGCAAGGCGTAATTAAACGTAAAAGTGGTAGTCTCCGGTCCTTCAGGCCATACATTGGTGCTGATTAAAAAATAGGTCAGGTTGAATTTAACCATTACCATAAAAAGGATGGAGAGTAATATAGCTAAGGTGTAACTTACAAATCTTCCTTTGTAAATGAACTTGGGCATTAAGAAATATATATTGAAATAGCACAAGGTCATATGTATAGGAAAGCCTACTAAATTAGCTTTGATCGAATACCAATAGTCATTGTAGTAACTGCCCCAGCGAATGGTGTTAAAAAGAAAGTAAATACTCCAAAAAATAATGTGATGCCTTACTGTTATCCGGTATTCATTGGAAGCATTTAACTTAAGAAATTTGTCAAGTGTTTTCATATAAGTCGCATCAATTTGTCAAGACGATTTTATTTGATGTTTAGCTTTCCAAATATGTTGCTGGTCTAAATTTATTTCTTTCGAGGCTAAAAATATGAATATTTATCACTTATCTGTTAATGATAACTTAACAATTTTACAATATGCTGAAAAATTATACCCTGATATTATTTCTAACGGGAATGTTAGTTGCCTGTAATAAAGACGATAAAAAAGTTGATTCGTTACAGTCTGATGAAAATTTAACATATGTAGACCCTTTTATTGGTACCGGAGGACATGGGCATACCTACCCCGGAGCTACTGTTCCTTTTGGGATGTTGCAGGTTACCCCGGTGAATGGTATTAGTAAGTGGGATTGGTGTTCAGGATACCATTTTTCAGATTCCATAGTTGTAGGTTTTAGTCATCTGGCGCTAAGTGGTACCGGGATTGGCGATTTGAATGATATACTGGTAATGCCGATAAATAAAAAGATAGATTTCTCTAAAGAAATAAAAGGTAGAGATGATCTTCCTTATAAGTCGTCTTATTCACATAAAAATGAAACTGCTTCCCCAGGCTATTATCAGTTATATCTGGAAGATCATAATGTGAATGTTGAGTTAACTACAGCACAAAGAACAGCCATCCATAAGTATACTTTTCAGGAAGGTGATGATCAGTCGGTGATTATAGATCTTGGATTTGCAATTAACTGGGATAGCCCTTTAGCTACTGCTTTAAATATAGAAGATGAATACACAGTGACGGGATATAGACACAGTACCGGTTGGGCAAAGAACCAAAAGGTCTTTTTTGTGATGAAATTCTCAAAACCTATTACCGCTCATGAGTTGTATAAAGATTATGCTGCGATAGATGATAAGATGGTAGCGGATAGTAAAACTGCTGCACAGTTCTTTTTCGACGCAACAAAGGGGAGTGAATTAAAAGTTAAGGTTTCGCTTTCATCGGTAAGTGTAGAAAATGCGAAGGACAATATGCAGGGCTATGAAGAAGGCTTCCCGTTTGAGGAAGTGAAAACCAAAGCTGAAAACGTATGGGAAAAAGCCTTGACTAATATTGAGGTGGAAACACCTGTAGACTCTTTAAAAACAATTTTCTATACTGCTCTGTATCATACACAGGTGGCTCCGGTAACTTTTAGTGATGTAAACGGAGAGTTTAGAAAAGAAAATGATTCCATCGATAAGGCAGAAAACTATACAGCTTATTCAACGCTTTCCTTATGGGATACTTTTAGAGCTGAAAATCCACTTCTTACCATAATAGCACCAGAGAAGGTGTCGGATATTATTAATAGTATGTTAGCTTACTACGATACTCGTGGTATACTTCCGGTTTGGACGCTTTATGGAAATGAAACGAATACGATGACAGGGTATCATTCAATCCCGGTTATTACTGATGCGTATTTAAAAGGGTTTAAAGGCTTTGATGCCGAAAAGGCATTCAACGCAATGAAAGAAACCATGATGCAAGATGAAAGAGGACTTAAATATTATAAGGAATTTGGTTATATACCTTATACCAGTATTGATGAGTCTGTGACTATTACCTTAGAATATGCTTACAATGACTGGTGTGTTGCTCAAATGGCAAAGGCGTTGGGTAAACAAGAGGATTATGAATATTTTAAAAATCGTTCGGAAGCCTATACGTATTTGCTCGATGCTGAATCTGGATTTATGAGAGGGAAATCAGAAGACGGTAAGTCATGGAGAGAGCCGTTCGATCCGAAGCATTCTAACCATAGAGAGCATACAGATTATACCGAGGGGAATGCATGGCAACATAGTTGGTTCGTTCCTCACAACGTTGAAAAGTTTATAGAGCTTCATGGAGGGGAAGAGATCTTTGCCGAAAGACTGGAGCAGTTGTTTACAGAGAATTCTGAGATTACTGGAGATAATGTTTCTGCAGATATTTCGGGTCTCATAGGACAGTATGCACACGGAAATGAACCAAGTCACCACATTGCGTATCTGTTTAACAGAGCCGGGAAACCTTGGCGAACACAATATTGGGTGAATCATATACTGAATACACAATATAATACGACTCCGAATGGATTGAGCGGTAATGAAGATTGTGGACAGATGTCCGCTTGGTATGTGATGAGTTCAATCGGTTTGTATCCAATGAATCCTGCTTCAACCGAATATGAAATCGGAAGTCCGCTATTCGATAAAGCTACCATAAACCTTCCGGGAGGAAAGTCTTTTGAAATTATTGCTGAAAATGTTTCAGATAAAAATATTTATATACAATCAGCAACCCTCAATGGGGAAGCGTTTAATCAAACTAATATTTCGCATGAGGCGATATTAAAAGGAGGTAAACTTCAATTTGTTATGGGATCGGAACCCAATAAATCTTGGGGGGTTAAAGCTAAATAATACAAGAGATGGATATTATAGATGTTGTAATAATTGCGCTTTATATAGCTTTAACGTTATTTGTTGGCGTATGGGTGTCTAAAAAGGCTTCAAAAGGACTTGACTCATACTTCTTAGGAGGTAATAGTATTAAGTGGTACTATTTGGGCTTGAGTAATGGGTCGGGAATGTTTGATGTTTCCGGGACCGCCTGGATGGTAGGGATACTTTTTCTTTACGGAGTTAAGAGTTTTATGTTTATGTGGATGTGGCCTATCTGGAACCAGATATTCGTAATGGTGTTTTTGGCGGTGTGGATTCGACGATCAAATATCATGACTGGTTCAGAATGGATTCTCACCCGTTTCGGGGATGATAAAGCCGGTAGAGCCTCCCACCTGATAGTAGCTATTTTTGCAATCGTAGCCTCGGTTGGTTTTATTGCATACTTTTTTGAGGGCGTAGGTAAGTTCATGACTGTCATTCTTCCGTGGGATGTTAGTCTTGTTATAGGTGATACGGTCTTGTTAACGGCTGCTCAAAGTTATGCGTTGATCATCATTTTTCTAACGACTATTTATACGATTAAAGGAGGGATGTATTCGGTGGTAGCGACTGAGGTCTTGCAATATCTGATCATGGTATTGGCAGGGATCCTGGTAGCGGTCTATGCTTTTGTTACGATCTCGGATGCTGAATTAACAGCTTTGATTCCTGCCGAATGGAAGAATGTTTTCTTCGGAAATGAATTGAATGGATTTTGGGATGGGAAATTGGCAACCTTCAATGATCTCATCGATACCCAGGGATATAAAATGTTCGGAGCCTTTATCGGGATGACACTTTTAAAAGGCTTTTTTGCCAGTGTTGCCGGACCTACACCATCTTACGATATGCAACGTATTCTTTCGACTCGTACGGTAAAAGATGCAGCCTATATGAGCGGATTTACAAACCTTGTGCTGTTTATACCACGCTATCTCCTTATTGCAGGAGTGGTGGTAATAGGATTGGTTTATATAGCGCCTGAGATGGCTGCCTCGGGGAGTGTTACTTCAAACGACCTGGAGATCGTATTGCCTAAAGTAATCAATTTTCATGTGCCTGTAGGAATTAAAGGGTTGTTGTTAGCCGGGTTATTGGCGGCTTTTATGTCGACCTTCTCGGCCTTTGTGAATTCTGGTCCTGCTTATATCGTGAATGATATCTATAAAAAGTATTTTAAGCCTGAAGCATCAGACAGACATTATGTGAAGGCAAGTCACCTCGCATCGTTCTTTGTGGTTACCTTAGGGGTTATTATGGGCTTTTTTGCAGAGTCTATTAATTCAATAACCTTATGGATCACAAGTGCACTATATGGTGGGTATGTTGCGGCAAACTTCCTGAAGTGGGTTTGGTGGCGTTTTAATGGCTGGGGATATTTCTGGGGAATGCTCGCCGGACTTATTATAGCGACCCTTCAGTTTTTAATGGATAACAATAAGGATAATTTTATCGATGGAACCTTATTGTATGAGCTGGCACATATTCCGGCAATCTACCTGTTTCCAATCATTTTTGTAGGTTCATTACTAGGGTGCTTTTTAGGAACCTATTTAACCCCGGCAACAAATATGAAAACCCTGAAAAGTTTCTATTCGAATGTACGTCCGTGGGGATGGTGGAAGCCTGTTTACAGAGAATTAAAGAGTGAAGATAGTACCTTTACCAGTAATAAGAGTTTTGGAATGGATATGCTAAATTGTGCCATTGGTATTGTGTGGCAGTCCAGTATGATATTAATGCCCATATTTTTTATGGTTAGAGATTATCCGAAAGCATTTGTATGGACAGCGGTTTTTGCAGTAACTTCGGGAATCCTCAAATTTACATGGTTAGATAAAGTTAAAAAGTATAAAAATTAAGATTGATGAGTAAATTTCCTTGGCAGGATAGACCTGAAAATAGTAATGACGTATTGTGGCGTTATGATGAGAACCCTATTATAGACAGATACGCTATTCCAACATCGAATAGTATATTTAATAGTGCGGTAGTACCTTTTGAAGATGGATATGCAGGTGTTTTCCGTTGTGATAATAAAGCGGTGCAGATGAATATCTTTGCTGGATTTAGTAAAGATGGGATCAATTGGGATATTAATCACGAACCAATTCAAATGAAGGCCGGTAATACCCAGATGATTGACTCTGATTACAAATATGACCCTCGGGTTACTTTTATAGAAGATCGCTATTGGGTAACATGGTGTAATGGATATCACGGTCCAACGATTGGAATTGCATATACCTTTGACTTTAAAGAGTTTTTTCAATGTGAAAATGCATTCCTTCCATTTAATAGAAATGGAGTTTTGTTTCCTCAGAAAATTAATGGAAAGTATGCGATGTTAAGTCGTCCTAGTGATAACGGACATACTCCATTTGGAGATATTTATATCAGCTATAGCCCGGATATGAAATATTGGGGAGAGCATAGATGTGTCATGAAAGTCACTCCTTTTGAAGATAGCGCATGGCAATGTACTAAAATCGGTGCCGGGCCTGTACCAATTTTGACCGATGAGGGTTGGTTGTTGTTCTATCATGGAGTGATCAACACCTGTAATGGATTCAGGTATTCGGTTGGAGCCGCTATTTTAGATGTAAATGAACCGGATAAAGTTAAATACAGAACCCAACCTTATATGTTAGGTCCTGCTGAAATGTATGAAATGGCAGGAGATGTACCAAACGTGGTATTCCCATGTGCGGCCTTGCATTCGCATGAAGAGAATAAATTAGCCCTTTATTATGGAGCTGCAGATACCGTAACTGCGATGGCTTTTGGCCACCTAACGGAAATAATAGATTTTATCAAAAAGAATAGCTTATAATATGGCACGTCAAAAAAGAAATTTTACACATTTATTAAGGCATTCGATGTTTGTGTTGGCAAGTGGTTTTGTATTGACTGCTTGTGCCCAATCAGCCTCCAAAGCTCCAAGGAGCTATGTAGCCCATAAGACAACTGAAAATATAGTGGTAGATGGGAAAGCAGATGAGGAATCTTGGGAAAAAGCTCCGTGGAGTGATAACTTCATCGATATTGAAGGGGTGAAAACACCCACCTATAAGACCAATATGAAAATGCTTTGGGATGATGAATATTTATATTTCTTTGCCGATTTAGAGGAGCCTCATGTTTGGGGTACGCTAAAACAACGCGACACAGTAATATTTTACAACAACGACTTCGAAATTTTTATTGATCCGGATGGAGATACCCATAATTATATGGAATTCGAAATGAATGCGCTCAATACAATTTGGGATTTATTATTGGTAAAACCTTATCGCGAACATTCACTAGTGCTCGATAGTTGGGATATTCAAGGCATAAAAACGGCGGTACATGTGAATGGTACGCTGAATAATCCAAATGATAAAGATTCTGGATGGAGTGTTGAAATTGCGATGCCATGGAAAGTCCTGACTGAGGCCAATTCGCATGGAAAAATTCCTGAAGATGAATTCTGGAGAATCAACTTTTCGAGGGTAAACTGGGATTTTGAATTGGTAGATGGAAGGTATCAGCGTAAAAAAGATGAAAGCGGAAAGTATTTACCGGAGTATAACTGGGTATGGTCTCCGCAAGGAGTTATTAATATGCACGAACCGGAACACTGGGGTTATGTGTATTTTACTTCCAAAGGAGTAGATGAAAAGGTAACCTTTGAAATACCGGAAGATGAAGCCATTAAATGGCAGTTATATGCATTGTATAGAAAACAAAAAGCTTTCAAAAATAAAAATGGTAAATGGGCAGCCTCTATGGATGAGCTGGCTCAGGAGCCGATAAAAGTAAAAGGGAAAGAAATTCAGCCTTCTATAGAATTACATGAGCAGGGTTGGAACATCAAAGTGGAAAGTCCTTTTACGAATCAGGTTTTAATCATAAAAGAAGACGGAGATTTTTTAAAAAGTAAAAACTAAAAATTGAATTTGAATGCTGGTGTAGAAAGTTGAATGAGGGTAAAGGAAGGATTCGGTTAACAGACTTAATTATATTTAGAGAAAAGATTAGAAATGTTACAACCAGTTTTAATAAATAGAATAAATAAGCTGATAAAATCGGGTGTCTTCTTTTTTGTCAGTCTGATGCTCTTTGCTTGTTCAGATACTAAAGGAGAGGTGACGAAGGACAAAAACAACCCAATGAAGGTTATTGGTTATGTAGCGGGTTATGAAGATTTTGATCCGGCACAAGTTGATGTAACCAAATTAACTCATGTTAATTATGCATTTGCAAATATCGTCGATGGCGGTGTGCAATTCGAGCTGGAGACTGATGCTGCGAAAATTGCCAGTTTAATGTCGCTTAAAAAGAATAATCCCGAATTGAAAATACTTTATTCTGTTGGTGGCTGGGTGTGGTCTAATGAATTTTCACATGTTGCAGCTTCAGAAACGGCTAGAAAAAAGTTTGCCAATAGTTGCGTGCTACTTATGAAAAAGCATGGCTTTGACGGGGTGGACCTGGATTGGGAGTATCCTGGTCAGCGTGGTGAGGATAATGCCTTTCGTCCATCAGACAAAGAAAATTTTACCTTGTTACTGCAAACAATTCGTGAAGCTCTAACCGAGCAGGGAGAAAAAGATAATGTACATTACTTGTTGACTATTGCCACAGGCGCGGATCAGGCGTATATAGATCATACCGATTTAGGAAAGGCACAGGAATATCTCGATTTTATCAATATCATGTGTTACGATTTTTATCATGGGTGGCATTACCAAACCGGCCATCATGCTAACTTATACCCTTCAGAAAGAGAAAGGTTTGGAGGTAATAGCGCTAAAGAAGCTGTTGCAAGACATTTAAAGGCAGGGGTTCCTTCTAATAAGTTAATTATGGGGATTCCTTTTTATGGCAGACAATGGGAAAAGGTGACACCAAAAAACAATGGCCTCTATCAATCAGCCATGTCAACGGGGGTTATTGTATCTTATAATGACATTGTGGAAAAGCTTAAATCAGGAAAATACAAAAAGCTATACGATGAATCAGCGAAAGCTGCTTACCTGTGGAATGAGGAAGACAGTGTTTTTATTTCCTGGGAAACTTCCAAAGAAGTTGAAATGAAAGCTAAGTATATTAAAGATAACGGACTTGGAGGCGCTATGTTTTGGGAATATAGCCTGGATAAAGAGCAGGAACTGTTGAATACGCTTTTTAAAAGTTTGCATAATTGATTGAAGAATTAACTTAAAACTATATAAATGAAAACTAAATATTTACTGTTATTATTAGTCATTTTTGCCTCATGTGGTCAAAAAGAACAAAAAAGTGAAGCAGAAGTTGCCACTGCAAGTACTCCGGCTGAGGTGAACGAAAGTTCATTTAAGTATTGGACCTGGATTACAGCGAATGCTAAAAGAACAGACGATTCATTTACCGAAGAATTTAAAAAATACAAAAGCAACGGGATCGATGCCGTTTTAATTAATACCAATACCGATCCTGAGTTGTTAGGTCGTTTAACTCCACTTGCTAAAAAGGAAGGTTTAGAAGTTCATGCCTGGATTATGGCAATGAACAGACCTGGAGATACAGTTGCCTTAAAGCATCCTGATTGGTATGCAGTAAGCAGAGATGGAAAATCTTGTCACGATACCCGTCCTTATGTGGATTACTATCAATGGATGTGTCCTACCAGAAAAGAATCAAGAGGACACGTGTTGAGTTTGGTGGAAGGACTTTCTAAAGTAGAAGGAGTTGCGAGTGTACATTTAGATTACATCCGACTACCGGATATCTTTTTGCCGATAGGATTATTGCCAAAATACAACCTCAAGCAAGAAGAGGAATTACCGGAATTTGATTTTTGCTATTGCGATGTTTGTGTGGCTGAATTTGAAAAGATTCACCATAAAAATCCAAGAGATTTCGAAAATCCGGCTATTGATATGGAATGGAAACAATTTCGTTTAAATAAAATTAAAGCTGTTGTTGATGATGCCTATGAAATTGCTCATAATAATGGTAAAATTTTAACAGCAGCGGTATTTCCTTATCCTGAAATGGCAGATCATATGGTTCGTCAGCGTTGGGATAAATGGAATATAGACATGGTGCTTCCGATGATCTATAACAACTTTTACAATGAAGAAGTTGATTGGATAGGGTATGCTACCGGTCAGGGAGTAAAAGACCTGGAAGGAAAAGGAGTAGAATTACACACCGGAGTATTTGTGCCAACCATGTCGGCAGATGAAGTAACTGAAGCCATTAAGTTAGCCAAAGAAAATGGAGCAAAAGGAATTTCTTTCTTCGACGGCCCGGCTATTACAGATGAACAATTAGCAGCTATAAAAGCTTCAAAAGAATAACGCATATTATATAATGAACCTAAGGTATATTTACATCGTTTTATTGATTTTGATTGGTTGTAAGGAAAAACAAGAAGCAACCGTGATAAAACCTAACCCTAACCTGACAGACTTTGTAAATACCTTTATAGGCACCGATGGGCCGGGAAATACGTATCCCGGTGCTACGGTGCCTTATGGTATGGTGCAGTTAAGTCCGGATATAGGGATTCCCGGATGGGATCGAATTGCCGGATATTATTATCAGGATTCTATTATTTCAGGCTTTTCTCATATGCACCTTACCGGTACCGGAGCGGGCGATTTGTACGATATTCTTGTAATGCCAACAAACAGCAGGTTTTCTGAAAGAATTAAAGAGAATAATTTTAAGCCGTTCTCTGCCTTCAGTCACGACCGTGAAAGTGCCAGTCCCGGCTATTACACGGTAGATCTTTTAGACTATGGGATTAAAGCTGAATTGACAGCGACCAAACATACCGGAATACATCAATATACTTTTCCTCAGGATGAAAACAGCCAAATCCATATCGATTTGGGCTATGCAATGAATTGGGATCGACCAACCGACACTTACATTAAAGTAGTCGATGAGCATACTATTGAAGGCTATAGGAAATCAACCGGTTGGGCCAAAGATCAACGCGTATATTTCGTAATGGAGTTCTCTAAGGATTTTGATTCTTATGAACTCTATAACGATAGTGTAAAGGTCGCCTCACCAACCAAAGGGACTGATACCAGAATTGTGGTTAACTACAGTACCTCGAATGACGAAAAAATAGTAGTAAAGACAGGTGTTTCTTCTGCGAACCTGGAAGGAGCTTATAAATCCATTCAAACTGAAGCCCCTCATTTTAATTTTAATGATTATAAAGAAAAGGCGAGAAATGAGTGGCAAAAAGAATTACAAAAAGTAGTTATTGAAACAGATGATCTGGATGAAAAAACTATTTTTTATACCATGATGTATCAATCAATGTTGGCTCCAACATTGTTGAGTGATCTTAACGGTAATTATAAAGGCGCTAATGATACCATCATGAAAGCAGAAGGGTTTCAACGGTATGACACGTTCTCACTTTGGGATACCTTCAGAGCCGCACACCCGCTTTATACGATTATTCAGCCGGAAAGAGTTCCGGATTTTATAAAATCACTACTCGCACATTATAAGGAAACAGGAACTCTGCCGGTTTGGTCGATGCAGGGGAATGAAACCAATATGATGATCGGCTACCATGCTGTCCCTGTAATTGTAGATGCGTATTTTAAAGGGTTTAACTTCGATGCTGAATTAGCATATGAAGCCTGTAAAAAAAGTGCAATGGTCGACGAAAGACAGATTGATCAATACAAAGAATTGGGCTATGTTCCTGTCGATGAGCACCACGAGAACTGGTCAGTGTCTAAAACAGTAGAATACGCCTATGACGATTGGTGTATTGCTATGTTTGCAAAAGCCTTAAACAAAGAAGATGATTATCAATATTTCTTAGAGCGTTCGGAGAATTGGAAAAACTTACATGACGATCAGACCACATTCCTAAGGCCAAAAAATAAACTAGGTGATTTTATCACCCCCTTTGTTGCCAAAGATTATTCCCCATATTACTGTGAAAGTAATGCATGGCATTATTACTGGTTCGTGCCACAGGATGTTGAAGGTTTGATACAGAAAACCGGTGGAACGGAGCGATTTAATCAAAAGTTAGATTCGATGTTTACTTACGAACCGGCTCCGGATGATAAATTACCGATCTTTAGTACAGGGATGATCGGTCAGTATGCACATGGGAATGAACCAAGTCACCATGTGGCATATTTATACAACCACATTGGGAAGCCTTCTGAAACTCAAAAAAGGGTAAGGCAGATATTGGAAACACAATATAAGAATGAACCTGATGGTCATTGTGGAAATGAGGACTGCGGTCAAATGTCTTCCTGGTATATATTCAGTTCACTGGGATTCTATCCTGTCAATCCGGCCCAGGGAGTGTATGCCATAGGGACACCTATGTTTAAAGAAGCAACAATTCAACTGCCGGAAGAAAAGGCATTTACCATAAAGGCCATTAATTTAGATAAAGAACATAAATACGTTAAAAGTATATCGCTTAACGGAAATAAAATAAACAGACTGTATATTACTCATAAGGAAATTATGGATGGCGGATCGTTGATTTTTGAAATGACGGATGTTCCGACAGATGATTCCTTTAAAACAGCTGAGTTACCATTGACTAATAAAATATACTAAGATGATTAACAGGAGAAAATTCATTACAAATGCAGCCTTAAGTACAGCTGCTATTGGAACATTAAGTGCTTGTGTAGATAATGGATATCCGGGTACTGCAAAAAAAGATAATTCACCTAAAAAGGTTAAAAAACCAGTTATTATTTCAACATGGAACCATGGGATGCCCGCAAATGAAGAGGCCTGGAAAATTCTTGGAAAAGGAGGGTCTGCTTTGGATGCTGTGGAGGCAGGTGTTAAAACAGCAGAGGCAAACCCTGATGAGATGAGTGTAGGATATGGAGGTTTACCAGATAGAGAAGGTAAGGTTACCCTTGATGCCTGTATTATGGATCATAATAGCAGAGCAGGATCTGTAGCTTTTCTTCAGGATATCATGCATCCTGTTTCTGTGGCCCGAAAAGTAATGGAAGAGACACCACATGTTATGTTGGTGGGAGAGGGAGCTAAACAATTTGCATTAGAGCAAGGTTTTAAAGAACAGGACCTGCTTACTGAAAAAGCAAAAAAGGCCTATGAGAATTGGTTGAAAAAATCAGAGTATAAGCCGGTTATAAATATTGAAAACCACGATACCATCAGTTCCTTGGCACTCGATGAAAACGGAAATCTTTCCGGAGCTTGTACCACCAGTGGAGCTGCCTGGAAAATGCACGGACGCGTTGGCGATTCACCAATTATCGGAGCCGGATTGTTTTTAGATAATGAAGTTGGTGGTGCTGCAGCGACCGGACTTGGGGAGGCTGTGATTAGAACAGCAGGAAGTGCTATGGTAGTCGAATTGATGCGTCAGGGGAAATCACCGGCGGAAGCGTGTAAGGAGATTGTAGAACGCATTTATAATTTACACCGTAATCAGCCTGAATTTGATTATCTGCAAGTTGGTTTTATAGCACTGAATAAGCATGGGGAATATGGCGGTTATTGCCTGCGTAAAGGGTTCAATTATGCCGTTTATGACAAGGAAGAAGGTAGCCGATTAATAGATGCTGAATTTAAGATCTAAAACTTTACAATCAGGGCTTTAGCTGTGTTATTGGTCGAAATATTTTTTACCTTTAACGATATGCAACTATTTTTTACTTAAAATAAATTTATGACCATCAAAAAACACTTACCAAAAAAATGGAAATCACTATGGTTCTTTATAGTGCCATTTCTCTTTTTGTTTTTGTTTAAGATGTTTTTAAACAGGCCTTCCGAAGGAGATTTAAAGGTTATTAAATCTGATGAACATAATGGTTCAGAGGGGGCCGCAGCAGTTGGTGATGTTGGTTTACCTGATGTTATAGATTACAGCTTACACGTAAAACCTATTTTGTCTGATAAATGCTATGCTTGTCATGGGCCGGATGGTGGAACGCGTGAAGCTGATTTTAGAATAGACACAAAAGAAGGAGCCTATGCAGCCTTAAAGGATGATGCGCATGCATTTGCCATTGTCCCTGGTGATTTCGAAAATAGTATTGCCATGAAACGCATTTTTTCGGAAGACCCTAAAACGCAAATGCCACCTCCGGAATCGAATCTTAAACTATCCGGTAATGAAAAACAAGTGCTTAAAAAATGGATTGAGCAAGGTGCGGTTTGGAGCGATCATTGGGCTTTTGTAAAACCTAAGAAAAAAGAGGCGCCAGAGGTTGGAAACACGTCCTGGCCCAAAAATGAAATAGATTATTTTATCCTGGCAAAAATAGAGTCCGAAGGATTGTCTCCATCCGAAAAAGCCGATAAAGAAACCCTGTTGAGAAGAGTTTATTTGGATTTGACCGGATTGCCTCCAAGTTTAGAAGATATCGATGAATTTTTAAGTGACCAAAGTAGTGATGCCTATGAAAAGGTAGTGGACAAACTACTGGCTTCTGATGCCTATGGAGAACGAATGGCTTCCGGCTGGATGGATATAGCCCGCTATGCCGATAGTCATGGGTATCAGGACGATTTAGAACGCGTCATGTGGCCTTGGCGAGATTGGGTGATTCATGCGTTTAACGAAAATTTGCCTTATGATAAATTTATCAAATGGCAATTGGCAGGAGATCTTATGCCAAATGCTTCTATGGAGCAGATTGTGGCTTCCGGATTTAATCGAAATCATAAAATAACACAAGAGGGAGGAGTTATCGATGAAGAATATCGCGTTGAGTATGTAGTTGACAGGACCAGTACTACTTCAAAGGCTCTAATGGGGCTTACCATGGAATGTGCCCGTTGTCATGATCATAAATACGATCCGCTTTCGCAGGAAGAGTTTTACGGCATGTACACCTTTTTTAATCAACTTGATGAAAAAGGTAGAATTGAATATAATGAAACTCCGGCCCCTTTCATTACCCTTACGGATGAAGAGGTAAACGATAACTTGTCGTTCATTCAAATGCCTGATTCTGTCAATAAGATTGACTTGATGGTTATGAAAGACGCACCGGGATTGCGAAAGACATACCTGCTCGAAAGAGGAGTGTATGATGCAAAGGGGAAGGAAGTTTCCTTTAATACCCCTGAAAGTGTTTTGGAATTCTCAGATAAATTTGAAAACAATAGATTGGGATTAGCTGAATGGTTTTTTGATGATGATAATCCATTAACTTCAAGAGTCTATGTAAACAGACTTTGGCAACATATGTTTGGTGTTGGGATTGTTGCTACTTCTGACGACTTTGGTAGTCAGGGAGCTTTGCCTACCCATCCGGAATTACTTGACTGGATGGCTGTATCTTTTAAAGACAGCGGATGGGATATTAAAGCAATGTTGAAAAAAATAGCCATGTCTGCTACCTATCAACAGTCATCTAAAATAACACCAAAACTTTTAAAAACAGATCCGGATAATATATTGCTTGCCAGATCACCACGATATAAATTGCCTGCAGAAGTTATCAGAGATAACGTCTTGGCTACAAGTGGTCTCCTGGAAGAAAAAATTGGCGGACCTAGTGTTAAGCCATATCAGCCTCCGGGTTTGTGGGCAGAAACGACTTCCGGGGTTGGATTAACGAAGTATATACCCGATACAGGGAAAAGTCTTTACAGAAGAAGTTTGTATACTTTTTGGAAACGAACAGTGCCGCCACCATCGATGATAACTTTTGATGCTGCAACCAGGGATTTTTGTGAAGTAAAACGTCAAAAAACGAGTACGCCATTGCAGGCATTAGTACTATTGAATGATCCGCAGGTTGTTGAGGCTTCACGGGTGTTAGCAACCACGACCCTACAGAACGAAACCTTGTCCAGAGAAGAACGTATAAAACATATATTTAGAAGCGTACTTTCAAGATATCCATCCCAGAAGGAGTTGGAAAACTGCATCTCTTATTTAGATGACATTGAAGAAGATGGTGATAACTCAGAAGAGGCTTTTGCGATCCTGGAAATAGGTGCCAGAGAAATTCCTGCTGATATTTCCAAGCATCAATTGAGAGCTTATACCTTACTGGCAAACATGATCTTTAACCTCGACGAAGCGGTAACCAAAATTTAAGGCTATGAGTGAATTGTATAAGCATTTTAATCATAATAATCGGAGGCATTTTATTAAAAATGCCAGCTTGGCACTCGGTGGTCTCGCCATGGCTGCTATGACTGATCCGCTGAAGATTTTTGGTGCCAATTCAAATGCTCAGGCAATGCCTGATCTTGGAAACGGACCTCTTAATTTACCTCATTTTGCTCCAAAAGCTAAAAGAGTAGTATACCTTTTTCAAAGTGGAGGGCCATCGCAATTAGAGTTGTTTGATTATAAACCCTTACTTCACAAACTTAGGGGAACCGATTTACCGGAATCAGTAAGGATGGGACAGCGACTAACAGGAATGACATCAGGTCAGGCTAATTTTCCGTTGGTTGGAAGTCAATATAAATTTAATCAGTATGGGCAGTCAAGAGCATGGGTAAGTGATTTAATGCCTTATACGGCTAAAATTGCCGATGAACTTTGTTTTGTAAAAACGATGCATACAGAGGCTATCAATCACGATCCGGCCATTACATTTTTTCAAACGGGCTCGCAACAATCGGGAAGACCGAGTATGGGCTCCTGGATGAGTTACGGCTTGGGAAGCATGAATGATAACCTGCCTACCTTCTCAGTATTGCTTTCAAGAGGAACCGGCAGACTCAACGGGCAACCATTATATTCAAGATTATGGGGGAACGGATTCTTGAGTTCCTTACATCAGGGAGTGCAATTCAGAGCAGGGAAAGATCCTGTTTTATATCTTAAAGATCCTGATGGAATGTCGCGGGCAGAAAGACGTAAAATGCTCGACCACTTGGCTGAAATGAATCATTTTCAAGAAGAGAAGTTTGGAGATCCCGAGATCAATAGCAGAATAGCCCAATACGAAATGGCCTATAAAATGCAAACTTCGGTACCTGAAACGATGAATATAGATGATGAACCTGACCATATTTTTAGAATGTATGGTCCTGATTCATATAAGCCGGGGACTTACGCTGCAAACTGTATACTAGCGAGAAGATTACTGGAAAAAGATGTGCGCTTTGTGCAGTTGTATCACATGGGATGGGATCAACACGACAATTTACCGGGCCAAATCGAAAAGCAGGCGAAGGATGTAGATCAACCGACCGCTGCTTTAATTATGGATCTAAAACAACGTGGATTATTAGAAGATACCCTGGTTATTTGGGGCGGGGAGTTTGGAAGAACAAATTACAGTCAGGGAGTATTAACAGATACTAATTATGGCCGTGATCACCACCCTAAATGTTTCTCTATTTTTATGGCAGGAGGAGGAGTGAAACCTGGTTTCACCTATGGTGAAACAGATGAGTTTGGATATAATGTGGTAAAAGATCCTGTACATGTTCACGATCTTCACGCTACGATCCTGCATTTAATGGGCGTTGATCATGAAAGAATGACCTATAAGCATCAGGGGAGACGTTTCAGGCTTACGGATGTTGCGGGTAATGTAATTAATGATTTAATAGGGTAAAATGATGCAATCCGGAAGAAGAAGTTTTCTTAAAAAATCGGCTTTAGCCACAGGAGGTTTACTCACATTTTCACAATTAAGCAGTGCCTTCAGTATTGATAGAAATAACGATATAATTATAGGTCATAACAATCACCGCTACAAAGTTAACCTGAATTGGGGCAACCTCGACCCAGCCAAGACACCTGTAAAGGACTGTCATGAAATTGTTCAGGATTCTCAAGGGCGTATTGTAATGCTAACCAATCATACAAAAAATAATGTGCTCATTTATGATAAGTCAGGTAAACTTTTGGATAAATGGGGGACGGAATATCCGGGTGGACACGGACTAACCCTGGCCAAGGAAAATGGGGAGGACTTCCTGTTTATTACAGATTATGAACGACACCAGGTTATCAAAACAACCATTGATGGCAAAGTGGTGATGACCCTTGATTGTCCGTTGGATACCGGTCATTATGCTCAAAAGGAGGCATACAAGCCTACGGAGACCACTGTGCTTGAGAACGGAGACTTTTATATTGCAGACGGCTATGGGAATCAGTTCATTTTGCATTATAATCATAAAGGAGAATTGTTGAACGTATTTGGAGGAAGAGGAAGAGAAGAGCACCAGTTTATAAATGCCCATGGTATCTGCTACGATAATAGAGACAAGGCGAATCCATGTTTACTTATAACAGCTCGCGAACAGAATGTGCTTAAAAAGTTTAGCCTGGAAGGTGAATATCTATCTTCAATTCCAGTGCCTGGAGCCCTAATCTGTCGTCCTGTAATTCACAATAATGAAGTTTATTTTGCAGTGTTAAAATCAAAGGAAGCAGCCAACGACGATTCAGGATTTTTGTTAATTATGGATGATCAGGATCAGGTGGTTTCATGCCCGGGTGCTACAAAGCCGGTTTACGAAAACCATCAATTAGATCAATTATACCAGACTATTAGGCTGTTTCAGCATCCTCATGATGTCTGTGTTGATGAAGATGATAGTATTTATGTGGCTCAATGGAATTCCGGACAGACATACCCTATAAAACTTACCAGAGTATGAAAAATCTAGTTGTTTTATTGGGGCTGATATTGATCTCAGGCTGTAAGATCGATAAGGACTCCAAAGCTAATAAGTATTTACAATCGGAGGCGGTTGCCTTAGTTGCGCCAACTTTGGTAGCTTCGAATTTGGTGATAGATTCTGTTGCCACCTTAAAAGCTTCACTACCTTATCCGGATGTTGAAATTCATTATACTTCAGATGGTACCGCTCCTGATGAAACATCGCCTGAATATACAGAACCTATAAAAGTAACCAATCCCGGGGTTTATTCTTTTAAGGCATACCATCCTTTTTTACAGTCCAGTGAAATAAGTACCGTTACTTTTTATAAGAGCGGGATTAAGGTTCGCGAAGTGTCAATGTTAAATGAAATCAATGCCAAATATCCTGGAAATGGAGTGAATACCCTAATTGATAATCAAAAAGGATCAAACAGTTATTCTGATGGTAGATGGATGGGGTTTGATGAAGATGTAGTCGTTGAACTGGAAATGCCATCTGAAAACAAAGCAACCAAAGTCATTATTGGTAATATGTCAGCTACGGGAGCATGGATCTTTTCGCCAGCTAAAATAACTGTTTGGGTTTCTGACGATAAGCAAGATTATACCCAGGTAGGTATGGTGGAGATTGAAACTGAGAAAAAAGGAGATGATACCGCCTTGAAAAATGTCGAAATTCCAATTAATAGAACAGGTAAATATTTCAAAATTAAGATAGAGAATCTAAAAGAAATTCCTCAATGGCATGATGGTAAAGGCACCAGAGCATGGCATTTTATAGATGAGATTATTATCGATGAATAATTTCCCCCAATGAAATTAAAAAGACACATATCAGTAATAGCAGGATTATTAATAGCGCAAATAGCCTTCGCAGATACCGGCGATGCTGTTTCTGGTATTACAGGGTTTTTGGGAAGACTGCACCCCATGATTCTACACCTTCCAATAGGTGCAATCTTGCTGGTTTTCTTTCTGGATGTAGCGGGAAGAGTAAAAAAAACATACCCAAAGGAAATTGTAAGGAAAGGTTTAGCTTTTAGTAGCTTCTTTGCAATTTTAGCAGCGGTTTTCGGCTATTTCTTATCCCTTGAAGGTGGTTATGAAGAAAAAACACTAAACCTGCATTTGTATACAGGAATCCTTACCGCTCTGTTGATTACAGTGCTCTTCCTGATGTCTTTAAGTGAATCCAGTGCTGTAAAAAGAAGTTTTTTTCCATGCTTTGTTCTTACGCTTATAGCTATTACTGTGGCAGGTCATTATGGTAGTGTACTAACCCATGGCAGTGATTTTTTAACAGAACACCTGCAATCAAAACCTGAACCTGATAAAGTTGCAACCGTAGACAGTTTGCATTATTTCAATGATATAGTGTATCCGATACTTGATAATAAATGTATCAGTTGCCATAACCCTGAAAAAAAGAAAGGAGACTTATCATTGAAAACAATGAGCGAGATCCTAAAGGGAGGAGAAAACGGGAAGGTTATTAGCGCAGGAGATTCAAAAGAGAGTATGCTGGTGAAGGTTCTTCACTTGCCGTTGGAAGATGATCACCATATGCCGCCAAAAGGGAAAAAGCAAGTTACGGAAGAAGAGGCTTATTTGCTATCCTATTGGATTGATCATGGGGCTGATTTTAATAACAAAGTGGTAGCCTATCAAAAAAACGATACCATAAATAAGTTGCTTGAAGCCTATGTGGTGGAAGAAGAGGTGGAGCCGGAAGAGGCTGATTTAGCTGATATCCGGGCATTAATAGACAATGGCTTTCGGGTACAGAAGATAGTGGCCGATAAATCGTTTTTAAGTGTAAAGTACCTTCCGAAAAAGATCGATAAAAATGCAATGCGTTTACTTGAAAATGTGGCAGAGCAGGTGAAGGAATTAGATTTAGGAGGGAGTGATTTTAATGATGATTTAGGGACTTATCTGGAGGCTTTTAAAAATGTAAGATTCCTTAAATTAGATAATACACTTATTACGGATAAGGTATTGGTTCATCTGGAGGAAATCTCCAAACTGAAAATACTGAATCTTCATAATACAGAAGTATCAGAAAAAGGATTGAGTCTTCTTCTCGAAAAGGTACAACCTGAAAAGATGTATGTATGGAATACAAAAATGGATGATAAGGCATTGGCAATGATTGCCAAATCCAGCAATGTAGAACTTATTTCAGGGGTTTTTGAAGGATTTACTGAAGACGCTACTTTAAATCCGCCTGAGTTCAATAGCAATAAATCGGTTTTTTTAGATACAGTTCAGGTGAAACTAAGTAGTCAGGTTAGAAATGTCCAATTCTACTATACTACAGATGGTTCCGATCCGGATTCAGATTCAGAGCCAATGCCGGAAACATTGCTTATTGAGGAACCTCTGATTTTTAAGGCAAAGGCTTTTAAAAATGACTGGTTGCCCAGCCCTGTTGTTACTAGAGAATACTTTAAAGTTAAATATGTAGTTGAAGATTTTCAACTTGAAAAAGAGCCCAATAAAAAATACCCCGGATCCGGGAAACTTTTTGATCTGGTTGAAGGAACTACAAGTTTCTCAGACGGTAAATGGGCGGGGTTTGAAGGAGATGATATGGTGGCTGAAATTACGCTGGGAGAAGCAAAAGAGCTCGAAAATATTACTATAAGCTGTCTGGAAGACGTTAGCAGTTGGATATTTTTCCCAAAATCAATTTCCGTTTATACCAAAGATGAAAACGGGAACTATACAAAGCTGAGTGAACAAGAAACTAGCCGTCGCGGCGATATAATGGAAGATAAGAAACAGCGCTTTACTTTAAACTTCCCTAAAACAGCGATCAAAAATCTAAAAATTGTAGTGAATAACTATGGTAAGTTGCCGAAATGGCACGATGGAGCTGGAAGCGATGCCTGGTTGTTTATAGATGAGGTTTTAATATGGTAAATAACAACTTAAATTAATATATGAAAGTGAATTTTAAACGTGTACTTATTTTAGCGCTGGCGGTTTTATTACAGGTTGGCTGCCAAAAACAAAAAACAACTTTTACAGAATCGGATATAAAAATCATTCCTCAACCCAAAGAGTTAACCCTTAACCAGGGATCATTCATCTTTGATGCTGATACAAAATTTGTAGTTACCTCAGATACCCAGTTGCAAGCAGCGCAAATATTGATTGACAGGTTTAAAACAGCTGCAGGTTTGGAGCTTGAATTAACTAAAGAACAGCCTTCTTCTAATTTCGTTATTTTAAAAGATAATTCACAGCTTGGAGCAGAAGCCTATACATTGGTGGTTGGTGATGATAATATCGTTATAGAGGCTTCAGGTTTAAGTGGATTTGTTTACGGTATAGAAACGTTAAGACAATTACTGCCGGTAGCCGTAGAAAAGAACACGGTAAGTGCAGATGTATCATGGGAAGTTCCAAACGTCAATATTGCTGATGCCCCACGATACAAATGGAGAGGACTTATGCTGGATGTTTCTCGTCATTTTTTTGAAAAAGATTATGTGATGAAGACCATCGATCGTTTATCATATCTAAAGATGAATACACTACACCTGCATTTGGTAGATGATCAGGGATGGCGCATAGAAATTAAAAAATACCCAAAACTGACCGAAGTAGGTGCTTACAGGGTTGACCAGGAAGATAAACACTGGAATGCAAGACCCAGAGCAAAAGCGGATGAAAAGGGTACCTACGGTGGCTTTTATACCCAAGAGGATATAAAAGAAATAGTGGCTTATGCCGAAAAGCGAGGAATTACCGTTGTACCGGAAATTGAAATGCCTGCACACGTAAGTAGTGCGGTTGCAGCATATCCTTCTTTATCTTGTTTTGAAACTCCTATATCTGTGCCATCAGGAGGTTTATGGCCTATCACTGATATTTATTGTGCAGGGAAAGAATCAACTTTTGAATTTCTTGAAAATGTACTCGTAGAAGTGATGGATTTGTTTCCTTCAAAATACATCCATGTAGGAGGAGATGAAGCAACTAAAACGAATTGGGAAAAATGTCCGCATTGTCAGAAACGAATCAAAGCGGAAGGACTTGAAAATGTAGAAGAACTTCAAAGCTATTTCATCAAAAGGATGGAACGTTTTATTAGTTCAAAAGATCGTATCCTTATTGGATGGGATGAAATTCTCGAAGGCGGTTTGGCTCCGGGAGCTACCGTAATGAGCTGGAGAGGTGTAAAAGGTGGTTTAGAAGCGTCAGAGCAAGGCCATGATGTAGTAATGACTCCGGGATCACATTGTTATTTCGATCATTATCAAGGGCCTCAGGATTCAGAGCCAGCTGCATGGGGTGGATATACTCCTTTGAGTAAAGTATATGAGTTTGATCCAACTGTCGATGGGATGTCTGATGAGCAAGCAAAGCATGTACTTGGCGGTCAAGCCAATTTATGGGCTGAATATATACCTGATACCGATCAGTCTGAATATATGATTTATCCAAGAATAGCTGCTTTGTCAGAAACACTGTGGAGCCCTAAGGAAGGTAGAAGCTGGAATGAATTTACGACACGGATTATTCCAATGTTCGATCGTTTTGCAGCTATGGGAATCAATTATGCTCAGAGTGTGTACACTATTAGAGAAGAGGCTATTGTTGATGAGAACACGGGTGCTGTATCTGTTTCACTAGCGAACGAGATCGAGAATTCTGACATAAGATATGTTCTTAATGATGGCGATTTAAATACCGATGCTGTTTCCTATGACAAGCCAATTCAAATTACAGAGACTACCACAATTAAGGCTTCTTATTTCGAGAATGATAAACCTTTAGGGGCAGTATTTGAAAAAACCTTTAAATATCATAAGGCGGTTGGTAAGAAGGTAACTTATAATACAGAGGTGAACGATAGGTACCAGGGTGCTGGTGCAACTACGCAGGTGAATGTATTGAGAGGTACCAAGAATTTTCACGATGGTCAATGGCAAGCATGGCTGGCTAAAGACATGGAAGTGGTTATAGATCTTGATGAACCTACAGAGGTTTCAAAAGTTTCTGTGGGAGCGTTGGAAAATCAGGGTCCTGGAATATACTACCCAACCATGGTTGAGGTGTGGACTTCTGACGACGGACAGAACTTTGTGTCTGCGGGTAAAACAGAAAGAGCTTATGCTGCCACTGGAGATGCAACCATTAAAGACTTTGAGGTGACTTTTGAGAAAAAGAGCGCACGTTATATTAAGGTGAAAGCTACGAACCTGAAACAAACACCTACTGGTGGTGGTGTGTTTCTCTTTGTTGATGAAATTATAGTAGAATAAAAATGAATTTAAAGAAAATAACTTTAGGGCTTTTCTTTTTGGGCAGTATGCTTACTGCCCAAAAACAAGCCGTTGAATATGTGAATCCTTTTATAGGGACATCGAATTACGGAGCCACAAATCCGGGAGCTATTGCACCAAGAGGAATGGCGAGTGTTTCACCTTTTAATGTCGCCGGACCACAAAATTTACCACACGAAAAAGACAGTCGTTGGTTGTCAAACCCGTATGTGCATCAAAATACATTCCTTACCGGTTTTACCCATGTTAATTTGAGTGGTGTAGGTTGTCCTGATCTTGGAGTGGTAATTACCATGCCAACAACCGGTGCGGTAGAAACCAATCACTTGAATTATGGAACCACCTATACGGACGAAAAGGCAACAGCCGGTTATTATTCCGTGAATCTGTCAAAATATAATGTAAAAGCAGAGGCTACTGCATCTACCAGGGTTGGTGTTACCCGATATACCTTTCCGGCTGGAAAGTCGAATATCCTTTTAAACCTTGGGTTAGGCTTAACCAATGAACAAGGAGGTATGGTAAAGATGGTTGCTCCTGATGAAATAGAAGGTTTTAGAAATGTAGGGTCTTTTTGTTATAATAGTCCCGAACAGGCGTATCCTGTTTATTTTGTGGCTAAATTTTCAAAACCGGCAGAAGAATTCGCCATCTGGAATAAGCCTTATAAATATGAGGGCGTTGAGGCGCAATGGATGGGCTACAATGGGAAGACCAGAATTATGAAAGGGTACACGCGAGAAGTTGTCGGAGATAGTATTGGAGCCTATGTTACCTATAATTTTGATAAACAGACTCAGGTGGAAGTGAAAATTGGAGTTTCCTATGTGAGTATAGAAAACGCCAGACAAAACCTGGAAAAAGAGGTGGGTGATATGTCTTTTGATCAAGTGTATGACAAAACGAAAAATGAATGGAATAAGGCATTGTCTACCATAGAAGTTGAAGGTGGTACTGAAGATGAGAAAACTGTTTTTTACACGGCATTATATCATACGCAGATTCATCCCAATACCCTGAATGATTACAATGGTGAATACCCTGAAATCGGTACTGGAAAAATTGGTAAAACCAGTGGAACGCGATTTACGGTATTTTCGCTATGGGATACCTATAGAAATTATCATCAGTTAATGTCGTTATTGTATCCTGATCAGCAATTGAACATGGTTAACAGTATGTTGCAGATGTATGATGAAAATGGTTGGCTGCCTAAATGGGAACTAAATTCAACAGAAACTTTTACCATGGTTGGTGATCCTGCTTCTGTCGTTATTTCAGACACCTATTTGAGAGGGATTAAAGGTTTTGATGTTGACAAAGCATATGAAGCGATGCTTAAGGGGGCCAATCAGATTGAAAATAACCCGCTTCGCCCGGGCTTGGAAGAATATATAAAAAATGGGTATGTGAGTGTTGATAGTAAAATAGGAGGTCCCGTTTCCACTACGCAGGAATATAATATTTCTGATTATGCAATAGCTCAGTTCGCCAAAGCCCTCGGGAAGAAAGAAGATTATAAAACGTATTATAAGCGTTCTTTATCCTATAGAAAGCTTTTTGATAAAGAATTTGAACTGCTACGTCCTAAATATAGCAATGGAGAGTGGTATAAGCCCTTCGATCCGAATAAAGGAGCAAATTTTGAGAAAAATGTAGGGTATATTGAGGGTAATGCCTGGCAGTATGCCTTTATGAATCCTCATGATATCAAAGGAAACATTAAGTTGGTTGGGAGTAATAAAAAATTCGTTACACAACTTGATAACATCTTTGAAAAAGGGCAATTCGATATGGCTAATGAACCTGATATTGCCTATCCTTTTTTATATAACTATTGTAAGGGATATGAGTATAAAGCCCAAAATAGAGTTCATGAATTAATCGCGGAATATTTTACGAATAAACCTGCCGGACTTCCAGGAAATGACGACACCGGAACGATGTCTGCATGGGTTATTTATGCAATGATGGGAATATATCCCGTAACTCCGGCGGCACCAATGTATACGATTACCACCCCTGTTTTTGATAAGGTTACCATTCATCTCGATGAAAACTATTATGACAATAGTACACTGGTAATAGAGAAACAAGGGAATGATGGAATTATCTCAGAAGTAAAATTAGAAGGTAAAAACATCAGAAGCTTTTTTATCGATCACGATGAGCTAACCTCTTCCGGGAAAATGGAAATAATATTGAAATAAACTACCTCAGGCTAAGCCTGTGAAGTGCCTGCCTGAATTTATTATTCAGGCAGGTTAGCATAAAAACAAACAAACAGTCCGACATTAGTTCCGTGAAATCTCGTGGAGAATGTTTAACAAGGACAAGTGTCGGAGCAATTTAAAGCTCACTTAGTGAGAAAAATAACTGACAAACTAATGAAAAAACTAAGCTTTATAGTCGTTCTTTTAGGGGTGTTTTGTTTAAATGGACAAAACAAATTTCCCTATCAGGATGCCTCTTTACCAGTAGAAGAACGCGTACAAGATTTATTAAAAAGGATGAGCCTTGAAGAAAAGGTGCGTCAGATGGATATGTACCGGGGTGAGAATTTTAAAACGGATGAAAAATTCGATAAAAAGAAAACCGTCGGGCATATAAATGATTTGGGAGTAGGCGCAATACACGATATCTACCCAAGATCAGCTAAAATGATTAATGATTTACAAAAACATGTCATAAAGAATAACCGATGGGGAATACCTGCGCTTATCATGTGTGAAATGTTACATGGATATGTGGATGATGGAGCCACTGCATTTCCTATGAATATTGGTTTGGGTGCAACCTGGGATACTGAATTGATGTATGAAGTCGGACGGGTAATTGGAACTGAAGCACGAATCAGAGGTGTGCATTACGGCCTGGGACCGGTTTTAGGAATTGGTCGTGAACCGCGTTGGGGTCGTGTAGCTGAAACTTTTGGTGAAGACACCTATCAGGCTAGTGAAATGGGACTCGCTATGATAAAAGGAATCCAGGGTGATACTTTGGCTTCTTCTACTTCTATAATAGCGGAGCCAAAACACTTTGCAGTACACAGTTATCCACAAGCCGGAGGAAATTCATCGCCGATAATCGTAGGTGAACGTACAGCCAGAGAAGATTTTTTACCCGTTTTTGAAAAAGCCTTTGTCGAAGGAGGAGCACTTGGAACAATGTGCGCCTATACTGAATTAGATGGAATCCCTTGTGCAGCAAACGAATGGCTGCTTACAGATGTGTTGCGAAATGAATGGGGTTTTAAAGGTATCGTTATTTCAGACCTGGGAGCTATTAAATATGTGCAGACGACGCATTATGTAGCTGACTCTCCAAAAGATGCGATTAAACAATCTGTAGCAGCAGGGGTTGATATGCAGTTCTATGATTTCTCTAATGAGTTTTGGCAAAAAACGCTTGTTGAATTAGTGAATGAAGGAGACTTGAGTATGGATGCCATCGACAGAGCAGCAGGAGGTGTTTTAAGACTTAAGTTTTTGTTAGGATTATTTGAAGATCCATATACAGATGCAAAACTGTTTGATAAGCTGTATCATACGGAAAAACACCAGAATATTGCATTACAGGCAGCTCAAAAATCGGTAACCCTGTTGAAAAATGATGGGAACTTATTACCCTTTAATGATGATGTTAAATCAATAGCAGTTATAGGACCTAATGCCGATGAAACCCGTCTTGGAGGATATGCGGTAAGAAATAAAGAAGCGATTACAGTACTAGAGGGAATCAAAGAAAAGGTAGGAGATAAGGTGAATGTGTTTTATGAGGAGGGTGTTCCTTTAATCATAAAAGGACAGATTATATCTTCAGAGAACTTGTGGACTCCCGATGAATCCTCGAATGGCCTTAAAGGAGAATATTTCGACAATAGAAGCCTCAAAGGTGAACCTGTTTTAACCAGAGTTGATGATGAACTTGAATTCGATTGGCCATGGTCTCCCGGAGAAGGAGTGCCTGATGATCAATTTTCGATTCGATGGACTGGTTTCTTAAAGCCAACCACCTCTTTTGAAGGTTGGCTGGGCTTAAGTTCAGATGATGGTGTAAGAATGTGGGTAGACGATAAACTTATCGTCGATAATTGGACAAAAGGATCTACTAACATAGTAACCTATCCGATGAATTTTGAAGCAGGTCGAAAGTACAAAGTGCGTATCGAAATGTGGGAAGGAGGCTGGGGAGCCCGTGCACATTTGAGATGGAACCTGAAAAAAGTTGATTTCAATCCGGCAGTTGCTATTGCTGAAAAGGCCGACGTAGCTGTAGTGGTAATAGGAGAATCAAGAGAGCTTGTGGAAGAAAACCGGGATGTCGCAACTTTAGATCTCCATGGTAAACAATTAGAATTGATACAGGCCATACAAAAGACCGGAACACCTGTGGTTTGCGTACTGCTTAATGGCCGTCCGTTGTCTGTTAACTGGATCGATAAAAATGTGCCATCTGTTCTGGAAGCCTGGTTTCCGGGTGAAAAAGGGGGACAAGCTATAGCAGATGTGCTCTTTGGAGATTATAATCCTGCAGGAAGGTTGTCTATTACCGTACCGAAATCTGTAGGACAGTTGCCAATATACTACAATCAAAAGCCATCGGCTATTCACAGATATGTGGAAGAAAGCGAAGATCCTCTATATCATTTTGGATATGGCTTAAGTTATACCACATTTAACTACGACAACCTTAAATTAAGTGCTGAGACCATTGGCAAGGATGAGAGTGTAGAGGTTTCCGTAAATGTATCGAATACCGGTGACTATGACGGGGAAGAGGTTGTTCAGTTGTATATCAATGATGTATATTCTTCGGTAACAACCCCACGTAAAGCTTTAAAGGGCTTTAAACGTGTGTTTATCAAAAAAGGAGAAACGAAGGAAGTGATATTTGAACTTACTCCCGAAGAACTGGCAATCTGGAATAGAGATATGAAAAGAGTGGTTGAACCCGGTAAGTTTCAGGTAATGGTTGGAGGAAATTCAATGGATACCATAAAGACATCATTCGAGGTGACTAACTAAAAAAATATAAATTATGAAGTTGAGATCTTTCAAAGCATATCAGTTATTATTACTGCTGTTACTATTGGTATCCTGTAGTAAAGACAAGTTGGTCCTTATTGATAAAGGACATACTGATTATACGATCGTTTTGGATGAAAAAGCTTCAGAAGAAGAGAAAAAGGCGGCAGCGGTTCTTCAGGATTACCTTCAAAAGATTACTTCGGTAAAGGTTCCTGTGAAATTGGGAACAGAAGGAGTTAAATCAATTTATTTGAAAACCCTTGATGGGGATAATGAAGAAATAGGCATAAGATCAGAAGACCAGGACCTGGTTATTTATGGAGGGTCTGATAAAGCGCTGATGGATGCAGTATATGTGTTTTTAGAGCAGTATTTGGGTTGTGATTGGTATACCCCGGATGTTGCTAGTATTCCGGAGATGGAGAACGTGGTTCTTGATAAAAACCTGAATTATGTATACCGTCCTGAAATAGAAGTTAGAACGGTGCATTCAAGGCTTTTTTATGAAAATCATACCTTTGCGGATGAACATAAAGTGACCAAAAAATCATTTCCTTTTTATGTTCCTGAAGCCAGGGTGCATACGTTTCATAAATTTATTCCGGAAGAACAGTTTTATAAAGAGTACCCTGAGTATTTTGCGCTTAGAAATGGTAAAAGATTGCCGACCCAATTGTGTTTGACTAACCCGGAGGTATTGCGGATCGTAATTGATTCGGTAGCATCGCTATTTGAGAAGCATCCGGAAGCTACGGTAGCATCTGTGAGTCAGAATGATAATCAGCAGCACTGTGAATGTGATACCTGTAAAGCAATTGATGAAGAGGAGGGTAGTCATGCCGGTACGATGATTCGGTTTGTCAATAAAGTAGCGGAACGATTTCCGGACAAAACCATTTCAACATTGGCCTATCAGTACACTCGAAAACCTTCTAAAACAAGGCCTGATGAAAACGTGCTGGTTACCTTGTGTTCTATTGAATGTGATAGAAGTGGCTCCATTGAAAATAAGTGTGAAGCTTTTGCGGAGGATTTAAAGGGGTGGGGTAAGTTAACGGATAAAATTCGGATTTGGGATTATACGACCCAGTTTACTAATTTCTTAGCCCCCTTTCCAAATATCCATACACTGCAGCCAAACATTAAATTGTTTAGAGATAATAATGTTAAATGGGTGTTTGAACAACATAGCAATAACCCAAGCGAATTGTTCGAATTACGTTCTTATGTAACGGCTAAATTATTATGGAACCCTGATCTGAATTTAGATAGTTTGATGACAGTGTTTACAGATGGTTACTATCAGGAGGCTGGAACCTATATAAAGCAATATGTCGATACCATACATAAGGGAATACAGGATGATAAGGATTTCTTCTTGTTTCTGTATGGTGATCCTTCACAGGCTTTTTCTTCATATTTGAATCCTGAAAAGCTAAAACAGTATACAAGTATTTTTGATGCTGCTGAAGCAGCCGTAAAACATAAACCTCAGGTGCAAGAGCGAGTGAAAGCGGCTAGACTGGGAGTAGATTACGCAGTTTTAGAAGCATGTCGCAAAGGGATTTCTGAGGATTATTCATTAACTAATAAAACTGAAGCAGGAGTAAATCAAGCGGTAGTTGCTTTACTCGATAAATTTAAGTCCACTTGTGAACAATGGAATATAACCATGATGAATGAGATGGGGTTTACGGTAAATGAATATTGCGATGCTTATAGAAAAGCCATTGAGGTGGCGAAACAGCCTAATATCGCCAAAGGAAAAAAGGTGGTTCTGAATACGAAGCCTAAGAAATATGCGGATGAGGATCCGCAGACCCTTACCGATGGAGCATTGGGAGGCAATAACTTTTATGCGAATTGGTTGGGCTTTGAAGGAAATGACCTGGATGCAGTTGTTGATCTGGAAGGATTGAAAGAGATCAGTACCGTTTCAAGTGCCTTTTTACAAGTAACCAACCATATAGTCTTCTATCCTTCAAAGGTTACCTATTATGTGTCGAATGATGGAGTGGAATTTAAAAAGATTGGCTCGATTCAGAATCCAATGCCTCTCAATAAAGAAAGCAAGATAAATGATATCCAGTACTTTAAGTTGGATTTTGATCCTGTGAGTGCGCGGTACGTGAAAATAATTGCAGAAAACTTAAAGGAAGCACCATACTGGCATCATGCAGCAGGCTTGCCTTCCTGGATTTTTATAGATGAAATAATAATTAATTAACTTTTACTTTAATGATGAAAATTACAAAACTCTTTGTGTTGTTTTTGGTATTATCCGGTATTCAGGTTGGTTTTTCCCAGGCTGTTTATGAAGATGAGCGTTATGTGCCGGAAACCGACCCAGCAGTATTAGAAAAATTAGATGAATGGCAAGATTTGAAATTTGGACTGCTAATGCATTGGGGTGCTTACAGTCAATGGGGTATTGTAGAGTCTTGGTCGTTATGCCCGGAAGAATACGGTTGGTGTGAACGTAAAAAAGGTTCAAATCCGGAAAACTATTTTGCTTATAAACAAGAGTACGAAGACCTTCAAAAGACATTTAATCCTGTGAAGTTTAACCCTGAAAAGTGGGCGAAAGCTGCAAAAAATGCAGGAATGAAATACGTGGTATTTACTACGAAGCATCACGATGGATTTTCGATGTTCGATTCAAAATATACAGATTATAAGATATCTGGAACAAATTCTCCGTTTGCCTCTAACCCTCGATCTAATGTGGCAAAAGAAGTCTTTGAAGCATTCAGGAATGAGGATATGTGGGCAGGAGCTTACTTTTCTAAGCCTGATTGGCATTCAGAATACTATTGGGATCCTTATTTTCCTCCTAAAGATAGAAATGTAAATTACGACCCTAAAGCCTATCCTGAAAAATGGAATAAGTTTGTTGATTTTACACACAACCAGATTTTGGAATTATTAACCGATTATGGTGATATAGATATTTTGTGGTTAGATGGAGGTTGGGTTGCTAAAACTCCTAAGTCAGAAATTACCAGCTGGTATGATCGTCAGGCCAAAAGTGATGAGACTGGCTATGTAAAACACCGTATCATCGATCAGGACATCAAAATGGATGAGCTGGTAGAAAAAGCTCGTGAAAAACAACCTGGATTGATCGTAGTGGACAGGGCGGTTCATGGCAAAAATCAAAACTATTTAACTCCTGAGAACAGAGTTCCTGAGAAGCCATTACCGTACCCATGGGAATCATGTATTATTTCCGGAGGTGGATGGTCCTGGAGTCCAAACGCTCAATATATGTCTGGAAGAGAAGCTGTTCATATGTTGGTGGATATCGTAGCAAAAGGAGGTAACCTGCTACTAAATGTTGCCCCAAATGCTCAAGGAGAATGGGATCAGGGAGCTTATGACCTTTTAGAGGAAATAGGAGCATGGATGGATGTAAACAGTGAGGCAATTTATGGAACAAAGCCAATTGCTCCTTATAAATTTGATAATATTTGTCTTACATCAAAAGAAGATGGTTCTATCTATCTTATTTATTTAGTTGATGAAAATCAGACAGAAATACCAACTACAATTGAGGTGCCATTTGCGTTAAAAAACAAAGCAAAAGCTAAAGTCTTAGGGGAAAACGTTAGATGTCAGATTGAAAAGGGAAATGGGAGTTTTAAGGTGACGATTCCTAATAAAATAGCGAGTAAATTAGGGGAAAGCGCAGCATTTGTTGTTAAAATAAAATAATAAATAATTTTTTAGGTTAAAACACCGAAAATTCTTCAAAAAATTAAGTATTCAAAAGCTGAATAGTGAAAGCGATATCGTTTTCGTTATTCAGCTTTTCTAATTAGTTGTCGGTCGAAAATCTTTCCTATAATTTAACCTTATTATAACATTTATACCAGTGTTTTATGGCTAAGACACGGTCAACCAATTTAAATTAATTTTTAAACATTAAACAAGAAGTATGTGTAAAAAGCTACTAACCATTATGGTATTTGTCTGCTTGTTGTCTGGACAGACAATTTGGGCGCAAGACAAAACGATTACAGGTACAGTTACTGGGGCATCTGATGGTGTTCCTTTACCAGGCGTGACAGTTATGGTAAAAGGTACAAGTACTGGAACTTCAACCGATTTTGACGGGAACTATTCCTTGTCAGCTCCTTCTGACGGAGTATTGGTGTTCTCTTATGTTGGGTTTACAACTCAGGAAATAACAATCGCCGGTAAGACGGTGGTTAATGTATCAATGACCGAAGATACGCAACAGTTAGATGAGGTTGTTGTTACTGCTTTAGGTATTAAAAAGGAAACCAAAAAGATTGGTTATGCAATGTCTGAGGTAAAAGGTGAAGAATTAGCAAAAACGAATACTGTAAATCCGGTAGAGGCTTTACAAGGTCAGGCTGCTGGTGTTAGTATTGGAGCTTCAGATGGTGGTATGTTTGGTAATTCTAAAATCCAGATTCGTGGTATTTCAGCATTGAACTCAAACAATAACCAACCGATATTTGTAGTTGATGGAGTTATTCTTGAGAATAACGTTACAGGTGCAAGTGCAGACTGGAATGCAAGTTCAAATGACTTTGGTAACATATTAAAGAACTTAAACCCGGATGACTATAAGAGTGTTTCGGTACTTAAAGGTGCAGCTGCAACAGCTCTTTATGGATCCAGAGGTTTGAACGGGGTGGTATTGATTGAAACTAAAGACGGTTCAGCATCAAGAGGTATAGGTGTTTCTATAAAGCAATCTATGGGTGTTGATCACGTTTACAATCAACCTGATGTACAATACGAATTTGGTCCTGGTGCATTAGCTGGGTATACTAATTATGGTGAAAGAGATGCCGATGGTAATTACTACCGTTTCTCTACGGACCAGTTTTATACAAATCAGGATGGAGATCCAACTAAAATTAATCATCCATGGGGATGGGCTGGTTACGGTCCTCGTTTTGATGGAAGACCAATGGTAGGGTTCGATGGTGAAATGACTACTTATAGCCCGGTTAAAGATGGGGTTCTTAAGGCATACGATACAGGTTGGAACACCAACACGTCTGTTTCAATGAGTGGTGGTCATGAAAAAGGTAATTTCTACCTTTCGTATTCAAGAAATGACAGAGAAGGTACGTTACCAAATAATACATTCGACAGAGATGCTTTAATGTTCAGAGGAGCACATGAGCTTACAGATTGGTTAAAAGCTGACGCGTCGATTTCTTATACGCTTTCAACCGCTAAGAACCCAAGAAATGATATTTCTCAATTGTTCTTTGATGGTACCTGGTCAAACTATTATGATGCAGAAAAATACAGTCAGCGTCAATACTGGCAGGCTGCACATGGCGGTGTTCCTAATGCTGCTTATGGTGATGATTATGCTTATGTTCCGGCAAGAGGATTGTGGTTCTCTTACAATATGAATAATAATGAGCGTAACGAAGAAGTTATTCGTCCAATCGTTCGATTAACTGCGAATGTGAATGACTGGATTACGCTTACCGCTGAAGCGAACATGAACTCTTATAATGTTAAGACGGAAGTTAAAAACCTTGGACAAGGTTTTCAGAATGAAGGTGGGTATTATGAGTTAGGACATTTTCAGGATGTTAGTAAAACAGGTAAGTTTACAGCTAACTTCCAGAAGAATATTACTCCTGATATTACTGGTCAATTATTGCTTGGTGCTGAAGCATGGAGCCAGGAAAAATCACAAACCAGATCATGGACCGATGGTGGTTTAATTGTTCCGGGAAGATATTTCCTTAACAACTCTAAGAGAACTGCAAGAACAGAAGCTAGAGTTTTTGGAACTAAAAAGATTAATTCTTTATACTTCCTTTCAAGCTTCGGTTACAAAGATCAATTGTTCTTAGATATTACAGGAAGAAATGACTGGTCTTCTGCATTAGTTTATAGTAACGGAGATGGAAATTATTCATATTTCTACCCTTCTGTAAGTTCTTCTTGGATATTTACTGAAACATTCGATACGCCAGATTGGTTTACTTTTGGTAAACTAAGAGCTTCATGGGCTCAGGTAGGTAGTGATACAACTCCTTATTTCCTGAACCAGGGTTATAACCTGGATACCTATGAAATGAATGATGGTACCTTTATTTATACAAATGGTATCAGTACTACAGCAATCGATAGAAGTATCGAGCCGGAGAGAAAGAACTCTTATGAGATCGGTGCAGATATTCGATTCTTTGACAATAGATTAGGTTTTGATTTTGCTTACTATAAAGAAGATATTACAAATCAGATCGGTGATATCCCGGTTCCTGCTGAATCTGGATATGGCAGAATCTTTACCAATATTGGTACACTTTCAAACTATGGTGTAGAATTAAAAGTTACTGGTACACCAATTAAAACAGAAGACTTCCGTTGGGATGCTACTTTTAATTATTGGAAAAACACCACCAAGATTACTGAGATGCATGAAGCATTAGGAGAGTACAAAGTGCTTGGAGGTTATGTGAATTACGGTAACTTTAGAGTAGGTGCGGTAGCCTTCGAAGGAGGAGAATACGGTACTTTAATGAGTGATAGTAAGCCTAAGACATGGCAGTCTGACGATCCGAATGATCCAAGAAACGGAATGCCAATATTCGTATGGAGTGACTCGAGAAGAGGTGCTTATTACGAAAGAAGTTATGAAGTGGAAAAAGTAGGTAAGATACAGCCTGACTTTGAAGGATCATTGAACAATACGTTTACATATAAAGGACTTACTTTATCTGTGCTATTAGATGCAAGATATGGTGGGCATATTGCTTCTTACTCTAACAAATATGGTACTTCATACGGATGGTTAGAGACTTCATTGTATGGAAGAGCTCCAGAGTATGGAGGTCAGTCTTGGACTTCTCAATACAGCGATACTCAGGGACAGCAATTTAGTGATGGTGTAATTCCTGATGGTGTATTTGCTGAAGGACAAACCGTTACTGCACCAAACGGAAATTCTGTTGATGTGGGTGGAATGACTTATCAGGAAGCTTACGATCAAGGTTTTGTAGAGCCTACTCACGCTAGTTTCTATAATTATTTTACAAACTCATGGGGACAAGGGGTTGTTAATGACAACTGGTTTAATGAGGTGAAGTATATCGCGCTAAGAAATATTTCATTAGGATATAACCTTCCAAATACTGTAAGTAGTAAAATCGGAGCTAGAAACTTCTATGTTGGTGTAAATGCAAGAAATTTAGGGTATTTGTATAATTCATTACCAAATAACCTGAATCCAGAAAGTTTTAGAGGTACTACAAGTACTGAGTCATTCCAGGAAAGAGGATTTATCCCTTACACTGCGTCTTATACCATGACAATAGCTATTGACTTTTAAAAGATAATATGATGAAAATTAAAAATATATTTCACACATCATTAGCGCTACTCGCAATTGCTTTTGTAGGCTGTGATAAAGACCATTTTGCGGATCTTAACAGTAATCCATCAGATTTGTCCGAACCGGATTTACGTTTCTCAGTGGCTAAATCTGTCGAACTAATGTATAATAACGATTATACGATTTGGTTCTATACGAATTTCGATTATGTGTTCCCATGGAGTCAGTTAACTGGCGTTGGGGTAGGTAACAATGAAGATTTTGTTGTGATGGGACCTTACGGGAATCAGCAACTTTATCCTTCACTTTATTCAAATGTAAGAGATGTAAGGTTCAGAATTGATGCCTTGCCTGCAGAGGAACAAGCTGGTATGCAAGCTATGAAAGCGATGACTGTACCAACATTGATTCAGCCATACCTTACGGTTACTGATAATCAGGGTTCGTTACCATATACTGAAGCTGCTTTAGCTTCGTATACAACCCCTGCTTTATTGACTCCGGTATACGATAATCAGGAATTGATGTTCAATACATGGTTAGAGGAATTAGATATGGCTATTGAAAGTCTTACGGCTTCTAATCAATTGGATATTGGAGGACAAGACGTTGTTTATGGAGGTGATTACACCAAATGGGCTAAGTTTTGTAACCTTTTAAAGTTGAAAATTGCTGCAAGATTAGTGAATAAAGACAGAGCGAAAGCTTTATCAATTGCTGAAGAAGTAGCTAACTCACCGGTAGGATATATGAATAGCCTTGATGATGATTTTATCTATAAAAGAGATAAAAATTATTTCGGTACAGGTAACGGTAACCAGCCTGGAGCTGCAGGTAAGAATGTTGTTGATTTCTTGATTGCAAATAAAGATCCAAGAGTACGTTACTTGTTTACTAAAAACGGATTCAATGCAGAGGTGGTTCAGGCGTTTATAGATGCAGGAAAAGACCTTCCTCCGTATGTTGAGCAATATGTAATGACAGATGTTGATGGTAACTTTGCAGGTTGGGAAGCGCCAGGTGAGCCATGGGTTCGTTATTTCGGAGCACCATTATCTCCGGATGAGCGTTTCGATGCGACTAATGATCCTTATTTTCAGCAAAGTGAATTGAATAGAATTAGTCTTGATGGTGTAGAAAAGACCTATGCTTCAACTTCTTCTTATTCTGAAAGAATTACAAGAACTGGTATTAACTATACATACCCAACAAGACCAGGAGGAAGAGTGATTGAAAAGAGAGATAACTTCCCTTCATTAGAGGTTATTTTAGGTTCTTCTGCAGAAACAAATTTATATTTAGCTGAATTTAAATTGTTGGGTGCTAATATTCCGGGTACGGCTCAGGAATACTTCAATAGAGGTGTTGAGCTTTCTGTACTAAGATTGGATGCTTTAGCAGAGAATAACGGACAGCCTTATTATGAATCTGATCCCGTTTATACGGATGAAGCGGAAGCGGAAGCTGCCGCTACTAAATTAAGAGCTGGAGAAATCGCTGATTTATTAACACAGCCTGCTTACGATTTAAGTACAGATGGATTAGAAAAAGTATACATCCAGCAGTATATCAATTTTGCTGCAACTCCTGGAGATTTGTGGACTTTGGTTAGACGTTCAGGTGTGCCTAAAACAGGAAGTGCATACTTCCCGAGAGAAGCGCTTTTAGCTTCAGGTTCAGAGCTTACAATTCCACGTAGATTTACCATCGAAACTCCAACTGGAGATGACGCGAACTTTGAGAATCGTGCAAGTGCTATCGAAGAGCAAGGGTTTACCACAGGTACAAACGATCCTGCTACTTTGAATACTGAAAGAATCTGGTTTGATAAGGAGAATCCTAATTATGGTGTAGGACCTAATAATTAAAAAGTTCTCATTTAGTTAGTTTATATAGTTTTTTATTGTGTTTAAAAAGGCCCCTGCAGGGGCCTTTTTTTTTGTGGTATATTCTGTCTTTTCTTACGATATTCTGTCATATTTTAGAAATTATTCTCTTTTTTATGAATTTCATTATCGTTTTGATAATTTTCTATCCTAATTTGGGCGTTTGGACCAAAATTAAAGCTTCTTCGTAGTTAAAATACATACTTTGGGCGAGTGCCCTATGTTGCCTGTCGAAATTCTTTTTAATTATTTAACAGATTCATAACATTTATGTCAAATTATTAAGGATTAACCAAAAATAATACTAACTAACTTAAACTTTAAATGTATGTATAAAAGGATACTATCGAGTTTGGTGTTTGTGCTGTTGATGTGTAGTCAGGCAGTATTGGCGCAAAGTAAAACTGTCACTGGTAAGGTCACCAGTGAAATGGATGGTTCGCCGTTACCGGGAGTAACGGTTATGGTAAAGGGGACAAGTAATGGTACTTCAACCGATTTTGATGGTAATTATACCATTAACGTAGGAGCTGATGCCGTATTGGTTTTCTCCTATGTTGGATTCGCAACTCAGGAGGTTACCGCATCTGGAAAAACAACCGTAAATGTTTCGCTGGCAGAAGATACTCAGCAATTAGATGCAGTAGTAGTTACTTCATTAGGTATTTCAAGAGAGAAAAAGTCCTTGGGATATGCTACTTCTACTATCGATTCTGAAGAACTTGTTGAAACTGCAACTCCCAACTTCGGTACAGCTTTATATGGTAAAGCAACCGGGGTAAGAATTTCTCAGGGACCTGGTGGTTCAACCAGTCCGGTGAATATTCAGATTAGAGGTATTAACTCGATCACGGGTAGAAGTCAACCGCTAATCGTATTAGATGGGGTGCCAATTCGTGATGGAGAAGTGAATAACGGTAATTACTGGGGTGATCAACGACTTAGAGGAAATGGATTGTTGGATATTAACCCGGAAGACATCGATAATATTTCGATTTTAAAAGGAGCTTCTGCAGCTGCATTATATGGTTCTGAAGCAGTGAATGGGGTGGTTTTAATTACCACTAAAAAAGGGAAAGGCAGAGGTCTTGGCGTTAACTTTAGTGTGTCTACAAGTTTTGATGAAGTAGCTTATTTGCCAAAGTATCAAAACGTAAGAGGTCCTGGGTATCCTACCTATCTTTCGGATGCTGGTCAGGATGCAGATGGATTTGTATACTACGACCTTGATGGGGATGGTACTAATGAAACCAGAGGTCTTATCGGAACAACGTTAAACTTCGGGCCAAAGTTCGATGGACAGCCAACGTTATCATGGGATGGTGAAGTACGTCCTTACAATGCACAAACAAATGCATATGAAGGATTGTTCCAGACCGCTAATAACAATATTTATAACATTGCAATTACCAATGTTACTGAAAAGTCGAATACACGTTTTTCATATACCCGTCAGGATTTGGAAGGAGTGAGTTTGAACTCTGAAAATGATAAGAATATTTTCAATTTAAACACCTCTTTTGATTGGGCAGAAAAGTTTAAAACAGATATTACTATAAATTATATCAATCAAACTGTTAATAACAGACCTTATTCAATAGACCGTCTAACGAATAACTTCGGTGGGATGATGTCGAGATTCGATAACGCAGATTGGTATTTAGACCACTATCAGACCAGTTTAGGATATCGTTTTGTAACAGGGAACAATCAAAGTTTAACGCCGGATGAAAATATTATTTATCCTGGATATAAGAGTGCTGTGTTAGATTACTTATGGAGAGTGAACAGACATCAGTTAGAAGAAAAAAGTGATCGTGTAATCGCAAATCTTACCAACTATTGGGATATTACAAAAGGCTTACAGTTAAGAGGTAGAATTTCAACAGATTTCACTTCGATGAGAACTGAAGACAGTCGTGCAACTACAAGACCTTTGGTTTATGGTCCGTCAGGAGCGTTTATTTTAACAAATGATATCAATAAGATCGTTTATGGAGATGTGTTATTGACATATACGAAAGAGTTAACCCCTGATTTAGAGATGTCTTTAATGGCTGGTTACAATGCTACTAAACAAGAGCGTACCATGGTGAGAAGAGCAACCAATGGAGGTTTAAGTGTAGAGAACTGGTTTGATGTGGCAGCCTCGACAAATACTCCGAATTCAGGGAGTGATCGATTCAATATTACTAAGGATGCATTAATCGGTACGGCAAACTTCAGCTATAAAGGATTTTTATTTGTAGAAGGTACGGTTAGACGTGATAGAACTTCAACAATGCACCCTGATAATAATGCATTTACGTACCCTTCAGTTAATTCAAGTTTCGTTTTTTCCGATGCTTTTGAAATGCCGGACTTTATCAACTACGGTAAATTAAGAGGTTCTTGGGGTATTGTAGGTAATTACCCTGATATTTACAGAGCTAATCAGGCTTACACGCAGAATACACTAGGTTCTCAAGGTGGAGGAGCAATTCTTTATACTCAGCTTCCAATGTCACAGGGGAATGATGGAATCAGACCTGAAGAGAAGCATGAATTTGAATTTGGTTTTGAAACAAGAATGTTCGATAGTAAAATCGGATTAGATGTGTCTTACTATAATGCCCAGATTAAAGATCAGATTTTACCATTAACCTTACCGTCTACATCAGGAGCTAATTCTGTATTGACTAATATTGGTACCTTAAGAAATAAAGGTTTAGAGGTTGGCTTAAATGTAACACCTATAGATGGTGACTTTACCTGGGATGTAAGAGTGAATTATGCGAAAAACTGGAATACAATTGAAAAGTTAGCGCCAGGTCTTGATGAATTACAACATACCAACTGGGATGGTGATGCAGCCAAGTTAGTGTCTAAAGTTGGTGAGCCAATGGGAGACTTTTATGTGCACCCTGTAGCAACTGACGATCAAGGTAGAAGAATAGTAGATCCGAATGGATTGTATAGAGTTGATCCAAATGAATATATAAAAGTGGGTAATGCCATGCCAAAAGCAGTGGGGGGTGTTTTTAACTCCTTCTCTTATAAAGGATTCTCATTAGACGCCATGGTAGATTATAGAATTGGAGGACACGTAATGCCAACAGCAATCAACTGGATGATTGGTAGAGGATTAACAGAAGAAAGTTTAAATTATATGGATGCTGAACATGGAGGTTTAAGCTGGTATCAGGATGCTGCCGGTGACAGACATCTTACAGATGCGACACAGGGTCCTAACGGGGAAACTGTATATGATAATGGTATTGTATTAGATGGTGTTAAGGATGATGGATCAACGAACGATTATATCACTTCAAACCCTGAGTATTACTGGACTGTTTATAACTGGGGTGGGCCACAGTATAGCCCGAATACAAGATATGAGTTGTATGTGAAAGAAAATACATATTTCAAAATGCGTGAGCTTTCGTTAAAGTATCAGATACCTAGAGAAGCTGCAGAGAAAATAGGATTCCAAAATATTCAATTATCTGTTTTCGGAAGAAACCTGTTTTACCTGTATAGAACTTTAGATCATTTAGATGCTGAGCAGACAACAGCTGGTTCAAGATGGTTCCAGTCTGTAAACAATTTAGGTACCAATCCTTCTACAAGAACTTTCGGGATGATGATACGTGCAAGTTTGTAATTTGATTAGGTTGTTAATATCAAAAAATTTTAAAATGAAAAAAATATATATACCTATTATAATGGCCGGAGCATTGCTGTTTACCGGTTGTCAAGAATCCGATTTTAGTGATGACTACTCAAGTCCTTCTAAGATCGCGGAAACTACTGTAGATAAACAGTTTGCTGGGTTTATGGTAACCAACAAGGATTACGTGTTGCCTTCCTATCCTAATTACTTTATTGTGTTGAGAACAACACTAACAAGATACAATCAGGCCGTAGGTTGGGTGAATGCTACCAATCAATATGTGCCTGGAGAAGCTGGTATTGCCAGAAGATGGGATAACTACTATAATATGTTAGCTCAGTACAGGGAATTAGAAAAGGTTTATGATGAGCTAACTCCTGAAGAACAAAATAAATATAGAGTGTTCATGTTAACTGCGACTATCTATTTGTATGATCATACACAGAAGGTGGTTGATTTACATGGAGATATACCATTTAATGAGGCAGGAATGTTAAGCCAGAATGGTGGAGATTATATAGGGTCTTTAGCTCCTTATGATAATGCAGAAGATCTGTATACAATGATGCTGGATAATTTGAAAACTTTTGCTGATGAATTAAATAATATCAGCTTTGATTCCGGAACTGCAGTATTATTTAACAATCAGGATTTTCTAAATGGAGGTGACCTTGATTTATGGAAGAAGTATTGTAACTCATTGAGATTAAGAATGCTTACAAGGGTTTCAGGTGTGTCCTCATTTGAGTCAAGGGCAGATTCGGAAATTGCTTCCATCCTAAATAACCCAGGGTCTTATCCGATCATAGAAAGTAATGATGATAATATTCAGATAGAGGTTACAAACCTAGATACACCAATTAACTCTCAAGGTTTTGAAACTGGATTAGAAGATTGGGACGGTAACCTGGCAAGTAAAGCCATGATGGATCATATGAATACCAATGCTGACCCGAGATTGAGAGCAATGTTCGAGCCGGGTGAATCTGCAGGTGGCGTTTATAATGGATTAGATCCTTTATTGACGGCTTCTGAGCAGGAAGCAGCGGTTAGTAGTGGAGAGTTGGCCATCTATAATCGTACAACCTTAAGTAGAAATGATTATTTCCCTGGAGTTTTGATGAATGCCTCTCAAGTGAGTTTTCTTGTGTCAGAGTATTACCTTGGTCAGGGGAATGACGCCATGGCAAAAACCGCATACGAAACTGGGATTAGACAATCTATAGAATTCTATTATTGGTTAAATAGTCTGAGTGCAGATAATGCTGCTGGTGAGCTAATGCCAACAGATGAAGCTGAGATTTCGGCATACCTGATGAGTCCGGGTGTAAGTTGGGATGCTGCTACTACAGGAGCTGAAAAACTAGGATTGATCGGAGAGCAAAAGTGGATTCACTTCAATGTAGTACAGTCTGTAGAGAACTGGTCGGAGTTAAGAAGAATGGACTTACCTGAATTAGAATTCCAGGCAGACCAGGCAAATCCACAAACTTTACCTCCAATGAGATGGATATATCCAAGTGGTGAACGTATATACAATACTGAAAATTATAACCAGGTTAGCGCATCAGATAATTTAACGACAAAAATATTCTGGGATGTTAACTAGTAAGTTCTCATTTAGTTAGTTTATATAGTTTTTTATTGTGTTTGAAGGCCCCGAATGGGGCCTTTTTTTTCAATTCCTGTAAAGGATGGTTGGTTCTGATTTCATGTTATTTGACTTTTGCTAGTTGTTGTTTGTCGAAATATTTTCTTAAAATTTAACTTAATACTAACATTTAGTATGGTTTTTTTAAGAAAAAGTCATAAATTAATCAACAACTAACTTAAATTTCAAATCTATGTGTAAAAAACTACTGCCTTTAATGGTGTTTGTGTTTGCGTTGTGTTCACAAGCGATCTTAGCACAAACGAAGACTGTTACTGGAACAGTTACAGATGCAGATGACGGTTCACCGTTGCCTGGAGTAAATGTGATCTTAAAAGGTACCAGTAATGGTACATCAACCGATTTTGACGGGAATTTTAATATTAGTAATATTCCTGATAATGGTGTTTTAGTATTTTCCATAATTGGATATACTTCTAAAGAAGTTGCAGTTCAAGGGATGACAAGTATTAATGTTTCCCTGAAAGAAAGTGCTGAACAACTTGGAGAAGTTGTGGTGACTGCCTTGGGTATTCAAAAAGAACAGAAGGCCTTAGGTTATTCATTAACTGAAGTTGGAGGTGAAGAGTTATCTACAATTAAACAAACAAATGCAATTAATGCCTTACAAGGTAAAGTAGCTGGGGTGAATATTACCCAAAATGCTACAGGTGCTGCCGGATCAAGTAGAGTAGTGATCAGGGGTGCCAGTTCATTAACAGGGAACAACCAGCCTTTATACGTTGTTGATGGTGTAACCATTAGTAACGAAAATAACGGAGCCGCAGGGCTTTGGGGTGGTTCTGATGGTGGAGATGGTATCTCTAGTTTGAACCCTGATGATATAGAATCTGTGAGTGTATTAAAAGGGGGTGCTGCTTCCGCTCTTTACGGATCCAGAGCTGCGAACGGGGTGATTGTGGTAACTACAAAATCTGGTAAGCAACAAGAAGGTTTTGGAGTAGAGATCAGTAGCCAGGTTACTTTCGATACCGTGGATACTTCTTTACAAGATTTTCAAAGACAATACGGACAAGGTACTCAAGGTAGAAAGCCTGCTAATGAAGCGGAAGCTTTTGATTTAGGACTAAGCTCTTGGGGTGCTCGTTTAGATGGTACTGATGTAGTTCAGTGGGATGGGGTTGAAAGACCTTATTCTTATGTAGGAAGTAATGTTGATCACTTCTATAGAACAGGGTCAACTATGATCAATACTGTGGCTATGACCAATGCTAACGAAAATATGAACTATAGATTTTCTGCTTCAAACTTAGACAGTGATGATATTATTCCAAATGCAGATTTAAACAGAAAGTCTTTTTCTATTAATGCAGGAGCCGTGTTGAATGAGAAATTAACAACACAGGTGAATGCCAAATATATTATAGAAAATGTGCATAACAGAGCGCGATTATCTGATGCGCCTGGTAATGCTAACTTCACCGTGGCAAACTTATCGCCGAATGTTGACGTAAGATTTATGGATCCGGGAGAAAATCCGGATGGAACCGAAAGAGCATACTCAAGTAATACATTTTCGCAAAACCCTTATTGGGCTGCTTACAACTTTAGAAACGAGGATGTTCAGAATCGATTGATTGCTTCCTCTTCTATAAGATATGATATTTTAGACTGGATGTACATAAGCGGTCGTGCCGGGGTAGACCACTACACGATTAGAAGAACTTCAGTAGAGCCTTGGGGTACTGCTTATATTCCTTTAGGGGCTATTAATGAAAATGAAATACGCTATACGCAAGTAGATGCGGATCTGATCTTAGGTATCGAAAAAGATATAACGGATAAATTTAGTACGACGGCTTTCGTTGGAGCAAACAGTAACCATGTGACTCAGGAGAACCTTGGTCAAAGAGGTGCACGCTTTATTGTTCCTGGATTGGAAGATGTTGGTAATACAGAAAACCAATCGCGTAGCAGATCCTATGGCGAGCGTAAAATCGGATCATTATACGGTTCAGTGGAAGTTTCTTATGCGGATATGGCTTATTTAACCTTTACCGGAAGAAATGACTGGTTCTCAACCTTGTCATACCCTGGTAAAGATACACCGAATAACGATTTCTATCCATCAGTGAATGCGAGTTTTATCCTTTCAGAAGCATTTGATATGCCTGAGACTATTAACTTCTTAAAATTAAGAGGTGGTTATTCTGAAGTGTCAGGTGGTGCGCAAGATCCTTATGGCTTAGCTTTAACATATCAGATTTTTGGTCAGGGTCACCAGGGGCAACCACTTGGAGCAATTAACGGGAACTCAGTGCCTAACCCAGGTCTATTACCGTATCGTAAAAAAGAATTTGAGGTAGGTCTTGATGTTCGTTTGTTCTCAAACAGACTTAAGTTCGATTTGGCTTACTACCAAAATAAAACCTTAAATGATATTGTTCCGGCTACAGCATCTGTTTTCTCAGGATATGCAACGGCATTAAGTAATTTAGGGGAAATAGAAAATAAAGGGGTGGAGATGCTTGTTACCGGTGTTCCTGTAAGAACGGAAGACTTTAGATGGTCAACCAGTGTAAATGCCACTTTCAATGAAGGTACTATTTTATCTACCAATGAAGATGGTACAGATATTAGTTTAGGTGAACCGCGAACAAGAAATGTTGAAATTAAGCACATCGTTGGTCAGCCTTATGGTGTTATCTATGGTGTTTCTTATGTAAGAGATGATAGCGGAAATATCGTTTATGATGTTACCGATGATGGAATTCCATTGGCGCAAATAGGAGAGCGTAAAATCTTAGGAGAAGGGGTGCCACCTTGGGTATTAGGTTGGACAAACACTTTTACCTATAAAGACTTTAGCTTAAACTTCCTTATTGATGCGAAGTTCGGAGGTCAGACTTTTTCAGGTACTAACGCAGTTACTTATGGAAATGGTTTACACAAAGCTACTTTAGAAGGTCGTGAAAACGGATTAACCGTTTCAGGAATTGATGGAGAAACAAATCAGCCTTTCGAATTAACTGTAGCTCCTGAAAATCTACAAACCTATTATGGTAGAATTAGTGGAATAGCTGAAGAATTTGTTGACGATGCAGACTACATTAAGTTCAGACAACTTAGCTTGAGCTATAGTTTCCCTGGTAGTTTGTTAGATAAGACTTTCATTCAAAATGCAAGTATTTCACTTATTGCACAGAACTTATTTTATATAAACAGATCAATTGATAATATAGATCCGGAGAGCGCTTATAATGTAGGAAACGCTCAGGGATTGGAATACTTTGGACTTCCAGCGACAAGAAGTTATGGACTTAATTTAAATGTTAAATTTTAAAATGAAACTAATTATGAAAAAGTCAATATATATACTCCTCATTGCTGTCGTTTTAAGTGCGTGCGATCAGGGGTTTGATGAACTCAATGTTGATCCTACAAAGCCGAATCAGGTAAATGTGCAGAATAAGCTTACGTCTACCCAACTTTATACCTCGGGTGAACGTTATGAGAACTGGAGAGCTAATTTAATTTATTGCTCGACCATGATGCAGCATTTTGCCACTACAGCCGGCTATTGGTCAGGAGATAAATACACATGGAACCAGGGATATGCCTCTTCCATGATTGATAGAATATACGGAAATGCAGTTAAAACTGTAGAAGATATGCTTGTGCAGATCGACGAAGAAGGGCTGCCTGAAGAAATGAAATCCATCACTAGAATTATGAGAGTTTTCATTTATCACAGGTTAACCGATCTTTACGGAGATGTGCCTTATAGCGAAGCAGGTAAAGCGGTAATAGATGGAATATTGACACCTAAATATGACGCCCAAAGTGAAATATATGCTGATATGCTGAAAGAACTTGAAGAGGCTACTGCAGCCCTTGGAGATGGAACTTCAGGATTTGGTGCAGCAGATATTATGTTTCAGGGTGATCAGGGTAAATGGAGAAGATTTGGTTATTCTATGATGATGCGTTTAGGATTTAGATTGATAAAAGTAGATCCGGCGGCTTCTCAACAATGGGTGACCAAAGCGATTGCTGGTGGTGTAATGGAGTCGAATGCAGATATCGCATATATTCAACATACACCAGGACCTGAAGGAATCAATAGAAATGGAAACGGAGAGGTGTTTACCGCAGATGCAAGCATGAGAATGAGTGATACATTCATTGCTGTATTACAAGATGATCCTAGACTACCAATCTTGGCAGCACGTAGAAGTGATAACAGTACGGCTCCTGCAGATCTTAAAGGACTTCCAAACGGACTGGATCTTAATATGCTTGAAGAAATGACTGGTGAGGAAAATACAGATTTATATGCTGAGCCTAACCGAAATATCATCACAGGAGAAGATGCTCCTATGTTTTTTCAGACTTATGCTGAAGTTGAGTTTATGTTAGCTGAAGCAGCAGAGCGATGGGGCTTAGCAGGTGGAGATCCTGCACCTCACTACAATGCTGGAGTGAGAGCAGCTATGAAAATGCTTGAACTTTATGGAGAAGCGGCAATCATCGATGATGCTGATATCGATACCTATTTAGCTGCATACCCATTCGATCCTGCAAATGCTTTAGAGCAAATTAATACGCAATACTGGGCGGCAACGTTCTTAAATGAATATGAGGCCTTTGCGAATTGGAGAAGATCAGGATTACCAAACTTAACACCTGTTAATTATCCGGGTAACGTAACCAATGGTACCATCCCTAGAAGACTTACCTACTCAACCAGTGAGCAAAGTATTAATAAAGAGAATTACGATGCTGCGGTTGCAGCTCAAGGTCCAGATCTTTTAACTACCCGTGTGTGGTGGGATGTGGAGTAATAAGTATAGCTTTTAATGTAATTTTAGCTTGAATAAAGGAGAGGAGACTCTCCTTTATTTGGCTTATAATGAAACCGTTTTTTATGAGAAATATAATTGCTGTTCTTTGGGTTTTTTCTTGTTTAAGTTCCTGGTCTCAGGAAAATAAACTTTTCTCTAAATTGAATGCAGATGAAACCGGTATCCATTTTGAAAATACGATTGTAGATGATAGAGAAAAAAATGTTTTACTATATGCAAACTTTTATGGCGGTGCAGGAGTAGGAGTTGCTGATTTTAATAATGATGGTCTCATGGATGTTTATTTCGCCGGGAACATGGTTGAAGATGAACTCTATATTAATAAAGGCCAATTTAAATTTGAGAATATAACTAAAAAAGCGAATTTAATTAACGATGGTGGTTGGTCTACTGGAGTAACAATCGTCGATATAAATAATGATGGCTATAAGGATATTTATGTGAGTAGAGAACTTTATGATCATCAACCTGAATTGCGAAGAAACCTTTTGTATGTTAATAACGGTGATGCAACATTTACCGAGTCTGCAGAGAAGTATGGAATTGCAAATAAGCAACGAACAAGACATGCTACTTTTTTAGATTACAATAAAGATGGGTTTTTAGATCTTTTCTTATTAACCCAACCCCCCAATCCAGGAAGCTATTCTGAATATTTTGGCACTACATTACTAAAGCCGGAATATCATTTAGTTTTATATAAAAACACAGGAAAAGGTAGCTTTGTCGATGTGTCCAAAGAGGCTAATGTAGGATTAACAGGATTTCCAAATGCTGTTTCGGCCTCAGATTTAAATAATGATGGCTGGACAGATTTGTATGTGGCAAACGACTTCTATGCCCCCGATTTTATATTTATGAATAACAAGGACGGAACCTTTACAAATGTGGCCAATACCGCATTGAATCATATGTCTTTCTACAGTATGGGAGTTGACGCCGGCGATATCAATAATGATGGAAACTTAGATGTTTTTGTGGTTGATATGGTTGCAGAAGATAACTTTCGCCTGAAAGCGAATATGAGTGGGATGAATCCTCAGTCATTCTGGAACGTGGTTAACAATGGAGGGCACTATCAGTATATGTTTAATAATTTCCATCTTAATAATGGGAATGGAACCTATAGTGATGTGGCTCAGCTTACCAATATGGCCACCACAGATTGGAGTTGGGCAAACCTGATCGCCGATTTTGATAATGATGGTTTAAAAGATGTGTATATAACCAACGGATTGCTTCGAGATATCAGGAATACGGATGCCGATAAGAAAGTAGGTGCATATGTAATGGAAACAGCCAATAAATGGGTGGCAGATAATCCTAATGGAGGAGAAGTCAGTATATGGGATATATTGGATCTCGAAAAGACACTTTCTATTATTCCTTCGCAACCCATCCCTAATTATGCATTTAAAAATGATGGAGATCTGAATTTTGAAGATGTTAGCAGCCTCTGGGGGCTTGACCAAAACTCATTCTCTAATGGTGCGGCTTATGCCGATTTTGATAATGATGGAGATCTGGATCTGATAGTAAATAATGTAAATTCAAAAGCATTTGTTTACAGAAACAATAGTCGATCAAATAATTACATTCGACTACAATTAAATTCAAAAAATAATATCCCAACACTTGGAACCCGCATAGAAATAACAACCGGATCACAAAAGCAGTATTTTGAAACCACAAATGTTCGGGGAATCTACTCTACAAGTGAAGAAACTGTTCATTTCGGAGTGGGAGAGGTAACCCAAATTGATGAGATTAAAGTCATTTGGCCAAATGATAAAGTGAGTGTTCTTGAAGATGTGAAAGTAAATCAGCAACTTGATTTGCTATTAGAGGATGCGAAAAAGAAAAGAGAGCAATCAAAAAATAGAGATCAGGAATTACTATTTGAAGATATAACCCCCGAAATAAGCCTCAATCATTTTCATAGAGAAAATGAATTTAACGATTTTGATTATCAGGTGTTGTTACCTCATAAAATGTCTCAGTTTGGCCCTTCTTTGGCGGTAGGTGATGTAAACAATGATGATAAAGTAGATTTATTTATTGGCGGTGCAGCAGGACTACCGGCGTCACTTTATATTCAAAATGGTGACCGGTTTGTAAAGTCAGATGTAGATTTATGGAATAAGGAGGCCATGTACGAAGATGTTGATGCAGCGTTTATAGATGTAAATAACGATGGGTTCCTCGACCTGTATGTGGTCAGTGGTGGGAATGAGTTTGAAGATAAAAGTGAGTCCTATGCCGACAGGTTTTATATAAATGATGGATCTGGAAAGTTTAATAAGATGAAGATCCAAAACCTAGATAATATCAGTGGAAGTATTGTCAAAGCTCAGGATGTAGACAATGATGGCGATCTGGATCTCTTTGTTGGAGGAAGATTAAAAGCCAGGAAATACCCTGAACCAACATCTTCCATGCTTTTGATAAATGATAATGGCAAGTTGGTGAATAAAACCAGGAAACTTGCATCAGAAATGGAAAACATTGGAATGATTACCGATGCCATTTGGGATGATTTTAATAAAGATGGATGGGTAGACCTTATTGTTGTAGGAGAATGGATGCCCGTTACATTTTTTCAAAATGTAGAAGGAACCTTGGTTAAAAAAGAAGTGCCAGGCCTTTCAGAAACTACGGGTTGGTGGTTCAGTATAGAAAAAGGAGATTTCGATAATGACGGAGATAGTGATTTTATAGTGGGGAATATTGGTCTTAATTACAAGTATAAAACCTCGCCTGAAAATCCATTCGATGTGTATTATCATGACTTTGATAATAACGGTTCAAATGATATTGTTTTAGGGTACTATCAGGAAAATAAACATTATCCCTTAAGGGGATTTTCGTGTTCCTCCCAGCAGGTGCCTAGTCTGAAAAAGACCTTTAAAAAATATGATGTTTTTGCATCTTTAGAGCTTGAGGAAGTTTATGGTGAGGACAATCTGGAAAAGGCGTTACATTACAAAGCAGATACTTTTGCTTCCGTTTATATAGAGAATTTAGGCAATGGTGAATATGCCTTTAAAGCATTGCCTAATATGTCGCAGCTTTCAAGCATTAATGATATGTTGATTGACGACTTTAATGACGACGGTAATCTGGATGTATTGTTCACCGGAAATTTATTTGTTTCTGAAATAGAGACTACGAGAAATGATGCGGGAACAGGAGGCTTATTGTTAGGTGATGGAAAGGGAGGTTTTGAATTTGTATCAAATACCAATAGTGGGTTTTTCACCCGTGGTGATGCAAAAAAGATGAAATTCATCGAAGATAAGGGCTGGGTGTTAATTGCCAATAATAATGATATACTACAAGTGTTTAAGTTTAATTCGAAATCTGATTTAAAGCAACATCAACGTTCGAAGTAGGAAGCTTGCAATAACCATCTTTACAAACATAAATTACAGTATGGCCAGGTGATAATTTCCCTTTTAATATAGGGAGATTTTCATCTGCTGTACTCCCTGTTAAAATCACATTAGGCAAGAACTGATTATCCAGAAGTGTTCTGGTAGTAATTGACTGATCACCTGTGATTGCTACCTGGTAAGGCGGTGTTATATGCCATAAAATGGGTTTGAGCCATGAGGCATAAAAACGATGATTCTTTGTGAAGTCATTAGAGGCAGGGGTGAGCATATTTTTATAAACCTCCTTGTAGTCTGCTCGATCCAGATAAATTCCCAGTCTATAGTAATTGGTACACATAACCGCATTTCCGGAAGGCACCACATCGTCTCTTAAAAAGATTTTTTTAGCAAAAAGCGCTTCGGTGGTTTTTGGTTTAAAATAAGATAACTGAGATGGGTCTCGTTCAAAATTAAGGGTATACAGATGTATAAGTTTTTGGGTTGCATCAATCCACTTTATGTTGAAAGTAGCCTCGTAAAGGTCTAAATAAGCAGCTGCTAAAAAGCTGTAATCATTCAAAAAGCCATCGATAGTGGCTTTTCCGTTAAGGTAGCTGTGCTTTAAGGAATTTGTCTCATAAACCCTTTTCTGTAGTAATTCTGTCGTTTGGATTGCTATGCGTAACCACTCTTTTTCATTAAAAACTCTGTAGGCCTTTACCAATGCAGAAATGGTCAATGCATTCCAGTCGGTTAAGACTTTTTCATCTCTTGTTGGCGACTTCCTTTCGGATCGATATGTTCTAAGTTTCTCTAAGGACTCCTGCAGTCTTTTTTCATCAAGTCCACCGACATCCTTTTCTAAATACAGGATGTTCTTGCCGTCATTCCAATTACCGTTTTTCGTAACCGCAAAAACTTTATTAAAGTTTGTGAAGTCTGCTCCTAAAACCTTTTGCAGTTCATCGTAGGTCCAGGTGTAATAAGTCCCTTCTTCCTCTTCTGAATCAGCATTCAACGAAGAAATAAATAAGCCCTCTTCTGTGGTCATTTGATTCAATAAGAAATCAATAGTCTGGTAAACCACCTTTTTATAACGTTCGTCCTTGGTTATCTGATAAGCCTTGGAGTAAAGATGGACCAATTGCGCATTATCGTATAACATTTTTTCAAAATGGGGGAATCTCCACTCGGGATCCGTACTATATCTGGAAAAACCACCTTCAAGATGGTCGTATATGCCTCCATTCATCATGGCATTTAAGGTAAGTGTAACCTTATTCAAAACATTCGAATCCTTAGCATAATAGTAATAATCTAAAAGACTATTGAAGCTTTGTGGTAAAGGGAATTTTTCAGTCCCCTTGTAGCCGCCATTAATGGGGTCAAAATCTTCTAGCCATTGTTTAATGCCAATAGATACTACATTTTTGCTGGTTGCAGAGGCTATTTCGCCATTTGGGGACGATTGTTTGGCTAATTCATTTTGAATCAATGCACCTTGATTTTCGAAACCATTTGGGTTGAGCTGATAGTTTTCTGAGGCAAATTTTAAAATTTTTATCCAGTTGTTTTTGTTTTGATAGGTGGTGGCGTATATCGGTTTTCCATCAGGTAACGCAATAATGTTCAGAGGCCATCCGCAATCTTCACTTAATAGGCGACAGGCTTCCATGTAGATGTTATCAATATCTTGACGCTCTTCCCTGTCAACTTTAATCGAAACAAAATTAGCATTCATTTCCTGGGCTACCTCTTCGCTTGAAAAGGATTCCTTCTCCATTACATGGCACCAGTGACAGGCCGAATAACCAATACTTATTACGATTAGTTTGTTCTCTTTTTTTGCCTTTTCTAAAGCCTTATTACCCCATGGATACCAATCGACAGGATTGTTTTTATGTGCAAGCAAATAGGGGCTGGTTGAATTTTTTAAATGATTTGAATTTTGACCATTAATAGTTATGGTGCATAAAAAAGTCAGGTATATAATGAATAGGTGGTGCCTCATAGGTTTGCATTAAGAAAGTACATCTTTTATATGTATCTTTATAGTGTCGTATTCATAGCGTGAATTGTGCAAAATACACATTGTTCTAAAGGTAATGTTTTTTAGCTTTTGGCCTTGGTTGTTGGTCGAATTATTTAAAAATTGCTGTGATAGTTTAGGAAATTAGTAGCTCCATAATAATAGGCTTTAAAATCTGAGAAGATACTTCTGAAAATAAGTTTATTTAATAAAAGGAACGCGTTTTGTGAAAGATGTGTCAAAGATTTATATAAGGGATTGAAATAAATTATCTTGCACTATTATATGGAGTAATAAGCCAATATCCAATAAAATATAAAAATAAGTAATCATGATTGCTGAAGAACAGTTAAGGAACCTAAAAGATATAAGTTACCAGGAGGCAGGTATTTATGAGAACAC